>CAYVJQ010000104.1:0-26230 GCA_964451725.1 uncultured Nannocystaceae bacterium | reverse complement strand
CCTCGGCGGAAGGGCCAAGCGAGGCGTCGTGAGGGGTTTTGCCACGGGCTGCTAGACCGGGCGAGTGCTGCCGGCGCGACCGCGCCGGCGGAGACGACCGGTTCCGAGCAGCAGCGCGAAAAGCACGACTGTGGGTCCGGAGCGCGGGGCCCTTCGGGTCGCGGAACAGCCGCCGGCCCCGTCGCTGTGTGAATCGCCGGTCTCACTCCCAGTCTCCCCGCCGCAGTCGGGCGCGCAGGGCTCCACGGCGAAGCGGCTCGGAGCGTGGGCAGTGTAGCGGCGGCCGAGCGCATCCTCGATGTGTGCCCGGATCAGGATCTCTCCGCTGACGTCGCTGGGGACGGTGAAGGGCAGGGACAGGGAGCCCTCGGCCACCCTGTGCCGGTCGAGGGTCTGGCGATCGAGACTGTGTACATCGGCGGCGTGCCAGTCCAGATCCGGGACAAAGGGGCTCCACTCCAAAGTCACGGTCGCGGGGGTGATCACGTCGGCGCAGCCTGCCAGATCGATCACGGTTCCGGCCTTCAGCGTCTGTTGGCCCGCGACGAGGGCGAGGGCTGGGAGATCCTGGTCGGGGTCGCCGAGGTCATCGACGATCTTCGTGAACCCGGGCCGGGGGGACCAGAGGTTGAGGTCCGGTTCGAAGGTGTAACCGGCGACGCTCCAGACCCCGATCGGGAGCCCGTCGAGCTTCCAGTCGACACCAGCGGCGGCGCTGTCGAAGGTGATCGGGCGGCGTGCGTCGTCGGGGGTGAGCCTCGTGAAGCACCCCGCCCAGTTCGGGTCTTCATCGAGAGGGACGAGCAGCCCTGCCGGGGCCGGGTCCAGGAACCCGGCGTCGACGCTGCGGTCGAGGTCGTCGCGGGTGATCCAGTTTGGGAGCAGCTCGGTCGCCGGGCGTTGGCGGCAGAAACCGAAGAACTGGTGGGTGCGGCTGTCGTCGAGCTCATCGGGTGTGAGGGTCGTGTCCTCCAGAGGCAGCTCGTACTCGAGGTGGAGGGAGAGCCCCGGCGTGCGCTCGACGACCACGCCACAGGCGGGGGTCGGGAGCCACAACACGGGCGTACGGACGTGCGCTTCGTTTGCGGCGCCGGCCGTGGTCGGTGTCCAGGTGGCGAGCACGAGTCCCAGGAGTGGGAGGCCGACTATCGCGATCCTCACCAGTCGTCGGGTAAAGCCCGAGGGTTCAGGGCGTGTGCTCTGGGGGCTCCCCACGTCTCTACGCTAGCAAATTTGTCGATCGGGGCGGTCGCCGACAGGTGTTTGCAGGAGCCCACAACTGTGGCAGCGTGGATTGGTGGACGATGTCGAGGTGCGGCGAGTCGAGGGGCAGGCACACTCGGCGGGCGGCTCCATCGCGTGGGGCGCCGCTGCCCTGTGGGTTTTACTCGCGGCCGGGTGCCCGGGCGGGAGCGGCGACGAAAGCGAGGTCTCGGCCGCGGAGACCAGCGGGGGGACCGAAGCGGTCGCTCTCGAGGCGCCGGTCTTGTTCAGTCCGAGCGACACCGCCGTCGATGTGCCCATCGACGTCGGTCTGTGTTGGGAGCCGGTGGAGGCCGGAGGTACGCAGGTCGGGTATCGGGTCTGGGTCGACGAGGTCGAACTCAGCAACGGGAAGCTCGGCGAGTTGGGCTTCTCCGACACCTGCACCGGGCCGCTCGATTTCCTCGAGGACCGGCAATACACGTGGCGGGTGCGGGCCTTCGACAGGGACCTGCCCGCTAGCGAGTCGCCCGACAGCGAGCTCTGGGCCTTCAAGACCGCATGGATCTCGGGCGCTCGGCCCGTGTTCTTCGACGACTTCTCTGAACACCTGGGGTGGACCGTGTCGGGCGACGCGAGCGAGGGGGCCTGGGTTCGGGGGCTGCCCGAGCTGGTCTACGATCTCGACGCTCAGGTCTCTCAACCGGGGACCTGCCAGATCGGCGACGGCTGCTACTTCACAGGCCACAACCCGGACAAAATCGACGGTGGGGCCGATGTCGACGGGGGGACCACCACGTTGACCTCGCCGGCTTTCGACGCACCCGGTGCCCTGAGCTTGAGCGTGTCCCTCGCGCGCTTCTTTCATCGCTCTGATCTCGAGCTCACGGGGCTCAGCCTCCGCATCGAGCTGCTGGTCCCCGACCCGGAGGCGCCCGGCGGCGAGACGGTGCACGTGCTCGAGAAGCTCGACGGTCCCTCGGAGGCCGACTCAAACGCCTGGGAGTCGGTCGCGTTTGCAGCTTGTGGAGTCGAACTCCGACCCGGGATGCGGCTGCGCATTCACGCGAGCGACTCGCTCGAACCCGAGGCGGCCATCGTCGAGGCGGCCATCGACGAGGTCCTGGTCGAGGCTTACGTCGACATGGATCTGTGCTCACCGGGGGAGGGAGCACTGTGCGATCCCGACGATCCAGAGCCCGCCTGCGGGGCCGAGTTTGCCTGTTGTGCCCGGGGCCCGATCTTCGATGGGGTCTACCGCTGCGTCGAGCCGGTCGCGGGCATCGGCGATGGGCCACCCGAGAGCCCGGGGGGGCCGCTCACGGGCGCGCTCGGCTGTCCCGCGCCGGATCTGGCGGTGCTCGACTCGGATATCGAGGTCTACACCCAGAGCCTCTGGATCGAGCCCGACTCGTGTTCGCTCTACGAGGGCTGTGTCGATGGTACGGGCTGGCGTCGGGTGCTGCGCTTCGACACCAAGACGGCCAACATCGGCGCCCGAGACCTGGTGCTGGGGGTCCCGGCCAACCACCCCGACCTCTACACCTACTCACCCTGCCACGAGCACCACCACTTCGACAACTACGCGGCCTACAGCTTGTTCGAGCCCGGCGAGGCCGAGCCCATCGCCGAGGGCCACAAGCAGGCATTTTGCCTGCTCGACTGGGAGAGCTGGGCCTGGCCCGAGCTCACCAAAGACGTCGACGGAACTTACACCTGCTACAACCAGGGCCTCAGCGTGGGCTGGTCGGACACCTACGCGGCGAACTTGGACTGCCAGTGGATCGATGTCACCGACGTCGATCCGGGTGAGTACATGTTGCGCATGGAGGTCAACATCCGCGCCGAGGGCCACGCTCACGCGCCGATCGTGGAGCAGCGCTACGACAACAACAGGATCGAGATCGCGGTGACCGTCGACTGAGGGTGCCCGGTGAAACCCTAGAATTCAAAATGGCCGGTTCGGAAACGAAGCGGCCATTTTTGCTCAGTTGGGTGGCTCAGCTAGAGCCCAGTCGGGTTGGGTCCCGAAGGATCAGAGGTCCATCAGCAGCTGCTGACCAGTCTCGCGCAGGGCGAGGCTCTCCTTGACCCAGTTGATGAACTGGCGCGCGGTCTCGACGTCGAACTCGAAGGCGACGGCGAGGGCGACCAGAGCTTCGGTCTCGTTCTCGACGATGACGTTGTCGGCCATCGCAGCACAGACCGCTTGGTAATAGAGGAAGATCCTCGCTTCGCGATGTTTGACGCCTTTGGCGACCTCGACGATGTCCGAGGGATCCTCGAACTCTTTACGGACGCGGTCGCGCTCTTCGGGGAGCAGCATCATCTGCCCCATCAACTCCTCGACGAAGTGACGTTCACTGTCGGCGACGTCGTCGTCGCTGGAGGCCATGATCGCCACGCAGCGGGCGACGGCGACCTGTTCTTCGGGCGTGATGAGCTCGGAGATGGGAAAATCAAACATGGCTCGCGCGCAGGGTAACCCAATCGTCGGCGCGTGGCGAGTGAGATCGCGGGCACGCTGGTGGCCCGAACACGGCCCCCTGTACTGAAGAAGTACTCGGGAAGTGTTCAAAAAGGCGCTCGAGCGCTCAAAATTGCCAACCGAGGCCCACACCGACGTCGTAGATCCCCGTACCTCCGGAGAAACCGTCGTTGGTCGAGTAGGTGACGGTCGCGTCGAAGAGCAACAGGAGGTGCTTGGTGATGGCGACCGCGACCCCAGGGCCGATACCGAACACCGCTGTCGGGGTCCAGGACGAGGGGGCCAAGGTGGTGATGGTCGTCGCTCCGCTGAGAGGATCGACGGTGGCCTCGAGTCGGCTCTCCCGATGTTGAAGCAAGAGCCCGGCCGAGAGCCGGAGCCAGCCCCAGATACTGCGGCTGGTCCCGCCGACGCGGAGTTCGGGAACGATCCTGATGCGGCTGCGATCGACCCGCTCGCAAAAGGGCGCGCAGGGCCCACTCTGGGGGAACAAAAAGCCGAGGTCCACCAGGTGGTCGAAGGTCGCGCCCACCGACACACGAAACTCCGACTTCGCGCCCCAGAGGTAGCCCGCGCCTACCCCATGGCGCAGGTGTTGGCGCAGGTACTCGGACGAGCCGATGGCGTAGCCCAGGAGGCCGTAGACGTAGGGGCCTCGAAAGTCCGAGCGCAGTTTTGGGGGCGGGCGCTCGGGGGCCGACTCAGGGGTGGTGGGCTCAGGGGCGGGTTCTGGGATCGCTATTTCGATCGGCCGGGGTGGCGGGAGCCTGTTCCACTCGCAGCTCAGAAACTCGGCGTCGAAGCTGGGCTCACACTGGCGGGGATAGAAGAAGCGCAGCTCGGCCCGACGGTTGCGGGCCTTCGCCTCGGGATCCTCGCCGCTTACACTCAGGTCCCACTCTCCCCGTGCTTCGGTGTGGATCCGCTCCCCGGCGTTGGCCCCGGCAGGAAGATCGGCGAGGCGCTGGAGGATCCGGCTTCGGACGTGGGCTGCGCGGCGCTCGGAGAGGGCGCGGTTGTACTCGTCGGTGTTGTCTTCGTCGGCGTGCCCGACGACCATGAGGTGGAGGTCGGGATCGTCGCGGAGGGCCGCCGCGGCCTTGTCGAGGGGCTTTTCGAAGGCCGAGAGCAGCGTGTCTGTGTCGACCTCGAACTGGAGTGGGTCCTGGCGAGGGACACTCACACAGCTGGTGCTGAGACCCAGCGCGAGCCCCATACTCAGCAGTCTCGCGACCAGTGGGCTGCGCAGGGGGGTCGTCACTGAGGGCGTCGCTACGATTCAGGGTCGTCGGTGGGGGGCTCCCCGTCGACCGTGGGTGTATTGAGCTGGAGCTCGGAGGAGGCGAGCAGGGCCTCGTCGATGCTCCCGTCGTCGTGGAAGGCCTGGAGCTGGAGGCTGATCATGGAGAGGTAGCGTCGCTTCTCATGGAAGGGCAAGAACGCGCTTTTGAAGCCGTTGAGCAGGAGCTGCTTGATGTCGCCGAGGCTCAGCCCGATCTCGGTGTGGGTGAGCCACAGCTCCCTCGACACAGTGGTGTCGGTGATCAGCCGGTTGTCGGTGTTGATCGTCACGCGGGCGCCGAGGTTGTGATAGAGGCGCAGCGGGTGGGTCGGCAGGGAGGCGATGGCCCCGGTCTGGACGTTGGAGGAGGGGCAGCACTCGAGAGGGATGCGGTGGTCGACCACGTAGTGCAGGAGGTCGCCGTCCTCGCGCAGCCGGCAGCCGTGGCCGATGCGGTGGGCCCCACAGTCGTGGAGGGCCTGGGCGATCGAGGCTGGGCCATAGGCCTCTCCGGCGTGGATCGTGACGTTGATGTTGTTGCGGCGGACCAGGGAGAAGGCCTCGTGGTGGTCCTTGGCGGGGTGGTCGTTCTCGGCCCCGGCGAGGTCGAAACCCACGACCCCGCGGCCCTTGTAGGCGACCACGAGCTCGGCCATCTCGAGGCTGCTCTCGGGGGAGATATTGCGGATTCCGCAGAGGATCAGCCGGCTCTCGATGCCGTGGTCGTGCTGGGCGTCGTGGAGTCCGCGGAGCACGGTCTCCACGACCTCGGTGAGGCGCAGGCCCTGTTGGACGTGCAGCATGGGGGCGTAGCGCACCTCCATGTACGCGACGTTCTCCCGGGCGGCGTCCTCGGCGAGCTCGTAGGCGACCCGGTGCAGGGCCTCCTTGGTCTGGAGCACCGCCAGGGTGATGCCGAAGGCCTCGAGGTACTTGACCAGGCTGCCCGTGTTCTCCCCGGCATGGATGGCCGATCGCAGGCCAGGGATGTCTGTCGCCGGAAGCTCGACACCCTGCTCCTGCGCGAGCGCGAGGATGGTCTCGACCCGGAGGGAGCCATCGAGGTGGACGTGGAGGTCGGTCTTGGGCAGACGCTGAAAGAAACTGAGGGGAAGGGCGGACACCTTCCCCTCAATCTACCAGCCCGCGCCGATTTTCACCACCGGGCTCAGCCGGCCGGGATGCCGCCCGAGGTCAGGTTCAGGCCCCAGCCGGTCATGTCCGAGTAGGTGTAGGGCCCGTTCAGCTGATTGTATATCTCCCAGGTCTCGGCCTGGGTGTCGACCCTGAACGCGCTGTCGGCCATGTCGACGAACCACACGTAGCCGTAAAAGTCCACGCTCACGCCTCGTGAGGAGTTGGTGGGCAGCTCGATCCACTTGACCTCCTGGAGGGTCTCGATGTCGATGCCGCGGAGGCCCGGAGGGCTGAAGGTGCCCAGCCACATGACTCCGTTGGCATCTTCTTGGAGTCCGTAGCCGAGCATGCCGGGGAGCACGGTGAACTCCTCGGTCTCCGGGTCGAACATAGTCGACCCCTCACAAAACGCGCCGATCCACGGTCGGTCGAGAGAGTCGACCGTGAATCCGTAGCTGCACACGGCGGCTGGGACCGGCCAAGTTTGGTAGTCGAGGGTCTCGTAGTCGACCTTGACCAGCATGCGCGGGGAAGAATAGTTGATGAACCAAAAGTCGTTCTCCGAGTTCACGGCGCCGCCGTAGGCCCCGAACGACCCGACATTGACCTCTGGGACGTTGAAGTCGGCCTCGACGCTGCCGTCGTCGCCGTCGAGCCTGATCACGCGCATGCTCGTGCTCATGGAAGTGTTGGAGACGGAGGTCCACACCTTCTGCTCCTCGACCTGGCAGTTTTGGAGGTTGAGCAAGCCAGAGGTCCAGGCCACGGGCCGGTTGGCGTTGACGGCGTTGTCGAAGCTCGTCGACCAGGCCACACAGTCGTCCTCGCCCCAGGGGAGGACGTCGTCCTTGCCCGAGGAGGTCTGGAGCCCGGGCTGGCCGTTGTTCATCTCGTCGCAGTTCTCGTGTTTGGCGATGACCTTGGTGACGCCCCCGTTGCGGTTGGCCACGGCGACATCACCCGTGAGGCTGACCGAAGTGCGGGAGGGCGAGCCGTTGGTGTCGACGCGGGTCTGGTAGCGACCCTCCTCGACCAAGGTCACGGTGTTGAGCTTCGAGATCGTCCCTTGCCCGGAGTTGGCCACCCAGATGTAGGAGAACTCCGGGTCCATCATGCCCATGCCGTCGCCGCAGGGGTTGGCCATGCCTCCGTCGGGAACGACGACCGTGTCGAATTTCGGTTGGCCGTCGTCGCCGTCGTCGCCGTCGTCGTCGTCGTCGTCGTCGTCGTTTGCGGTCGTGGCAGCCGTGGCGGTGCCCGTGTCGTCGGTGGTGCTCGTCTCGCCGGCGGTCTCACCCTTGTCGTCGCTGCCGGCCTCCGCGTTTGTGTTGTTGCTGTCGGCGGTCTCGATGCCCTCACCGATTTCGTCGCTGTTGCCGTTGGTGGCGCCCGTATTGCCATCGTCGCCACACGCCGGCAGCAGCAGGAGGGACAGGCAGGGGACTGTGAACAGGGTGAGGCGACGCATCAGAGAACTCCGCGGGCGGAGCGACTGTATCACTGTCACCCCGAACCCATCGCGCTGTCTCTGGTCCTGGGCTACACACGAACCCGGGCTTCGAAGCGACCGGCCCGGTGGGCGTGGCGCTCGAGCAAAACCTCGAGCTCCGCGACAAAGGTGTCGACCTGGTCGGGGGAGCGACCGACGTAGCGGTCAGGGTCGAGGGCGCCCTCGTCGACATGGGGGCCGAGGGCTGGATCGCTGCGCATGCGCTCGATCAGATCGTTGCTGCGGCCGGCCTTGATCTCGGCGGCAGCCTCGAGGCTCAGGACCCGAATCCGCTCGTGCAGAGCCTGGCGGTCGCCGCCGGCTTCGACCGCGCGCATGAGCACGTTTTCGGTCGCCATGAAGGGCAGCTCGTCGGCCATGTTGGCGCGCAGCATGGCCGGGTTGACCACGATGCCGGCGCTCACGTCCACGACCAGGTTCATGATCGCGTCGGTGGCCAAGAACGCCTCGGTGAGGACCAGGCGCCGGTTCGCGCTGTCGTCCAAGGTTCGCTCGAGCCACTGGTTGGCGTGGGTCTCACGCGGGCTCGTGGCCAGGGAGTGGACGAAGCGAGCGAGGCTACAGATCCTCTCGCTGCGCATGGGGTTGCGCTTGTAGGCCATGGCGGAGGACCCGATCTGGCGCTTGCCGAAGGGCTCCTCGAGCTCGCGCTCGTGGGCGAGCAGGCGCATGTCGGTGGCGAACTTGGCGGCCGATCCGGCGATGTCGGCGAGGGCCGAGACCACCCAGGTGTCGAGCTTGCGGGTGTAGGTCTGACCGGACACGGAGATCGAGCGCTCGAAGCCCATGGCGACACATACGCGGCGGTCGAGCTCGGCGACTTTCGCCCCCGGATCGTCGGCGCCCGAAAACAGCTGCATGAACGAAGCCTGGGTGCCGGTCGTGCCCTTGACGCCGCGCAGGGGCAGGCGGGAGACGAGCTGCTCGAGGGTCTCCAGATCGAGGGCCAGGTCCTGGGCCCACAGGCACGCGCGCTTGCCGACCGTGGTCAGCTGGGCGGGCTGGTAGTGGGTGTAGGCTTGAATCGGCTTCGCCCGCCAGCGCAGGGCGAACGCGGAGAACTGGCGCAGGCTCGTGTACAGCCGGTCCATGAGCAGCTCGAGACCCTGACGGATCATGACCAGCTCGGCGTTGTCGGTGACGAAGCAGCTGGTCGCCCCCAGGTGGATGATCTTGCCGGCGTCGGCGTCCGCGACCTCACCATAATGGTGGACGTGGGCCATGACGTCGTGGCGCAGGGAGGCCTCGAGCTCGGCGACGCGGCCGAAGTCGATCTGCTCTCGGGCAGCCTCGAGGGCGGCGATCTGCGCGTTGCTCACGGGCAGGCCGAGCTCGGACTCGGCCCGGGCCAGGGCGATCCACAGGTCGCGCCACAGCAGGGCTCGGCGCCGATCCGAGAAGTTGGCGAGCATGGCCTTGGTGGCGTAGCGGCTCGACAGCGGGCTTCGGTACTCGGGCTCCCCGTGCGCGGCGTTCATCGGGGCGCAGAGTATCGCCGTGTGTGTGCGCCACAAGGGAGCGGGCCGGGGTCGGTCGTGAGTGAGGCTATGCTCGGGGCGGATGGATGCGCCCGCCTTGCCCGACCCCGCCGCCCTGTCTCGGGGAGCCCTGTTGGATGAACTGGCCTGCTATT
Organism: uncultured Nannocystaceae bacterium; assembly: GCA_964451725.1. Taxonomy (GTDB): domain Bacteria; phylum Myxococcota_A; class Polyangia; order Nannocystales; family Nannocystaceae; genus Plesiocystis. The sequence continues at coordinate 16,977 of CAYVJQ010000104.1, read as the reverse complement.
TGCGCCCGCCTGGGCAGGGCATCCACGCGGTGTCGACCGGACGCGTATCGCTGTTGGCCAAGACCCAGGCCTACCTCGGCGCGAGCTGGGAACCAGACAGCTCCTGGCGCGCCCACCTCGACGCGGTCCTGACTGGCGAAGCTCGCTGCGCGATACTGGCGATCCCCAGCGACACGGGGGCGGGCATCGTTCGGGGCGCGGCTTGGGGGCCAGAGGCGATCCGTGGAGCCCTGGGGGCGGCCCCGGTCCCTGATCTCGGCGACGTGTTTTGTATCCCCCAGCTGCTCGACGAGGAGATGCTCTCGGACAGCGCCCGGACCCGCTGTCAGGACGCCCTGTGGCCCGAGCTTTCCGCGGCCCGGCGCCACAGTCTGCCGGTTTCACCCCTGGGGATGGCGGAGCGCGCCCGGCGGTTGGTGTCGGCGCTGGTTCCAGGCCTGCGCCTGTTCATGCTCGGTGGAGACCATACGGTGACCTGGCCGGTGTTGAAGCCGCTGCTCGAGGGGGACGTGGAGGATCTGGGCGTCCTCCACTTCGATGCCCACACCGATCTTCTGCCCGCCCGCCTCGGCATCGTGAATTGCTTTGCGACCTGGGCTTTCCACGCCAACGCGGCGCTCGGCGGTGGGCAACGTTTGTTGCAGATCGGCATTCGGGCTTCGGGTCGAGATCGGGCTCACTGGGAGGAGAGCCTGGGCGTCCGTCAGCTCTGGGGGTCGGAGATCCGGGAGCTGGCGCCGGCCGATCTCGCCAGCCTCGCGGTCACCCACCTGCGCGCGCGCGGCGTTCGGCGGGTCTACATCAGCAACGACATCGACGGGACCGACGCGCACTGGGCCGGGGCCTGTGGGACGCCGGAGCCCGACGGGCTCACGCCGGCACAGGTCGAGACGATGATCCGCGTGATTGGCGCTGAATTCGAAGTTGTCGGCGCAGATCTCGTGGAGCTGGCGCCGGGCCTCGGGTTGGATCAGGGCGTGGCCGCGCGCAGTATCGACACGGCTTTGCGCTACGCACGCGTGACCTTGGAGGCGCTCCAGTCGGCCCCGACAAAACAGGCGGAATATTCATGACCAACGACGGTAGGGAACCCGCGATGGAAGCAGCCGCCAGGCGAGATTTTGAACAGACCGCACTCCCTCTGATCGACAACCTCTACGGAGCGGCGATGCGGCTGACCCGGGACCCGGCGGAGGCCGAGGATCTGGTCCAGGACTCGATGGTGCGGGCATACCGCTTTTGGGACAGCTTCAAGCAGGGCACCAACATCAAGGCCTGGATGTTCACGATCCTGCGCAACACCTTCATCAATGGCTACCACCGACGCGGCCGCAAGCGGATGCTCCACAACGAGGTCTCGGCGCAGATGCGCAGCCTCGGATCGGCGGTCGCCATCGGCAACTCGGTGAGCGCGCCCGCGGGCCCCGAAGAGGTGGTGAGCCAGGGCCACACCCGGGCCAAGATCCGGGAGGCGCTCGACACCTTGCCCCCCGACTACCGTCTGGCCGTGACCTTGGCCGACCTCGAGGGTCTGGCCTACAAAGAGATCGCCGAGGTCATGGACTGCCCGATCGGCACGGTGATGAGTCGCATCTACCGCGGCCGCAAGCAGCTTCACAAGCTGCTCTACGATCACGCCCGCGAGCTCGGGATCGTCAACGACGACGACGATCCTCCCGCGAAGTCGGGCCGCGGTGGCTCGAAGAAGACAAGCGCGAGCAAGCGCGCCCGCGAGCCTGGGCACGCCACTGAAAGTTCGACTCGCGCAGCTACAGACCGGTCGTCAAAAGCCCGCACCGGGACCGTCGATCTGATGGCCTGGCGCGACCAGAGGAGGCACGCATAATGTTTGAATACGCTTGGACTTGGACTCGAAATTGGACTGTCAGGGCCGACGGGGAGGCGGTGCGATGACCCGCGAGATCGAGGCCGATGTCGGCGAAGTGGTGGGCCTGCTCCAACCTTTCATCGACGGCGAACTCGAGGGTGAGGAGTACCGCCTGGTGGCGGAGGAGGTCGCGCGCAGTCCCGAGTACGCGCAGATCGTCGAACAGCAGCGCGAGATCCAGTCGTTGCTCGCGGATCTCGGGCATGAGCTGGCCCCGCCTCAGTTGCGGGCCCGGGTGTTGCACGATCTCGACGCGGCCGACGCGGCCGACAAAGCGGCGGGCCGAAGTGGCTGGTTGGCCCCGGTCGTGGGCCGCATTCAGGCTTTTGGACGCGGCGGTCTGTTGATGGTGCCCGCGGCCGCGGCTGCGCTGGCCCTGTTCTTTTTTGTCCGGGGTGGCTTCGACACGACCGTCCCCGGGCTCGAGGGGGCGCACGTCGATGGGGGGATGGCCAGCTCTCTGAATATCTCGGGTGTCCACGAGCGAGCCCGCGAGGCGGGGGCCCCGGACGATGGTCGAGATCTCGACCATGATCTTGTTGGGGCGGCCATGGATGCCTCCGACAGGCGAGATCCCCATCCCGCAGGTGACGGGCTCGCCACCGTCGACGAGCAGGGCTTTGCGGTCCAGGTCGCGCCGGCTCGCTCGCTGCCCAAAGGGACTGCGCTGGTCGCCGATGGGACCAGCGGGAGTGTCTCCTCTGCCCAGGTCCGCTATCAGAATGCGCTGGGTCAGCTGATGCTCGACACCCAACGCTCCGCCCGCGTGGCGCGCTCGACAGGCACGCGACAGGTGTTTAGGGGCCACATCTACTTCCTCTCGCGTGATGCTCGCGGTCGGGCCCGAGTCGAGTTCAGCCTCGGTGGTGTCCACCACAGCTTGGTGCTCGGGACCGGCCCTGGACGAGCAGAGGCCGAGACCAGCGTCGAAGAGCCCGGCTTCGCGGGTCTGCTCGAGGTCGGGGAAGCCCTCCACCGGGCGCATGGGCAATGACGCGACGGGCACATCTGCTCAGGCCTTCAGTCGCGGACATGTTGGGGTGGTGAAGAGCGCGGCGAGCGGATAACCTCGCGTCCCGTGTTCGCAGCGCTGATTATCGACGCCGACGCCGACGCCCGTAGCATGATCGAGGGCTCTCTGACTCCTTACGGAGTGGAGTTCACGAGTTCCCAGGAGCCTGGTGAGGCCATGTCGATCGCTCGTGCGGCGACGCCGGACATCATCTTCCTCCGGGTCGAGCTACCAGGGGCCTCCGGCTTTTCGATCTGCAACAAACTGCGTCGCAACGCGGAGACCAAGGACATCCCCTTGATCATGTACGCGTCGGACGTCACCGATGATGTGTTCGCACAGCACGGGAAGCTCAAGACCCGCGCAGACGAGTACCTCCGGTTCCCGGTTTCCGATGACGGTCTGCTGGAAGTCGTGAGGACTTTGCTGCCCCTGCCCAGTCGGCCGACGCAGGCGAGCGGAGAGGAGTTCGAGGAGGTCGATCTCGACGCGGACTTTGGTGAGGTCGAGTTCTCCAGTGTGGAGGACGACGCGGTCCAGGCCGACGAACCCGCGAAGGTCGAAGAGGTCGAAGAGGGTATCGATGCGGCCTTCGACGCGCTGACTTTCGACGACGACGACGACGACGACTTCGAGGTCGACCCGAGCGAAGCGATCACGCCCGAGCCGGCACCGGCCGTGGAGCCCGAGCCGGCGCCCGAGTCCGAGCCCGTCTACGAGACGGAGACGGTCGTCGAGCCCGAAGCTGTGACCACGGAGGTCGCTGACCAGCCGCCGATCGAGTCGGTGCTCGAAGATCCAGTGGTCGAGGAAACGCCCCAACAGGCGAGCGTCGACGAGGTCAGCGTGGAACTCCAGCCGATCCTCTCAGCGGTGGAGGAGTCGGCCCCAGTTCAGGTCGAGCGAGAAAATTCGGCGGGCAGGCTGTCGTCGCGACGCGAGGTGCTGCGGCTCAAGTCCGAGCTCAACAAGAAGGCGCGAGAGCTGCTCGCTGCCCGCGATGAGCTCGAGGAGAAGGAGCGCGCGGTCCTCGATGCCAAGCACCGCAGCCGTGAGCTTCAGGCCGCGGTCAGCGACGCTGAGGGTAAGGCCCTCGAGCTCGAGGAGCAGGTCATCTCCGCTCAGGAGGAGAGTGAGGCCGCGACTCGAAATGCCGAGACCCTGCGCAAGCGAGAGGAGGGCCTGAAGAACCGCCTCGAGATCGCACAAAAGCGCTCCAAGGAGCTCGAGGCCAAGCTCGATGAGCTCGAGGGCTCGAGTGTCGAGGGGGTCGCCAAGCTCGGTGAACTCCAGACGAGGGTGGCCGAGCAGGACGGGCAGCTCGCGGAGCTGGAGAATCTCAAAGCCAAGGCGGGCGAGCTCGAGGTCGCTCGGGGGGCACTCGAGGCCAAAGCGGGCGAGCTCGAGGCCAAAGCGGGCGAGCTCGAGGCCGCTCGGGACGCTCTCGAGACCAAGCTCCAGACCGTGGCCGAGGAGCACCAGAGCGAGATCGACTTCTACGAGCAACGCGCCGAGGAGATGCGTGGACAGGCCGAGATCTCTGCCGCCGCGCTCGAAGAGGCCAAGGGGGCGCTCGCAGGGGAGACCGAGTCGCTCGTTGGTGTCCGAACGGCTCTCTCGACCGCCGAGGCCGCCCTCTCCACCGCCGAGGCGACGATCGGCTCAGGGGCCAGTGAGTTGTCCGCCGCCCAGGCCCGGACCGAGGTGCTCGAGGGGGAGGCCGCCACTGCGACCGGCGAACTCGAGTCGCTGCGGGGTCGCTTCGAGTCTCAAGTCGGCGCGCTCGAGACCAAGCAGGGGGAGCTCGAGGGGCAGCTCGCCGCGCGTGTAGACGCGACGCGACGCGCACAGCAGGCCCTCGCGGTCGCGCTCAAGGTCCTGGATTGACCCGCTTTGGCGAGGGCTTCCACCTATGAGTGACGTCGTCTACGGCGACACCTCGAGCCTCAAGCCCAGCCAGGCTCGAATACTCGCGCGAATCGGGGAGCGCCGGGTCCCTGCGGACACGGTCGTCAGCGCGCCTTTGGCCCGCGATCTGCTCGAGCTCTCCCACGCCCTCAACAGGCGCATCGGGCTGTTCATCGATCGCCGCGGGCGGATCAGTCGGGTCATCCTCGGTGACGCGCACAGCCTCGAGCTGCCCGAGTTCGAGCGTGTCCGTGGCGCGGATGGGCGCCTGCGAGGGATCCGTCTGGTCGCTACACACCTGGTCTCGGACGCCCTCGACAGGGAGGAGCTGGCCGACCTCGCCAAGCTGCGCCTCGACCTGATCGCGGCGATCCACGACAGCCCCGGCGGGGTCCAAGTCGACCTCGCGTGTCTGCGCCCCGGTCGAGACCAGCGCCAGGGCTTCGAGGTCTACACCTTCGCCCGCGCACCCCTGGCCCTGCTGTTCCCGGACTCGAGCAGCCGCAACGCCGAGGGGCTGCATCCGCGCCCCGACCTGCCGGCCGACTTCTCTCCTTTCATCCGTGAGCTCGAGAGCGAGCTCGAGACCGCCCGCGCCCGGACCAAGGCCGCCGGCGTGGGCACGCGGGCCATGGTGTTGCAGGTCCACACCGACGCCATGAACCGCCAAGGTGGGATCGAGGCCCGCCAGAGCGAGCTGAGGGAGCTGTGTCGGACCGCCGGTGTCGATCTGGTGGAGGTCGTGACCCAGCGCCGCCGCTATCCGGATCCCCGCACTTTTCTGGGATCCGGGAAGCTGCGATCGGTGTTGATCTCGGCGCTCGAGCAGGACGTCGAGCTGTTGATCTGCGACCCGGAGTTGAGCGCCTCGCAGGCCCGGGTGATCGCCGACCAGACCGAGCTGCGGGTCATTGATAGGACCATGCTGATCCTCGACATCTTCGCCCAGCATGCCCGCAGCAGCGACGGCAAGCTCCAGGTCGAGGTCGCCCAGCTGCGCTACCGGCTGCCGCGCATGATCGGGAAGGGCACCATGATGTCCCGTCTGGCTGGAGGCATCGGCGGCCGTGGACCAGGGGAGACCAAGCTCGAGGTCGATCGACGGCGAGCTAAAAAGCGCATCGCCGAGCTCGACAAACGCCTCGAGCACCTGGGCCGACAGCGAGAGCAGCGTCGAGCTCAGCGCCGGCGCAGCGAGGTCCCCGTCGTTGCGATCGTCGGCTACACCAACGCGGGCAAGAGCACCCTGCTCAACACGGTCACCAACTCCGAGGTTCGGGTGGAGGACAAGCTGTTTGCGACCTTGGATCCCACGGTCCGCCGGGTCCGCTTCCCGGACGAGCGCGAGGTCGTCATGCTCGACACGGTGGGGTTCATCCGGGACCTGCCGCCGGCGTTGATGCAGGCCTTCTCCGCGACCTTGGAGGAGGTCTCGGAGGCCGACCTGTTGCTCCAGGTGATCGACGCCACCGATCCCGACAACGCTCAGCAGATAGCGACGGTGGAGCGCATCCTCGACGAGCTCGGGGCCGGGGGCGTCGAGCGCTTCATGGTCTACAACAAGTGTGACCTCCTGCCCGAGTCGGAGCGCCTGCCTCCGGAGGCGCTGCCCCGCAACACCTTCCAGCTCAGTGCAAAGGACAGGCGGAGCACGCGGAAGCTCATGGAGGCCGTCGAGCGGCGTCTGTGGATGCGGGGCAAGGTCGAGGCTCCGCGCTATGGCTCGTCCGCGTATGCCGAGGCCGAGACGGCCGAGGAAGACACGGCCGAGGAAGACACGCCGTCGGCGTCGGCTCCGGGCGAGGAGCAGCTCGCCGAGGAGCGGGCCCTGGAGGCAGAGATCGCACGCGAGGCCGAGGCACTCGAGGCCGAGGAGCGAGCCTTCGAGGCCGAACTCCTGGCCGAGGCAGAGCGTGAGGCGGCCTCGGCCGGCCCAGGCCCAGGCCCAGACCCAGAGTAGGACGCGAGCTCGGAGCGGACCGAGCCCGGCCGGTGTTCAGCGCGTGAGCGCCTCGAGGCTCGCCTCTGCGAGCGCAGCGACGACCGCAGGGTGCTCGCCCAGGGCGCCCGAGACCAGCTCGATGCGGAGCGCAGGGAAGCGGGTCCGGGTCGCCTCGACGGTCGCGGGCAGGTCGACCTTGATGTGTCGGCCGCCGGGGGAGAGGAGCGCGGCGACGACCCGAAGGTGGGTCGCACCGGCGGCCGCGAGGGCCTCGACGCCCGCGTCTACCGTCGGTGCTTGGCTGAGGTAGGCGAGGCCGACCCGAGTTTCGCCCAGGACGCTGGCGAGGCGGCGCTGGAGTACCTCGAGGGGCCGGCGCCAGTCTGGGTCCGGAGAGCCGTGGGCGACCAGCAGCAGCGCTGGGATCTCAGTCACCGCGGACCGCCGCGCGCAGGTCGACGCCGAGTACGGCCTCGTGGGCCCGGACCTCGTCGAGGAGCTCTGCGCTGGGCTCGTTCTCGACGCTGATGGTGGCCGATGCGGCGCCCTGCGCCCCCCGAAACACGACGTTGCTCATGGCCTGGACGTTGAGCTGATGTTTGCGCAGGGCGTCGAGGATGCGGGCGAGGACACCGACCCGGTCGTGATGGCGGATCACCAGGGTGAAGGCGGCCTCGTGTCCCGCGTCGAGGTTGACCACGTTGGGGACCTCGCCGCGCTCGGAGAAGGCCTGGACGATGCGGATGGACTCGGTGGCGATGGCCTCGGCCGCCTGCTCGGTCGAGGCGCCGATGTGTGGTGTGCCGTAGACCCCATCGAGCTCGCGCAGCGGGCTCTCGAAGGGAGCGTGACCTTTGGAGGGCTCGCCCTCGAACACGTCGAGGCCCGCGCGGATGTGGCCGCTGGCGACGGCCTCGGCCAGGGCCCGATCGTCGACGACGCCGCCTCGCGAGGTGTGGATCAAGAGGCTGCCCTCGGGCATGGCCTCGAGCTGGCGCGCGCCGATGAGGTGGCGCGTGTTCTCCCGGTAGGGCACGTGGACGCTGACCACATCGCTGTCTGCGAACAGGCTGTCGAGGCTGTCGGCGACGCCGACCTCATGGGCACGGGCGTGGGCCCTGTCGATACGGGGTGAGTAGGCGGTGACCTGCATGCCGAAGGCCTGCGCTCGGCGGGCGACCGCACGGGCGATCGAGCCGTAGCCGACCAGTCCGAGGCGGCGCCCGTACAGGCCCCGTCCCTTGCCGTACTTCTTCTTGTTCCAGGTCCCCGCGCGCAGCTCGGCCTCGGCTTCGACCATGCGCCGATCGAGAGACAGGATGAAGCCCATGGTGAGCTCCGCGACGGCGATCGCGTTCTTGCCCGGGCAGTTGGCGACGAAGATCCCCAGGCGGCTGGCGGCCTCGAGATCGATGGTGTTGACGCCCGCACCCGCCCGGATCACGAGGGAGAGGGAGGCACCCGCCTGGAAGCTGGCCTCGCTGACCTCCGTCGAGCGCACGATCAAGACCTCCGGGTCGTGCTCGGTCAGGGCTTCAGGGAGTTGATCTGCGCGCAGGCCAGGATCGAAGTGGAGCTCGTGACCGTTCTCGCGCAAGGTCGCCTGTCCAGTCGGTGAGAACTTGTCGGCGATCAGGATACGCATTCGTGTCTCTGGTACCACAGGTCCACCAGGTCACGGGGGGGGCTCGCCAGACCCGGATTGGGAGCAGGAAATAGAGGTGGGGCGCCGAGCGTTTGCGGGCCAGGGTGGCAATCGCCCGAGGGTCTGGGTATGCCTCAAGGAATGCGGGACGCGGGGAACAGCGAGCTGGCGATCAGGGGACGGCGGCGAGGCCGGTGGGAAGGCTGTGCACTGTTGGCGCTCGCGCTGAGTTCGACCCTCGCCTGTGGGGGCAAAGGCGGCGGCTCTGGGGAGACGCCCCCTGTCGAGGACGGCGGTCCTGCGTCGAGCGGCGAGTTGGGTTCGGGCGCCGACCCGGCGCAGGAGGCCGGCGAGGCTGCACCCGAGAGCCTCGCCGTGTTCATGGCGCGCTTCGACCACCAGGCGCCGCCTTCCGCGAGTCCGCCCGCAGCCGCGGCCGCGGGTACCTGCCCCGAGCGGGGAGCAGAGGATCGCAGTGTGGGCATCATGGTCTCACCGCGACACGCGGCGGTCGGCGACGAGGTCCGGATCATGGTCGCCACCCTCGACAGTGAGGTGGCCCTCGCCCTGCGTGTGGAGGTGGGTGGAGAGCCGGTCGTGCTCACGCCCACCCACCGCTCGGGGGTGCCGGCGGCGACCGTGGCTCGCTTTGTCCCGGACCAGTCCGGGCGTGTGACCGTGATCGTGGGCCGCGATGGAGAGGGCCTGCGCTGCCGCAATTTCAACGTTCGTAAGTTCCACTTTCGGGACGAGAGCGCCGTCGACCTCGAGACCGTATGGGAAAACCGGCGAGTCTGGAACAACGCCGAGGAGGCCCTCTACAGCGCGTGGATCCGCGAGCTGTTCACCGGGCCGGTCGGCGAGGATCTGGCTTGGAAGGCGCTGAGTGAAGTGACCTCGGACCCGGTCCGGAACCTGTTGCACAACCATATGGGCCGGGACGAAGACGACTCCAAGACGGGCTTCGAGCTGGTCCCGGACTGCGCGGACACACCCTATTTTTTGCGTGCCTATTGGTCCTACAAGCGCGGGCTGGCGTTCGGCTTTCGCAAGTGCTCGCGGGGTCGGGGCCAGGCGCCGATCTGCTTCGATCTGCGCACCAACTTGGATCCACCCGACATGCGCACGCACTGGGTGGATCCGGCCGCGCCTGAGCCGACCCCGGATCCCGAGACCGGCGAGCTGCCCGCCCCCGATCCACACGCGAAGGTTCCGACCACCCACGAGAAGATCGAATACTTCTTCAGGCGCAGCGTGGGCTGGGGAGTGCACACTGGGAACGGGCGCTGCGCCTACGGCGACTCGGACAGCGACTTCTACCCGGTTCGTCTGGACAGGCGCGGGCTCCGGCCGGGGATGGTCTACGCCGATCCCTACGGTCATATCTTGGTGTTGGCCGAGCTCGTGGCGCCCCGTGGGAGCCAGCCGGGGGTGTTGTTTGCGGTCGACGGTCAGCCCGACGGCTCGATCACCCGCAAGCGCTTTTGGGAGGGCAACTTTCTGTGGAATCAGGCCGATGAGAGCCTCGGGGGCAGCGGTTTCAAGGCGTTCCGACCGCTGACTTCGATCGGCGTGGGGCCCGACAAGAAGCTGGTCCAGATCGTCGACGAGACTCTGGCCGGCATGCACAACTACGGCGATGTCTCGGACATGCAGCGGGCGCTCGACCCGCTGGCCTTCTACGACCTCATGGAGAGGCTGATCACCCCCGGTGTGCGCAGCCCCTTCGCCGCCCAGGCCGAGCTGGTCGCGGCCTTGGCCGAGGCCGTGAGGGTCCGGGTGACCTCGGTGAACAACGGTGTCGCCTGGCATGGGGACAACCTGGACGAGACAGTGGAGATGCCCTGGGGACACTCCGTGTTCGAGACCTCTGGGCCGTGGGAAAATTTCTCGACCCCCGCCCGCGACCTGCGGCTGCTGATCGCCATGGATGTGGTCTTGGGCTTCGCCGACAAGGTCGAGCGCGATCCGGCCGCCTTCGGCCTCGACCGGGAGGGGGACCCGGAGCACTACCGGCAGACCTTGGCCTACCTCGAACAGCAGCGCGCGGCGCTGCTCGAGGATCCGGACCTCGCGGTCGTATATGCGCGCTCGGACGGGAGCGAGTGGACCCTCGGTCTAGACGAGGTCGTCGCGCGGGTATTGGCTTTCGAGTCGGCCTACAACCCCAACGACTGCCCTGAGCTGCGCTGGGGGGCGGCTGAGGGCAGCGAGGAGCTCGAGACTTGTGATCGGAGGGCGCCGCGGGAGCAGCAGATCAAGATGCGCTACTACCGACCGTGGTTCGCCGATCGGCGTCGGCCTGCGCGCGGAGATGCGGGACCAGAGATCCCTGAGCTCGCCGAGGAACAAGCGGCGTCGCGTGAGTGATGGAGCGAAGCTGAGCACGGCGCCGAGCGGCGTCGCGTGAGTGATGGAGCGAAGCTGAGCACCGCGGCGAGTGGGCGCTCACGCACGTCGACGAGTGAGCGTCTGGTGTCGCTCGCCCTCGGCTGCGATTGGTTTTTGGTGCCGGCGAGCGGCCCGCCCGAGCACCGGAAAAATGAATTTCAATTGAGCTTCGCGCGCGGGTCGAGGTCGAACGGAGTTCGGGTTTTGTTGGTGTAGACTCGCCGCATGCCGATGACTTCCGTCGGGTTGAGCCCCAAAGACAAGCGCAAAGCTGAGCGCTACGACCTCGAGGTCGTGGTCCACGTCGATCGGGCCGGTGTCGACATGGTTTGGCCGAGCGAAGATGTGAGTGCCGGTGGCATGCGTCTGCGGATCGAAGTCGAGTCCGACGTTCCGCCGGTCGGAGAGCGCTTCTCGCTGTATTTCAGCCTGCCCCTGCTGTCCGAGCCGGTGCGTGCTCAGGGCGAGGTCCGCTGGGTCGATGCGGGGTCGCCGACGATCTGTGGGATCCAGTTCACAACTGGACTGCGCGCCCGTGAAGTGTGGGCCATCAATCGTCTTCACACTCGGCGCTGAGGTAAAACTCGTCGCGTGAACCGAGGCCGGAAGAGATCGGGACGGACGAGGCGGGGACGGGGATGGATCGCGGCGCTCGCCGTCTCCCTTCTGTGCGAGACCAGCGGGAGTGTGGCGATGGCGGCCCCCGCTCTGAGCCCGGCTGCCCGCCTGGAGGGACCGGCCGAGCCCGGGGCTCTGCCCGACGTGGACGAGCCCGATCCGCTACCCGAACTCGAGAGCGACCAGGAACTGGGCGCTCCTGAAGATCAGGTGGGCGAAGATCAGGCGAAGCCAGATCAGGCGAAGGACCGACCCCTGCCACCGGCGCCCAGCGTGCATGGGGGCGGCGCCGTGGTCCGGGTCGCTGTGGGCCTCTCGGGAGAGCTCGACGGGACCCGTGAGCAGCGGGCGATCCTCGATCGACTCGAGCACGCCGCCCTGGCCTCACCCGATCCTGCGACTGAGGTTCGGCGCCTGCGAGTGGGAGCCGCGACCCCGATTCAGGTCTGTCGTGAGGGTCGAGACGACCTGGTGATCAACATCGCCTATCTCCCCGACCACGACGGGCCGGTGCTCTTGACCCGCGACTGCCTCCTCGATCGGGAGCTCGGTGTAAGGGCTCGATCGGCAGCCGAGGATGCCGGTCTGATCGGTGTGTTGTGGGCGGAGCACGTCGACGCGCTGGCCAATGGAGCTCGTGAGCGCCGGCGGCTCCGGGTCTCTCCCAAAGTTCGCACCGGGCTGATCGCTGGGGCCGCTGCGGTCGTCGTCGGGGTCGCGCTCGGCTTGTTGATCGCCAGCGCAGTTCAAAAACAACAGGTCGTAGTCGTCGTCTCGCCCAACTGAGTCGGCTCAGACCTTGGGATAGCCCGGCATCTGCCGGATGTAGACGTCGTGTTTGGAGTAGGGGATCTCGATTTTGGCGGCGTTGAGGGCTTTGTAGATCCGCGAAGTGATGTCGTCGATCACACTCTCGCGGGCCTTGGGCTGATCGATCCAGACCCACACTTCAAACTCCAGGCCCGAGTCGCCGAGCTTGCGAAAGCGGGCTGCTGGGCTGGGCTTGTCGAGCACGAAGGGGGCGCCCTTGGTGCAGGCCTCGAGGACCACGCGGGCCTCGTCGATGTCGCTGCCGTAGGCGATGGCGACGTCGATGCGCACGCGCTGTCGAGGCCAGGGGCCGCCGGTTTCGTTGATCACCTGGGCGTTGCCGATGACCGCGTTGGGGACGGTGATCTCGACGTCGTCGGGGGTCAAAATTCGTGTGGAGCGGAGCCCGATGTGGGTGATTTCACCGCGCAGGTTGTCCTCGAGGGTGATCCAGTCTTTCACCTTGTAGGCCCCGTCGGCGATGATGAAGATGCCCGAGAACAAGTTGGCGAGGGTGTCTTTGGCCGCGAAGCCGACCGCGATGCCGATGATGCCTGCGGAGGCCAACCACGCGGTCAGGTCGATGTCCCAGGCCAGGAACACGAAGTAGCAGCCACCGGCGATGAAGAAGGTCTTTTGCAGGATGTCGAAGACCGGGAGGGTCGTCGGCTGGAGCATGGAGCGGGGCCGCGACTTTGCGCTGATGCTGGATAGGAGCACCGAACCAATGCGCATGGCGGCCATCGCCCAGATCAAGATCGCCAGGGTCTCGAACAGGGAGAGCAGCGGGTGGGAGAAGCGATCGGGGAGCACCAGCAGCTCGGTCGACCACGTCAGGCCGTAGAGCAACACACTCAAAAACACGGGCCGACGGATGATGTCGACGACCGCGTCGTCGATGTCGGTCTTGGTGCGCTTGGCGGCGACCGCCAGCGTCTTGCCCATGATGAGCTCGACCAACCATGCTGCGAAGATGGCCAAGACCGCCACACAGCCAGCGCGGAAGTAGTTGTTTTCAAGCAGGGTACTGATCGCCGCCACTGTGAGGATTTCACTCTTGTGGGGCGCCGGACGCAACGGTTATTGGATCCCACGGTTCAACGTGCGAGCAGGGGCACGGGCTGGGGTCTGCGTTGCCTGCGGCGGACCTGGACCCGGGAGGGACGGGGGAGTACGGACAGGTGGGTGCAGGTAGGTCCGCACGGCGGGACCGCCGCTCCAGGGCTGCACGCCGTGGTAGCGTGGCTAGGACTACCCAACTGGCCAGTGCACGCCCACAGGGTGCTTGCCAATCACGGGCTCGTCCTCACGCTGGTCTCCTATGCCTCCGCTCGCCTCCACCCGCCCGCGCCGCCTCTGGTTTCGGGGCCTGGCCGCGCTGGCGATCGCGCTGCTGGCGTTGCTGTGGGCGCCAAACACCGCGCGCGCCGAACACGGAGAGCTCGTCGGGTGGACGCTCGAAGACGCGAGCGAAGAGATCATCGTCGGTCGGGCGGTCATCTACTACGAGCCGGGCACGGCCGACGAAGCCCTCGAGCTCGCCGGTGCGCTCCCGAGGTGGTGGTCCGAGATCGAGGAGGAGTTCGGCCGAGACCTCGACGATCGGATGACCATCCACGTGGTGTCTCACTCTGGGCGGGTCGCGCGGGCGACGGGCATGCCGGGCTGGGTCTCGGGCGTCGCCCATCCTCCCCGGGGCGAGATCGCCATCTCGCTTCATAATCCCGATGGCTCACGCAGTGATCTGGGTACGCTGCTGCGCCACGAGCTCGTCCACGTGGCGCTGTATCGGGCGACCGACGGGGCGGAGCTCCCCCGGTGGTTTCACGAGGGGGTCGCCGAGAGCATCGCCAACGAGGTCAGCCTCGCGCGGGCCGAAAACCTTGCGAACGCGGTGTTCGGCGCTGGGGTCCCGGCCCTTCCGGAGCTCGAGGCGGCCTTCCACGGTGACGCCGAGGATGCGTCTGTGGCCTACGCGGCGGCCCGGGACTTCGTGACCTGGCTTCGCTACCACGACACGGACGGTGGCGAGTTCCGCCAGCTCCTGACTCAGCTGCGCCAGGGGAGGGGCTTTCATCGCGCCTTTGTCGATGCCTACGACGTGCCCCTGAGCGAGCTCGACAAGGATTGGCGTGCGGGCTTGTTCGGTCGCTTCGTATGGTCCCCGCTGGTCAACTCGGGCACCCTGCCCCTGTTTTTGGTCGGGCCGGTCGTGGGGATCGCGTGGTACCGGCGACGCCGCCGGTTGGCCGCGGACTGGGCCCGGCTCGAGGCTGAAGACGAGGCCGAGCGGGTGGCTCGACTCGAGCGTGCCCAGTACTTGCTCGGGATACTCGAGCGGCGCTCGCTTTGAATTCATGTCGCCAGGTCCATCTGGGACCCTCGTTGTCGCTCGGCGCTCGCGGTGGGCCGAGCACAGGTCGGCTCGCTCCTCGCCACGAATGTCCCCGGACAAACCTGGCGGACGCGGCTTAAAAATGATCGCCGTGCGAGGCCGCTGGCGTTCGCGGCGGAACTCCGTCGGCTCGGGATCGCCGCGCGCTGTGTCGGGCGGCTTTTGTGCGTAAGCTGGCCCCGTGTCGGGAGTCGTCGCCGCCGGAAATCCACTCACGGCCGAGGCCGCCGCGCTGATCTTGCGTGCGGGGGGCAACGCTGTCGACGCGGCGACGGCGGGGGCGGCGGCCTGTTTCGCCGCCGAGCCGCTGCTGGCGTCGGCGGGGGGCGCAGGCATCATGCTCGTGCGCGAGCCCGGACGAGCACCGGTGGCCATCGACTTTTTCTCGGCGGTGCCGGGCCTGGGGGCCGGGACAGTCGATCCGGCTGGCCTCGACTTCGAGGCCATCGAGGTCGATTTCGGGTCGGCGGTCCAAACTTTTCATGTGGGTCGCGGAGCGGCGGCCGCCCCGACGATGTTCGAGGGCCTGGCCACCGCCGCGCGGCGGTTTGGGAGCCTGCCCCTGACGACCCTCATGGCTCCGGCCGTCGGGCTGGCTCGAGACGGGATCGTCCTCGACCTCCTGACTGCGCGGACCTTCTCGCTGCTCTGGGAGATCCTCCGGCGGGATCCAGCTTGCCTCGAGGAGATCGCCCACGGGTTGCCCACGCACCGCCCTCCGCGCGTGGGAGAGCGCCTGTACAACCCCAACCTGGCCGACACCCTCGAGAGCTTCGCTGTGCTCGGTGGGCCGCCCCCGGCACTGCTCGACGGCCTCTCGGCCGAGTTTGGTCTGGGGCAGGGAGGGCTGATCCAGCCGGCGGACTTGGACCCGAAGGTTCAGATTTGCGCACCTCATCGGTTCAGATTGGGTGCGTGGGAGGTCTCCACTTCCCCGCGCTTGGGAGGTCGGTTGGTCGGGGTGATAGCGAGGGCGCTCGAAGTCCACAGCGGCACCCCGAGCCGGGAGTCGAGCGAGGCCGGGTTGGTCCGGGCCCAGGCCCTGGCGTCGCGGGGCGGTCACCTCGCTCGCGTCGAGCTCCCACCCGCGGGCCATCGAGGGAGCACCACGCAGGTGTCCGTGGTCGATGGGGCAGGGGGCGCCGCCTCGGTGACACTGACCTCAGGCGAGGGCTGCGGGCATGTCGTCAGCGGCACGGGGGTCCACATCAACAACTTCTTGGGCGAGGAAGATCTCAACCCAGCTGGGTTCCACGGTCACCTCGCAGGGGCGGCGCTGCCGACGATGATCGCGCCGACGATCGCCGTCCACGACAGCGGCCGGGTCGTGGCTCTCGGCAGCGGGGGTTCGAATCGTATCCGTAGTGTGGTCGCCCTGGTGATTCATGCGATCGCGGTCGAAGGTCGGGGCATCGAGGCGGCCGTCGAGGCGCCCCGGGTTCACGGCGAAGACCGATCAGTCTGGGTCGAGCTCGCGGATCGTGTTGCACCGCATGCCATCGATAGGTTTCTTCGTGGCACTTTCACGCAAGTGCACGGATTCGCCGATCGAGACTTCTTCTTTGGAGGCGTGCACGTTGCGGAGCGGGGCTCCGACGGGCGGCTCGCGGGGATCGGCGATGCGCGACGTGGCGGTGCAGCCATCGTCATTGCGTGACTCAGTGTCAGAAGAGGGTGTCAAAAAGGACTCCTGACTGTCAATCGGATCAATTGAAGCGCAGGCAGGAGGCCAGTTCGAGGCCTCGAACTAGAAAAAACCCTAGATCCGAAAAAAAAGATGATCGCATCATGAAGTTTGTGACACCACGTTAGTAGTGTCCTTTCTCGCTGCAGTTGTTGTCATCGGCGTCACGCTGTGCACAGTTGTTGGCGGGGAACTGGTCACCACCCAGAGGTCCGACCGGGCCTAGAAAAACATGACGTTTTCGGTGTCCGATGGACATAGCTAAAGATAGGACGGTCAGGCGTCCTGGTGTCAGCCAAAGCGAGGAGTCCGGGGGGGCTCTGCGCACCTGAATTTGATTCTCAATCAGGTGGAAGGCTCGACAATGACTGTAGATCGGATGCGAAGAACTCTCTCTAATTGCCTAGGTGTGAGCGCCGTTGCGCTGTTGCCGGGTTGCGTCATCGTCGTCGGTGGTGAGGACGTGGAGGGAGACACCGTCTCCAGTCTGAGTGACGAGAGCGGAACGGCCGAGACGGGCTGGGGCGACGACGAGGCCACCGGTACAGCCGAGACGGGTTGGGGCGACGACGAGGCCACCGCCACCTCCACGGCGACTCGAGGCGAGGACACGTGGGTCGGTGAGACCGAGGAGGACACGTGGGTCGGTGAGACCGAGGAGGACACGTGGGTCGGTGAGACCGA
>CAYVJQ010000103.1:0-26394 GCA_964451725.1 uncultured Nannocystaceae bacterium | reverse complement strand
GGGTGGATCACATGTGCCGAGCTGGCGTGGATCACATAGGCCGGTCTGTGACAGTATTGGGGCCAAGCACGAGTTCGACATGCTCCTCGTCGTCGATGAGGAACTTCCACCTGTCGTTGTCCTTCGTGTCGGTAAAGAGGGCATAAACAGCGATCGGGCCGCGGTGTTCGAGACTCAAGTGCTGCGCTTGCCCGGGGAAGACCAGAACACCTTCGAGTACGGTCTCGTCGGGATCGGTCACCAGCCGCGCGACCTCGGCGTAGGTGCTCGCGGCAAACTGTTCTTGCGAGACTGAGCGCACGACCACACGGAAAGGGCGACCCGCGTTGGCGTGGGGCACGGGGTGGAGGCCAAGCTCGGTCGTGATGGGTCCTACGGACTCGGGCATGGCCGACGGCGGGGGCCGGCAGGCCGTTGTCGAGCCGACCGAGGCCATTGCCAGTGTTACCCGGAGCGCTGCTCGAATTGTCGCTGTGTTCGCCATCTGCAACTCCAAAAACTTTCCGCTCTAGGCGGCCGCCCCTAGGATTCGCGCATGGGAATCGCAGTGTGTATGGGCGCCTCCATGATGTGTAGCTTCGGGGTCGCTCCGGGGAGCCTGATCACCATCCCAGGCGGGCAGATGATGACGCCAGCCGTCCCCTCCGCCAACGCGATGCAAAATGCCCCGATCGCCAACGTGGCTCCCTTTGGTGCATGCATGTCGATGGCCAACCCCACCGTGGCGGCTGCAACCGCTGCGGCGCTCGGGGTGCTCACGCCGATGCCCTGTATCCCGGCGACGGCGGCTCCGTGGACGCCTGGAGTGCCGACGGTGATGAACGGGTCGGGGCCGGCGGTCAACAACAGCTGCACGCTGACCTGCTCCTACGGTGGTATGATCACGGTGCTCAACCCTGGGCAGACGAAGGTCATGGTCTGAGCGCTGATGACAGACGTGAACGAAGACACAGAACCATCGACTGAGAGTGACGAAGACGAAGGCGGGGGGCCGCCCCCAGATCTGATCGTCAAGTTGCCGGAGAACCCCGAGGGGAGCTCGCGGAGCTTCGGCCCACTCTCGCCTGGAAAGGCCCGCGCGACCGGCGTGGTGGTGTCGATGGCGCTGAGCTTCGCGGCCCGTCGCGCCGAGCTTGGAGAGCGGATCGAGACCGCGAGGGAGGAGGGGGGCGGAGTCCGGCGAAGAATTCCGCTGACGTCCGGGCCTGCTCCCGCCCGGGGTCGCGCGGCCCTCGATGCCCGTATCGAAGTTACGGTCGAGCGTGACGAGAGCGAGCACGACGGCCGCGGATGAGGGGGGAGGCTCGGTCATACTCGCCCCGCTGACCAGGTCGAGAAGCGTCGCCAGGCATCATCGTCCCACTGTTGCATCGGGGCTTCGGTCGACCAGACCAGGGAGAAGAGCCCTTCGTAGTCATCGTCACGGATCAGGTCTGCGATCAGCTCTTCGCTTACACGCTTATCGTCGTCTTGCGACCAAACCAATTGGGCGAGGCTGTTGGCGTGACGCTGCCGAGCTGCATCTCGGGCCAGAGCCCACAAGCGTGGGTGCAGTTCAGGGCTGAGTGCTCCCTTGGGGACGGGGTTGGCTCCCGTGGGCTCGGGCGCATAGGCAACCCGGATCGCGTGAGGGTCGTCGTCGTACCACGCTCGGGCCCCCCACTCGACTTGAACCCGGTAGCCGTAGCGACGTCCTGGAGCCTCGTAGATCAAGGGCAGTTCGACCGCGGTCCCGAGGGTGACCCTGCCGCTCAGGTGCCGAGGGCTGACGGTCAACGCGGCGCGAGTGCGTTGGGCGAGGGCTTGCTCGAGGTTGGCGATGTCGGGCTCTTCGCGCGGGAGCTCCCCTCGGTAGAGCCAGACATGGGCCGGCCGCGCGCTAGGCCGTGGCTTGCTGGAGGGCAGCATGGGGTCGTAGCCGACGTAGCTGCTCGAGCTGACCCGTGCCCGCGCGGCTCGATCGAGCTGCACAAAGACCACGGTCAGGCTGAAGCAGACCTCGTCGAGGAGGGGAAACAGAGCTTCGCGCAGTCGCCGGTCACCCTCGACGATCCACGGTGTCTCGCGGTTGTAGTTCGCGTCTTCGCAGATCAGCACCAACTCGAGCTCATGGACGCCGATCTTGGTCTGGCGGCCCAGGGAGCACGAGCCCAGCTTGCTCTCGTTGTCGAGCCGGGCGCCGATGAAGGGGACCGAGCGCTCGTCGGTCACGCGACGAACGAGGACACCGAGTTCAGGGAAGACCTGGCGACACAGCCATTGGAGACCAAGGGGGGAGTCGAGGCCATAGCTGCGCACGAAATCGTGCTGGACCTCCCGCCACTCGGACAGGACACACTCGGGCCGTGACGCGCTCAGGCGCGTGTGGAGCAGGGAGTTGTCGAGCAGCCGGAGCAGCTCGGTGAGGCCCTCGCCGTAGCTCGCGTCGCGCAGAAAGCGTTGGAAGTAGCTCGGCAGCGGCGAGCGGCAGCTGAGCAGCCCGAGGTTGACGGTGATCACGGCTCGGACCTCGCCACTGCGGGAGGGAAACTCGACCGCCTCGACCAAGCTGGGTTGAGGCCTGCGTGCCGGCTTGCCGCGAAACTCGATCTGCCCCGGTCCGTAGCCGAGCGACGCGAGCAGGTCGAGCAGTGCGGGGATCTCGAAATCCTTGGCCCGTGCTTCGATCGCTCGCCTCAAGGACTCCAGGCTCGTGGGTGAGGACATCGTCGAACTCCGAGGGGGTCAGTCGTTGATGAAGCCGTCGAGGTCGACGCGGTAGTACTGTGAGAGGACCCGTCGGGCGGTCGAGTCTCCCGCAGTCCAGCGGGCCTCGACCTCGTCGATGATCTGACTCAGGAGCTCGAAGTAGCGAGCGAACACCGAGGGGAGGTAGTGGAGCGGGTCAAAGTCCTCGATGGTGGCTTGAATGTCACTCGCAATGATCGCAGCCTTGTCGAGCTCGCCGAGCTCGACAAGGCGCTCGAACCCACGAATCTTGTCGAGCAGCTGGCTCAGCGGAGGGGAGCACAGGGTGACCATGGCCTGGGGATCACTCGGGTCTCGGCCGGAGTGGTGAGCCCCATGGTCGAAACTCCCTGGGCGGTGGTCCATCTCCATGTCGGGTCCGAAATCCGGTCCAAGCCCGGACATCATCGGCTGAGCGAGAGGGAGAGGCCTAGGGAAGCGGGGCGAGTCCGGCTCTTGGTACTCGACTGATTCTGGTTCTGGTTCTGGTTCTGATTCTGGCTCTGGCTCTGGCTCTGGCTCGTCCCAGCTCTGCTCGAGGGATTTGGGGTCAGGGTCGAACATCGGTTCAGACGCCGACACCTGGCGCTCGACGAGCGCGGCCAGGTTCTGGCGCGCAGCGTGGCCAAGCTTCTCGTGTGCCCAGCGGGCGAGCTTGGCCACGCCGCTGATGTTGTCCCCATAGTTGGCGTGCATGGCCTCGGCGCGGGTCGAGATCGCGTCCAAGAGCTCAGGGGTCGCTTGCTGCGTCCACGTCTCCCAGGCGGCCCCACGGCACTTGGTGTGGAACGCGACTTGATTGATGACCGCGCGCATCAGCCACTTGCTCGTCGCGTCGAGGGTTCGACCCGCGCGGGGCTCGGCCTCGAGTGAGTCGTCGAGGAGGCTGCCGATGAAGTCGAGGATCGGCGGAAGGCTCACGAGCCCCCGCTCGACGAAGCTGCCCGCGAAGTACACGGCAACCAGACGAAGGTCGCGAAACGGACCACGGAGCAACTCGGCGGCCTGTTCGGCGGCGTCGAGGTAGTTACCGCGATCGGCGAGGCCCATCAGGCGATAGACCTCGCCGGGGTTCGCAGCTTCGATATGTAGGGTGCTGCGAGGCCGTACTCGAAAGAGGTCGGCAGGCAGGGGGAGGCGCTCGCTCATGCGTCACCTGCCGGGGCGAGGAGCTCGCGCAGCGCGGCGAGGCGGTGAAATACGGAGCTGTGGTGTTTACGATGGAGGGTGCCCGCCAGGTACTGGTCGCGGCACCACGCGTGGTCGACCTCGCCATCGCGCAGCCGTGCGAAGCCCCGGGTGAGCTCGATGTGGTCAGGGAGGTGACCGGGGCTGAGGCGGACACGGAGTATGCGCTGAAGCTCGTCGATCCGAGCCTCGGCGAGAGCCTCGAACTGGGCCCCGTCTTCACCACCGGTGAAGGCGAGCAACACGAAGCGAAAGCTGGGTGCTGGGCCGCCTCCGCTGAGCGCTACGATGCTCGTGGCCTGGAGGAAGGGGCAGTCGGAGAGTCCGGCCAGGACCTCGTCGGCTGGATAGACTCGCCCACTCCGCCGTGGCTCGAGGGGTCCACCATGGAGGTACTCGTACCTTCGCCGGTGACCCAGAACCACATAGTCGGGCTCGACGGGCTCGCCGGGATCGCCGGGGTCCATGCCTGCGTGGCCAGCGAAGATTCCTGCCTGGCCGAGGGCAGACTGACCGCTGCCGTTGAAGTCGAGCAGCGACCAGCTACGGCCTGCGGCTGGGCTCACATCCATGAGATGGGCGAGGGCTTGTGCCGCCGGCCTCCGAGGTGAACTCAGCAGAGTGCCACCCGAGGCGGCTTCGAGCAGAACATTGGACATCGAGGTGTCGTCGAGCTCGAGCAGCTCGATGAAGTCGCGCCATGCCTCCCAGTCCATGGGCTCGTCGGGGTTCTTGAATACGTGATCCCAGGGGGGCCGCGGGTTGAGCTCGGCTTCGAGCAGGGCCTCGCGGAGTGCGACACTGATGCCGACGCTGCGCAGGCGCAACTGGCTGAGCAGCGAGGGCTCGTCGAGGAGCATGTCGAACTCGACATGGACATAGGTTGCACCGACCATCAAGGCCGCAAACAACAAGGCGGGTTGGTGCTGGAGGGTATCGAAGCCAGGCGCTGCGAGCCGGTCTCCCGGTCGTAGGGCCATCGTGACAGCGCCATCCCGCAGGGCGCCGAGGTAGGCGAGCTCGGCGCTGACCGGCGTGGGAATGTGTGGTGCCCGACGCAGGGGGGAGAACAGTCGCGCGCAGTCGTCCTCGGGTAGATAGGTGTGTGAGGCGCTGTGGCCGGATCCGGCCGCGGTCTGCTCGCACAGCCACGTCACGCCAAGAGCGTCCGGGTCAGGCAAGCGAGCCTTGTGGAAGTGCTCGGTCACGATAAATTCTGGTCCGAGCGCCTCCAGGCGCCGCGTGAGGTAGTCGGGGCCAAGGGGCTCGAGCAAGGTGATCGTCGCCCCGAGGCGTAGGCCCGTGAGCAGGGCGACGATGGCCTTCTCGGTGAAGGGGAGCATCACGCAGACGGACGACCCTGGTTGGACGCCAAGCTCCAGCCACGCCGACGCGAGCGAACTGCAGCGGTTGTGAAGTTGGTCGTAGGAGAGCGTGCGCCAGCGACTGTGGCCGTGGCGTGCGCCGGCCTCACAGACCTGCAGTGCGCTCAGGCCCGCGCCGCAGTGACGCACGACCAGGTCGTGGTAGAGGTCGTAGCCTCGACCAGGCTCGCTCTTGGGCCCCGGGTTGCTCAGGCCGGCGAGGGCGTCGAAGAGCGAGCGATGGAAGAGCCGCGGATCGCGGTGGCTCTGCGCGAGCCACCGCAGGTCGAGCCCACGCCTCATCGTCGTTGCCGTGAGCGCCAGAGCGCTCATGATGTTTGTATCGTGGCTCTGCACCCTACCTCGACCGGGGGCCAGAATTCCGGCTCACCCAGTGAAGAGGATAGGGGGCCTGGCTGGTGCACCCAAAATTGTCGACGAATGGAAGGTCGCTGGTTTCACCAGCGGAAGTCAGACTCTCAATAGTGAGGCGAGCTCGTCACAACGTTCACGAACAAAGCGAAGGCGCCGCCGGATTTCGTCTCTTTGGGCCGTCGACATCGAGTCTAGAGCTTCAATGTCACCAAAGACCACGTCTTCGTTGGCGAAGGCCTTCTCGACATACTCGATCTGACGGGCAAACCTCGGCTTTCGAGGTCGGCCGCCGCGGGATGACTTGGTCTGTGAGCGGATCTTCGCGGCCTCGTCCTCGAGGGCGACGGTCGTCCAGGCGTTGTCCGCAGCGAGTTCGAGCAGCCGTCGTTGCTCAGACTCGGGCAGTCCGAGGATGGCACGAATGTGGCAGACCGTGAGCTCGTTCCAGAGTTGTTCGTCACCGAGGCGCACCCGGAGTTCATAGATCGCAATCGCCCGGTAGAGTGATGAGGCACTGATCCCCAGGCGCGGGTTCTTGGCTAGTGTTCTCAGGGTGTACTCCTTGACACCCCGCGAACGCCAGACCGTCAGATCCCCATCATAGAGCTCCTCGATGACGATTCGCCCAATGCTGAGAGCGAGATTGAGTCGGTTGCCGCCAACAACGTCATTGATGCGCGAAGCCGCCCGTTCGACACTCACTGAAGGCGAAGGTGGGGTCGGGCACACAGTCACACCAGCCATGGATTGATCGTAGTCTCGACTTGTTGCCGATGTAAACAGATATTTTGGTGAGTTGGTTTCCGCCCGGAAACGAAGGTCGTGGTCAACGGGATGCTCGAGGTGCCTTCGTTGGGTGCTTGGGAACCTCGGCCATGTCGCTCGTGCCCGCTCTCGCTCGGAAACAAAATCGGGGCAATTCGATTCGTGTCCCCTGTTTTGTCGTCAAAATACACGCTCTTGTTGGCCACTTTTTTCCTGTCCTGAAGAAGGTGCCGGATAGTTATGAGCACAAGCGCCTCTAAAGTTGACCATCATGACCAAACCAATTCCCCGCTCACGACTGCACATCACCTATCGGACCAAGATTGATGGCACGCCGAAGAAGGCCAAGTTGCCGATGCGTTTTCTCGTACTTGGCGACTTCTCAGCCCATGACCAGCGTCGACTCGACCAGCGTGAGGTGCACTCAGTCTTGCCTGGTATGCAGCTCGACTCATTCATGAAAGAGATGGCAGTCTCTGCTCCGATCGAGCACCCGCTTTTGCGTGAAACACTCTACGGGGGCCTCGTTGGTGAGGTCACCGCGAAGATCACCGCGAGCCCCGGGCCCGAGGATGAGACGGCAAAGTTCAAGCTCATGGGGACCGCCCGTGTGAGCGGCGACATGGAGGACAACGGCCTCGGGAGCTTCACGGGGGAGGTCGAGGTCAGCGGCGAGGTCGAGCTACCGATCAAGAAGGGCAAGCCCTCGGTGGTAATCCCCGACGAGGGGGTGGAGCGCAAGGTCATGCTCTACGGCAAGGTCGAGCCCAAGCAGGGCACCGAGATTGGCGTCAACGGTGTGACGGGCAACATCGAGGCCTCGGTCGCAGTCAAGTTCGGACCGAACATCGCTGGCGACCTCGAGACCTCGATCGATCTGCGGAGCGAGGTCAAGGCAAACTCGGTCCCTGTCGCGCTCACCATTCCCTTGCGCAAAATCAGCCACTTCAAGCCCCAGCACCTCGTGGAGAGCGTGCCTGAGCTTCGGCGACTGGCGCTGCTGCGCAGCCTGGTGCTGGAGACCCGCAACTACATCTCCAGCTACCCGGAGCTGCGCGAGGTCGTCAAGGGCGAGCTCGGGAAAGAGAACCTGGCGGTGCTCAGTGACCAACTCCGCGAGCTCTACCCCCAGATGTTGGTCGAGCCACCCCGCGCGGCGGCACAAAAGACCGAAGAACAGGCCGCCAACTAGTGCGGACTCACCATCCTAAAGGAGCGACAAAGCATGGATGACCTACTGAAAAAGTTGATTACCAACGCTGGCCATGATCCGAGCAAGCACTCCAATGATGCGGCGCTGGTCCTACGCCCCGAAGAGGAAGGGGGCAACATCGAGTTCAAGGATCACGATCCGAACTTCGATCACGCCAACCGCTTCGCCAACGGCCTCGCCGCCGTACTCGCGAACATCGAACTCGTCGAGCGTGGTGAGGACGGCGCGATCGTGTCTTGGAACGTGGAGTCCCTGCGCGAGCTGATGATCGAGATCGACAACCTCACGGATCGCATCGACCAGGTGTTGCAAGACCGCCTCCAACTCGTCGTTGAGGGCGAGGCCCTGCGCAAGCTCGAGGTCAGCTGGCGATCGCTCAACGACATGACCCAGCAAGTCAACGAGTCCGGATCCAACGAGATCATCGTCGACTTCATCGACGTGACCAAGGAGACCCTCGGCGAGGACTTTGAGGACCACTCGGCCTACATCCTGACCAGCTCGCTGTTCAAGAAGGTCTACATCGACGAGTACGACCGCTACGGTGGCCGCCCCTTCGGCGCGATGATCGGGCTCTACGAGTTCAACAGTAGCGAGGACGATATCGCGTGGCTGCGGACGATGTCCAACGTCGCGTCGAACGCTCACTGCCCCTTCATTGCGACCGTCGAGCCCCAGTTCTTCGGCGTCGAGACTTGGGACGACCTCGAGCTCAAGGAGGATGTCGAGGAGCTGCTCAACCTCCCGCAGTTTGGTCCCTGGGCGCGTTTTCGGGAGACCCACGGCGCCGCCTACATCGGTCTGACCTTGCCGCGCTTCTTGCTCCGGGCGCCCTACAAGCCGCGCGGCAGCAAGTCCGAGCGGATCAAGTTCACTGAGCGGATCGGTGGCTCGGATGACTACCTGTGGGGGAGCGCCGCGGTGCTCTTCGCCCGCAACATGATTCGCTCGTTTGCGACATCAGGCTGGTGCCAGCACATCGCAGGCCCGCTGGGTGGCGGCCTCATCGAGGGCCTGCCCGTCCACATGGTGGAGCACCACGGCCAAGAGGAGCTCCAGCCCCCTGTCGAGATCGAGATCCCCGACTACCGCGAGCTTCAGTTCGCCAACGCTGGCTTCATCCCGCTGGTCTATTGCAAGGGCTCGTCCGACGCGACATTCTTCAGCGCCCGCTCGGTCAAGAAGGCCATCGAGTTTGAGGAAGACCTCGCGACCAAGAACGCCGACTTGGTCTGTAACCTGGCATACACCCTCTCGATCACGCGGATCGCTCACTACGTCAAGCGCATGGTTCGTGACTACATTGGCTCGACCGCAGACGCGCCCTACATCCAAGCGATGCTCGAGCGGTGGCTGGTCAACTATGTCACGACCGCGGTCAACCCCGACGACCTGACCCTGCGCTATTTCCCCTTCAAGGCGATGTCGGTCGCGGTGGAGCCCAAGCCGGGGCCCTTTGGCTGGTACAGCTGCGTCGTATCGGTACTCCCCCACATCCAGTTCCAGGGCATGGACGTGGAGCTGCGGCTCGAGGCCGCGCTCGGCGGCTAGCTCGTACATCAACACGACCACTGTCAGGAGTTAGACGATGGCTACTTTTCAGAAACAATGTGATGTCTACCAGGGCTACAACTACAAAAAGGATGTTGTTACGCCTGTGGGATTCATCAACTCCCTCAAGGTTGGCGACACCGAGTTGACCGCCGATCAGACCTGCAAGGACCCCATGTCCCCCGAGGACGACCTCGTAGTCGTGGCCGTTCTCAGCGGCTCGATGTGGCAGCTCGGGGTCACCGATGCGCTGTACTTCACTGGCCAGCTCTCGGTCGCCAACAAGCAGTCGACCCAGATGCTGACCTACAAGGACCTGACCAAGGTCGAGGTCACCTGCACCTTCACGGTCTACGACTACGACCCGGTCGAAAAGAAGTACTTCAAGTGCATGCTCCCGACGGAGGACGCGACGCTCAACGGCGTGCTCGAGAAGAGCGGGGGGGACCTCAACATCAGCGTCTCGGACGACGCGTCGACGGAGGTCCAGTCGCCGGAGAACTTCGCGTTCCAGATCGGCATCAAGCCCCAGCCCTCGGCCCAACAGGTCACGATCGCCACATCGTTCAGCGAGAAGGTCGTCAAGGCATGGGGCCTGACGGTCACCTGAGCGCTGGGGAGTCTCGGAGCGAAGGGAGCGGCTGACGATGGCGAGCGGTAGGACCAAATTGGCATTCCCGGCCTGGGCTATGGGTCAGGTCCTGCTGCCCGAGCAGTTCCAGGTTCAGCAAGACGTGATCCTCGCCCAGATCGCCTCGCGCGCGGCTGTCGCTGGGCTCCCTGCCTGGGGACTCGGGCGCCTGGTCATCGACGAGCGTCAGCTCGAGCACGGAGCGCTGACCATCACGGGACTCAGCTACGTGTTCGGGTCGGGCCTGCTCATCGAGTACCCCGGTAACGCGACGCTCAGCAACCTCAGCCTCGACGGCGTCGGCGTCGGCAAGCCGGCGGAGGTCTATCTTCACATACGCAATCGCATGACCGACGCCTCGGAGCTCGACATCTACGAAGACGATCCGCGGACGGTGACCCGCCAAGTGTTTCAAGCCGTGCTCTCACTCAAGGCTCAGCTCGACGACTGCGGACCCTCGGTCAAGCTGATTCAGCTCGGCACAGACGACGGCCGGTGGGTACTCGACGACTATGCCCCGCCGCTGCTGCAGGTGGGCTGCGGCTATTCTCGTTTGTTGACCGGGGTGCTCGAGCGCTGCGAGGCGGCTGTCCACACGCTCGCATCGCAGCTGGCTCGGCGGATCGAGCGGGCGATCCTCAACCGTAAGCAGCTCGACGCGGACCATGGGGACGCCAAGGCGGCGGACATCGACCTCAGCCGCGAGAACCTGAGCGATCTTCGCCGTGAGCGGGCGGCCACCGTCCGCGTGCTCGCCCAACTCGCCGAGCTCGGAATTGGGCGCGAGCGTTCTGGAGAGATCGCGCTCCACCCCTACGAGCTGTTCCGGTGCTTGCGAGACCTCTATCTCGAGGTCGCCGACCCGACGCAGCAGGAGTCGGCCCTGGACTCACTGATCTACGAACACGACGGCCTCGCTCGGTGCTTCACGGCACTGGTGACCGCGCTCGATGGCTTGCTGGGTCGTTTTGAGTCCCAGGCCGCACGCCAGAGCCGGCTCGAGTTTCAGGAGATCGAGGGCTGGTATGTGGCCGGGCCCTTTCCCGACGAGCTGCACCGCGCGACCGAGGTCTTTCTGGTCGTCGGCCACGACTCGGGCAAGGCTGCGAGCCTCGACGGGGTCAAGCTCGCTAGCGTCAGGCGCTTCGATGAGATCACCCATCACATGCTACCTGGAGTCCCGCTGGCCCCCGTCGGCCCGACCCTCGAGGGCGCATTCATCCCAACCTATGGCCGCGACGCGAGCTTCTATGAGCTCGATGTCACACACCCCGAGTGGGCCTCGGCTGTCGAAGAAGGCAACCTGTGCTTCGCCGGAGGTCCGGACTTCGACGGCGTTCACGCTGAACTCACGTGGGGGGTGTGACTGATGGCCCGGACTCGCTCATTCGTCGACCGCCTGGCCAAGGGCCCAGCACGCCCAGAGATCGAGAGCGTCGCCCTCAATCTCGAGCACCTGCTCAACACGCGCAAGGGCTGTGGCAGCGTGGTCTTTGAATTCGGCATCGGTGAGTACGAGGCCGCGTCGAGCACGCTCGATGCCGTCGTGCTCTTGTGTGACGAGATAGCGACGTTGACCAGGCGCTATGAGCAGCGCTTCGAGGAGCCGGAGGTCTCGCTGCTCGGCCGGACTAGCTTCTGCAAGATTCGACTCGAACTCGCCGGGCGTCTGCGTGGCCAGCGACGAACTCTGTGGCTCGACGTCAACACGAACACGCGGCGGGTTGACGTCGCTGTCGTCAAAGAGCTCGCGCGATGACCCGTTTCCAAGACCAGCTGGTGCTGAGCCTCGAGCTGACGATCGACGGGACCGCTCACAAAATACCCGGCGGCAGCATCAAGGCCGTGCGACTCGATCTCGGGCTCACGGGCTTTGTCGGAGAGGTCGAGTTCATCGTCCTCGACGACAAGGCCCACGGCGGAAAATTCCAGGACAAGCTGGCCAAGAGCTTCCTGGGTCAGGACCTCGTCGAGCTCTCGCTCTCACTTGGCGCGGTCTGGGACGCCCCGGAGGCCTCGGCCAGCCCGGACCCCATCGAGTTGTCGGCGCTCGTGACCGGCCGCCGACTCGAGGAGCTTCAGATGCGCGAGCGCGAGAGCTTGCCAGTGCTCGCGCGTCGCTACACCGTCGAGTTCGCCGATCCGGCCCAGGTCCTGTGGACTCAACATTTCCCATCTCAGCTCTACACCAAGGCCTCACTCAAGAGCGCGATCCAGGATCACCTCGGCGACAAGATCAAGGTGAAGTTCGACTGGTCCGAACTCAACGACACCAAGCCGATGTGGTTCGTACATCTTCCGATCGAGCGAGGTGCGAGCTTTTGGGACTTCATCGTCTGGTACGCCGACCATCGCGGAGGCTACTTTGCCTACGACTACAAGACCGCGCAGTATACCTTGGCCGGCACCCGCGACACCTCGGCCAAGCCGTTGACGCTCTTTGGTGATGATCTCTCTCGGGCCGAGTTGGTCGTAGCCGAGGCCCCTCGCCACACGGTCGACGTGTGTAATTCTTACGCAGAAGGGGCGAAGAACAAGACGGTCAAGAACGCCAAGGCCGCCAAGGGGATGCGTCATGACCGATTGATGCGCAGTTCGATCTCCGCAGACACCGACGACCGGGTCAAGCTGGAGACCAGTCGCCTGAACTTGCCCAAATACGAAGCCCTCGTTCGATTTGGTCGTGTCCCGATGTCAGCGCTGACCCCGGGGGTGCTGATCAAGATGGTCGCAGCCAACCGCTGGACCAAGGGCAGCAAGCTCGTCGACGTGACCTGGTTGGTCCGTCGGATCCAGCTCAGCGCCGTCGCGTTCAGCCAGCCGCTCGACGGGGACCACCAGCTAGACAGCACCCGCTTCGACATCGAGATGCAGGCCGAGCTTCAGCAAAAAGACGACAAGCGGTCCTCGCTACCAGGCTACCGTCGGCCTGACTACCCAGGCTTCGTTGAGGGCAAGGTCGTCAGCACTCTCGGCGAAGACACCGACAAGACCTACGAGAACTCCAAGAACGACGACACCTCGCTCGAGGAATACACGGTCAAGGTCCCGCTGTGGAAGGACCAGGAGGTCAGCGTCCCCTTCACCCCGCTGATGGGCTCGGCCAACGTCTATCTGCCCTGCTATCGGGACGAGCGGGTCTTGCTCGCGCTCGGCCTCGACTGTGCCGAGATCGTCCAGCTCCTCTCTTGGCGCGAGGGCGTGGCGCTGTCCAAGGACGTGCAGGGAGAGCAGATCCTGTGGGGGCTGTCGGCCGACAGCAACACCTCGGTCAACCATGTCTATGATGATGACAAGCCCGTGTTCAACGTCGCGCGGACCCACTCCACCGACACCGTCAGCATCCAACTGGCCGAGGGCACGCTGATGCTCCACGTCGAAGAGGTCCAGGAGTAGTCATGGCCACGCTCGTTTGCACATTGGTGCTCAGCAAGGACAAGGGACTGACCATCACGATCAGGAATGATGATGACAGCATCACCCAGACCCTGACCATGGACGGCAAGGCCGTGACGATCACAGTCCAGGGCAAGAGGGAGACCAGCACATACACGCAGACCGACGAGGCCATCAAGATCGCGTGCAAGGACTTCGAGATCGACGCCTCCGATTCGATCAAGTGCACGGCGAAGAAGACCCTCGATCTGAAGACCGGCAGCGGGGACATGACGGTCGACTCGGGCGGGAAGTTGACGCAAAAGGCCAAGAAGGACGTCGAGGTCTCGGGCAAAAACATCAAGCTCGACGCCAAGACGGCGGCAAAGGTCTCGGGCAACCAGGTCGAGATCAACGCCAAGTCCACGCTCAAGCTCGCTGGCAAGAGCTCGGCAGAGATGTCCGGAGCCACGCTCAAGCTCGAGGCCAAGGCCAAGCTCGAGGCCAAGTCTTCGGGCATGGCGATCCTCCAAGGCAGCATGACTCAGATCAAGGGTTCGATGATCAAGGCAGGCTGAGTCATGAGCACAGACTTCTACTCCAGCTATCTGCGCGAGCTCGAGGCTCTCGACCAGTTCTTCGCCAAGCGTCGTGACGCCGAGCGTTGGGTCGTCCCCGAGGACCCCGATGTTCGTCGGCTGATGGAGTCGCTGGCCTTCTTCTCGGCCCGGACCCGCGCGAACGCAGCCAACGAGCTGCGTGTTGCCGTCGATCGGCTGACCCAGGGCCTGCTCGATGACTTCGTCGCACCCCAGCCAGCGCGGGCGCTAGTTGAGGCCCTGCCGGGTCCAGGGTTGATCGACCGCGCGTTCCTGCCCCGGGGGACTCGGGTCCGGCTGCGGACCGAGGAGGGCGAACTCGGCGACTTCTCGACCATGCGCGACGTCACGATCCGACCGCTGCGCCTCGACCAGGCCCGGCTCCAAGTCCGTGGAGATGGCTACCGCGTGCTGATTCGGCTGCGGGCCTTTGGGCCTTGCAAGCATGTGAGCGAGCCGCTCTCGATCCACTTCGACCTGCTCGGGGACTACGAGCGCTCTCGGCAACTGCTCGCGCACTTCGAGCGACACTTGAAGCGGGTGGGCGTCGTCTATGGCGACCCGCCGGGCCCAAATGCCTCGGGTGCAGCTTGTGACTTTGCATTTGGGGAATTCGAGGCAGAGGGGAACACGGCTCAGTTCGAGGCCGAGCGTCGGTCCCAGCACCGCTCCGGTGCGGTCGCCAAGATCCGTCAGTTCCTGCATTTTCCGAGCGAGCGGCTCCGACTGGAAGTCGCCCTGACGCCACCCGAGTCCGAGTCGGTGTGGCACCAGGCCTGGCTGTGTCTCGACCTCGATGATTGGCCCGAGAACCAAGCGATCAACCGCAGCACCTTTCGCCTGCACATGATCCCGATCGAGAACCTGTTCAGTGAGTACGCTGAGCCCTTCAAGGCCGACGGCACACAGACACGTTTTCCGATCCTCCCGTGGAACGCCGACCCCAAGGTCGCGTTTCACTCGGTCCTCGAGGTCCAACAAGAGCGCGCGACCGGTCTCGAGGTCGTCCTCCCGAGTCACCTCGCGGCCGGAGAGGAGAGCTGGGACTTCGACCAAGGCATGGGCAGTGAGCCGCCGGCGTTGCTCCTGCGTCTGCCCCAAGCCTTCCTCGAGCCCCGAGTCGTCATGGTCGGGGCGGCTTGGTACCAGCCGGGCTTCGACCTCGTCGCGCGCGGCAAGCTCGAGCCCGAGCTCCACACTCGCAGGGTCGAGGGCGTGGAGTTTCGCGTTCACGGGAGCCTGGTCCCCCATCGCGGCAGCCCCCTCGATGGGGACCCCCGGGCCATGCTCCACGTGTTGTCTCGCCGGGCCAAGCGCGAGCTCAGCCGGGGGGACCTGGTGATGTTGATGCTCCGCCTTGGAGCCGACGCGCGCAGCTATCACGGTGGGGTTGCCGACGAGATCGGGAGCGTGACCTTGTTGGAGGAGCCTGCGAGCGTTCGCAACAGCGGTGGAGGCCTCCGCCATATCTACCTCGTAGGCCTCAACGAGTCGGCCCACGAGCCCGAGCGCCGTGGACTCGTCGATGACTACCTGCGCTGCGCCGAGCTCTTGCTCGATGCGTGGAGCAACAACCCGGCGACCGTCCGCGTCGACGACAAGAGCGGCTCTCCGGCCCTCAGCGCGAGGTCGACATGAAGCGTCACGAGCTGTGGGTGAGGGTCATCGCCACTTCAACCGCGATCGATCGCGCGGTCGCAGCTCGGGCGAAGGTCCGCCCCTTGCGGTCGGGACCGGGCCGCACGGAGGTCCCCGCGTTCGAGACCAAGTTCCGCAACATCGGCGCGCTCGCACGGGAGCCTGAGCTGCGCCCAGCTCCTGGGCAGCTGGTCGAGGCGGTCGAGGCCCATGACCGCGAGACCCTCGACTCACTTCGGAGCAAGGTCGGGGCCGAGCTCGAGCAGCTGTGGAAGGCTCTCGCCGATCAGCCCAGCGCCCGGCGAATTCGCAAGGCTCTGGTCATTCACTTTGACGAGCAGGTCCTCAATGGCTTGCCCCGCTCTCTGCGCCCGAGCTGGAGGCTACTCCAAACGGAGTACACCGGGCGGGACACCGGCGGTGCAGACTTTTGGGAAGACATCGACGACGCGCTGGACGATCGAAAGGCCCCCTCGCTCTTGTTCGAGATCTACTGCTACTGCCTCACGCACGGCTTTCGTGGCCAGAACACCAACAACCTCGACACGGTCGAGCGCTACCGTCAGCGCTTGGCCGAGCGCATCGAGGTCCTGGACTACGAGCACGAAGGTGAGGGGTCCACGAGGGGCCGTCGGCCCCGCAATGCTCCATGGCCCATATGGCTCTACTATACTCTCGCGCTAGTGAGCACGGTGGTCTTGGCCGTGCTGATGGTCGTCGCGTCGAACCATCCCAGTGAGAGTAGCTTCAGCCAGCGGGAGTCTCGGGAGGAGAGCTGCGGGTCGAGTGCGCTCAGCGTCACCCAAGACCAGGCCGACTCTCAGGCTCGAGCTCAGACGGAGGCGCCACCGTGAGCGTGGAAGAACAGCTCACAGCGCTGCGCGATGAGCTCGCGCTGCTGTTCGGGTCCGAGAGCAACGCCGCTCATGCGCTCGAGCACCCGCTCGCACAACTCGAGCGGGTGCTCGCCGACGGACCCGAGGCGACCAACCCAGCGCTCGACCTGATCGAGGACATCGTCGAAGCGCTGATGCACGACCATGGTTGGCCCCGGTCGGCTGCGAGCCAGGGGAGCGAGGAGCGATGAGCCCCCTGGTCATCGTGCTCATCGTGCTCATCGTCCTCATCGTGGTCATCGTGGTGGCGGCGGTCATCGGCCTCGTCGTGTGGCGTCGGCGCCGGGCCAAGAACCGCGCCCCCGAAGCGACTGGCCCCTCGTCTGGGAGCCAGCTGCGGGCGGCCTGGAAGCCCTTTTACGACGCGCTCTCCCTCGAAGCCCGCCACTTTCCGACGGTCGTCGTCATGGGCGAAGCCGGGGTCGGCAAGACCCACGCGATCAGCCATCACGTCGACTATCGCGGCCAGGCTCGCCAGTTTCGGCCCCAGGCCGAGAGCAGCGCAACCTTGCAGCTCTACCTCGGGCCCGACGTCATCGTCCACGAGCTGTCTGGGCCGATCCTCCGTGATCTGGGAAGCTCGACCAAGCGTGCGCTCAGCGGCCTATGGCGCCGCATGGGCCCGAGCGCGACGGTCGTGTTTGTGCTCGACGCCCGGACCCTGCTGACGACCTCTCCGGGCGAGCTGCGCGAGCTCGCTCAGCTCGTCCGCGGCAAGATCAGCTTGTTCCCGACGCGCTGCCGCGAGGCCCTCGATGTCCGCATCTACTTGAGCCACCTCGATGAGGTCAAAGGCTACGAGGAGTTCGCCGCGACCCTCGGGACGGGGCACGGGGCGCTGCCGCTCGGTGTCGACGTCGAGCAATTGCTCGCGGCCTTCGAGGCCCAGCTCACCCGCGCGTTGATCGGCAAGACCGGGGCCGAGTTCGATCGCATGGTCGAGTTCTACGCGACCATGCCCAAGCTGGTCGCGGGGCTCGAGCCGGTCCTCGCCGCGTTCGCGGACGAGCTCGAGCCAGGGCCGGCCCACCACCCGTCGGGGCTCTACCTCGGCGCGTTGGTCCCGAGTAGCCATGTCGGGGACCCCTTTGTCGTCGATCGCTCGTTGATCAAAGCCAGCGTCGATAGCGAGCATCGCCGTGGGTTGCGGGGCAGCATCGCCACCGCAGCGGCGCTCACGGCCCTGATCGGGGCGCTGACCTTGTGGCATCGAAGCGCCGTCCTCGAGGCCGACGAGGCCGTCCGGGAGTTTGACGAGATCCAAGACTGCGACATCAGGGTCAGCAAGGTTGAGCTGGACGCCAAAATGCGGGCGGTCGAGGCTCAGCAAGAGATGGAGCGGACAGAGCACCTGTGGCTTGGGCGAACCTTCCAGCCGAGCAAAGAGGACATCGACCGGCACTTCGAGTACGCGATCCGCGAGCACTATCTCGAGCCGAGGCTCGAGCAATTCACGAGCCGCATCGACCTGCTCTACGTCACGTCGCTCATCTACGCGTCCAAAGACAACGAACTGGGCGAGCTCATTCTGGCCAACACCGTGCTCTGGGCGGACGCCCTCGGGATTCACAAGGACGTGGTCAAAGAGTACGTCAAATCCAGTGAGGAACCCTATGCCGATGAGGTGCTCCTTCCCGAGGCCGACAGGATCCACGACGACGCGACGGCGTGGTCCAATTACCTGCTGACTCTCGGGAAGTACCTGCTGCCTTATGATGCGACGCTCAGCTTTGAGGACGTCGAGACCCTCCAGACCACGCGCCCCCCCATCCGGACCTCGGCGGAGTACGACGTCCTTGACCAGCTCTACAGCACCCTCCAAAAGGACGAGGACCTTGGTCGCCGGCTCGAGAGGCTGCTGGCGCAGCCCCTAGACAGCGCCTGGATCCGGTCCAACTACGCGCAGTTGGGCCAGCTCAGCGAGACGATCGGGCGCCTCGATGTCCGTCCCGAACGGGTCGAAGGCTCGGGTCTCGCCAAGCTCGTCCAGCGCCTGGAGGGCTCGACGCGGATCCCTGCCCGCGAGCCCTACGAGATCGTCAACGGGGACCGAAGCTTGCTGCGCAGCGAGGCTCTCGACGCCGTCATCGCTCGCAGCGAGCTCCACGAGCTCCTCGCTGCGACCCTCGAGGACATCGCTCGCCGCCGCCCGGCTGGCGGGACAGAGTTCTTTGCGTCGAGCTCGCGCTGGCCCGCAGAGGGCATGGTCCAGGGCCACAATGGTCGGGCGCGCGAAAAACTCGACGGTGAGTACACCAAGCTCGCGTTCGAGACGGACGTCGCCCCGGTGCTGGCCTTTGCGAACACCTACCTCCGCGATGCCCGGGTCGGGTTCGCGCCACAACCGGCGGGGGAGGCGTCCGCGGATCCTGTGGCGGAGGAGCCCGCTGAGGAGCCCGGGGAGGAGCCCGGGGACCCGGCCGCCAGCGAGAGCACGGCCGCGGCTCCCCCGGGGCCAGCGGCGAGTCAGCCCCTGCGCTTGAGCCACAACGACCGAATGCTCCTCGAGGACAAAATCCGCACCGCGATCAATCTCTACGCCGTGACCTACGCCCAGCAGCTCCGGGCATATTACGAGGGCTTCGAGTTCGACCCAGGCTCGGAGGTCTCGCTGCCCTTTGCGCTCAAGCCCTTCGCCAAGCCGGGCTCGTGGTTCACCGACTTTCTGACCACGGTATCGAACAACGCTCGTCTCCCCCTGCCCGCGGACGATCCCGGCGAGTACTTCAAGCCCATGCGCGAGGCCTTCGTCGAGTTCGAGCCCCTGCTCACGGTGTTGGTCGATGACGCGGGGACCTTGCCCGCGCTCGAGCCCTACCAGGAGTTGATGGCTGGGCTGCAGCAGGAGGTCAGCGTGGCCATTGGCGAGTCTGGCGACCCCACGGCGCCCGACTTGGTCGGTCGGCTCTCGACCCTCGGCGTGCTCGCCCTCGGGGTCTCCGAAGGGACCACCATCGACTATGAGGGCCAGGTCCACGATTGGCTCTCGGGCGAGGGGCTCGACATCGATTGGGCCGAGCCCTTCCTCGCCCCGGTCGAGGCCGTGAACCGCTACGGCCGGCGCGACATCACGGAGAAGGTCGCCACGGCCTGGTCGATGGAAGTTCGTCCCGTCGTCACCCCGGTGCTCGATGCCTATCCCTTCAACCCAGACGCCGCCTTCGACGCGAGCATCGTCGACCTCGAGTCGACGATCCGAGCGCAGGGCGAGGTCCCCGGGGAGTTTTGGGAGCTCTTCGATCTCCTGATTCGTCCGGCCATGAGCGAGGGGCAGTTCAGGATGGTCTCTGGGGTGCGCTCGCCTGGCTCGATGTTGCCGATGGTGCGGGACCTCGACCGCATCACCAAGACCCTGTGGAACGAGGATGGTGAGCGCGTCCCGATCGAGGTCGAGGTGCGCTTTGAGCCGCTCCCGGCTGAGCCGGTGGGTGGGCGTATCGCCTCGATGGCGGGGCTCGGTGCTGGGGGGGATACTGTCTACGGTTTCAACCAGCGGCCGGCGCCTCAGACGATGTCGATCGAGTGGTGGGAGCAGGGGAGTGCGATCGTTAGCCTGACGATGACCGCGCCGGAGCTCGAGGCCGACGTGGGGCAGGACCTTCGGGAGGGTCGTTATAAGATCGTCGAGAGCGGTGAGTTTGCGTTTTATCGTCTGCTCGACCAGGGCACGAGTTCGGCCCTGGGTGGTCGCGCTCAGACCCTGTCTCAGGTAGCGATGGCCCGCGGGACTCGGTGTGGGCGTGGAACTCGGACGCTTCGAAACATCACGGTTCAGTGGCCGGTGATGATCGGTCGCGGTGGTGAGCTGCGTCAGGTCGAGGTCAGGTTGCTCAGCGATCCTTGGGGGATTTTCGCGGTGCGGAGGCGGTGTCGATGAGTTCGCTGGTGCAGGTTGGGTTGGTGGGGGCCGCGGTGCTCACGCTCGGGGTTGGCTGCAAGCCCAAGGAGGAGACTGTGTCGCCGACGGTGACTCTGGAGGTTGCGCTGCGGGGGAACGCGGAGAGCAACGGTGGACGGCCGTTGCAGGTGGTCGTGCGCAGGACGGATGCGGTGAGTTTTTTTGAGGACCGGTATGCGGCGATCGAGGCGCTGGTGACGAAGCCGGATGATTCTGTGCTTGGGGTTTTTGTTGTGTTTCCGGGGGCGGTTGCTTATGGTGAGATCGAGGTTGAGGCGGGGGAGCCGGCGATTGGGGTGTATGGGTTGTTTGCGAACCCGGAGGGGGAGGACTGGAAGGTGCTGGTGGAGGGGGCGGGGGTGGTGGATCTCGTGGTGGATCAGGGGCGGTTGCTGGACGATGAGGGGTTGACGGAGATGTTTGGGGGGTAGCGCGGGACAGCGAGAGGCCTGCACGCGCATCGACTCACCGAAGATGGCAATGAAATGCGACGCAGTTTGACACGAGCCGTTAGCAGTAGCAGTAACCGAGGATTACGGGAATGACACGTACAAGGCGGAGCATGGGTTCCGTGATGCAGGGGTACTTCGATTCACAATCATCTCCCCATCCCCCCACCCTTCCAGATTGCCCGCAACGACGGGCCCCAAGGGATAGGGAGTCGGACCAGGCCGGATGGTCCTACGGCCAGCGGCCGTACCACACAGGGCACAGGGGGCGCTCAGTCAATTCGGCCTATCGATCGTTTCTCGCGATGGAATCAGGGGGGGAACCCACGCACGGCCGCGAGGAGATGTCGAGAAACGGGGGGCACTCACTGGGGGCCGTCGTGTCCCGCGTGCCGCTAGAGGCGATCCGAACGCGTGGTACCCCTACGCTTCTCGGAAAGGACATAAGGAACTACATGGAGCGCTACTTCCAGCAAGACTTTTCGGGTGTCCGTATACATGAGAGTCCGGGCCTCCGATCGATAGGTGTGCAGGCATGTTCGATGGAGGATGTGATCCGTTTCGCACCTGGGCGTTACGCCCCCAATACGGAACACGGCCTTTACTTACTGGCGCACGAACTGGCACACGTAGTGCAACAACGCTCCGGAAAGGTACTAAGTGGCCGACCCCACGGATTAGACATGCTCCGCGATCCAGGACTCGATGCCGCCGCCGACGCATACGCCCAGGCAATCGCCCGAGGGGGTCACACGCCCGGCGCCATCGACTCCGCAGACACCCGCACGGCACAGTTCATGATACGTGCCGTCACAAAAAAAATTTCAAATAAGCTCAGCAACGCCTTATCATTCGCCAGGTTGGCGACAAAGATGGAGATAGACGCCATGATGGGCGGTGGCAGGCAAGAGTCTGGGATGTTGGAGGTCAGAACGCGGCAGTTTGAGGAACGCCACATCAACACATTAGAGGCGGAAATTTATGACAGTAACATAACGGGCGAACGGATGTATTTCCCGATATCAAGCCCGGAGGCGGTGTCCGAAGAAAAGTATAAAAGGAGGAATGTCAAGGTGAATACCAACGTCGTGTTTACAAGTGGATACGCCGAGCTAACATTCATGTCGCAGATCCCCAAGTACGCGAAGGCAGGCGACAAGGTTATGATGCATGTGGGTAACAATCACGTCATAACCACGAATAGAGATGGGGTCGTGTCGATGCACAAGGGGGGGCGAGTGGGGGTGCTGCTCTACCCCAAGGGCGAGGGATTGGGAGTCCATTATGAGAAGTACTACCCCCCTCTGTCAGGATAGTTGCCACCTAAACCGGGCGCGGCCGTTGGACCGAGTGGACCCAGACCGAAAGTCATGTGGACCGAGTGGACCCAGACTGACCGAGTGGACCCAGACCGAAAGTCTTGTGATGGGAGACCCAGACCAAATGTCGGCGGACCCAGACTGAAAGTCTTTTCCGGTGAAGTGAGACCCAGACCTGAGACCCTTTTGAAGGTCTTGTCCGG
Source organism: uncultured Nannocystaceae bacterium (assembly GCA_964451725.1). Taxonomy (GTDB): domain Bacteria; phylum Myxococcota_A; class Polyangia; order Nannocystales; family Nannocystaceae; genus Plesiocystis. The sequence goes on along the minus strand of CAYVJQ010000103.1, from coordinate 4,203 downwards.
GTTCTCGCCAGGCTCCGGAGCCCCCACACGTGTGAAACCAGCACCAGCGGGCAAGCCACCGGGCCTGCCTACGTCCACTCGAGCACTCCCTCCTTCACACAGGCGGGGACGCGGCGCAACGAACCGCGAATCGCCGCAGCATCAGCCAGGTCCCAAAGGGAAATACAGCCTCGCGGTCTCCCCCTATCCATGCGTCCCTGGCCGCGACGTAGGCCGCCTTGAACACGACCGAGCGCCGTGCTGCCTCGACCCTCGCCCACTCAGTGGACCCAGACCGAAAGTCATGTCGTGGACCCAGACCGAAAGTCATGTGATGGGAGACCCAGACCAAATGTCGGCGGACCCAGACCGAAAGCTTTTCCGGTGAAGTGAGACCCAAACCTGAGACCCTTTCGAAGGTCTTGTCCGGGTTCTCGCCAGGCTCCGGAGCCCACACTCGTGTGAAACCAGCACCAGCGGGCAAGCTACCGGGCCTGCCTACGTCCATTCGAGCACTCCTCCTTTCACACAGGCGGGGACGCGGCGCAACGAACCGCGAATCGCCGCAGCATCAGCCAGGTCCCAAAGGGAAATACAGCCTCGCGGTCTCCCCCTATCCATGCGTCCCTGGCCGCGACGTAGGCCGCCTTGAACACGACCGAGCGCCGTGCTGCCTCGACCCTCGCCCACTTGTTGCGCCCCGAGGCCTTCGGCTTTGGCCCGAACATGTCCTCCCGCTTTTGCGGGATTCCAAACCAAGGCTGCTCACGCACGCGACGCATGCCCAGGACACGTCGACCCACCTTCACTCTGGCCGCCTCGGCGGTGGCCTCGAGCTCTGCGACGCGACTGCGGACCTCGGCACGGACCTCGCGGTCGGACATCTGTACTCGTGCGAGGGGTGGACGTGTCAGGCTGAACGCCACCTGCGTCGGAATGAGCGAGCGGCCGGCGTAGGAGGCCCGATTGGCGTCTTTTTTCCGCTTCCGCTGCACCTTCCCGGGGGAACGGGAGGGCGTCCAAAGTCCGTATCGGGGCCGCTTGACGACGATTTCCTGCCCGTACTCGAGGCTGACCGAGGTCAGACCTTTCCAGTGGCGCGCCCGTGTGACGAGGTCGGCTGCACAGGGGTTGGCGACGGTGTAGGCGCAGTGACGTAGGATCGCGTCGTCATCGAGTTCGACCGTGATGTTGTAGCCCTTCTCGAAGTTCGAGCCGCTCCAGCCTCGAAGGGCGTTGAGGGCCCGGGAGCACAGGGAGTTGAGCTCTTGCATGAAATCCGGCAGCCGGGCGTCGGCCATGGTCATCATGACGTGGCTGTGGTTGCTCATCCAAACGAACTCGTGGATGGAGACGTTGAACTTGCTGGCGGTGTAGAAGAAGCAAAAACGCAGCGTTTCCACGACCTTGGGGGTGGGCACGAAGCGGAAACTGCGACCAACGGCGCGGCAGGTCACGAACAGGGTCTGGCCGGGGATGATCTGGCGGGGTGGCGTCACGACATGTTGTCGGCCGGGGAATCTGGTTGTTGCACGGACGCGCGCAGGTCTTTCGGTCCGGGCCAAAAGGGCCAAATGGGAACACCACGTAGGATCGCGTCGTCATCGAGCTCGATCGTGGTGTTGTAGCCGGCCGTGAGCGGGTGGGTCCGCGGTACGAGTCGAAAATTGGTCTTCGGCGCTATCATGCCTACGATGGAATGGGCCAAGTACGGCTAGTTGACTGCGTCCCAATGGCCGGGCCGAACTTCTACGATGGCAACGATAACGAACGGACCCATACGCGGCCTGGTGCTCCAAGGCTTCTTCGACGTCGAGCAGGCTCGCGCCCCTGGGGGGACTCAAAGCAAAGGGGCGAGCCTTTGGGGACGGAAGGCGCCACGACCGGAGTTGATGGGCGCGAGCTCGCCCCTTCGAGCAACGGTGAGCGCGACCGCGCAGGCCAAGGGAGGGAGCTTCTGGGCCGAGAAGGCGCCCCGGCCGGATTGGCTACCCTCGGGGCTGCGGGGGCGGGCTGTCCAGACTAAAGGTGTCTCGCGGCCGGGGTTGGCCGGAGCACCGCGGCCAGAGCTCCTACCGGGGATGGGTCAGCCCAAGGCTGGGGTGCTCCACGGGGTCGTGCAGCGGCGGCGCGAGACCACTGCAGGGCTGGTGACCTCGCCCGTGCCCGGTGGCTGGATGCGGCTCATCGGGCAAGGGGTCCCGCTGGAGAGGGGGATCCGGGAGCGGATGGAGGGGCTGTTTGGGACGGACTTCTCCGGGGTGCGCGTGGTGGAAGGGCCGGCTGCGTCTGCGATCGGGGCGAGGGCGTTCACGCTGAGCGAGACGCTGAACTTCGAGGCTGGGTTGTACGATCCAGGGACGAAGCGGGGGATCGAGCTGCTCGGACATGAGCTGGCGCATGTGGTGCAACAGCGCAGCGGCCGGGTGGAGAATCCGTACGGGAGCGGGGTGGCGATCGTGCAAAACCGGGAATTGGAGGCAGAGGCGATTCGGATGGGGCGGCGGGCTGCTGAGGAGATTTGGTCGGGGCCGGCGGGGCAGCTGCACGTGCAGATGGCGTGTACTCCAGCGAACTCGAGGTCCAGCTTCTCAGGTTCGAAGGTGCAGTGGCCAATGAGGCCGAGGAGCTGGGGAGCGGCACTTCCGGCCCGTTCCCCTTGTTGCTCGGGTCACGCGATGCAGAGGGCTCTCGGCCCACTAGCCGCGCTGCGCGCTGATGCCACGGCGCTCAAAGGCGACTGCAATGTGCATACCGAGGTTCAAGGGCTGAGTTTCGGCGGCCAGACCTTCTTTTCGTGTAACAGCAATGTCGACGCACACAAGCTGACTGGCGACAAGGTGGGCGCACAGATGGGGGTCGATGCGCGGAGGAAATTTTCGACGGCGAATTCATACGGCGTAGCCGCGGACAAGACGACTGCGGTCGTCGTCTACATCCCCTCTGATGATGGGTTCCATGCGGAGCAGCATCTGCTCCGGATCCTCGCGGAGAAGCTGTGTACCGTCTCCGAGCGCTTCGACCCAAGGATCGACGTTTACGTCGCCGGCTACAACTGCCCTTGCAGGGTGTGCGAGCCTGTCGTGAGGGCTTTCGCCGCATCGCTCGCGGCCAACTACGGCGCGACACTCCATTTCGACATGACGCCCCGCCAAGGCGTGAATCAGCACGGCGGCGGTGGAGAAACGTTGAGTCTGACGAGCATGCTCGATCGTCAAGATGCGACCGGGAAATTCAAGCGCTTCATCGATTCGTACACATCGGCGCTCGAGTACTGGGAGACGGCGCTCTGAGGACGACCTCGACCAGACTCGGAACATCAAGTCGAGTTCTTGCGGTTGGGACTTTCGAACGACTCGAAGCACGATTTCGCCGACCTGCCCACCTGAGAAGCGAGCGCTCGGGCAGCGAAACCGGCAGCCTCGGCAATGAACCTGTCGTCGGGTTGGGTCTTTTGAACACAGACATTCTGCTCGAAGCGCGATGTCACGCTCCGCTCCGAGCGCAATGTGAAGACAGCGCGGAGCGCTCTCGCCCAGCGATCCAAAAGGTCCCAAATCACCACTTCAACTGACGCCGAAATCTTGATCTAAAGACCAAAATGCCCTGTTCGGGACCCTTCCTTCTCTGCATGATGGGCGCGTGGCCGAAGCCCATCCGACACTCGACGGGTTCCAGTTCCTCGAGCACACAGACCACATGCGAGTGTTCCAGAATGTAGAGCGCCGCGTGCTGCTGGCGGAGCGGAGGCTCGGCGCTCCGATGCCCGCGGAGGAGGTCGGGCCCGCACACCACGCGCTCACCCAGTGCGGCTCGCACACCACGGGCTGGGGCGTCATGATCGACACTCGTCCGATCTCGAGCAACAACGATCCCCGCTTCGAGACGGCGATCAACAATACGACCGACGACCTGTTCTCCCATTTTGTGAGCATCGTGGTGCTCGTTCGTTCAATCTTCGGCAGGCTGCACGCGACTCGGCTCACCCCTCCTGGGCGACGCCTGGTGGTCACGGTCTCCCCAGAGGCAGGCCTCGAATTTATAGCGGCCCTCCACGCCGCCAGATGCTCCCCTGAAAGTACAGAAATCGGGGGTGTGAGTCTACCAGGGTGACACGCAACATCATCAAAACACCAGTGGAGTCAATGGCAATGCGCTGTGGAGCCAGTTGTCACAGACCGGCCTATGTGATCCACGCCAGCTCGGCACATGTGATCCACCCTC
>CAYVJQ010000102.1:0-26417 GCA_964451725.1 uncultured Nannocystaceae bacterium | reverse complement strand
CCTACGACGACGAGTCCTCGGCGGGGTTGGACATCGACTACAACATCTACGCTGAAGGGGTGGTGTTCGAGCCGCCTAGCGAGGACTGGATCGACCTCGGCGAGTGGCAGGCCCTCGGTTTCGACGAGAACTCCTTCATGAGCGCCGTCGGCGGCCTGTTCGAGGCCCCAGACAGCGGCGACTATCACCTGCCCCCGGGCAGCCCCGCCGTGGACGCCGGCATTGATGCGGGCGTGAGCGCCGATATCGAAGCGACTCCCCGACCTCAGGGCGCAGGCTTCGACATCGGCGCCTACGAGCGACAGTAGCTGTGGCTGCCGGTGACCTTCGCTACCGGGGGTCCACCGGCTCCGGCTCCCGAAGCGCATTTATCTTCTTTCGGAGTGTATCTCGAGAGAGACCCAGCATGGCCGCTGCGTGGAATATCGATCCCGCCTGCTTCATCGCCCTCGGGAGCAGCTCACGATCGAGCTCCCGGTGAATCTCCCGGTACGACATGGCCTCGAGGTCGACCTCGACCTCGAGCCTCGCCGGACCCGTGTCCGGTTTCCACGCCGAGGCGAGCAGCTCGTCGAGCCGGACGGCACCCAGGCTCGGGATCGCAGAGATGATCGCGGCGAGCTCGCCTGTCGTCACATCTGGGGTGATGTCCGCCAGGAACCGCCGCCTTACCTGGTCGTTGATTCGAGACCTCAGCGCTTCCCGCTTCACCCACCGAGCGTATCACCGGCGAGATGGGCGAGGGGGAGCGTTGGTATCGGCATCGGCTTCGGCTTCGGTCTGGGCCTCATCGAAGGCTCCGACCCAGCGCACAAAGGACTTCACCGCGTCGACGCGCCGCAAGGTCGCCGGATCCTTGAGGTGGTAGAGGGGCTTGGGATCATAAAACAGCATCCCCAGGGTGCCCTCTCGACCTTCGATGGCGGTCATCACCTCTTCGAGGACGGCATCCATGTCGGCCATGAGCTCCCGCCCTGCCCCCATGGCCTCTTCGCTGCTCGCGCCGACACTCGCGGCCTGGGCCATCATGCCGTGGTCTTCGTTGAACAACAGCGCCGCGAGGCTGTGGTTCGCCGGATCGTCGAGGGCATCGAGGAGGGCCTCGATATCCTCGACGGCGACCTCGGTTTTGCCCATGGTCCGCCGAAGACGGCGCTCGAGCCCCGCATAGTCCTCCTGCGCACTCCGGGCCGCCCGCTTGACCTCGCGCAGGGTTTTGCTCATGTCGGCCCGGGTCCCCGGGTCGTTGAGGACTGCGCCGATCAGGCCCTGTGCTCCCTCGAGTTGCCGCTTGATCACCGCCACGTGTTTGGAGACCGCCTCGAGGTCGCCCTTTGCGGCGTCATCGGTCAGGGCGTCGGTCAACCCGGAGAGGCCCAGCAGCCCACGCTCGACCTCTGCCGCGAGACGATCGATCTCGTCTTTGAGCCCGAGCACCTCTTCCATGAATGAGAGCTGGGTCTGGATCCTGTCCCCGTCCTCGAGGGCATGACCGCTCCCACTCGCGCTGATGTTGAGGCGCGTGTTCGAGAGCGGGGCGTTGAGCACGGCGTTGACGCGGCTGTCCGAACGAATGTACTGAAGCGCGTCCGAATCGATCTCCATGGCGACACGGATTCGCCGGCTGTCGACATCGTAGGCCACACACCAGTCCGTCTCGCCCCACCAGCGCACGTCTCGGTAGCGCCGCCGAAAGGCCTCGGTCATACACATGTGGCCGGGCTGACAGCTGCCCTGGTCCGGGCAATCTTTATAGTCGCTGGTTCGCCCGCTGAACTCCTCGAACTCGGCGCAGTAGCCCTTGGCTGGGTCGCCCCCGACCTCCGCTTCGACACAGAACATCCACGGCTCGCAGTCGTCGCGGGCCTCGGCCCGCCCCCAGTCCTCGGTCCTCGGGTCGCAGGGATATCGCGCGGTGATGAACTCGACGTCTGTGATCCGACCAATTTTTTTCCCGTCCAGCTGGACGTCGCTGTGTCGGCCGAGGCTGCTGACGTCGCGGAAGTCGGCGTAGAGCGTGACCTTGGGCAGGAGCACGCCCTCGGTCAAGGCGATGAGGCCCAGGGAGAACACCATCAGACCGCCAAACGAGAGTCCAAACAGGACCACGAGGGCGTTGATGCGCCGCTGCTGTCGCCGGGTCGCCATGCCTGCTCACCCACGCCGCGAGTGCGGCTCAGTCCCCGCTCGCGGGAGGGCTACCGGTGGCCTTGGCCTCGTCTTGCTCGACCACGAAACGGACCAGCTTCTTGACCACGTTGACCCGCTCGATGTTGCCGAGCAGCTTGACCAGATCGTCGTAGGCCTTTGGATCCTTGAGGAGCTTGCCGATCGTCCCCTCGCCGGCGGTGACCGAATGTCGAACCTCGGCGATCACGACCTGGAGATCGGTGATCGCATCTCGGGCACCACCGACCGCGTCCGCGGCGTTGCTGACCGCATCCGCCGCGTCTTGGCCCATCTGTGGGTCATGCAGGGCCCGTCCCAGGACCGAGCGGTTGTTCGGGTCCTCGAGGTCCTCGAGGATATCGCTGACGCTGCCGGCCGCCCGTGAGACGTTGCGCAGGGCCGGGCCGGCCTCGTGGCTCACGGTGGTCATGGTTTGGTCGAGCTGACCGGCACTGTGGCGGACCGACTGGAGCGTGCGCCCGAAGTCTTCCTTGTACTCGGCATCGCTGAACAGGGCGCCGATGAGGCCCTCCCCCTCTGCGACCTGACGCGTGATCTCGCTGGCGTTGGACAAGATGCCCTGGAGGTCGCGCTTGGTGTTCTCGTTGTTGAGGGAGGAGAACAGCCCCGAGATCCCGGCCAGGCTCGTGTCGACCTTGTCGATGATGCCGCCGATCTGGTCTTTGAAGGTGCTGAGCTCCTCCATGAGCGAGGGTGTGGACTGAACCCGCCCCCCGGACTCGATCTGGAGGTCGTTGCTGCCCACGCTGATGTTGATGAGCTGGTCACCCAGCACGCCGTTGGAGGCCACGGCCGCGCGGCTGTCCGAACGGATGTACTGGAACTTGTCGGCGTCGATGCGCATGGTGACCTCGACCCGGCGGTGCTCGGTCGTATAGGGCACACACATGCCGTCCGAGCCCTCCCAGCGGACCCGCTTGTAGCGCGAGCGGAACTTGCGGTCGACGCAGGCCTCCCCCTCGCGGCAGATGCTGTCGTCCGCGCAGCTCTCGTAGGCCAAGGGGTCGCCCTGGAACTCTTCGAATTCGGCGCAGAGGCCCTCGCCCGAGGGCATGGTCGCGCAGAACAACGAGGGGTCGCAGTCGTCGCTGCGAGTGTCGCCGAAGCGGCCCTGATCCTCGTTCAGGGGATCGCAGGCGTAGGTCGGCGAGATGAAGGTGACCTCCTCGACGTCGCCGATCTCTTTGCCGGCGAGCTGAACTTTCGAGCTCTTGGTGAGACCGGAGACGGTCCGAAAGTGGGCCCTGAGCGTGCCCTTTTGGACCATCACGCCTTCACTGATCGCTATCACCAGCAGGGAGCCCACCAACAGCGCGCTGAACCCGATCACAAACATGCCAACGACGAAGTTGGTTTTCTGCTCGTCGCGTCGCTTGCCCACTAGGAGGTCCGCCCTTCGATGAAGTCCCGAACGATCGGATCTTCGATCGCCCGGAAGGACTCGACATCGTCGACATAGGGGAACTGTTTGTCGTAGAGCATGGCCACCCGATCGGCGACGTACCAGGCTGTCGTCATATCGTGGGTGACGACGATGCTGGTGACGCCGAGTTCACGCTGGAGCTTGCGGATCATGCGAGCAATACGGTTGCAGTTGCTGGGGTCGAGGCCGGTAGTCGGCTCGTCGTAGAGGATAACCTCAGGCCGCAGGGCGATCGAGCGTGCCAGCGCGACCCGCTTGACCATACCCCCAGACAGGGCTGCCGGGATCTGATCCATGATCCCGGGGTGAGTCGAGGGGCCGAGACCGACGAGCTCGAGGCTCTCCACCGCCCGGTCTTCGATCTCTGCATCCCCCATCTGGGTGTGCTCGCGCAGGGCGTAGCCTACGTTCTCACGGATGCTCATGGAGTCGAACAGGGCCCCCCCCTGGAACACCATCGACACACGCGTGCGGAGCTCCCGGAGCTCCCGGGCGCTCATGTCGGCCACATCTCGCCCGTAGTAGAGCACCTCGCCGGCGTCGGCCTGGAGCAGGCCGACCATGAGCTTGAGACAGACGCTCTTGCCCTGGCCGCTACCACCGATGATGGTGAGGGTCTCCCCGAGCCGAACCTCGAGGTTCATGCCCTCGTAAATGATGTTGGATCCGAACGCCTTGTCGACGTTGGAGAAGGTGATCAGGGCCTCCCCTGGACTCCGATGTTCACCATGAAAGGACCCGATCGTGGTCCCCAAGGCACGACGGACACCCGAGGTCGACGGTGATTGCTGGGGACTGCCCACGGTGAGTTCGGCCATCTGTCTGCGCCCTCGCTCCCTCTAGATCGGGATAAACAGCGCTGTGAGCGCGAAATCTGCGAGCAGGACCATGACCGACACGGCGATGACCGTCTCGGTGGTCGACATGCCGACCGCCTCGGTGCCGAACTTGGTCGAGAACCCCTGGTAACACCCGACGATCCCGGCCAGGCCGCCGAACACCAGGGCTTTGGTCTGGCTCATCACGTAGTGGATGGGTTCGAGCTCGTCGATGTAGGTCGAGTAGAAATATTCGGCGGGGACGTCGAACACGACATCAGAGATCAGCATGCCTCCGACCATGGCCACGACATTGCCCCAGGCGACCAGCAGGGGCATGGCGATGGAGGCCGCGACCAGGCGCGGCCAGACCAGCTTCTTGATCGGGTCGGCGCCGAGCGCCGCGATCGCATCGATCTGCTCGGTGACCTTCATGGAGCCGAGCTCCGCGGTCATGCCGGTAGCCATCTTGGTGCCGACCGTAACCGCGAGCAGGGTCGGCACGAGCTCGCGGACCAGGGCCAGGGAGGTCACATAGCCGATCGAGTTTTTGGCGCCGAAGTCCGCGAGCGCCTCGCCGAACTGCCAGGTCAGGATCATCCCGACGAACATGGCCATCATGGTGGCGACCGGGATCGACCGAATCCCGACCTGCAGCACCTGGTAGCTGATGTCGAACAGGCCCCAGGGGCGACGCGGCCCGCGAACCACAGCCTGCCCGAACATCACGGTCATCCCACCGCACCACTCGACCAGGTCGACCACGGTCCCGCCGACTTTTCGGACCCACCGACTCCCGCCCTTCATTGTCCACGCACCGGAAACCGAAACCCCTCGATGACGGCCTCGAACTCCCCCAGGTGGGACTCGAAAGCGCGGGGCACGGTGATGTAGGTGATGTCGAACAGACAGCCGTTTTTCTTGAGCACGACGTATTCGATGGTCACGGCGGCACCATCGAGGTTGGCCTCGACGGTCGTGCGCAGGGCTTCGCGCGCGGCGATGGTCGAGTAGTACTGCTTCGACTGCATGCGGGGGCGGCCGTCGGCATCGAGCTCACCAGTGGGCTCTTGGCTGATCTTCCAGCTGGAGTAGTCGATGCGCTGGTGGTCCGTGAAATCTTCGAGGTCGCTGTCACCGTGGGACCCACACTCGCTGAAGATCTGGATGACCGCGGGATCCGAGCGGTGGTGCCAGGCGACCTGGATGTCCCTGTCGGCGATGGGCTCCCACTCGTCCCCGGGCGAGCCATAGCGGAAGGTCGCCTCGTGTTTGCCGCCCTTCCATGACGGCTCCCAGCTCTCTACGTGGAGACCGTCGCCCTTTCGAGATGCGCAGCCCGCCGCGCTCACCAGTATGAGGCTGATCCCAGCCGCTACAGCAGCCCTGGCCGCCAGCCCCGAGGGCCGACCCGCCAGCCCCGAGGGCCGACCCGCCAGCTTCGAGGGTCGACCCGCCAGCTTCGAGGGTCGACCAGGGGTTGCCGGCTCATCGGTCGGGACCGCCACGTCGCGCGAGTCTAACAGCGATGGGGCGGCGAGGCCCGTCCTGCCCGCAGTCTGCTCCGAACCGAGCCCGCAGCGCGAGGCTCGGGCTACGGGCGCCCGCCCGATGCGGGGACAGGATCGCCCGAGGTCGGGCCGTCGACGAAATTCCTGCATGGGACAACACGATGGGGGCGATGGGGGATCTGCTAAAGTGGGCCCATGCCTGACGGACGCGCCCCTCATCGCGGTCACGGACTCCTCGTCGGCCCGGAGTCGCGCGCAGATCGGCAGCCCTGCCTGGGCCAGGTCGTCTCGCTCGACGAGCACGGCCGACCCGAGGTCCGCTTCCCCGGGCTCCACGGCCCGGCACCCGTGGCGAGACTGATCGGCGCCGTCTCGCCGGCGCTGGTCCAGGCTGCCCTCGACGATGGTCGGCCGGTCTTGCTCGCGTTTTTGGAGGGCCGCGGGGATTCACCCGTGATCATGAGCTTGGCCTCGCAGGTCGATCTCGGCCCGGCTCCCCAGCCCGACCCAGCTCCAGATCCAGATCCGGAGCTGGCCCCCTCCGCCGACCTGACCCAGGTCGAAGTCGACGGCGAGGTGCAGGTCATCGAGGCCGACTCCAAGCTGGTGCTGCGCTGTGGGAAGGCGAGCATCGAACTCCACGCCGACGGCAAAATCGAGATCCTGGGCCGAGACATCACGACCTGGGCACGTCGTCGGCAGCGCATCCGCGGCGGCTCTGTGGCCATCAACTGAGCCGCTTCCGAGACGGTTTCTACTCCGGTCCAGCGTAGGTCCACCCGCCACCGGGCGAACCCAGCCACAGGCCGCCGTCGGGACCGGGGCTGATCCACAGGTCACCCTCGACGAGGTGATGCTGCGGTGAGAGTGCGGGCCCGAGGGGTCGACAAGCCTGGCCCGGGCCGAGCCCGGCCGCACCCAGGATCCAGACCTCTCGATCGGCCAACCGCGCAAGAGTGGTGGGCGCAGGGTGGCAATATGTGTTGTTGCGTCCCGCGCCGATGACCACACGCCTCGGATCGAGGGCCTGGATGAGCGCGACGGAGGTCCCGTCCACGGCACCGTGGTGGCTGGCCCACAGCAGGTCCACGGGCCCGCAGGCGTCGATCGCCGACTCGAGTCGAGCTGCGGGCAGATCACCGGGCAGGAGCACACGCAGGCCGTCGAGCTCCAGGCACAGGACCACGCTGTGGTGGTTCTCCTCATCGGCGTCGACCTCGGGGGGCCAGGGACCGACATCGACGACCTCGAGGTGCAGGTCGACGCCGTCGAAGGAGCTTCCCGGCTCGGCGCGGGTGCGCCTCGAGCCCACAAACTCGAGGTAGGCAGCAAACACCTCGGTCTGCGGCACAGGGCTGTCGAGGCCCCGGTCCCAGACCGCGTCGATCTGGAGGTCGTCGGCGCTCGGCCAGCGCTCGTCGGCCCCGGCGAGCACCCGGCCGAAGCCCCCGATGTGGTCGCCGTCGTAGTGGCTGAGCACCCACAGAGCGACGCGCGAGACCTGGTGGACGGCCAGCGCCGCGAGCACGGCCTCTGCACCCCCGGATGGCCCCGCGTCGACCAGGACAACCGGGGGGTGTTCGCCCCGACCTCGAATCAGGAGCGCGGATCCCTGGCCGACATCGATAAAATGGAGGCCGGGGCCACCAGCGGCCTCGGGACCTGAGGCCCGCACGATGTCCGCGGAGAGACAACACCACGCCCCGGCGAGCAGGGTGAGCGCTCGAATTGCAGGTCGAGCGAGTTTGTCGGGGCGACCGGTGAGGTTGGTGAGATTGGTGGACACAGCCGGGTGTCGGCCAGCCGGAGGAGGACTTGCACTCGACAGGTAAGTCTGCCGAGCGCGGGCCGACACCCGGCTGTGTCCACCTCCTCCGTCATCGTTCTCTCGGTCACCCTCGCCCTCCAACTCGCGCACGAACCACTCGGGAGGGCGGCGGGGCGGTCCGCTTCGCCGATCCGCGCGGCCCAGACAGATCTCCAACACGAAGGTCGGCACCGCCCCCTCTCCGTACCCGGCCACGAACTCGCCCCTTCGAGCTGGGCGGTCGTGCACCGAGGCCGGCTGTGGGTCTGCTGGAGCCCCGCTCCAGAGTGCTGGCGCCGAGTCGAGCTCGAAGCTCGAGTGTCCTCCCTGTCTGAGGTCACGGACACCACGCTCGGTGAGCAGGATCCCGACGGGTTCGCGACCTCGAGCGACCTCGGCCTCGCTGGCCCGGTCTTCTCGATCGACGCTGCGATCGAGCTCGGGTTCTCGGACCCCGGCCGGCTGTGGATCACCGCCGGCGCCCGACACTGGCGACTCGACCGAGGTCACACACTCGCCCAACTCACCGAGCATCGCGGTCCGATCGCGCTCCAGCGACCCATACGTACGCGATGCCAGGACCAGACCGAGACCGAGGCCCCCGCCGTCGCCCGTGGCCAGCTCGTGTTTCGCCCCCTCCCCCCCTGCCGGCCCAGCGACCGCGCTGGCCTACGGATCCCACGGGAGCGCCCTGCCCCGCGGGCCTGTGGTCTCGGCTCCCTACCCGCGCTTGCTCCATCGCTCACGACCCGCCGGCCCACGGGCGTCCGCGCCGACGCGAGTGTGCAGCTCGTACGCCGGGGAGGTTGGGGCGCAGACGCCTCGAGTGGACCTGTGCACTCTCTCGGGGTCGAGGCTGAAGTCGAGGTGCTGGCGAGTGTGACGCTCGGCTTCGATCCTCAGGCGAAGGCCCGGGCGGGCCTCGCTCGATGGCAGTTGATCCAGCGGGCTCACGCCGTGGGGCTCGCCGCCGCCCGTACCTGCACCCTTGCAGTGGGCTCGCCCCCGAGCTCTGAATCACCCCCAACGAGCCCTGACTCGCCTCCAACGGACACGACCCCCGTCCCGAACGACCGCGTGTTCTCGTCGAGCGGAGCTCGCTCGTCGAAGGTTGAAGATGGACCTCAGACACGACAGGACCCCGGCGATATCGTCCAGGCGGCGCTCTCCGCGTCCCCCGGCCCGAGCCTCGAGCAGGCTCAGGCGGCCGCCTTGGCTCGCGCGGGGCTCGACCCGGAGGCACCCAGGCGGTGGCGCCGCCGGGCCCGAGTGGCGGCCGTCCTGCCCACATTCACCACCCAGTACGACCATCGTCTGGATCGTGGTTGGACCTTGGACAGGGAGGTCGGCAATCCCGACGCGCTCCGGGATGACGGCCAGAGCCAAGATACGCTGCGTTTCAAGGCGACCTGGTCTCTCGATCGCCTGATCTACTCCCCCGAGGAGCTCCGGATCGCCCGTGCTCACCTGGATCTGGAGGATTGGCGGACACGTGTGTCCGCCGAGGTCACGGCCCTCTACGTGGAGCGCCTGGGCTTGCTCACCGCGACCGCCCTGGCGCCCGCCCCCGATATCGAGGAGGCCCTCACCCGGGCTCTGCGACTGCGCGAACTCGAGGGCTTGCTCGCGGCCCTGACTGGGCTCGAGTTTTCTCGATCGTAGCCCCCGTCTCGAGCGGTGTTAGGATCCGCGCGTGGACGAACGGCGAGCTCACCCACGCTTCGCGTGCGCCTTCGAGGCCAGGGTCTCACTCGAGACCGGCGAGACCCTGGACGGCCAGGCCGTCGATATCAGCTTCGCGGGGATCTGCATGCACATCGACCGGCCCCTGAACCCGGGCTCAGGGGTCCGGTTCGAGCTCTGGATCGACCCCCCCGACCGCGACACCTCCCTGACCTTGGTCGGGCGCGTAGTCTGGTCGACACCCGTCGAGGGCACCCACCAGCTGGGCGCGACCTTCGACCGCGACATGGACAACCACTCCTGGGCCCGCCTCGACACGCTCTTGCAGGTCATCTCGGGCACTCCCGAGAGTCCATAGCGGTCGTTGTTCTCGGGGAACACGCGGACTCTTCGCCGGTCACACGCGAAGATCACTGCGCAGATATCCCGGTTTTGAGCGTGCAGAGTTGTGCGCTGTTGCACAGTTCGTACAGAGCGACAGCCACGTCAGAGACACACCTCGAAACCGGCAACGGCTTGGAATCAGGCCGTTATCTCCAAGTTGGAGCAGCGTGATTGCCGCCGGCCTGCGGGTTGCACAAGGGCTGGGGTGGAGAACGTGATGGCAACCCTCGTTGGAACCAATCAAACCCAAGATGCTCGCCGAGTCCCGATCTTTGCGCGGACCGTGTTCCGCCACCTCCAGGACCAGGGCTACAGCCGAGAGCAGATCATCGGTGTCTCGGCCGAGATCCTGAGCCTCCTGCACAGCGACCTCAAGGACAACCAGAGCCTCGCCGCAGCCGAGTAGCCCCACGGACCGCTGGCCGAGCTCGCTCGCCCGGTCGCAGGAGATCGACCACCACCCACGCTCAGGCCCCCTGACCCGGAGCGCTCGCCGGCTGGACCTTCTCCCGTCCCCCTCGCTCGACGAGGGCTCGTCACGCTCGCTTTCGGCACCCTCGTAGGGGTGACCAAAGCGGGCGAAATGCGTTATGGCTGCGCCGATGGCCGAGAACCTGATCCACGGACTGCCGAGCTTCGACGAACTCGACGTCGACAACCGTCGGGTGCTCGTTCGGGTCGATTTCAACGTCCCCTTGTGCGGTACGGGAGACAGCCGCGACGTCGCCGACGACACCCGCATCCGCGCCGCCCTGCCTACACTCCGGGCCCTGCTCGAGCGGGACGCCAGGTTGGTGATCTGCTCACACCTGGGTCGCCCCAAGGGCACCTTCGACCCCGAGCTGTCCATGGGTCCGGTCGCCGGCCGACTCTCGGAGCTCCTCGATTGTCCCGTGCGGCTCCCCGACGAGGTCGTGGGGGACGGGGTCACCAAGCTCGTCAACGACACCCGTGCGGGTGAGGTCACGCTGCTCGAGAACCTGCGTTTTCACCCCGGCGAACGCAGCAATGACCCGGACTTCGCCCGCTCGCTCGCCAAGCTCTGCGACGCCTACGTCAACGACGCCTTCGGAGCCTCCCACCGGGCCCACGCGTCCGTCGTCGGCGTCCCCGGCCTGGTTCGAGACCACGCTCCGGGGCTGCTCATGAGCCGGGAGCTCCACGCCCTGGCCAAGCTCAAAGACGAGGTCGAGCGCCCCTTTGTGGCGATCGTGGGTGGGGCCAAGGTCAGCGACAAACTCAGCGTGCTCTTGGCCCTGGTCGAGGGGCTTCGCGCTGGCGACGCATTGGTCGTCGGCGGGGCCATGGCAAACACCTTCCTGCTGGCCCGTGGCCGCGAGCTGGGCGCGTCGCTGGTCGAGCGCGAGCGGATCGGCGACTGCAAGCGCGTGCTCGCCAAGGCCGGGGCTCGAGACGTCCGTGTGCTCCTGCCCGTCGATCTTCGCTGCGCGGAGGGCCTCGACAGCCCGACGTCGACCCTGGTCGATACGATCGCGGGGGTCCCGAGCACCAAGCTCGCCCTCGACATCGGACCGCGCACCGAACTCGCCTTTGCCTCGACCATCACCGCTGCCAAGACCGTGTTTTGGAATGGGCCCATGGGCGTGTTCGAGAACCCTGTGTTCGCCGAGGGCACCATGGTCGTGGCCCGGGCGGTCGCGGCCTGTCCGGGGTTCACCGTCGTCGGTGGTGGCGACTCGGTGGCCGCTCTCAACAAGGCTGGAGCCGCAGCTTTCGCGGCCATCGACCATGTGTCGACGGGCGGCGGGGCCTCCCTCGAGTTCATCGAGGGCAGGGAGCTCCCCGGCGTCGCAGCCCTCGCCCCAGTCGCACCCCTCGATCGGGGCGATCGGGGCGACCAAGGCGACCAGGGCGAGTAGGACCGCGAAAACCGAAACAAAAACAGGAACAGGCATGTCACGCACCATCTGGGTCATCGGTAACTGGAAGCAGAACCTTCTCCGTGGGCCGGCCGCAGCGCTCGCGTCCACCATGTCTGCGGGGCTCCCGGCCGCGCTCTCAGGACAGGCCGGGCTCCGCGTAGGCGTGGCCCCGACCTACCTGGCCCTCGAAGCCGTGTCGGCCCACACCGGCCGCAGCCACGGCCAGCTTGAGCTCTTCGCCCAGGACATCGCCGCACAGGAGCAAGGCGCGTTCACCGGGGAAGTCGGGACCACCATGCTCGGCGAAGTCGGGGTCCACGCGGCGATCATCGGCCACTCCGAGCGGCGCGCACAGTTTGGTGACACTGATGTTCTAGTTGGTGCCAAACTTCGCAATGCCCTCGCTGGGGGCTTCGACGTGGTCCTGTGTGTGGGGGAGCAGCTCGCCCAGCGGGACGCAGGGGAGCACGAGCAGGTCGTCGTCGCCCAACTTTCGGCGGCCTTCGCCGACCTCCAGCCCCCCGCCGCGGAGCGCGTGACGATCGCCTATGAGCCCGTCTGGGCGATCGGAACCGGGCGTACAGCGTCCCCCGAACAAGCCAGCGGGATGCACGCAGCCATCCGAGCATGGCTCGATCAGGCGGGCCTGGCGGGTGCCGACAGATCGATACTCTACGGTGGTAGCGTCAAGCCAGCGAACGCGAGCGCCCTGCTCGAGGCCGGAGAAATCGACGGATTCCTGGTCGGTGGCGCCTCCCTTGACGCCAGCGCGTTCCTGGATATCGTCACCGCCGCTGCCTCCCACCTCCAGCGAACCGTTCCATGACGACCTTTATCACCATCATCTTTGTGATCGTGGCCATGACCATGGTGCTCTCGATCTTGCTTCAGTCTGGAAAGGGCGGTGGCCTCGGCAGCGCTCTAGGTGGTGGCGCGAGCCAGTCTGTGTTCGGCGGTGGCGGCGGTGCGGACTTCATGGGCAAGCTGACCCAGGTGTTCGCGGCGACGTTCATGATCTCCGCCATGTACCTGGCCTACGCGAGTGCACACGCGGGATCGGGGTTTCTCGAGGACAAGGACGAGGGCAGCGAGGGTGTGTTCGAGGCCGAGGCTGAAGTCGACTACGAACGCATCGGTCCCAACCCCCAGATCCTGCCGACTCGCGAAGAGGGCAAGGCCAGGCAGGCCGCCGCCACGATCGCCGTCCCGGCACAGAGCGAAGCGCCGAGCAATCCGGGCAATCCGGCCGCTCCAGGTGACGCCGCGATCCGACCGGCCAATGAGCCTGCTTCCCCCGGGACAGCCGGAGTTGGAGAAGATCTCGGTGGCGTCGCAAACGACGCTATGGGGGCGAGCGATTTGGCGAATGACAGCAGTGGCGAATCGCCTCAGAGTGGCAACTTGGAACTAAAGAATCCTGTAGAAAGCGGCCATATTGAGAGTGTTGTTGCTGACCCTAAGCTGGACGAAACTACTGGAGAGACAGCAACTGGGTGAGGTTCTGATTTTGCCCAAAAGGCCATCAGGCATGAAAAAGACGGCTCTAGAGCCGTCTTTTCGCGTTTTTGACCTCTCGGTACAATGCGCAGATGTGCGCAGTGCTCAAACAAAGCAGACCGATTCCACATATTTTACTTGCGGACACATAGGGGTTCACTGTTACGAATATGTCACACGGCGTTGAATGCCGAGTGACAAAAATACAGGTTGAACAGGAACAAGCAATGTCAGATGCAATTTGGAGTGGCCAAGGTAGTGAGTTGGCACAGATCGAGTTCCGCTCGGTCGTCACAGAGGTCCGGGACCAGGCGAGTGGACCCCAGAGCGAGATCGAGGACGCCGCAGAGGCCTGGCTGACAGGACAGTCGGCCGCAGTGGAGCGGCTCCGCAGCCGCGCGACCCAGCTCGGCAGCGAGGGCGCAGCAGTCGGGCTCATCTATGGTGAGACTGGGACCGGGAAGCTGCGGGTCGCGCAGTGGATCCACCGCTGCAGTGCGCGGGCGGCCCGTCCCCTGCTGATCCTCGATGCCCTCGATCCCGCCGTCGATGCGGCTATCGACCGGGTGCTCGAGGCCATGTCGATGGGCGGCGCGAGCGTCCCCGGTACGATCGTCTTGCAACACGCAGAGCGGGTCGAAGAGACGACCTTGATCCGTCTCCTCGACGTCCTCGGCAAACAGGGGGTCGAGCTGGTCACGGCGGTGTGCCTGGTCGCCAAACACGGCCCCGACCGACTGCGGGGCCGCAGCGCCGCCCTCGACACGCTGCTCGCCCGGGCCACCCGAGCGACGATCCTGGTCCCTTCGCTGCGTCAGCGCAGCGGAGACATCGCGGCCCTGACCCGGGCGTTCGCGTTCGAGTTCTCCCGCCGCTACGACAGGCAGGTCCGGGGAGTCTCTCCTCGCGCCCTGTCCAAGCTCGAGGGCCACGAGTTCAGCGGCAACGTCCGCGAGCTGCGGGCCATGGTCGAGCAGGCCGTGCTGCGCAGCTCGGGCGACTGGGTGACGGCCGAGAGCTTCCACGGCATCAACGGCGCCCCTCCTTTGCGTGCCCGCGAGAGTACGGAGCTCGTCATCCGCATGCCCGGGTCGTCCCTGCGAGAGATCGAGATCGAGGCGCTGCGCATGGCCTTGAGCCTGTCCAGCGGTCGCATCGTCCGGGCCTCGGAGCTGCTCGGCATCACCCGCCACGCCCTGCGTCGCAAGCTCGAGAAGTTCGGGCTCAACGACCTCCGGGCCCAGCCGCCCTCGCGACCACAACTGTGAGCCTCGAGGCAGGGTTCACCGCCCTGCCCCGACAGCCTTGACCGTGCCCACATCCGAGCGCAAGCATCGGGCGTGGGCACGATCGCGTTTACGAAGGTCGAGGGCTTGGGCAACGACTTTTTAATCGTCGATCGGCGGCGCTCGAGCAGCGCTGGCCTCGACGCGGACATCCGCGCTCTCCAGGCGCTCGCGGGGCGGCTGTGTGACCGTCGGCGCGGTGTGGGTGGAGACGGTATTTTGGTGGTCGGTGGTCCTCGAGCTCGGGCCTGCGCGAGCATGACCGTGATCAACTTCGATGGATCACGGCCCGAGATGTGCGGCAACGGGCTGCGCTGCGTCGCCCTCTATGTGGCTCACCGCGGCGGTCGGCCAGGTGAGGAGTTGGACATCGACACGGACGCGGGGCCCAAGCGCTGCCTCTGCACCGGCGACGAGGTCCGCGTCGACATGGGTCCCGCGCGGATCCTGGGCCGAGCGTCGCCGGTGGCCGATCAGGGCCGAGAGTTTGTCGCTATCGACATGGGCAACCCGCACGCTGTGTGTCTCGTCGATGGCCACGAAGACCTGGAGGAACTGGCCCGGACCCGGGGACCACAGATCGAGCTCGATCCCTGTTATGCCCCCGCCAAGACCAACGTCGAGTTCGCCCGGGTCGACGAGACGGGCGCGCGCATCTCCCTGTGGGTCTGGGAGCGCGGTGTGGGCATTACCCAAGCCTGTGGGACCGGGGCCTGCGCGACCGCGGTCGCGGCCGTCAGCGAGGGGCTCGCGCGCGCTGACGCAGACATCGAGGTTCAGCTCCCCGGAGGGACCCTGACCATCCGCGTACCCTCGGCGCCGGGCGCGGGAGTCTGGATGACCGGGCCCGCCCGCGAGGTGTTCTCGGGGACGGTTTCTATCCCGAGCTTCGAGGGCTGGGCGGACGAAGCGTAGCGGGCTCCAGCTATTGCTGGTTCTCACTCGCCGGACCCATCTCTTTTCGATAGGGCTCGGCGGGGGAGTCGTCGAGTTCGAGGGACCCAAAAGCGTGCTCCATCACATTGAGCAGGGCGAGGCGCTGCTCGAGCAACCGTTTGTCCCGACCCAAATCGTGGACGATCACGGGCACCAATACCAACAGGAGCGCCCCGTAGAGCATCGCCTTTTTCACGATGTCGCCGGGCGCCACCAGCACCCAGGCGAGGCCCACGCTGCCGAGAACCAAGAACCCGACCCAGCGCTGGAGCGCCCAACGGGGCCGGCGGTAGGCGAAGCGCAGCGTCACACGTGTACCCGCCTCGGTGGGCTCGAGGGTGGCCCTCAGGTAGAGCAGGCGGAGCATGCCCGTGGCCGACTGCCCGCGGGCAGCCGGTGGGCCACAGTGGACGCTGAGGTCGTGCTCGCCGGCGATCTCCATCGTGTATTCGGCGTCGGCGTCGGGCACGAGACCGCCGAAGTCGGGGAGCATGCTGCTCTCGTAGGCACCCAACCCCGGGACCTCCCGCAGCCGGGCGACGACCTCCGCGGGCGACAGGGGCACGTGGTAGCTACGCGGGCGGGCGACGAGGGGACCGCCCCCTTCCGCCCGATCATGGGGAGCGGCGAGGGCAGCCTGCTCCTCCGGCTCTCGGTCCGAGTCGTTGTCGCTGGGGTCGGACATTGGGGACTCAGAACAGGGGCGGTCCGCCCTCGTCCCCACCGCGGCCGCGGCTGGGCCCCCTGCCGTGGACATGGGGATCGGGGCGCTCGAGGTGGGTCGCGGCCTTGACCGTGGTCATGCGCCCGCGCGGGGTTCGAACCAAGAAGCCGCGCTGGAGCAGGAAGGGTTCGTGGACCTCTTCGATGGTGTCGCGGGGCATACCGACGCTCGCGGCGAGGGCGTCGACACCCACGGGCCCACCCGAGAACAGGTCGAACATGGTCTCGAGGATACGCCGATCCATGGCGTTGAGCCCCTCAGTGTCGACCTCGAGGGTGTCGAGAAAGCGGCGGGCGTCGGCCTGGGTGATCGAGGTGTGTCCGGCGACCTGCGAGAAGTCGCGCACCCGGCGGGTCAGGCGGTTCGCTATCCGCGGTGTGCCCCGGCTGCGGCGTCCGATCTCGAGGGCGCCCTCCTTGGTCGCGGGTAGGCCGAGCAGGGCCGCGCTGCGCTCGACGATCGCCGCGAGTTCATCGTCGGCGTAAAAGCGCAGACCCTCGACGATGTGGAAACGGTCACGCAGAGGCGCCGAGAGCAGGGCCGTGCGGGTGGTCGCGCCGACCAGGGTGAAGGGGGCGAGGTTGATCGAGTGGGTGATCGCAGCGCTCCCCTCCCCGACCGCAATATCGATACGCCGGTCTTCCATGGCCGAGTAGAGGCTCTCCTCCACGGTCGCACTCATGCGGTGAATCTCGTCGATGAACAGGAGCTCGCCGGGCCCGAGCCCGGTCAGCAGCCCGGCGAGCACCCCTTTATGCTCGATCGCCGGGCCCGAGGTGGTGTGCAGGACCACCCCCATCTGGTGGGCGATGATCTGGGCCAAGGTGGTCTTGCCGAGGCCGGGCGGGCCGTGAAGGAGGACGTGATCGAGGGGGTCGCCGCGCTGGCTGGCGGCCTCGACATAGATGCGCAGCTTGTCGATGAGCGCCCGCTGGCCCACGTACTCGTCGAAGCTGCGTGGACGCAGGGCGTAGTTGTGCTGGGCGCCCTCCCCCTCTGCGGCGTGCCTGTCGACGAGCTCGACCGACGCTCGACCGCGCGCCGAGGGGACCCCGGGACCGGGCGCCGAGGCCCCCCCGGAGCCCTCGCCCTCCGAGCGCGCGTCTTTGTGTTTGACCCGGGCCACGTGTCACTCCCACTCGATGGTCGCGGGCGGCTTGCTCGAGATGTCGTAGCAGACCCGGTTGATGCCCCGAACCTCATTGATGATCCGGTTGCTGATCGTGCCCAGGACCTCGTAGGGCAGGTGCGCCCAGTCGGCCGTCATGGCGTCGACGCTCTCGACGGCGCGCACGGCCAGGGCGTTCTCATAGGTCCGGGCGTCGCCCATGACGCCCACGGACTGGACCGGCAGGAGCACCCCGAAGACCTGCCACAGATCGCGGTACAGGCCCGCCGCGCGGATCTCCTCGAGGATGATGGCGTCTGCCTCACGGAGCACGGCGCAGCGCGGCTCGGTGACCTCGCCCAACACCCGCACAGCCAGACCGGGGCCCGGGAAGGGGTGACGCCAGACCATGTCCTCGGGCAGCCCCAGGTGCAGGCCCAGCTGTCGGACCTCGTCTTTGAACAGCTCGCGCAGCGGCTCGACGACGGCCATGTTCATCTTCTCGGGCAGACCGCCGACGTTGTGGTGGGTCTTGATCGTCGCCGAGGGGCCCCGGGCGCTGACCGACTCGATGACGTCGGGGTAGAGCGTGCCCTGGACCAGGAAGTCGGCGCCGCCGAGGGCCTTGGCCTCGGTGTCGAAGACATCGATGAAGGTCGCGCCGATGCGCTTGCGCTTGACCTCCGGGTCGGTGATGCCCGCGAGCTGAGCCAAAAACCGATCGCCTGCCGCAGCCACCACCAGCGGGTTGTGCAGGCGACCTTGAAACATGGCCTCGACCTGCTCGCGCTCGGACTTCCGCAGCAGTCCGTTGTCTACGAAGATGCAGTGCAGGCGATCGCCGATCGCCCGCTCGACCAAGGCCGCCGCGACCGAGGAGTCGACCCCCCCGGAGAGCCCGCAGATGACCGTGCCGGTGTCGCCGACCTGAGCCCGGATACGCTCGACGGCCTCCTCCACGAACACCCCCATGCTCCAGTCCCTGCTGAACCCACACAGGTCGAGGAAGTGGCCCATGAGCGCCGCCCCACGGGGCGTGTGGCTGACCTCCGGATGGAACTGGACCCCCCACATGTTGCGGGCCTCGTCGTAGACCGCTGCGTGGGCGCAGTTGTCCGAGTGGGCGACGGTGCAAAAGCCCTCCGGCAGAGACTCGACCTCGTCGCCGTGGGACATCCACACGGGTTCGCTGTGGCCGACCTCCGTGTCGCCTTCAGCCGCGATCCCCGACATGGGGCCGGCGACCCGATCGACGGTGATCAAAGCGTGGCCGTACTCGCGCTCCTGCGCCGGTTGAACCTCGCCGCCGAGACCCGAGACCATGGCGAACATGCCGTAGCAGATACCGAGCACGGGCAGACCCTCGGCCTCTGCCCAGGCCAGCACGGCCGGGTCGAGGCGAGGGGCGCCCTCGTCGTAGATCGAAGAGGGTCCCCCGGAGAGCACGATGCCCTTGGGCCGTTTGGCCCGCAGTGCGGCGAGGTCGTGGTCGTAAGGCAGGATCTCCGCGAACACGCCGAGCTCCCGCGCCCGACGGGCGATGAGCTGGGTGACCTGAGATCCGAAGTCGAGGACGATGAGGGTTTCGTGGGTGGGGATCGTCATGGCCTACTCCATCCGGTAGTTGGGGGCTTCCTTGGTGATGATCACGTCGTGGACGTGGCTCTCGCGCAAACCCGCAGCCGAGATGCGACGGAAGACGCCCTTCTCGGAGAGCTCTGCGATGGTCGCGGCACCCACGTAGCCCATGCCCGAGCGGACGCCGCCGAGCAGCTGGTAGAGGCTGTCGGAGAGCCGGCCCCGGTAGGGCACCCGGCCCTCGATGCCCTCGGGGACGAGCTTGCGATCATCTTTGACGTCGGCCTGAAAATAGCGGTCTTTGGAGCCCGCCTTCATGGCGCCGAGCGATCCCATGCCTCGGTAGACCTTGTAGGAGCGGCCCTGATAGAGGACCAACTCGCCGGGAGCCTCGTCTGTGCCCGCGAGCAGGCTGCCGATCATGACCGCGTTGGCGCCGGCGGCGAGGGCCTTGACCACATCGCCCGAGTACTTGATGCCGCCGTCGGCGATGATCGGAACATCGGTCTTCCGGGACACGGCAGCGACCTCCATGATCGCGCTGATCTGAGGCACGCCGACCCCCGAGACGACCCGCGTGGTGCAGATCGATCCCGGTCCGATGCCGACCTTGACCCCATCGGCGCCGGCCTCGACCAGGGCCTCGAAGGCCGCCGGCGTAGCGATGTTCCCGGCGATGATCTGGAGGTCCGGAAACTCTGCCCGGATGATCTGGACCTTGTCGAGCACATTCTGACTGTGACCGTGGGCAGTGTCGATGACGATCACATCGACGTCCTCGGCAGCCAGGGCCGCGACCCGATCCATGGTGTCGGCCGAGGTCCCGACGGCGGCGCCCACCCGCAGGCGGCCGTCGCTGTCGCGGTTGGAGTGGGGGTAGCTGTCGGCCTTGAGGATGTCCTTGACCGTGATCAAACCCAGCAGGTTGCCGTTCTTGTCGACGACCAGCAGCTTTTCGATCCGGTGTTGGTGGAGGATCAGGCGGGCCTTCCCGGGCTCGATGCCCTGGGGAACAGTGATCACCTCTTTGGTCATCACGTCTGCGACCTGCTGATCGAGGTTGGTCTCGAAGCGGACGTCGCGGCTGGTCAGGATGCCCACGGGTTTGCCCGGCTGACCGGGATTCTCGACGACCGGGAGCCCCGAGAACCCATGGGTCTCCATGAGTCGCAGCGCCTCGCGCAATGTCGAGCTGGGTCGAATGGTGAGCGGGTCGGCGACCATGCCGGTCTCCGACTTCTTGACCCGGCGGATCTCTCGGGCTTGGAGCTCGATGCTCAGGTTCTTATGGACGATACCGATGCCGCCCATGCGAGCCATGACGATGGCCGTGTCTGCCTCGGTGACCGTGTCCATGGCCGCCGACAGGAGTGGGGTCTTGAGGGCGATCCCCCGAGTCAGGCGGGTGCTGACGTCGACCTCGTGCGGGAGCACGTCAGAGTAGCCGGGCTCGAGCAGGACGTCGTCAAAGGTCAGGGCTTCTCGAATTGTGCTGGCCATGGGGCTCCCTCATCCCCGAGGGTGTCCGCGCGGCCCGGAAGATCCGGGGCCCTCGGGGCCCGAGGAATTTCGCGGAGTATAGGGACGCCCCCGCCGCTGCGACAGGGCGCGGAGGCCTGCACCTGGGGGCTCCGGTGTGTGCTTGCGGGGCCTGGGCCGACCTGGGCCGAAGTGATCTCGCCCTACTTGCAGCCGCTGGCTTCGAGGAGTCGGCGCGCCTTGACGACGGCCCGCGGCGCGGGGTCGCCGTCGCGCTGATGCAGCTGTGTGGACAGGGCGCTGATCCCCTTTTGGGCCTTCCTGCACTCCCCTGCTGCGGCGAGGGCTTGGATCCGGTAGACGGCGGCGGCCTGCGAGCCCGGCGCGCGCTCCAATGCCGCGTCGAGTTGAAGGATCGCCTTCTCGGGCTCCCCGATCTCGATCAGCGCGCGGCCGAAGTTGACGAGCACCGGAGCCTCGTCAGGGACGACCGAGAGCAGCCACTCGAGGTGGACCATCGCCGCCTCCGCCCGGCCCAGGTCGAGCAGCCCGCGCGCGACCTCGAGGCGCAGAGGGGGAGACCTGGGCACGAGCTTGGCCGTGCGCTCGAACTCCCGGGCTGCATCTTCGTCCCGCCCGGCCTTCAAGAGCAGGCGCGCGTAGAGCAGGCGGATGTCCGCGCCGCTCGCGTCGGGCTCGAACTCGAGCGCACTCTCGACGTGGGCGACCGCCTTCGTGTTGTCCCCGAGGCGGGCGTAGACTTGGGCCAGGGTGTAGGCGGTGTCGACCGAGGCCGCGAGTCGATCGGCGTTCTCGAGCGCCTCGGCGGCCTGCTCGAAGCGACCGAGATCGAGCAGCACCACCCCCAGCGAGAGGTGGGCAGTCGCTAGTTCGGGATCGAGGTGGAGCGCGACTTGGTAGTGGTCGATGGCCGCCCGCTTGTCGGCGGGGGTGGCCCCCGGCTGAAGCCCGCGGAGGTTGCCCAGGGCCGCGTGGGGCAGCGCATCAGTCTCGTCGAGGTCGATCGCCTGCAGGTGAGCCGCGCGCGCATCGTCGTCGCGCTCGAGGTGGCTCAGGATGTTCCCGCGCACGTAGTGGTAGCGAGCATGCTCGGGTCTCTGCACGATCGCCGCGTCGATGGTCTCGAGCGCATCTCGGGTCTTGCCCTGGGCGAGCAAGCGTTCGGCCGCGACGACCTCCGGGTCTGCACCGACCCCAGTCAGCTCGGCCATACCTGGCCCCTGCCCGCTCAGGGTCGTCCCATCGAGACTCTCGTCGGGTGTCTCGTCACCCGCGTCGGGGGGGACGGTGGGCCCCGGTTCGCAAGCGGACACTCCGAACGTCAGTGAAAGCCCGAATACAGCGTTTACGAGGGAGAGGGAGAGGGGGCGGGCCACGGACCCTTCTAACACGCCGCGCTGGGTGGGTCGGTCTATCGACGGCGGCCTCGAACGGCGGCCTCGAGTCGAGGCATCGTGAGACACGGTCGGCGGGTCGCCGTTTCTAATGTGTATATATTCTCCGTCCAGTTTCGGTCGGCGCCGAGCTCCCCATCGATCCTTGTTCGAGCCCCAGAGCCTCCCTGGGGGCGTTCTGACACTATTGAGGGGGATTCATAGTTTGACGTGCCGCCTCCCGCTCGCCTACAGTCCACACATGGTTGCTCGCCACGCCCCCCTCTCGCTCGCGCTCTCTCTCGTGCTCCCGCTCGCCTTTGTGGGTTGTGAAGGGGGAGACGATCAGAACCAGGATTCCACGGGTATCGCAGACGGCGAGACCGCAGGTGAGGAAGGCGAGACCGGAGCCGAGTCGACAGACGACGGTGAGACCGAGACCGACTCGACCGCAGGTGACGACTCGACCGCCGGTGGAGAGACGGGCGGTGGGGACACGGATGGCTGTGACAGCGTGAGCCCCTACATCGGCGGCTGGGATGTGGGCTGCTGTCAGAGCGAGGTCGTACCCGGCGCGTGGCAACCCGGGGGCATCGCACCGGGCACGGTGATCCCCGACTGGACCATGACCGACCAAAATGGCGACGCGGTCCGCCTGTACGATTTCTGTCACGAGGCCATCTACTTCGAGTACGCGGCGATGTGGTGCGGGTCGTGTATGGGCCACGCCCCCGAGGTCGCCAACCTGTTCAACACTTACGATGACCAGGGATTGATGACGCTGACCTTCATGAGCGAGAACGCCGAGGGCGGCCCGGCTGCGCAGAGCGATGTCTCGGCGTGGGCCAGCACCTACAGCCACAACGGGCTTGTGGTTTATAGCGGCGCGGGGGATGTCTGGTACCCCTTCGGTGAGGACCAAGGGGGGGGATCGTGGTTGATCTCGCTGCCGGGGACGATGCTGCTGGGCCCGGGTGCGGTGGTCTCGAAGGTTGGGGTGCCGTCGATCTCCGAGGTCGAGGCGGCGCTCCCCGAGTAGTACGGAAACTGGTCCCGATGCTCTCGCCGACCCATACCTGTTTTATAGCCAGCGGCAGTGCTGTGCCAGGTAGTGCTGGCAGCCCGTCTACAACCAAAACGAAGACAGGCCCCGAAAATCGGGGGCCTGTCTCAAGAGCCCAGAACAGGATTTGAACCTGCGACCTGCGGTTTACGAAACCGCTGCTCTACCAACTGAGCTATCTGGGCGGGCGCTGTTTTTAGTGCCCTCGGGACCCAGGGTCAAACAAAATCTCTGTTCCCTCAGGGCAGCCACGCCAGGCCGCGCGAGCGGGGGTCGCTGTCAGGGCTGGCCCCAGGATCTCCAGCCAGGCGCAGGACCAGCTCGCCCCAAAGTTTGGCCTTGGGGATCCAGCCGAGGGCCCGGCTGTCGCAGCAAGCGCCTTCGTCGCGGTTGTCGGCGAGGATGAGGTAGCCCTCCGCTCGGACTTCGATGGGCCCAAGGTCTTCCGGCAGAGCCATGCCCTCCCAGTGCGGAGCGACGGTGGTCATGAGCACGGGGTATCGACTGTCTCCCAGGCTCTCCCAGGCCAGGGCCCGGAGGCGGGGGCTCGAGACCTCTCGGGCCTCTTCGCCAGGGGCAGGTTTACCCGCGAGGACCAGCCGGATGGGGTCGTCGAGCTTCTGGGTCAGGCGCCTGCCGTTGATGCTCAGTCCGAGGGCGGCGTCGACGACGTGGAAGGTCACGGTGTCGCCTGGAACGGCCAAGACTCGCCCGACCCTGAAGCTACGCGGCGCGGCCCGCCCTCGATCGCGGACTCGGGCCCAGTTGGTCTCGACTTGTTCGACCTCGACGACGGCCGTGTTGTGGAGCTCGCCCTGGGAGCCGCGGGCGGGATCGATGGCGCGGCGTCCTTCTCCGGTCCCTCGGGGGCTGGCCAGACGGTCGTCTTCGGGGGACCACAGGCGATCGCCCGGGTCTTCAAAGTAGGGCGGCGGCGGCGGACTGGGGTCGTAGACGACCAGGTCGCCGGACTCGATGCGCCAGCTCCCGCGCATCATGACGACCGACTCACCATCCAAGATGGTGGGGGCCATGCCGTCCCCATGGATCTGGATGACCGTGGCGAGCGCGGCGCGAGTGAACACCAAGGCCGCGCCGCCCAGCAAGACCGCGGCCGCGAGCTTGGTGCTCCAGGTTTTGGGGCGATCGCGTCCCTGGGGCGGGCGTGTGTGTGTGTCGCGGCGGGCCACGGTCGATCACCCGGGCTCGGACGCGGGTCTGCGTCCATAGTCGTCGGCCGGACGCCGAACACCAAAGAACCGACGGAAGCGACGGGCCCGCGAGAACCGCTGGATCCGCCGGAACTGGGGCGAGCGCCGCCTACTCGATCATCCCGATCGTGGGGCTGGACGCATGGGCGTGCATGCGCATGGGCATGCGCCCGGCCGCGAAGGCCTTGCGACCCGCGATGACCCCCAGGCGCATGGCCTCGGCCATCAACTGGGGTTTTGTGGCTGCGGCGATGGCCGTGTTCATGAGCACGCCGTCGCAGCCGAGTTCCATGGCGACAGCGGCGTCCGAGGCCGTGCCCACACCCGCGTCGACGATCACGGGGACGGTGGCCTGCTCGACGATCAACTGGAGGTTGTGGGGGTTACGAATGCCGAGACCGCTGCCGATCGGGGCCGCGAGGGGCATGACCGCGGCGCAACCCAGATCCTGGAGCTTGCGGCAGACGATGGGATCGGCGCTGCAGTACGGCAGCACGGTGAACCCCTCGTCGACGAGGATCTTGGCGGCGACCAGGGTCTGCTCGTTGTCGGGCAGCAAGGTCTTCGGGTCGCCGATGACCTCGAGCTTGACCAGGTCGGCGATCCCGAGCTCACGGGCCAACCTCAGGGTCCGGACGGCGTCGTCCGCCGTGTAGCAGCCAGCCGTGTTCGGGAGCAGGATGTAGCGAGATCGGTCGATCCAGCTGAGCAGGTTGTCCTTGGCCTGGAGATCGACGCGCCGCAGGGCCACTGTCACGATCTCGGCGCCGCTGGCCTCGAGGCAGGCCTTGGTCTCTGGGCCGTCGGCGTACTTGCCGGTGCCCACGATCAGGCGAGACCGGAGGGTCCGACCGGCGAGGGTCCAGGAGTCGCTGTCACTGTCGCTTGGTTGGGTGGGTTCGGTGGTCACAGTTCAGCCTCCGCCGACGAAGGTGACGACCTCGAGCTGGTCCCCGTCCACGAGCAGGGTGCTCGCGTGGGTGGCCCGAGCTACGATCTCCCGGTTTCGCTCGACCGCGACCTGGCGCGGATCGAGACCGATCTCAGCCAGGAGCTGGAGCACGGTCAGCCCGGTCGAAATTTCGCGCGGTTCGCCATTGAGGACGATCGTCGGCACGGCCGGAACCGTACTCGAAAGTGCATCGCGCCAGCCATGGCCCACGCACGCAAACTAAGGGCCGCGCAGACTGAGCACCCGTGCAGGTTCCCACGCACTGTGGCGCGCATCACAGCACACAGTTGTCGACCTCCGTCACATGTCGCGTGAATGCAACAGCAGATCTAGGCATTCTGCGACTGCGCTGGTTCTTTCACTGTTTAGTAATATCAACGACTTAGGTGAACCCGCCACGACTTCTTGTTCTGGCACGGTCTGTGCTCTGTATCACCCGCATATGGAGAGCCGGCGACCGTCCATCCCTCTCGAGCGCATGTCCATCAACGACATGCTCGCTTGCATCGAGCCCTTTACCGCCGCGCGCAACGAGGAGATCGAAGTCCTCGCACGCTCGGTCGTTCGCTCGCGCAAGAGCGGCCAAGCCGTGGTCATCCGTGAGGGCCAGGTCCCCGACGGCATCTACGTGGTCCTTCGTGGACGTGTGAACTTGGTTCGCGCCGCCGACGGTGGCCGCGATCTGATCATCGCGTCGCTCGGCCCTGGCGACGTGTTCGGAGAGGCCTGCGCCGTCGAGGGTGTGGGCGCATCGACGACCGCGATCACGGCGGTCGCCACCGATGTCGCACGGATCCCAGCCGATGTGCTCACCGCCCACCTGCGCCGCGACCCGAACACCACGATTCGACTCATGCGACTCATGGGAGAGAAGCTCCGCGAGGTCGAGTCGGTCGCCAGCGGGTTGGCCCTGTGTGATGTCGAGGAGCGCCTGCGTCGGACCTTGGTCCGCTTGGCCAAGCGCCAGGGTCGCCACTCGCCGGCCGACGACGGTTGGATCTTGGCACCCGTGCCGACCCAGTCCGAGCTCGCCCGCATGGTTGGTTCGTGCCGGGAGACGGTCTCGCGGACCTTGAGTGCCATGGCCCGAAGTGGGCTGTTGAGCTCGAGTGGTCGCCGCATGATCCTCGGCGAGACCTTGATGGCGGGCTGAGGCCGACCGAATCGCCCCGCACACTCCGAGGTCTAGACCGGTAGCCATCGGTGGCCTGGGCCTCTCGCCGTCGTTCAAAGCCCCGCCACCGCAGCGGGTTGGGCTCATGACCTGCGGCGGCGAAGGCCCACAGCGAGCGCCCCGACACCAAACAGGGCCAGACCGAGCGGATCCTCGGCCGGTTCGTCTACGCTGCAGCCCCGTGAGCGCGCGGGGGCTTCGATGGGCTCGGGCGCGTCTGGACCGGGAACGGGGCAGTCCATCCCGTGGCAACACGGGCCGCAAGTCGGGGCCACGGGACCGGGCTCATCCGTCACGCTCACATCGGATGTGAGCG
>CAYVJQ010000101.1:23616-26644 GCA_964451725.1 uncultured Nannocystaceae bacterium | reverse complement strand
CCCAGCCGACGAAGTCGAGGCCAGACACGGCCGGCCAGGAATTCTGGGCGGCGTCACGGACCCAGCCGCGCTGCGTCTCGTTGTCGGGGCTGGGGTTCTCCCAGCACACCGGGATCGAGTTCGACTCCCAGATGGTGTAGGTCAGCGGGTAGAGCCTCAGCTCGGTGTCGCCGTCTTCATCGATTTCATCGTCCAGATCACAGGCGGAGGCCTGCAGGAGAGCTGTCATCAGGACGATAGATTGGAGGGGGAACGACTTTGTGCTCATGATTGGTCTCCTTGGCATGGCTTGGGTTTGCGGTGGCTCGAGAGGCAGCTCTCTGGAACCGAGGTGTTCATAGAACGGCGTCTTTGGCTACGAGCCGAGGCGACCCAAAGTGGACCTGCGAACCTCGAATGTCAACACATACACCCCGCTTTTCTGTGCCAACAAAGGTGAGACAGTACAGGCCTCAAAATTTAGAATAGAGGGGGGGCGAGATCAAGCGAGCAGATGACTCGACAACCAAAACCACGCCAGACTTGGCCCGAAGTTCAAGTGGTGTCCATAAGAGCGGGGGAGGACCAATCGATGAGCTATACCGTCGGCACCGCCCCTTCATTCGCGTGGCGCTGCAGCGCCACCGAGTGTCGCCACAACCGCTCGACGACCCAGGATTTGTCCGGTCGGCCTTGAAGTTTCGCTTCAGCACGTTGGCTGCTATCGGCCTGTCGTGACCCTCAACACATACACCCCGCCTCTGTGTGCCAACAAAGGTGAGACAATACAGGCCTCAAAGTTTAGAATAGAGGGGGGCGAGATCAAGCGAGCAGATGACTCGACAACCAAAGCCACGCCAGACTTGGCCCGAAGTTCAAGTGGTGTCCATAAGAATGGGGAGGCCCACTCGATGAGCTCTACCGTTGGTACCGCCCCTTCTTCCGGGTCGCGGATCAATCCGGATCAATCCGAGAACCCACACCCCGAACGCCCACTCTCCTCAGGCGGATAAAACGGCGGAGGCACCACACTCACCCGAGGGTGCAGCGCCGCCACATCGTCACACGACACACGCCGAAACACAGTCGGGACATCCACATAACGACCACCGTCATTGTTCACCGACTGAAACTCCTCGATATCATGGTCGATAGTCCCTTCGAACTGATCGAGGTTATAACCAAAGCTCCCGTCGACAGCACACAACGCGTCCTCCATTTTCCAACTGGTGCCATGAAACTCGACCCGGTCTCCCGAATAGGTGCCCTCGGCCTCCATACCCACGAGGTACTGGATCCGGCCCACGCAAGGTCCGCGCGTGCTCTCGGTCTTGGGCCCATACCAGCTCTCGTTGACGATCTCGCCCACGAGCTTGGTCTCGTCGTCCTCGACTCGACGCACGACCAGCGTGAAGCGGCCCCACTCCTGATACATGCTGTTGAAGGAGTGAGACTGCCAGACCCCCGTGACCGGGTCTTTGCAGGTCGCCGGCGGCGGGAGGCGAGCGCGCTGTTCGGCGACTGTGGCCGAGACCGGGTGCGGCCTGAGGCCGACCGCGAATCCCCCGATCAGGGCCAGACCCAAGAAGCGACGCCTAACCAGGCGCTGACGGGTGCGAGGGTCGTGCACGATGGCTGAGCCTACATCGAACTCTCTGCACCGAATTTTCGAGGCTCGAATGCGCCCGGCATCAGTTCAACAGGTTTGGCAGACTCAGGGAGAAGGCCTCGATCGCCGCGTCGAACTGCTCTCCATCTTCAGTAACCATCTGATAGCTCCCGTGCATGGTCCCAAAGGGTGTCGGCAGGGGGCAGGCCGAGGTGTACTCGAATCGCTCCCCCGGTTGCAGGCGCGGCTGCTCGCCGACCACCCCAGGACCGCGGACCTCCTCGACGTGGCCGTCGCCATCCGTGATCACCCAGTGGCGACTGATCAGCTGGACCGAGGCCTCGCCCCGGTTGGCGATCTCGACGTGGTAGGCGAAAAACCACTGGCCATCCTCGGGCCGGGAACGCGAGCGGACATAGAGGGAATGCACGCTCACGCACACGCCGCGGGTGGTCACTTCCGAGTGTCTGGCCATGGTCTCTCGCCTCGCTAAAGCGCGGCGCAGGCAGGATGCTAACAGGCCACGGGAAGATCTCATCGTGGGTTCTCGCCGCGGACGCCCCGGCGGTTCACGACCCTCAGAAACTGTGCTAGACCGGCGCTGAAGTGAGGTGGTCGAGAGGATGAGATGACCGCGGTCGGGCCCGTCAGGGTCGCAGATCGAGGAAAGTCCGGGCCCCACAGGGTAGGGTGCTTGCGAAATGCAAGTCGGGGTGACCCGCAGGACAGTGCCACAGAAAGCAAACCACCGGCGTCCGCGTCGGTAAGGATGAAAGGGTGCGGTAAGAGCGCACCGGTCCCCTGGTGACAGGGGGCGCACGGTAAACCCCACTCGGAGCAAGGCCGAACAGGGGCGCGAGCGAATCCCTCGGGAGACGTGAGCAGGGCGACCCGTCCCAGTCCCCGGGTAGTGCCGCGTAGAAGAATGGTCATCACTTGGGGGAGGTAACGAACCCAGGGACAAAACCCGGCTTACGACCCTCTCGGCCCTCTCACTTCACTATTTTGCCCCCCCCCCGGGTTTGGCCTCCGGGTTTGGCCTCCGGGTTTGGCCCCCTGGGTGTGTGGCCCGCTATTTTGGGCCCCCGGGTTTTCAGCGAACGCGCCCGTGTTGCCCTCAGGCACCACGCTCGAACACCGCGGCGAGCCGTGCGAGCGAGGCCCGCTGCATGCCCGCAAACGCGATCTTGACCATGGCGAGACCCAGGGGCAGGGCCAACACCGAGCGCAGCTCGAAGCTGTAGGACCAGGTCACCCGGGTCTGTCCTGGGCCCAGGGCCTCGAAGCGAAACTCGCCCACCCCCTCCCGAACCAGCAGCTTCGCTAGCCCCACGAAGTCGCCGTAGAGGCGGTAGCGATGCAGCGTTGGGCGCTCGAGCACGAGCACCTCCTCTTCGAGCGAGGCCCCGTCCGAAGTCTGGACCCTGCGCCGCGTACCCA
>CAYVJQ010000101.1:21204-23516 GCA_964451725.1 uncultured Nannocystaceae bacterium | reverse complement strand
ACTGGATGAACTGGATGAACTGGATGGTTCAGTCCGAGGGCCGCCGCGACCTCGACTCGCCGGGCCTGAAAGGGGGTCTGCCAGCGGGTCGACCAATCGAAGTTCAGGGCGCCCGGATCCCAGGTCGGCACAGGGATCAGATCGCGCTTGGCGAGTTCGGCGTGCAGGCGACGCTCGGCCTCCGGCTCACGCGAGAAGGGAAAGGGGTTGCGGACCTCGGCCTCGGGCAGGCGCGGATACTCGCGGTCGTCTCGGGAGATCAGGGCGAGCAGCTCGTGGCCGCGCCGATACATGTAGACCAGGAACTCGAGGCTGAACGGCCCGGGCGCGTGTGTGTGTAGAGCCGGCTCGCGGGCCACCCACTTGGCCCAGTCGAAGCCATACACAAAGTCGTGGACATAGGAGAAGTTGATCGCGCTCGCCCGGCCGTAGAGGGTCTGGAGCTCGGCCATACGCGCGAAGCGATCGCTGAGCAGGGCGGCCGCCTCGGCCATCGCGGCTCCCAGCGCCGGCTCTTCCCCTTCCCCTTCCCCTTCCCCTTCCTGAAGCCGCAGCTCTTCGAGGCGACCCTGGGCCTGATCGAGCAGCGCCGCGACGATGAACTCGAAGTCCCAGAACAGGTTGCGGGGGAACGCGGCGAGCTGGGCTTCGACCAGATCTGCCAGCCCGCTCGCCAACGGCTCGGCCAGCCCACTCGCCGACGCCGGTGGCAGGACCCCGAGTCGGGCCTCGATCACCGCCGACAGGCGCGGGGCTCGGGGCTGTTCCGGATCGAGGCTGAGCCCCCCTTCGTAGGCCTCGCCTTCGAGGCGACGCTCGAGGGTCGAGATTCGCGCTCGTGTCCGAGCCCCGATCCCGACTGCCCACGCTCGATCGCTGAACCCCGCGGGCTCACTCACCAAAAATCCCACCCCAGCAGGGTCAGCGCCACGAGCACCACCGCCACCAGCAGGGCGCTGCGCCACTGAGCCTGGTGCAGGAAATGTTTGTACAGCTTCTGTTCGGCGAACGCGTTGGTCGTGGCCTGTGGGCTGAGCTTTCGCATCCATCGCCAGTTCACGATCACGATCACGATCGCCAGCGCCCCGATCGGCGCCGGAACGACGTGGGCCAGACGCATGCTCGCCGCCCAGAGCACCGCGCCGGCCAGGACCAGACGCTCGATCAACGCCCGGGTCGCCCGGTTGCCGTACTCGCTGGCGTAGGTCCGCTTGCCCCCCCGCCGGTCGCTCTGCTCGTCCGCGAGTCCACTGGCCAGGGCGCTGCACCCCGCCAACAGGGTGAAGCCCGGCAGCATCCACAGCTCCCGCCCCCAGATCTCGCCCGCCTGCAGGTAGATCCCCAGGCAGGGCAGGCCCACCCCCACCCCCAGCGCCTCGATCCACTCGCCGCCGCCGCGATAGTTGAGCTTCAGGGGCGGGAGGGTGTAGGCCGCGAACAGGGCCAGCATGCCGAATCCCGTCCAGATCAGCCCGGGTCGTCCGAGCACGATCTGGGCGGCGAAGGCCAACCCGATCAGCCCGACGCCCGCGACCAGCCCGGCGCCGAGCAGGGCCCGCGCCGACAACACCTGGTCGGGGATGGTTTTGGGCGAGCAGTCGTCGGGGAACATCTGCCGCTTGATGCGATCGACGCGGCGGTCGCCCCAGTCGTTGAGGAACACGACAAAGAGCAGGTGACATACGACCAGGCCCAAGCCGAAGCCCAGCGCCGACCAGCTGACGGCACCGGCCGCGGCCACGCCCAGGGCCTGACCGAAGATCATGGGGACCAAGAGCTTGGGCCAACTGGCGATCTTGGCCGCGTAGGTCCAGCGGCCGAGGAGGCTGCGCGAGGCCGGGTGCACGAGCGGACGGTAGCAGCTTTGGGAACCCGAGGGCACAGCGGGCGCGGTCGCTCCCGCTCTCCTACGCTCCCTCTTGCGTGCCGCAAGGTGTTCCGGCCTCGCCTCCCCCGAGATGTGGGTCACAGCGGCCCCGACAAGCCGGCTCGCTGCCCCCAGTGCGCCGAGCCGACGGCGAACATGGGCCTCGACTTCAAGGCCCCACCGCGCCGTGACATCGAGCGCTGGAAGCTGTGGACCCTCGGCGAGAATACCCTCGAGATCCCGCCACCACACACCCGGCCTCAGACCTGCACCAGTCGTCCGCGGCGAGCCGCCGAGTGCCGGATTCGAGGGCTGCATTTTCCGAGGACACAGCCCTCGCAAAACCAGTTCACGCGGCGTAGCGTGAGGCATGCGGCGCTCCACGCTGTCTGTGTTCTTGCTGTCCATCGTCTCCGTGGCCCTCGCCTGCGACCCGGGGGCCACC
>CAYVJQ010000101.1:18008-21104 GCA_964451725.1 uncultured Nannocystaceae bacterium | reverse complement strand
GGGTTCACCATCAAGCTGCGCCCGGGCGGGCGCTCGGCCGAGGACTTCCGCTTCGAGGACGCGCCCGCCGGCCTCAAGATGGCCTGCGGCGAGAACCCCAAGCGCGTCTACGGTGACCGGGGCGGGCCTGTGACCCGCATGGGCAACGTCGCCGGCTACCGCAAGGCCTTCCAAGAGGCGCTCGAGTACAAGCAGCACTGGGAGGCCCACGCGCGCAAGCTCGCAAAGTGGGAGCGCAAGCAGAGCGAGAACGCGAAGTCTCCCAACTCCAAGCGCAGGTCCAGGCGCGAGTCCAAGTCGGACTCGAAGTCCGAGCGCCCCGAGCCGCCCGCGCGCGACTTTGGACTCGAGACCCTGGCAGCCGTCTTGCGCGGTGAAATCTTGGTCCACATGCACTGCTACCGCGCCGACGAGATGTCGCTGATGCTCGATCTCGCGGCCAGCTACGGGTTCTCGATCCGCAGTTTTCACCACGCCGTGGAGGCCTACAAGATCGCCGACCGGCTAGGCCGGGCCGGCACGGCCGCCTCGGTGTGGGCCGACTGGTGGGGTTTCAAGGCCGAGGCCTACGACGGCGTGCGCGAGAACGCGGCCATGATCAGTCGCGCCGGCGCCCGGGCGATCATCCACTCGGACTCGCCCGAGGGTATCCAGCGCCTGAACCAAGAGGCGGGCAAGGCCCTGTCCGCGGGCCGCCGCGCCGGCATCGAGATCAGCGACGACGAAGCCCTGCGCTGGCTGACGGTCAACCCCGCGTGGGCCCTGGGCGTCGGTGATGAGACCGGCAGCCTCGAGGTCGGAAAAGACGCGGACGTCGTGGTCTGGAACCGAGAGCCGTTCTCGGTCTACGCCAAAGCCCAGCTCGTGTTCATCGACGGCGAGCTCGCCTACGACCGCGAGGGCGCGCTCGGCCGCCCACGCAGCGACTTCGACCTCGGCCTGCGCGACGACCTGAAGGAGGCCCCATGAACACCCCCAAGACCCAGGAGACCCACCAGGCCGGGACCCCGCGACCGAGCGCTCCCGGCATCCGGCACACCCAGCCCGCCCCCTCTCGCCGACTCCGAACTGCGCTGCGTGTGGGCCTCGGCCTGCTGAGCGCGAGTTTGGTGTTCGCCCTTCACCCGGGTGTGCCCCAGGCCGCCGAGCTCGAGCGCCCCAAACTCAAAAAGGCGCCTCCCCCTCCACCCCGCACCCCCCAGCCAAAGGCCACACCCAAGCCGAGCTCGCCCGTGTTTCCGGGCGACCACGCTCAGCTCGTGCTCCTGACCCACGCGACCCTCCACGTCGGCGACGGCACGGTGATCGAGGACGCCACCCTCGCCATGCAAAACGGCGTGATCACCCAGGTCGCGGCCAGCGCCCCGAGCACCCCCGGAGCCGACGTCCACGATCTGCGCGGCAAGTTGGTCACGCCCGGGTTGATCGCCGCCGACACCCAGCTGGGCCTGGTCGAGATCAGCCTCGAAGACAGCACCCGCGACGACAGCCGCCGCGACGGCCAGGCGATCCGCGCGGGCTACGACCCGGCGTCGGCGATCAACGCCGAGTCGAGCCTGATCCCCATCCAGGCGATCGAGGGTGTGACCACGGCCGCCGTGGCCCCCAGCGGCGCCCTGATCTCGGGTCAGATCACCTGGATCGACCTGCTCGCGGGGGAGCACACCAAGCTCGTCGCCGCCCCCGAGATCGCCGTGAGCGCGAACCTCGGTCGGGCCCACCACGGCTCCCGGGCGGCCTCCCTGGCCGAGCTGCGCCGGGCCTTCGAGGACGCGCGCTGGTACCGGGACAACCAGCGCAGCTACGACCGGGGTGCCGCCCGGGAGCTCGCCGCTCACCCCTTGGACCTGCGCGCCCTGTGGCCCCTGCTCGCGGGAGAGGTCCCCCTGGTGGTCCACGCCGACCGGGCCAGCGACCTCCTGGCCCTGCTCGAGCTCCAGGCCGAGTTCGAGCTGCGACTGACGATCGTCGGGGGCACGGAGGCCTGGAAGGTCCGCGATCAGCTCGCCGCCGCCGAGGTCGTCGTCGTCGTCCAACCCACCCAGAACCTGCCCAGCAGCTTCGACCGCCTGGGCGCCCGCCTCGACAACGCCGCGCTCTTGGACGCCGCCGGCGTGCCTGTGGCGATCGCCCATTTCGACACCCACAACGCCCGCAACTTGACCCAAGAGGCGGGCATCGCGGTCGCCAACGGCCTCGACCCGGCCGCCGCGCTGCGGGCCATCACCTACAACGTCGCCCTCGCCTACGGCATGGAGGATCGCTACGGGACCATCGCGGTCGACAAGGTCGCAAATGTTGTGGTCTGGGACGGCGACGATCCCTTCGAGCTCTCGACCTGGCCCGAGCAGGTCTGGATCCGGGGTCGGGCCATCGAGATGCGCTCGCGCCAGACCCAGCTCCGAGACCGGTACATGAATCTCGATACTTTCCCCGAGTGAACTTGCGGCCCCGAGTCCGACACCGTCAGCTCGAGTCGTCCGACACCGTCAGCTCGAGTCGTCCGCCCCGTCAGCTCGAGTAGTCGGGTCGGTCGCCGTAGGCCACGGTGTGAAAACGGTCCCCATCCCGGTTTTGGATCACCAGCGAGCCCGGGTCGCAGCCCCTCAGCACGCTGGCCTGGGCCGCGAAGGGTCGGCTCGGGCTGGTCAGCGGCCGGGGCCCCGCGAGCACGAAGTTTGCCCAGTTGTCGTCGTCGGCCAGCTCCACAAGCCGAGGCTCGACCCAGGCAAAGGCCGACTCGAGCGCCCGCAACACGGGCCAAAAACCGGGCGGGTCGAGGCTGACCTGGACCGAGACCGCCGCCTCTGCCCCGCACAGGGCCCGGACGTCGGCGTAGAACTCGGGCGAGAACAAGCTCGCCAGGTGGGGATCGGTGAGCGCCGGAAAATCGCAGATGATCACGTCGAAGTGGGCCTGGGCCTCGACCTGGGCCCGGACCCAGGCCCGGGCGTCACCCACGACCACAGTCACGCGTGGGTCGTGCAGGCTGTCCTCGTTGAGGGCCCGCAGGGGCGCCAGATCCCGGGCCATGGCCAGGACCTGCGGGTCGAGCTCGACGAGGGTCAGAGACTCGACCCCCGGGTAACGCAGGAC
>CAYVJQ010000101.1:0-17908 GCA_964451725.1 uncultured Nannocystaceae bacterium | reverse complement strand
CCTGCGGGTCGAGCTCGACGAGGGTCAGAGACTCGACCCCCGGGTAACGCAGGACATTGCGGGCCGCGAGCCCATCGCCTCCTCCCAAGATGACGACTTTGGCCACCCGCGGCGCCGCGACCATGGCGGGGTCGACCAGGAGCTCGTGAAAACGGTGTTCGTCCGTCGACGAGAACTGCCAGTAGTCGTCGATGGTCATGCTCAGGCTGCCGTCGGCGTCGCGCCACAGAGTGACCTCTTGGAGCGCGGACCTGGATGAGGCGATGACCCCGTCGCGGCCCAGAGCTTCGGCTGTTGCCTCGGCCGTCCCGGTGGCGTCGTCGACTGCGGGTTCGTCGGTCTCTGCGGGTGTCATGACTCGGGCGGGGCGGGGGCCAGCGGCAGACCGCGCTTGGCCAGTAGACGCCGGCCGAACAGACCCCGGGCCAGCGCATCGGTGAGCCGGGTGAAGCTGGTCCAAAACCGGATGAACATCAAGCCCAGCCGCGCCAGCCATACGCAGGCCCAAGTCGCCAGCGCGCCCGCGGCCGTGAACAGGCGAAACAGCCACCACAGCGGGAACCAGCGCAGCTCCGCGTAGCGCCGATGCAGGCGCCACAGCTTGCCGAAGGCCGGCAGCAGGACCTCGAAGCGGTAGCCGAGCCGGTGCGCGAGCGAGTAGACGTCGAGGGACATGAAGGGCACGGCCGCCATGCCCCGCAAGATGCTCGGGTTCAGGAGCAAGACCAGACCGCGCAGCCCCCTGTAGCGGGCCCCGGCCTCGCGGATCACCATCCAGTTGACGGCCATGTGGGCCGACTCGTCCCGGCTGATGCGACGGATGAAGTCCTCGAACCAGGGGCTGCGCAGGGCCGGGTGCTGACGCAGAAAGGGCACCGTGCCCGCGTCGAGCATAGTCTCGAACACGGGGTTGGCGGTCGCTATCAACAGGACGTCGGCCTCCGAGTTCGGGTCGAGGGCGTCGAACTCGCGCAGGACCAGGGTGTTCCCGAGCCCGGGTGCGTGCAGGGCCGCGCCGTGCAGGGCCAGGAGGCGGCGCAGGCCGTCGGCGTGGCGGCGCTCCTCCTCGGCGAAGCGGGTGTAGAGGACCCGCAGGTCGCCCTCGACCGACGCCCGCGCCAGAATCCCGAAGTTGAGCCCGGCGATCTCCTCGATATAGATGAGCTCGTTGATCAGCCGGACCAAGATCGGATCGAGGGGCGCGAGCGGACCCTCGGGCCAGGCGATCTCGTCGAGCGACCACTGGTAGCCCTCGACCTTGCGGCGGAGCTTGGCCAGGGCGCCGCGGTGCGTCTCCCAGCTCAGGGCCAACCCCTGCGAGCGCGCCCAGGTCGGCGTCGAGCTTCGGGCCTGAAACACACGGCAGCTCACCCACCAGGCCCCCACCCCCACGAGCGCCCCCGCGGGCAGGTCGAGGGCGAAGTGCTGCTTGGTGGTCAGGGTGGTCAGGGTCACCGCCACCGCCCAGGTCGGCGCGGCGACCTGTACAAACCCGAACCAGGCTCGCCGGAGATCGAAGCGCCCTGGACCGCCCTTCGTGGCGCCCGCCGTGCGTGAGCTCGCCGCACTCGAGGCCCGCGCGCTCGAGCGCCAGCTCAGGGCGATGCCCCAGGCCAGCGCGACATGCAGAGACGGGAAACAGTTGGTCGCGCTGTCTGCCACCCGCAAGCTCGCAAGCTCGCGCAAGCTGGCCGAGTCGAGGCTCCCCAGCGGATAGAGCTCGCGCGGAAAGCTGGTCGGGAACACCAAAAACACCAGGGCGCAGGTCACCGCCGCCACGCTCATGGTCGTGAACAGGCGCGCCCCCTGCCCCCGATCGGGCACGCTCAACCACGCGGCCAGACTGACCCAGGTAACCGTGCCGTAGATCCACACGGTCCACGGGGCGAGCGGGACCGCCCGGTCGAGCGCCGTCAGCGGGAGCTCGGTGGGCGTGGAGAGCAGAGCGCCGAACTTGCCCAGGCCGTAGCAGCAGGCGACCACGACCATCGCCAGGAACCACAGGGCCACGCGCTCGAGGACCGAGGCCAGAGCGAAACCCGAACCCGAACCCGAACCTGAAGGCGAGACATCGGTCGGGCTCGGTTCGGCGTTCAACATCGGCGCGCTCCGAGTTCACTGGCCAGCGCCTCGAGGGTCGAGCGGGAGGCACTCAGAGGGAGCGCGCTCAGAGCTTCGAGGGCCCGCGCGCTGTGCCCCGCGACCTTGGCCCGACAGCGCGCGGGAATGTCGTGGGCACGCAGCTCGGCCTGGATCCAAGGCAGGGCTCCCCCATCACCGAGGGCCCCGAACAGACGGTCGCAGCGCTCGCTCGCCCGCGAGTGTCCACCCGGCCTGCCCTCAGCTCCGCCTCGTCGGACCGACTGCGCCCCCGCTTTCTCATAGTCGTCACGCAACATGAGCAGGGGCAGGGTCAGCTTCGCCGCGCGCAGGTCCGTGCCGGGGCGCTTGCCGAGGGTCGACGCGTCGCCCTCGTAGTCGAGCAGGTCGTCGATGATCTGAAAGCCGAGGCCGAGCTCCCGCCCGAAGCGAGCCAGCGCCCTGATCCGAGCCCGGGGCGCGTCGGCACACAGGGCCCCGACCGCCGCCGCACAGCCGAACAGGCGCGCCGTCTTGGCCTCGATGATCGCGTAGTAGCGGGTCAGGGACAGGGCCGTGTCTCCCGTGTACAGGAGCTCCAGGCGCTCGCCCTCGGCCAAGGCCAGGGCCGCGTCCACGACCTGGCGACGGATCTCCGGGTGCATGGCCTGGCTGGCCCGCAACACCCGACCCAACACGAAGGTCGCCACCCCGGTCGCAAACACCTCCGTGGTCGCGCTGTGCAGCGCCCTGTGCCCGCGGCGGAGCTCGGCGAGGTCGATGATGTCGTCGAGCACCAGGCTCCCCTGGTGCAGCCACTCGACCGCCGCCGCCGTGCTCAGGGCTCGACGCGGATCGCCCCCGCAGGCCTCGGCCGCAGCCAGGGTCAGGAGTGGGCGCACACGTTTGCCGCCTTGGTCCTGGAGGTAGGTCGTCGCCCGACCCAGGACCTTCGAGCGGCTCGCCGTCAGCTCGCGCAGCGCGTCCTCGATGGGCCCGCGCCAGCGATCGTGTAGGGCCTCCAGTGGGCCGCCTGCACCCGATTTGGACGTAGAACTAAATGTCGGCCTGGATGTCGGCCTGGACGTCGGACTGGACGTCGGACCGGGCCTCTCCCTCGAGCCTCGTCCCCCCGAGCCCCCGAGCGCCGGGGTCGTCACCGGCATCCAGGCTCGAACGATCCGCTGCGGCCCGGGCGGCTCGTGCTTCCCACACGAATCGATCGAATCTGCCAGCGAGGACCCGAGCCAGCCCTCGGCGACCTCCGCCCCCGGCCACAGCTCGAGGGCGCCCTCGAACAGACCGACG
The DNA here is from genome assembly GCA_964451725.1 of uncultured Nannocystaceae bacterium. GTDB lineage: Bacteria > Myxococcota_A > Polyangia > Nannocystales > Nannocystaceae > Plesiocystis. The sequence continues at coordinate 14,521 of CAYVJQ010000101.1, read as the reverse complement.
GCGGGCGAGGGCGGCAGCGCGCGCAAGGTCGCGTTGGCCCGCGTCCGCGCCTCCTCTTCGGGCATGGCTGGAAACGGCGCGCACAGGCCCACGGCCTCCAGTCCCCCCTGCCAGCCCGCGGCGTCCAAGCTCCCCGCCCGCGCCTCCCACGAGAGCCCGAGCCAGGTCGCGTGTTCATCCAAGATCTGGTGGGTGGCGTCGCTGACCTCCCCCAACACGACCCCAGCCGCGACCGCCCCCCGCAGGAACAACACCGCCTCGGGGATCGCGTGATCGCAGACCTCCCCGTGCGGGCCGAACAGACGGTCGACGACCCGCGCCAGGGTCGGCTCGTCGCGCTCGGACAGGGACCGCCACGCCCGGTGGGCCCAACGAAGATCGCGGGCCAGCCACCGAGCCCGGTCCTGGGCGTCGGGCTCGCCCAAATGCAGGCGGTGGTTGTAACCCTCGACCGCAGCGACCACCGCCTGCTCGGCCCGGCCCCGCGCCCGAGCCCCAAACCCCCGCGAGACCTGGAGCACCAGCGCCCCGCCCAGGCCCGTTCGCGGCATGGTCCAGGGGTCCCGCTCCAACGCCACCCGCTCCAGCGCCCGAGACACGGGCGAGAGCACCGGCTCCAGCAAGGGCGCGTACCAACGCGCCTCGGCCCTCGTATTCCTGCCCACTTCCAGAGATGGTAGCGAATCCGCCGCGGGCTCCCCAGATCGGTGATTGACAGCTGCATATGCATTGCGTAAGCGATCGGGCGAGCCCGCCCATGACCTCTCGCCCATTGAGTAAAGCCAAGCGCCAGGCCTACGCGGAGGAACTCCACACCGCGGGTCTACGCGCGACCCCAGCGCGGATCGCCGTACTCGACGCCCTGCACCGGGCCTCCGCCCCGCGCTCCCACGCGGAGCTCTGCCGACAACTCAGCGCCAAGCGCCTCGACCCGACCACGATCTACCGCAACCTCGTCGCCCTCACCGAGGCCGGCCTGTGTGTGCGCAGCGATCACGGCGACCGTCGCTGGCGTTTCGAGCTCGCACGCGGAGCCCACGAGCAGCGCTCCACCCACCGACATCCCCACTTTTTGTGTACCGACTGCGGCGGCGTCAGCTGCCTGCCCGAGGTCGAGGTCCGGGTCCCCAAATCGGAGAACCTGCCCCGTTCGACCCACGCCGGTCACTTCGAGGTTCAGCTCCGCGGGCTGTGCGATCGCTGCACCATCCACTGAGGCGCGGCGCCCTGCGGCCACTGACGCCCGGCGCCCTGCGGCCACTGACGCCCGGCGCCCTGCGCCCACTGACGCCCGGCGCCCTGCGGCGGCTGCTCGCGCGCCTGTCTGCGGCTGCGCTCCCCCTCTCGGGTGTGCTCGTGTCGTGTCTCCCCTCGCTCGCGCTCGCCGACGGTCCTCCAGGCGAACACGAACACCAACCTGACCAGTTCAACCAGCCCAGCCAACCCGGCAGCTGTGAGCACACCTGGTCGCTGCGGGTCATCGACGAGGCCACCGACGAGGCCATCCCGGGCGTCCGCCTGACGCTCCGAGCACCGGGCGCGCCAGCGGTCGACGTCGACACCGACGCCGCCGGAACAATCGAGATCGACGGATTTTGCCCAGGTCCGGTGCGCGTCTCCGCCACCAAGATCGAGCACGCCTCCCGGACCCGGACAATCGAGATCGCGGGCGCCCACACCGAGACCACCATCGCCCTCGAGCCCCTGCACGACCACCACAGCGCCCAGGTGATCGTGGTCCACGACCAGAGCCCCGCGATCATGTCGGCCAGCGATCAACTCGCCGGGGCCGCGCTCGCCGAGACCCGCGGCCTGGGCCTCGCCGACGCGATCACGGGGGTCTCGGGGGTCAGCGCGCTCCGGGGCACGAGCGGCGGCATGGCCAAGCCGGTGATCCGCGGACAGATCGGCCGCCGCAACCTCATCATCTTCGACGGCGTCCGCCACGAGGGTCAAAAGTGGGGCCTCGACCACGCCCCCGAGATCGACCCCTACGCCGCCGGCCGGATCACCGTGATCAAGGGCGCCGCGACCACCCGCTACGGCCCCGACGCGATCGGAGGTGTGGTCCTCGTCGACCCGCGCCCGCTCCCGCGCAGCTCCGAGGGGCCCGGTGTGTCCGGCGAATTCAGCACCGTCGGCGGCAGCAACCCCCTGGGCGGAGGATTCGCCCTGCGCCTCGACCACGCCCCCGCCCGAGCCCCGGGCTTCGCCTGGCGAGTTGAGGCCAACGCCGGGCGCTACCGGGCCGCACTCAGCCCCGACTACGCCCTCGACAACACCGGCGCCCTGACCTGGAACGTGGGCGCCCGCGCGGGCTACCTCAAAGAGCAGGTCGATGTCGTCGTCGGCTACAGGCTCCTGCGCACCAAGGCCGGGATCTGCAGCTGCCTGCGGATCTCCAACGCAGAGGAATTCCAGGCCGCCATCGACAGCGCCGCGCCCCCGAACGTCGCGGCCTACTCCGCCGAGTTTGCGATCGAGCGCCCCTATCAGTCGGTCTGGCACCACCTCGCCATGGCCAGGACCCGCGTCGACCTCGGCCGCGGGGGGGAGCTCCACGCGACCTACGCGTTCCAGTTCAACGACCGAGCCGAGTTCGACATCGTCCGCGACAACATCACGGGTGCCCAGCTGCGTTTTGGTCTGCGCACACACACGGGGGAGCTGCGCTACGAACACCGGGCCGTCGACCTCGGCCGCGGGTGGACCTTGGTCGGCAGCCTCGGTGCCGACGTCTCCCAGCAGACCAACGAGTTCGAGGGCTCGACCACCCTCGTGCCCGACTACAACCAGTGGTCCGGGGGCCTGTCCGCGGTCGAGCGCTTCGTCGGGGAGCGCCTCGAGCTCGAGATCGGCGCCCGCTACGACGGCCTGGCTCGAAACGCCGAGCTCGCCGAGCGGGATTTCTTGGGCCAGCGAGCGGGCGGGCGGCTCGCCGAGGCCAACTGCTCCCGCAGCGACGCCGCCAACCTCGACGGCGCCCGCTGCCAGGCCCGCTTCCTCGCCCCCTCGGCGACCCTGGGTCTGCTCGCCCGCCCCCTCGCCCGGGCCCCCGAGTTCAGCTGGCGCGTCCAGTTCGACTCCTCCGCCCGACTGCCCGCCATCGACGAACAGTTCATGAACGGAGCTGCCCCTTCGTTCCCGATCTTGGGCCTGGGCGACTCGCACCTGGGCGTAGAGCGGACCTGGAGCGGCGCCAGCACCTGGACCTACGAGGGCGACCAACTCGTCGCCCGAGCCTCCACCTACCTCAACTACGTCGACGACTACATCGCCTTCCAGCCGACCCCACAGCCCGGCCAGTGCGCGCCCCTGAGCTGCACCACCCGCGGGCCCATGCCCGTGTTCGCCTTCGAGGCCACCGACGCCCTGTTCACCGGCGTCGAGCTCGACCTCGACTGGGCCCTGCCGCGCCTGCCCTTCGTGGTCTCGGGCAACGCCGCCTGGGTCTGGGCCCGGGACCTCGGCAACGACGGTTTTCTCCCCTACATCCCCGCCGACCGCTACGGCCTGAGCGGGCGCTACAACTGGCCCGACGACCCCGGGGCCGTCCACGGCTACGTCGAGATCAGCGGCACCTACGTCGCCCGCCAGCGCCGCTACGACCCCGAGGCCGAGACCGACTTTGCCCCTCCGCCTCCGAATTACGTGCTCCTGGGCGCCGCCGCGGGCCTCGAGCTCCCCCTCGACGCGACTCAGATCCGCCTGAGCCTGCGCGGCACCAACCTGCTCAATCGTCGAACCCGCGAATACACCAGCTTGCTGCGCTACTTCGCCGACGACCCCGGCTGGGGCCTCCAGCTGCGCCTCTCGGTCGAGATCTGACGGCGCCCCCCGCGGAACCCGGCTCGGTCGACAGCCACCTCTCGTGGTCACCAAGGTGCACCACCGGGCGCGGCAATCGGACATCGAGCTCGCGTCGCCAGCCACCGCGACCGACTCGAACGCCTTCGGCAGACCGCCCGCCGAGCTCCAGATGCCCGCACCCAGGCAGAGACCCTCGCGGCGCACGCACCGGCCCCATCACGCGCGAACGGCCCCGTGCGAGGATGACTAGATACCGGCCGCTCGAGCGGCTAGCGAACACGCCGGCAGAGGTCTAAACTGTGAACTGTGACCACGGCCGCCAAGAAGGTCTTCGACGAGGCGCTCGCCCTCAGCAACACCGAGCGCGAGGAGCTCGTGGAAGTACTGAGCCAGAGCCTGCAGCCCATCGGGATCAGCGCGGAGTGGAAGGCCGAGCTCGGCCGGCGGATCGAGAAGATCGAGTCGGGTCGGGCTGTCTTCCATGACGCAGAGTCACATGCTCGGGCACTGCGTGCGAAGTTCGGCTAGCTGAATGACCAAACTGCGGATTTTGGACGAGGCCGCGCGCGAGGTCGAGGCCGCGGCGGAGTACATCGAAGAGCAGCGAACCGGCTACGGCCGCTTGTTCGTTCTGGCGTACGAGAAGAAGCTGGCGCAGATCGCCAGGTTCCCCGAGAGTGGGCCGCCCCTGGCTGACGTAGTCCCAGGCTATGAGCTCCGAGCATTCTGGATTCGAGAGTTCGGATACACGGTCATTATCGGGGTCATCGAGGGGGCCCCGACGATCATCGCGGTCATGCATCACAGCCGCAAACCGGGGCACTGGCAAGATCGCTTGAAGAGCGTGAGCACAACTTCGATGGGTACACACGGCGAGACTTCGTGAGCACTTGGGCCGCCGCCGTGGGACCGAGGCGTTGTGCTCATTTTCCCGACCGTAGCGTCGCCACCACTCATAAAAGCGCGACGATGGGAGGCCGGCCCAGCCCAAAGCCCAGGGTCGCCTGATTGCCTACTGACAACATTCACCACTCGCCTCGCTAAAGCTCCACCACCACATTCAGCCCGATCGCGCTCTCCCCCTCATCGGCGACCACCACCGGTGCATTCGGAATGCTCACCGCGTCCCCTGACCCGGGCGCCATGCTCTCGATCAGATTCCGATCCCGATCCAAGATCGAGTTGGCCCGGTAGGGCCCGGGGTGCAGCTGCTCGATCAGGACCTCGACGCTGGTCGCTCCGGCCGGCGCCTCCACGGAGAACTGACGGCTGAGGTCACACAGGCCAGCCAAGGGGCAATCTTGCGTCGACAGCAGCACCCAGACGTCGGCGGGCTCGGCCAGGGGCGCGCCCCAAACGACGCTCGCGCGCAGCGAGGGCATGGGCGGAAAGGGGCCATCGCCGGGGCCCTGCGATCCGCTGTCTTCCGGGAAGGGCTCGGGCAGGTCACGGGTCTGGGCCCGCTCGGCCATCCAGCTCAGGTGGGCCTGGCCCTGAACCTGCACATCGAGCACCAACTGGTCGTCCGCGGACAGCTCCCAGCACGCATCGACGTAGTCGCAGCCCCCGTCGACGGCGCAAAAGCGCCAGCTGTCGGCGCTCGACTCACGCAGGGTCGTCCGGGTGTCCCGCGTCATCCCCGAGAACAGCCCCCCGCTTCGAAACACGAGCAGGTCCTCCCCGCCGATAGTCTCGACCATGAGCGCGAAGCGGATCGCGTTTGCGGCGTCCAGGTCGGCGCGCGCAAACAAGGTGTGGGGATCGGCGTCCCGCAGGTCCATCGCCATCAGCTCGAAGGTGCCCAGCGGAGTCATGGTCCCCGGGCCGATCCACAGGCCCCCCAGGCGCTCCAGGAGCTCGAGCCCCGCGATCGGTCCGGACGTCTCCTCCGAGCCGGATGTCTCCGACTCCCCGGACCCCCTCGAATCACTCGAATCCCCAGACCCACTCGCCTCGCTGTCGGCTTCGGTCGCCGACCTGTCGTCCGCGCAGGCGCTCCCCCATAGAGCGCTCGAGAGCAGAAGAAGGGGCACAGAGGCGCCCAGGAGTCCCGGCTTGATTCTGGCAATCGTCACGTCGACCTTGAGAGTACCCACGCCACGGTGGGTTCCCCAGTGGGTGTCCACGCAGCGGGCGATCCGTCGAGCTCGCCGGCTTGGGTCGGCTCGGCTTGGGTCGGCTCGGCTCGGCTCGGCTTGGGTCGAATCAGCCCGCCGGGGGCTCGTCCTCGAACATCTCGAGCGCCCGGTCCACCGCCCCCAGTCCCGCCCGGCCCAACTGATGTCGCAGGCTCTCCTCCAAACTCGGGAACGCCCACCGAAACCCGCGCTCCCGGAGCTTGCGCGCGTCGACCCGCTGGCCCCCGAGCAGGGCCTCGCGGCCGAAATCCCCAAACAGGGCGCGGACCACAAACCCCGGCAGAGGCACAAACGCAGGCCGGCGAAGCACCGCCCCCAGACAGCGCGCGAACGCTCTTTGCCGAACGGGCGCGGGGCCGACAGCGTTGACCGGACCGCGCAGCCCCTCGTCGTGGATGGCGTGCAACACCACCGCCAAGAGATCGTCGAGGTCGATCCAGCTTTGCCACTGGCGGCCCCCGCCGAGCGGACCGCCCAGGCCCAGAGAAAAGGGTAGGCGCAGCTTGGCCAGGGCCCCGCCTGTGGCCGCGTTCACGACCCCGGTGCGCAGGTGAACCACGCGAATGCCAGCAGCCTCGGCGGGCTCCGTGGCCGCCTCCCAGGCGCTGACCACCTCGGCCAGGAAGCCCTCCCCCGCGGGGCTCGACTCGTCGACCTCCCGGTCGCCCGTATCGCCATAAAATCCGATCGCCGAGCCACACACGAGCACCCGAGGCTTGCGCTCGAGCCCCGCCAGCGCCTCACACAGCAGCCGAGTCCCCCCCACCCGCGAGTCCATGATCGCCGCGCGCTTGGCCGCGGTCCACCGCCCGAACACCGGCTCCCCCGCCAGGTGGACCACCGCGTCGACCCCCTCGAGGCCCGCGGCGTCGACCTCCCCCGTGCCCGGATTCCAGGTCACCGCGCCCAGCTTCGGCCTGCGCGTGATCGGCAGCACCGTGTGCCCACCGGTGGTCAAAAATGCCGACAGAGCCCCGCCGATCAACCCTGTGCCGCCGCTCACGGCGACCCGCTGCGGGCCCCGATCTGCGAACGCCCGGTGCCGCGCCAGGTCGAGGGCCGTGCGGACGTGTCGCTGCCTGAAGGTCCGGGCCAGGGTCGAGCGTACCCACCAGCCCGCGATCGGCCACGCCAGCCGATCCAAAGGCAGGGCAAACTCGACCCGATCGCGCAGGGTGCTCAGCCCGGGACCCCGCGATTCACACAGGTGCGCGTGTCGCCAGCTCGCGAACGGTCCGCTCTGCGCCCGATCGACGAACTGTGCCGGCGGATCGTAGCCCTCGTGACGCACCTTCCAGCGCACCCACACCGGGCCCTGGCGCATGCGCAGGGTGATCTGCGCCCCATCTCGGATCCCGCCACTGCGCGACTCGATCTCGAGCCGCTGCCAGCTCGGCCTGAGGCGCTCGAAGGCCCCCTCCCGCTCGTGCCACGCGAACAGCTCGGCCTGGGACACGGGCAGCTCCACGCTGCGCTCGAACTCATGCACGTCCATGCACGCCCGACTTACCATCCACGCCGGGCCTGAGTACACTTTACAAATGCATTGCAGTTGCATATAGGATTTGCATGTGCACGCCCGCCCGATCCCGAATCCTCGCCGGCCAACGCGCCGCGGCCCTCGCGTTCTCCCTCGTGTTCCCCCTGGCTGCTCTCGCCGGCTGTGACTCGAACTCTGAGGACGACGGTCACGGCCACGATGAGGAGACCGAGGTGATCTCCGTCGTTCAGCTCAGCTTCACCCCTGTCGACGGAGGCGACACCATCGTCGCCGCGTTCACCGATCCGGACGGCGACGGGGGCGTCTCCGGGACCGCCGACCCGATCTCACTCGCCCTGGGCACCGAGTACGAGCTCAGCATCACCCTGCTCAACGAGCTCGAGGACCCGCCCATCGACATCACCGAAGAGATCCGTGAAGAGGCCGAGGACCACTTCTTCTTTGTGCTCGGAGAGGGGGTCAGCGGCCCGGGAGCGAGCTCGAGCCCCACCTTGGTCAGCCACGCCTACGCGGACCTCGAGTCCGACTATGGCGAGAACCTGGTCGGGGACGACCTGCCCGTGGGCATCGTCAACACCATCACCGCCGACGCCGCGGGGACCGGGACGCTGCGGGTCATGCTGCGCCACCTGCCCGCCCTCAACGACTCACCCCAAAAGCGCGGCGACCTGCCCCAGACCCTCGCCGAGGGCGGCGCGCTCCCGGGTGAGGTCGATGTCGATGTCAGCTTTGAACTGACGGTGCTCTGACCCCGTCGGTGCGCCCGACCTGAACCCGGCGCTCAGGACCCCTGTGCGACCCCCGTGAGGTGCCTGTAGATCTCCGCGGCCGGCACCCCTTGGGCCCTCGCCTCCGCGACCCGGGCGAGCTCCTCCACGATCAACATTCGAAAGTCCAAGATCGGGTGGGCGCCCACGATCGGCCGCCCATTGATGAAGTAGGCGGGGGTCCCGGTCACGCCCAGGCGGACCCCCAAGTCGAGATCCGCCTGGACCACCGCGTCGTTGTCCTCGCGCATCAGGGCGTCCTCCATGGCCTGGCGATCGATCCCGAGTTCGGCCCCGATCTCGAGCAGGTCATCGGCTCCGTAGCGCCCGCCGAGGGCAAACACGGCGTCGTGAAACTCCCAGAATTTTCCGGCCTCCAAAGCCGCGAAGCTGGCCCTCGACGCGAGCGCGCCCAGGGGGTGCCCCGGAAGCGGGAAGTGCTTGAACACAAACCGGATGTCCTCGCCGTAGCGCGCACGCAGGGCCTCCATCGCCTCGTGACCCCGAGCGCAAAACGGACACTGGAAGTCGGAGAAGGCCACGATCGTCACGGGCGCGTCGGCCCGGCCGCGGACCACCGAGTCGCCCACGGGCACGGGGAACACCGTGTCCTCGTCGAGCTCGGGGCGCTCCCCCTCGAAGCGCAGGGCCGTGTACCCCCACTGGATCGCATACTCGTAGACCGCGGCACCCACGACCCCCCGCTCGGCGAGACCCTCGGCCATGGACAGCTCCTGCTCCACGAGGTGGCTGAACACGGGCTTGGGGCGGGCCCCAGAGAGCATGCGGCCGTTGACAAAAAAGATGGGCGTCGAGCGCAGCTTGAGGCGCTTGGCCACACGCAGATCGCCACGCACCTCGGGGGCGTAGGTCAGCTCCTCGAGCTCCCGCTCGATCTTCCCGGCGTCGAGGCCGAGCTCGGCGATGTAGCGATCGAGGATGTCCTGGCTGATCCCGCGGCCGCTGAACACCAGGTCGTGCCAGGCCCAGAACTTCCCCTGGGCCTGGGCCGAGTGCCCGATCAAGGCCGCGACCATGGCGTTGGGGTGGTTGGCCAGAGGCATGGCCTTGTAGACGAAGCGCAGCTGCCCCGGGTAGTCCCGCTCGAGCTCGGCCACGGTCGCCAAGGCCTGCTCGCAGTAGGGGCACTCGAAGTCCGAGAACATGACGATGGTCACCGGGGCGTCCGCGGGCCCGCGCCGGGGCGAGTCCCCCAGCGCGATGAAGAAGCGCAGGTAGGGGACCCCCGCCGCGACCTGCTCCGCGTCCGGCTCGAGATCGCCGTCGTTGACCGTGGCCAGCGAGCCCGCGCTCGTGCCGACCCGGTCGGTGCCTGCTCCGCGGGTCTCGGAGACCTCGGGCGCCTCGACGTCTGTGGCGGGCTTGCAGCCCAGGGCCGCCGCCCCCACCCAGGCGAGGCCGAGCGCGAGGCGGGACAATCCATTGCGAGTCGGGCGCGACATGGGCGGGTCAGCCTAGCAGCCCGCTGCAAAACCCCTCACGCCACGGTTCGAGACAGCCGCACGCGGGTGACGCGAGCGATCTTCTCGGCCCCCGGGGTGTAGGCCTCCGGCCCCCGGCGACGATAGATCCAGCGAGCCCCGACCATCCAGACCCGCCCTGCGACCAGACTCGCCCTGAAATTGGTCGCAGGCGGGACCTGCCCCCGCCCTCGGGCGTCCGAGCGAGGTACCCTCGGAACCCCTTCAGGTCGGATCGCCAGGTCGGATCGCCAGGTCGGATCACCAGATCATCGGATACCCCGTGAAGCAAGTCCGCGTTCACAAGATCACCCACTCCTACGACGGCGCCCGGCCTGCGGTCGCCGAACTCAGCTTCGAGATCAACGCCGGCCAGGTGCTCGCCCTGATCGGCCCCAACGGCGCCGGCAAGTCGACCAGCCTGCGCATCCTGGCGACCCTCCAGCAACCCGACGAGGGCACCGTGCTCTGGGACGGGCGCGACGCCTGGCCCGATCGCCAGCAGATCCGCCAGCGGGTCGGCTTCCTCGGCGACGGCACCGGCCTCTACCCCCACATGACGGCCGCGGGTTACCTGCGCTTCTTCGCCGAGTGTTACGGCCTCGACGACCGCGCCGCCAAGCTGCGCGTGAAGGAGCTCCTCGCCACCTTCAAGCTCACCAGCAAGGCCGACGCCCAGATCGCCGATCTCTCCAAGGGCATGCGCCAGCGCCTGGCGATCGCCCGCACCCTCATCCATCGGCCCGAGCTCCTGCTCCTCGACGAGCCCGCCGACGGCCTCGACCCCCTGGGCCGTCGACAGTTGCGCGAGATCCTCCGCGGAGTCGCCGACCAAGGCGTAGGAGTGGTGATCAGCAGCCACATTCTGCGCGAACTCGACGGTTTTTGTGACTCGGTGGCGCTCATCCAGCGCGGCCGACTCCAGGTCTTCGGCCCCGTCGACGAGGTCATCGAGCGCTACGAAGTCGCCCGCCGGGTCCACGAGGTCTCCATCACCAAGGGCCTCCAGCGGGCGGTCGAGATCCTCAAGGCCCACCAGGGTCTGATCGAGTCGATCACCGCCCTGACCCGGGACGAGACCATCGATCCCGCGACCGCCGACCGGGGCAAGATCTCTGTGCGCATCCACGGCGACGAAGACCGGGCCGCGAAACTCCTCAGGGAGCTGGTCTTGGCTGATGTCGACGTGATCGCCCTGACCCGGCTGCGCAGCGACCTCGAGGACGTCTACCAAAACATCGGCCGCGACGAGGTCGCTTGAGCGCCCAAGACCCGGCGAGCGCCCAGGACCCGGACCCGGACCCGGCCTCCGCGCTGAGAGACTGGTGGCTCTACCTCCTGCGCTCGCCCAGCGGGCGCAGCTACGTGGGGATTACGATCGAGCTCGCGCGCCGGCTCGAGCAACACAACGGCGAGCGCCCCGGCGGCGCAAAGTCGACTCGCGGTGGGCGTCCGTGGGCGATCGCCCGGTCCTGGGGTCCGTTTTCACATCAGCGTGCCGCCCAGCTCGAGTATCGGCTCAAGCGCATCCGTGGTCGGCGACGCCTCGATTGGCAGCCTCCCTCGGAGGACAGCGATTCGGCGACGCTGCCGTTGCCAGTGCCAGCGCCGACAGATTGATCTTCCACCATCGCTGTACGAGCGCCTGAACGACGCATCTGTCTGTCCGATCGTACACAGCTTCGTCGTCGTACACACCGCCCACTCCCCCCACGAGGCCAGATCAGTCTTTGGGTCAGCTGCTCTGCGATTCAGGGGCCTCACAACATGACCGAGCATCGTTCAGCAGATGTGTCGGGTTCGAACCGGCCCATCTGCAAGATGACAAAATCAGTCGACTGATTCATGCTCGAGAGGTCGACGGACCTCAGACCCACCGGCGCGAGACTGAGAGAATGTAGGGAGTCCGTACCAATGCTCGGCATAGGCCCCGTCCGCCCTCCGACCACCTCGGTCCAACATCATGTCCACGCTCGGCTCCCACCTCCACATCGTCCTCCCCGCGGGGATCCTCTGCTCCGGAATGCTCCTGCCTTCGACGGGCCTCGCGGTGCTCGACGGCAATCACGCCCAAGGGTTTGGTGATACGAGGACGGAGCCTTCGGTGGCATCCCGGTGTCCGAGTATGCCTGCAAGGCCGAGCTGGTGACACTCTTGGACAACAGCTGCACGTAGGCTCACAGTCCGCCCCGCCACCTTCGCTGAAACGTTCAACCGATAGAAAGAACTCGTCCCATGAGCGCTCGCAACATCACCTACTCGGCCCTGATTGCCCTTTTCCTGCTCGGCTGTCGGCCCTCGCCGATAGGCGAGGATGGAAATGGAGAACACGACACCGCGGCCCAAGAAGAGGTGATGACGACCGCTTGCGAAGAGCTTTGCAATCGCGCCGTAGAATGCTCGGTAGAGATTGCGCAGACTCAATGGGGGTTTGAGACTCATTCGGAGTGCCTCGCTGACTGCATCAGCTACACCGAGTCCTACCGCGACGATCTTGAGCGACCAGACTGTGTCGATCCATACATCGATCTATGGAACTGCGGCGGAAGAATCCAGGACTGCGAAGATTTCGTGGATTTCGTGGATTTCGAGAATGCCACGTTCACGGGTCGAGGCCCAGCCGCGTTTCTCTGCAAAGAAGAAGTCTCCGTAGTATTGGACAACAGCTGCACCTAAAGGATCCCGTCTATGCCGGGGCCCACGTCATGCTCCGAACGTAGCGCCACATGGACACGACCGGTGTTGTCGAGGCCTCCCTCGACTCCCCCTGTCGTGGTCGACCTCAGTTCCGGAGCTCGCCCTGTGAACCCGATCTCCGGCGACTTGGGAGGCCGAATATGGTTGCTGGAACCCCCACCACGAAATGTCCGACTTCGGGGTGCCGGTCGCTGAACAACCGCTCGCTGACGGGGCGGCTGTACCGCGACACCCCCCCGCGCCGCGCTCGTCGTATTCGGGAGCCAGCTCACAGATACCCGGGGAACAGGACGAGAATCAGATAGGGAAGCGTAAGCTCCGGTGCTAGCGTCCGTCGATGGACACCCTCCTGCGGGCCCTGAACGAGCCAGAGACCATGCGAATCGTCGCGGCGACGACCACAGCCTCTGTCCGAGAGGCCTGCCGTCGACAGGGGGTCACGGGGGTCGCCGCGGTCGCGCTCGGGCGTGCTCTGACCGCAGGTGTGCTCTTGGCCACCCTCGCCAAAGGCGAGAAAGAGCGGGTGCGGATCCACCTGCAGGGGGACGGGCCCCTCGGCGCGCTGCTCGTCGACGCCCATGGTGATGGCTCGGTCCGCGCGTGTTTCGACTCCGAGCACACCCCCGACACCCCGCTCGCAAGCGGCGACCAAGCTCGGATCAGCACCGCACAGGCGCTCGGCACCGCCGGTCACCTCGTCATCACCCGCGACCTGGGCTTCGGCCACCCCTACCAAGGGAGCGTCGAGCTCTCGAGTGGCGAGGTCGATGAGGATATCGAGTACTACCTCGACCACAGTGAACAGCTGCCGACGATCCTGCGCACCGAAGAGGTCCTCGACAGCCAGGGACACGTCCTTCGAAGCGCGGGAATCTTGGTCCAGGGGTTCCCTGGGGCCGACTCCGACCTCCTGGATCTCCCCCGTGCCCGCCTCGAGCCGGGCAACCTCCGGTCCCTCCTGCTCGCCCACGAGAGGACGACTCGGGAGCTCGTCGGCCTAGCCCTCGGCGGCGCGCCCTTTCGAGCGATGCTCGAGCACTCTATCCAGTTCCGCTGCAACTGTGGTCCCGCCCGCGCTCAGACCGTGCTCTCCACCCTCGGTGCCTCGGACCTCGAGAAACTCGCGCTCGAACGTCCAGAGACCGAGGTCAAATGTAGTTTCTGCGGTGACATCACCGTCGTGAGCGCAGATCAACTCCGGGAACTCGCCGGCCGACTCCGCGAATCCCACTCTTGAACTGCGACGAGCACACCATGCCCCACCCCAGCCAATCCAAACGCTTTCGGGTCATCCCCAGCGAGCAGGGCCTGACCCTGCGCAGCATGCTCAGCCGCCGCCTCCGCGAGTTCGACCGCAGGCAGACCACGGCGCTCATCCGCGCCGGCGGTGTGTACGTCAACCGGCTTCGGATCCGCATTCCCAACGTCGTCGTCGCCCCCGGGGAACGCATCACCGTCTACACCCAGGCCCTCGACGCCGTGCCCCTCACCCCTGAACAGCTGGTGTTCGTCCATCGCAGCCCCGAGTTCGTCATCCTCGACAAGCCTCCCGGCATCCCCGTCTCCCCGATCCGAGAGACGGCCATCGGCTGCCTCAGCGAGGCCCTGGTCCGACTGCTCGAGTCCGAGGGCCACAATCGCCCCTACGTCGGCATCGTCCACCGCCTCGACCGCGGCGCCTCGGGTCTGGTCCTGTTCACGACCCGGGATATCGCCAACAAGTCCCTGCACCAGCAGTTCCGGGATCACGACATTCATCGCAGCTACCGCATTCGTGTCACGGGTGCACCACCTCCCACGGTGACCTGCGACGTCCCGCTCACCAAGCTCCGAGATGGGGGGGTCTCGATCGGTGAGTCGGCCAACGCCAAATCCGCGCGCACCCACTTCCGCCTGTTGGCCAGCTTTCCCGACCCGGACGGGGGGCCGCCCGAACACCTGCTCGAGGCCGTGCTCGAGACCGGACGTACCCATCAGATTCGCGCCCACGCTTCACACCTGGGCTTTCCAGTCGTGGGAGATCATCGTTACGGCGATCACTCGAACACCCCATCAAACACTGGGGCAGCGAGTCCTCCGGAGGTCCATGATCGCCTCTACCTGCACGCCCAGACCCTCGAGTTTCGT
>CAYVJQ010000100.1:15263-27288 GCA_964451725.1 uncultured Nannocystaceae bacterium | reverse complement strand
CTCCGTCTCGTCGCTGTCGTCTCCAAAGCTCTCCTCTCCAAAGCTCTCCTCTCCAGCGCTCTCGTCTGTGCTCTCACTACCACCGCTCTCGTCTTCGCTCTCCTCCCCACTCTCGTCTTCGCTCTCCTCTTCGCTCTCCCCACTCTCATCCTCTGCCCCTTCTTCATAACCGACGTTCTTATCCCCCAAATCGCAGCCCAACACCTGCATAACGGACAGCGACAGGCCGATCACCGCAAAGCTGCGGGCAGCAAAAGACACCCTGTTCATCATCATGTTCGAGTAGATGGTCATCACTCCGAGTCATCACCGGCGACCCGCGGATCCGTGGTTGGAAGCTCGAGTTCAGGACACTCTACCCGCAGGCGCTGGACGATCAGCGCGCGTGGGTGACTCTGGGCGAGCCGAGTCGCCCGAATCTGGGCCGCCTCGACACGGCCGAGCTCACACAGCGCCAGGGTCCACAGCCCCTCTCGCTCGGCAGCCAAGGTCCCGTTCGGGAAGCGCCGAGCGTGCTCTTTCAAGATACTCAACGCCTCTGCCCCCGACTCTCGCTTCGCCGCCCGGAGCAGGGCCAACTCCTCCCCCAAGGTCGGTTGTGAGACCGAGCGCGAGTCTTGCTCACTACGGACCTCGACGGCGAACGGCTGCTCGGCACCCCCACGCAGTTCGTCGGTCTCGCCCTCTGTCTCGCCCTCTGTCGAGAGCTCGCGCGGCATCTCGGTCTCCCCTGCGGGATCCAGCGGAGAATTCGCTACCTCGAACTCCCTACCCGGGGCCTGGGCCGCACCCACGGGCCGCTCGGACCCGGGACCAGAGCGCCAGATCCCACCTACAACCCACACCCCGCCGAGCCCGACAGTCGTGAGTGCTGCGGTGAGCGCGATGACCTTCGCGGCGTGGGCAAAGCCAGCCAGTTTGGAACTGGAGGCCCCGACTTGCCCCGCCCCCTGATCTCCCGCCCCCTGATCTCCCGCCCCCTGATCTCCCGCGGCCTCTCCCCCACCACCAGGCCCCTCGAGCCGAGCGTGAAGCGCAGCCAACAGGGGATCGACTCGGTCCGCAGGTGGGCCCAGGTTCGCGCGCAGATCGACGATCGCCCGCTTCGTTTGTCGGTCCAACTCAGTCATGGCTCCCCCCGCCTCTCTGCGCGCTGCCCATCGCCGCGGCGACCTGCGCTCGGGCCGTCCGCAGCCGCCAGTAGACCGTGTTGACCTTGTCTCCGAGTGTCGCGGCGATCTCGGGCGCGGTCATGCCCTCGATCTCGGTGAGCACAAACACGGCCGCGAGTTTCTCATCCATGCCCGCGAGCGCGGCCCGCAAGCTCTCGAGGGCGGCCTGGTCTGCGACTGCATCCTCCACCGCCCGCTCGGCCTTCGGCGGGGGCGCGATCCCCAGACGCCGCTCATGTCGGGACTGGCGGCGTCGGTGAGCCGACGCGACCCGCCGCACCACGCTGTAGAGCCAAGCTCGGCGCCCGTCCCAGTCCCGCCAACGTCGATGTACGACCACAAACACCTCTTGGACTGCATCCTCGACCTCGGTCTCGCTCACGCCGTAGTAACGCAACGTTCGCCAGACAAAGCCGAGCTCGCGTCGATAGACGGCGTCAAACTCCGCGCGTGGGGGTCCCCGTGGTTTGACCTCCTGCACAGATCTCTCCAATCACTCTCTCCAATCACCAGCTCGGCTCGATCCCGTGGTTGGCGGTCAGAACAGGCGCAGCTCGACCCCGAGCAGAGCCCGAACCCCGACCGGCGCGTAGCGGGTGACAGGTTGGTTGTTGATGGAGAAACCCGCGCGCAACAGGGGCACCGCGAGGTCGACCTCGAGACCGAGGGCGAGGCGTTCGAGCGGCGCCCACCTCAAACCAGGCCCGAACTCGATCGCCACCCAAGGCTGCGATTGACGTCGACGATTGGGGACCCCGGCGAGCCCCTCCACAAACACCTGACCGGCCTCGATCCCGGCGCACATCGGAAATTCAAATGCTCCGCGCGCTGGGACCCCGCACGCCCGAGTCCCCCCGGTCCAACCCGCAGCGCGCAGGCGCACCCCATCTTCAAAACCGGCGGTCAACGGCGGGAGCCACTGAACGCCCACGCCCCAACGCCAGTGTGAACCGATCAAGGCGGCGCGCATCACTGCCACACCCGAGCCCTGACCGAGTGGTCCATAGCCCCCGCCCCCGAGCAACGCCAGACCGAGGCGGGGCAGGTCGCCGGTCGACGAGAACGCTCCAGATCCGGGGGCCTCGCCGCGACTCGAACGCATGACCGCCGCCTCCCTCACAGGCGCTTCCACCTCCCTCACGGGCACTTCCGCCTCCCTCACGGGCTCCTCCGCTTCTCTCGCTAGTGCCTCCCCCTCTCTCGCCGGCTCCTCCGTTTCAGGCTCCTCCAGGTCGGATACCGACGCAGCACCCCCGATTGCAGAAATCTGCGCGACCTCGAGCGGGTTGAGGCTGACCGCGATGACGAGGGCCGTCGCCTCGGCCGCGATCGCACAGGTCTCAGCCTCGAAGCGACGCCGCTCGAGCCCCTGCCCGCTGCGAAGTTCGAGCTCCACCGACCAGAGCGAAGGGCGCTCGAGCTGAACCTTCACATCCACCGCGACGCTGCCCGAGGGATCCCTGTCTGCGTCGCTCCGGTCCGCCTCGGTCACGAGTAGTTCGGGCAAGAACACACTCAACATGCCGACGACCTCCCCCCGAAGCCGACACTGGGGCGGCCCCTCCCAAGACAGCGCCACGCTGCTCACACTTACGTCGGTCTGAGCGGGCTCGCTCGGGAGCACCGGTGGCGACATCGAGCTGATCGCCCCCGCGAGCAAAGCCGGATATCCGAGCATTCGCCGTGATTCTCCCCTGGGCCCAAGGTGGGCGCAACGTCGGGATTCAGCCGCGCTCGAGGAGCGCTAAAACGTATAGCCGATGATGAACTCGATGCTGACCTGGTGGATGCTGAAGTCGTCGTCGTCGTTGAAGCCGATCCCCTCGTCGTCCTTTTCGAAGAACAGGCCCAGGTCCGCGTCGACCTCCCCCCCGAGATAGAGGCCGCGCCAGACGATGGCCTGGACCCCCGCCCCGAGCTGGAAGTTGAACCCGGGCGCGCTGCGGCGCTCATCGAGATCAAAGAGGATATTTTCGTTGCGGGCGTGGACCAGCACCCCGGCCGCTCCGGCGCCGATCAGGCCATAGCCCCAGACTTTCTCGTTGCCCGCACCCAGGCGGCTCTCGAGGTTGAAGCGCAGCACGTGGCCCCCGAACTCGTCGAAGTCGAAATCGCTGTCCTCGAAACGCAGCAAGCTGTGCTCGAAGGCCCCGCCGAGGGTGACCTTGAACAGGCGGGTCGGCGTGAACATCCAGCCGCCGCCCAAGCCCCAGGTGAAGGTTGGATCGAGATCGAAGAAATCGTCGGTGACCACCGGCACTCCGACCCCGACGGGGGCCAACCAAATATGTGGACCCTCGTCGAAGCCCTCGCCCGCCTGGGCCTCAGAGGCACACACACACAACCCTCCAAACACTGTTCCTGCGGCGGCGATCCCAGAGAGGAGGGTCTTGAGCCGGGTCGAGGTGCGCATGGCGACAAGCCTCGCCGATCGCGCGTGGCTTGTCACCCCATCAAACGAGAACAGTCGTTCCGAGCTCGCGCTCGGTCAGAGGTCAGTCCAGCTGCCGTCGACCGCGGGCTCTGGATCGAGGGTGTAGATCCGGCGCGGGGTGATCGTCGGGGTGTCGAGGTTGTCGTTGATCGGTGTCGGCTCCCAACCGATCAACCCGGTGCGCACATCACCGGTCTCGAGATCAAACTCGAGCTCCCCGGAGATTCCCTTGAGGTCGACGCTGCCGCCCGTGCTCAAGACGTTGACCGCGGTCTTGATGAAGGTGGTGTCGATCTCGGGGCCGAAGCTGATGAAGGTACCGCTCGAATCAACCAGCCGGCCCATCTGTGCGGCGATGTTGGCCCCGGTGACGGGCTCGCCGTCGGGGATCCCCGAGGCCGCGAGCAGCACCACCAGAGCCGAGTCGTAACTCAGCGAGGAGGTCGTGATCGCGTTTTGATCCTGGAACTTCAACATGTAGCGGGTGTTGAAGGCCGCGAAGTTTTGCTCATCGAAGATCACCGGAGCCATGCCCTCGAGAGTCGCGTAGAGCAGCATTTGGGTCGCGTCGTCGCCGATCACCAGCGGGTGCTTGATGAGGTCCGGCATCGACGGCACCGCGCCGTGGGTGAACACGAAGCGAGGGTAGGGCGGGGGCTCCATCACCGAGATCGCCTGGAGGTAGCCGAGCACGAAGGCCTGGACCTCGCTGGTACCCACGAGCACGATGATCTCGGGCGGGTTGGCGCCCCCATCGGTGAACAAGGTGTTGGCGATGTGGTCTTCGATGTCCACGATCGGAGCCATCGGATCCAACTGAACGTCGTAGGCAAACACATCGGTGATGTCCACGGCGCCGGCTTGGGCAAAGGCGTCCATGGTCAAGCCGTTGCCGTACTCGTCGTTCTTGTTGACGATGACGATGTTGTCGCCGGGCTGGGCCATGATCTCGAGGCGATCTGCGAGCGCGTTGGCCTGATAGATGTCGCTGGCGATCGGTCGCCAGACCAGATCGTCATCGACCAGGTTGGTGATCTTCTTGCTGGAGGCCGTGGGCGTAATCGTGAACACCCCCCCGGGGATCGTGACCTGCTCGGCGACGGCGATCGTCGCCTCGGAGAACACGGGCCCGACGATGGCCGGCACGCAGATGTTGTCGACGAGGTGAATCGCGGCCCCCACGGCCATGGTCCCACCCACCGAGTCACAGCCGACCCAGGCGATCTTCTGACCGCCGGGGAGCTGGGTCTCGTCATTGAAGTCTTCGAGCGCGAGCTGCATGGAGTTTTGCAGCGGCAAGACCAAGGTGTCGAAGGGCGGCGAGATCGGCATCACCGAGCCCACAAATACGACGTTGTCTTGAGGCGTGTCGTCGGGCCAGACGATGGTCTGACACTGGGGTGTGAGCGCGTTGATGCAGGTGTCGTCGCAGCCGCAGACCCAGGTCTGCGTGTGCAGGGCGACACACTCGGTGTGTGCGGTGCAAGCCTCGCCCGCGGTGGTCTCGGTCGCCGTCTCCTCGGTGTCGGCCGTATCCGTGTCGCCCGAGCCCGAAGTATCGACGTCGTCCCCGCCTTCACTGAAGGTGCAGACCCCGTTGTCACAGGTCCCGTTGCCCCCCGAGAACGCGCAGTCCGAGTCCGCGCTGCACTCGTCGAAGCTCAACACCAGCGAGCAGGCGCTACCGCCGACCATGGCCGCGCCGAAGCCGGCGAGCCCGAGGGCGGTGAGCTTCCAGTTGCGTGAGCGATTGCGTTGGTCTTGGCTCATGTCGGTTCCAAGTCGTTTCAAGTGGGGTCTAGAAGCGGAGCTGAAAGTCCGCGCCCACGCCGGTGGGTCCAAAGGTCGGGGTGAAGGCGACGCGCGAGCTGGCCTTGGGCTTTTTGTAGCCCACCACGACCAACACGACGCCGACCAAGAGCAGGGCTCCGCCGGCGCCATAGAGCAGGTCGGCGGTCAGGGCCTTGGTCTTCGAGCTGTCCAGGAAATCGCGCCGGTCTTCGATGCTGCCGGCTTGCTCGGCGTCGCCCGAGTCTCCCTGGGCCAACCCGCCCAGCACCGCGCCACCGATCAGGGCGCCCACGCCCACACCCACCAGGCCGAAACCCGCCCCGCGCATGACCTTGCGCTTGCGGGCGTCCTCGACGGCCGCGGGATCGGGCTCCGGATCCGGCTCGTCCACCGGAGACTCGGGTTCGACCTCCGGTTCCGGATCCGGCTCGGCCTCCGGCTCCGGCTCGTTGGTCTCCTCGATGATCGCCCGCAAGACCTTGAGGCGATCGAGGGCGACCCCACGTGAATCCAGATCGACCCCGGGCTGCTTCACAAAGTCGCCGTAGTAGGCGACCGCATCCTCGAGTCGACCGGCCTCCTCGTAGACCCGACCGATGTTGAACAGGTAGTTCGGCTGTGGGTCGACGTCGTAGGCCTGCTGAAACAGGTTCGCGGCCCGCTTGTATCGCTTGGCGTTGAAGGCCTCGATGGCCTCGTCGCTGAGGGCCTCGCCCTTGCTCTTGTCCTCAGCGCTGACCTCGACGACCTCGGGGTCGGCCGTCGAGTCTTCGGGGGGCGCCGCGAGGGCCACAGATGAACCGAGCCCCAAGGCCAGGGACAAGGTCGAGCACAGGGCACAGTTGAGGGTCGAACGAATCAAGGTCACAGGGATCACTTTTGCGTCGGCAGGAAGGGGCCGTCGGGTTTCTTCTTCTTGGTCGGCAAGAAGGGATTGTTCCCGCCCGGCGGTTTGGGATCGGGATCTTTGGGCTGCTCCACGACCGCGCCGTTCGGCTTTTTGCCCGGCCTCTTGCCCGGCTTTTTCTTCTTGGTCGCCGTCGTTGTCGTCGCCGTCTCGTCGGACGTGCGCTTGCTGAGCTTGACCTTGACCGCAGGGTTGTCGCCCTCCTTGACCTCGATCTCCTGCTCCCAGGTATCGTAGCCCTCGGCGGAGATCCGCAGGGTGTGCTTGCCCAGGGCCAGCTTCCCCTCGTAGGGGGTCGTCCCCGCAGGTGAGCCATCGATGCTCAAGTCGGCCACCGGCACGGTCGAGATGTCGACCTCGGCTGTGTCCTTGCCCGCGTTGCGCAGCTCGATCAGACGCTCTCGGGCCTCGCTGTTCGAGGGGTCGGTCTCCAGCGCCTCTTCGTAGGCAGAGATCGCCGCGGCGATCTTGCCCTGCTCGTCGAACTCGGCGCCGGTGGCCATCAACCGACCGATGGAGATCTTCTCGTCCAAGCTCGAGACCCGCCCCGAGAGCTCAGGCGATGACTCGAGCTGTCCCCGGACCGCGTCCAAGGTCCGCGCCGCGGCCTCGAACTCCCCAGCGTCGAACTGCCGCTCGGCCTCGCTGACGCTGCCCTCGAGGTCGACGCCCGCGTGGACCTCGGTCTTCTCGTCCTTGTCGTCGCTGCTGCCCCCGAGGGCCACGATCGCGATCCCCACCAGGGCCACGACACCGACCACCGCGCCGATGATCAGACCCATCTTGCTGCCGCCGCCGTGCTCAGCGGTCTCGCCGACCGGCATCACGGAGATCGCGCTGAGCGTGTGCTCGCCCGTCGCGGGTGTCTGTCCGAGGTCCTGTGCTGGATCCAGACCGCCATCCAGACCGCTGGACGACAGGCCGCTGGACGACAGGCCAGCGCCACTTTGGTTGGCCGAGACTTCGCGGACCGCCATGTAGGTCGCGGTTTCACCGACCGGCGCGGCCAGGGCCGCCGTCGACAACGCCGAGATCGCGCCCGTGTCCCCGGCTGTCTCGGGGATCGAGTCGTGCCCCGCCGGCGGCAGCCGGAACATGGACATGGGCACACAGTCGATAATCTTCTCGACGATCTCGTTGGCGTCGGCCGGACGCTGCTCTGGATCCTTCTCGAGGCAGTCGTGCAGCAGGTGGACGAGCTCGTCCGGGACCTGGTGGTCCTCGGGCAGCACCTCCATCAAGGGCGTGGGAAATTCGTGGACGTGCTTGTAGAGCAGCGTCGTGTCGTTCTCGGCCTCGAAGGGCATGCGCCCCGAGAGCATTTGATAAAACAGGACGCCGAGCGCGTAGACGTCGACCCGCAGATCGATCTCGAGGCCCTTGATCTGTTCGGGCGAGAGGTAGCCCGAGGTCCCGATGAAGTGCTGCTTGGTGATGTCCTCGTCACCCTCGAGCATCTTGGCCAGGCCAAAGTCGATGATCTTGACGAAGTTCGCCCGCCCCTTGCGCTCGCAGAGCATGACGTTGGCCGGCTTGATGTCCCGGATCATCAAGTCGCGGGAGTGGGCGTGGCCGACCCCCTTGAGGATCTGGGCCGCGATCGGCACAAACTCGGCGATGGTCAGCCGCCCCTTGCGGGCGAGGTACTCGTTGAGCAGCTCCCCGTCCACGTACTCCATCGCAATATAGGCCCGCCCGCCGACGCGACCGTGCTCGTACATTTCGACGATGTTGGAGTGGCGCAGACCGTCGAGGCGCTTGGCCTCCCGCTCGAAGCGGGCCATGGCTTGGGGCTGCTGAGCCAGGGGCGGCGCGATGACCTTGACGACCACGGTCTCTCGGCCGGCGTCGGTGCCCTCGGCCAGATAGACGTGGCCCATCCCACCTTGGCCGATCAACTCTTTGAGCGTGTATTTGCCGCCCAGGGTCTGCCCGATGAGCGGGTCGGCCTGCTGGCCACCGTCGAGAACTCCAGGCATCACCATTGACGTCCACCGTACTTCCTGGTCGATCCCCTGGGGTGATCGACCCCGGGGTCAACGCGATTGGTGAGGAGAAAAAACATCGTCATGGGCAGACTCGCGGTCACGCGAAAGCAGCGCGCGGCGCAAGGTGGCGTCGATTTGTGTCCGGAGACTGGACGCTCCACCGACACGCGACCAGCGTGTGTCATTTTGCCGTGCCGCCCCGGACATAGCCAGAAAAAACCCGATCGCCGACGCAATCCGCAGGTCCGGGCTCCGACTCGGGGTCACCTCCGTAGATGTGACCAACCCGTGACCTGACCCGTGGTCGAACCCGGGATCGAACCCGAGGTCGAACCCGAGGTCGAACAGCGTTCCTCGACGCGGTGATTCCGCGAGACCCGCGCTTGTTTCGCCGCCCCTCGCTCTCTCCCGCAGGCGCACCAACCACCGACTCGCGCCTCAGCTGATGATCATGCTCACCCGCTCCTCGTCCCCATCCACCAACTTGTTCAGGGTGCGGAGCATGGACTCGAGCTCGGCCTTCATCTCGAGCGCGCTCGAGAACCGATCGTTCGGGTTCTTGGCGCAGGCCCGGGCCACAAAATCGTCGACCGCGGCAGCGAGCTCGGGCGGCGTGTTCTCGGGCATGTACATGCTCGGCGGCTCGAACTGCTTGCTGATCTGGAGCGCCAAGAGCTTGGTCGGCGGGAGGTCGAAGTGCTCCTCCACCGGGTGCCGGGTGGTCACGACCTCATAGAAGGTCACCCCGAGCGCATAGAGATCCACGCGGTGGTCGATATGCCCGTTGATGACAGCCTGCTCAGGTGCCATGTAGCGCGGATCGCCGGTGATGTAGGTGTGCAGCTCGAGCGGCCCCTCGAGGTCGCGGGCGATGCCGAAGTCGATCAATTTCACGATCACCAGGCGCCGGTCGTAGGCGTCGCGGGTGATGAAGATGTTCTCGGGCTTGATGTCGCAGTGGGCGATCTGGCGGATGTGGATGTAGTGCAGCGCGTCGAGGGTCTGCCCGAAGATGTCGACCAAGACCCGAAACGAGATGTAGCGGCGCCGAGCCAGGATCTCGCCGATGTCGTTGCCCCGCAGGTACTCCATGGCGAACCACTGGAAGCTCTCGGAGTGCCCGACCTCGAGCACCCGGACCAGGCTGGGGTGCGAGAAGTTGGCGGCGACCACCGCCTCGCGGTGAAAGCGAGAATGCTCAGTCTCCGGCACGTCGGGCTTGAGAACCTTGAGCGCGACGTAGCGATCCATGCTCGGGTCGTAGGCCTTGTAGATCTTGCCCATCCCCCCCTCGCCCAGACGCTCGACGATCTCGAAGCGCTTTTGCTGAACCACGGCCGTGCCTGGGGGCAGGTCCCCCTCGGACAGCGCCTGTTGGAGGGCTGCTTGCTGGGCCGGATCGAGGGCCGGATACTGACCCGACTGGTGCGGGCTCGGCTTGGCGATCCTGGCCGTCACATGATCCGGACTCGGATCCGACACGGGGCCGGATCGTACCAGAATTTTTCAGAGATCCGAGGGAAAGCCCGGACTTTGGGGACGGCCTTCGCTCGAGATAGCGACGCCGTGCTTCAGACCAGGGGATCCTGCGGATCGTCCGAGGTCGCCTGAATCCTCAACCCAGCGATCGCCTCGCTGAGGTCGTCGGGCACCGGAGCTTCGAAGCGCAGCGTCCGATCTCCGCCTCCGGGATGGTGAAAGCCCAGGCTCGCGGCGTGCAACATCGGTCGCGGAGCGTCGATCCGCGGGCCTTGGTAGCCCCGCCCGTAGACGGGCTCCCCGATCAAGGGGTGGCCGGCCTCGGCCAGGTGGATGCGGATCTGGTGCTGACGACCCGTCTCGAGCTGACACGAGATCAAAGTCGCGCCCGCGAGCCGGGCCTCGACCCGGACCTTGGTGATCGCGTGCCTCGCAGCCTTGGGCGGGCTCCCGCCCCGCCACGAACCACGCAACCCATCTCCCCGATCGGCGACCAGGTGGCTCTCGTAGATCTCAGCCTCCGCCCGCCCATGGACCAGGGCGAGATAGCGACGGTGGACCGTGTGGGCCCGAAATTGCGACTCGAGAGCCTTTCGCGCCCGCCGGGTACGGGTGAAGACGAGCAGCCCGGTGGTGTCCTTGTCGAGGCGCTGAACCACGCCCAGGCGATCACTGCGCGAACCCGAACCTTTGCCTCGGCCCTTGCCGGCAGGCCCGAAGCCGTACTCGCGCAGGGCCAGGCGCGTCCTTTCGATCAAGGTGTCGCGCTGGTCATCGTCGCTCCACGGCACGGACAGCAGCCCCGCGGGCTTGCGGACGACCACAAAGTCGCGGTCGACGTGAACGATGCGCTCGCGGGGGAGCGGCGGCGCGGTCCGGCGTCGCCCGGTCGGGTTGACCTCGACCAGGACGCCCGCCCCAGGCCGCTCGGCAGGCTCGAAGCGCAGCTCGCCGTCGACCTTCACACGACCGCTGCGGATCAGGGCCCGAGACTTGTTCCACGACAGGCCATCCATCAACCCACGGACCACCGCCGCGAGGGTCGCGTCCTGCTCCTCCTCGTCGACCACGCCTTGGTATATGTCCGCGCTGACCATGCTCAGTTGCCTCTGCGCGGTACTACTACCCCGGGCACCGACCCTTGGCCAGAGTCCCCGAGGTTCATGCTCCACCTGCTACGCTCGCGGAACATGAACCTCCCCCCCACCTGTGTGCGAGCGGCCGGGCCGAACACCTCGCCCGGGTCGAACACCCGCGCGGGCGGGTAGGGCGTGCTCGACGGGGCCGACCTGACCCTCGGAGAGGAGCTCGGGGCCGGGGCTGTGGCCACGGTCCACCGGGCGACCAGCCGCCGCAGCGGGCAGGTCTTCGCGCTCAAGCTGCTCCACGATCGCAACGCCCGCGACCCGACCGCGACCCGGCGCTTCGCTCGCGAGTCGGAGCTCGCCCGGGCGCTCCAGGCCCCCAACATCGTCACCGTCTACGGAGTCACCGCCTTCGAGGGCAAGTCCGCCCTGGTCATGGAGCTCGTCGACGGGCCGACCTTGGCCGACATCATCGCGGTCGCCGCCCCCCTGCCCGAGGCCCGGCTCCTGCGCCTGGCCCGGGGCATCGCCCGGGGCCTGGCGGTCGCCCATGCCGGGGGCGTGATCCACCGGGATCTCAAACCCGCCAACGTGCTCGTCGCCCACGCCCAGAACCCGAGCCAGAACCCAGACCCAGAATCAGACCCAGACCCAGAATCAGACCCAGACCCGGACCCAAGTGAGCCCGAGGTCGCCAAGATCGCCGACTTCGGCATGGCCCGGGCAGCCAGCTTCGCGGGCGTCGACCGGGAGGCCATGACGGTGCTCGGCACACCCAATTACATGGCCCCCGAGAGCCTCGACCCGCTGGCCGTCGACCCGCGCACCGACCTCTATGCCCTCGGCTGCATCCTCTACGAGATGGCCTGCGGCGACCTGCCCTTCTCGGCGCCCACGCCCTTCGCCCTGCTCGACGCCCACCGCCGCCAGGCCCCCGATCTCGAGCGCCTCACCCCCCACGTCGGCGCGGGCACCCGAGCCCTGATCGCCGGGCTGTTGGCCAAGCAGCCCAGCGATCGGCCACACGCCGCCTCTGTGGTCGTGCAGGCGATCGACGCCCTCCTTACCCCCGACCCCGAGGTCGGCCCCCTGAGCCCGGGCGCGGTCTTGGTCTCCCGGCCCCGCTCCCGGCCCCACCCCCGGCCCCGCTCCCTGATCGACGCTGCGCG
>CAYVJQ010000100.1:12466-15163 GCA_964451725.1 uncultured Nannocystaceae bacterium | reverse complement strand
CCCGGCCCCGCTCCCGGCCCCACCCCCGGCCCCGCTCCCTGATCGACGCTGCGCGTGCAGGGACCTGTGCCCGCTGTGGGGCGCCCGTGATCCTCGGTGTGCGGGTCTGCCTGGACTGCGGCCTGATCCGGGTTCAGGTCGACCCGGGCGAGTTCAGCGTGTTTGTGGTCGGGCCCGGGGCGGTCGGCGACAAGCTCGACACCCTGCGTCGAGATCGGCTGCTGACCTGGCTGCGGGCCAACCCGGACTCTGGCCTCGAGGCCGACCTCCTGGCCCGACAGATCCCGCGCCTGCCCTTCGTGTTGATCACGGCGGTCTCCAAACCGAGCGCCGAGGCCCTGATCGCGTCCCTGACCCAGCTGGGCATCCGTGGCGAGTTTCGCGAGGGTGGGCGCTTCTCGCACGGCAACATGCTCGAGAAGACCGCCCGGATCGGGGCCCGGAGATCACAGACCGCCCTGCCCCTGCTCCCCTTTCTGATCGTCGCTCTGCCCCTGCTGGTGGTGTTGCTGCTGATCTCCCTGCCCCTGCTCCCGGTCTATCTGACCATCGTCGGGCTCGCCGCCTCGCGCTCGGCCCTGAGCCTGCGCCCGGGTGCCCGGCGCGTCGCTCTGCCTCCCCAAGTCGAGGCCCAGGTCCGCAAGATCGAAATTCAGGCTCCTCGCTTGGGCGCCCGCCACCGTCCGGCCCTACGCGCGATCGTCCAGCGTGTCATGGCCCTGGTCGCCGACACCGAGGGGGCCACAGATGGGGGCAGCGTCGATCCGGCCCTCGACCTGGAGATGGCCCACGCCCTGTCTGTCGCCGTAGTCGGAACCACCCGGCTCGGGGAACTGGACGCTGCCGTCAGCCGGCCGGACTTCGACTCCGGCGACCCGGAGCAGCGCCGCGACCTCCACGAGCGAGACATGTGGGCGGCCCGTCTGCTCGAGCTCAGCGCCACCCTCGATGCCCTCGCCAGCCGCCACCACGCCGCCAGGCAGACCATCCGCGCGGCCGAGCTCGATGCCGACTCCCCGCTCGCGCAGCTGCGCGAACGCATCGAGGCCCTCGAGGAGATCCAGACCCTATAGACCACAAGCGGCGCCCGCGAGATTCGCGGGCGCCGCTTGTGAAAGAGAACCTCGTCCGGCGCCGCTCGACTCGCACGGCGGACGGGGCCCGCCGAAGCCGAAGCCGAAACCGAAACCGAAACTACATCAAGTTTTGGAGCTTCATGGCCACGCCCATGTCGCCCTCGACGCGGAGCTTGCCGCTCATGAACGCGGTGGTCGGGGCGAGGTCGCCGGCGAGCATCGCCTCGAGATCCTCGAGGGTCAGGCCCACGGTGCACTCGGCATCCGTGTTCTCGTTGCTCACGGTGTTGGGGGTCGACTTGCCATCGATGAAGATGACGCCGGCCTCGCCCGTGTCGAACTTGAGCGTAGCGCCCAGGCCAGCGTCGTCGCCGACGCGCTCTTTGATGGTGTTGGTGGCAGACTCGAGACTCATAGCTTTGTTTCCTATCCGGCGGTTGGCTCGGGCGCTCGAACGGAGCCCCATCCAAGCGGCTGGCCCGCAAGTAAACCCCGTTCCAATACACCGGTCAAGGCGCGCACAGACGCGCGCAGGGGGGTCTGCGATGGTCCTCCGCCCTGGTCTTGAGTTCTCAACTGTGCCAGGCTCCCGCACCGGTGTCGGACCCCTCCCGCAGCCAGCCCCGGACACCGATCCCAGACCTGGGTTCGGGCCCGAGTTCGGATTTGGTCTCGGATTTGGTCTCGGATTTGGGGGCCCGCCGGCTCCTGATCGTCAGCGGCAAAGGCGGGGTCGGTCGAACCACGACGGCCGCGTTGTTGGGCGCGACCTTGGCCGCGCGAGGCCGCAAGATCCTGGTCGCCACGACTGGGCTCGACGATCGCCTCGCGTGGATGCTGGGCGTCGGCGCGCTCACCAACGCGGCCGTCGAGGTCTCCCCGGGCCTGTCCATCCAGCGCCTCCACCCCCCGACCTGCATCGAGGAGTACGGCGCGCTGATCACCCGGAGCCAGCGCCTGTCCCACGCCGTGTTCAGCAACCGCGCCGTCCGCCGGCTGATGCAAGCGCTCCCCGGCCTCGACGACTTCGCCGTGCTCGGCAAGATCTGGCACGAGGCCTGCCGTGCCCTGCACTACGACACGGTGATCTTCGACGGTCCGGCCTCCGGCCACCTCCGCCTGGTCCTGGGTGTACCCCAGGCTCTGGTCGAGACCGTCGCCGAGGGGCCCCTGACCCGCGAGGCTCGGGCCATACGCGAGGCCCTGCGCGACCCGGGACAGAGCGCGGCGGTCCTCGTCGGCCTCCCCGAAGCCTGGCCGCTGACCGAACTCGCCGAGCTCGCCGAGTCCCTACGTGGGGAGATCGGCATGCATGTCGGTGCCCTCGTACTCAACAAGGTCTGGCCCGGCGACCTGCCGAACCGACCCGAGCCCGGCCCCCCTGGGCCAGAGCCGGCCCCCCGATCCGGCGCCCCTGCACAGCCAGAGATCGACGCGGTCTTGGCCGTGGTCTCCGAGATCGCCGCGGTCGGCCAGACCCAGCGCGAGACCGTCCAGACCTGGCTGGAGGGACACCCACGGGCCCGGGAACAAGCCGTGTTGAGCGTCCCCTGGCGCCCCCAGGGCCTCGACGGCCGCCACCACCTCGACGCCCTCGCGGCTGCCCTGAGCCGCTGGCCCC
>CAYVJQ010000100.1:6501-12366 GCA_964451725.1 uncultured Nannocystaceae bacterium | reverse complement strand
GGTTCAGGTCTCGCTGGGGATCTCGATCTCGAGCAAGGTCTGGCCGGCGTCCACGGCCTCGCCCTCGACCACCGAGACCCGCTCGACCACACCGGCGACGGGCGCATGGAGCTCGTTTTCCATCTTCATGGCCTCGATGATCAGGACCGGAGCGCCCCGCTCCACGACCTCGCCCGCCGCGACCAGGACCTGGACCACCCGCCCGGGCATGGGCGCACGCAGACTCCCGTCGCCGCCCCCGTCGCCGCTCTTGCCCAGGGACGCGGCCAGGGCCACCTCCTGAGCCGTACGAAGCTCGAGCTTGACCCGGATGCCGGCCACGCTGGCCTCACCGGGCCGCGGACCGTCGCCAAGCGTGACCTCGAGCTGGAGGTCGCTGCTCACTGGGCTGACCCGCCGCACGTCCCGGCCGGCCTGGGCGACCTCGAAGGCCTGCCCATCGACGAACACCCGGCGCTCGCCGACCGCGTCGATCTCGACCTCGACCTCGTGCACCCGCTCGCCAACCCGAACCTCAAAGCCAGCGCGTGTGCTCGACATGCGAGCGCGAGGTTAAAGCATGACTGAGGGTGCGTCCACGGTGTTCCCTCGCCGTCGGCTCGTGCTCTGCGTCGGCCCCGGCGGAGTCGGCAAGACCACCTGTGCGGCCGCGCTCGCGCTCGCGGCCGCCCGCGACGGCAGCGGGCGAAGAATCGCCGTCGTGACCATCGATCCCTCGCGCCGCCTCGCCCAGGCCCTCGGTCTCGAGGGCGACTCCTCGGGCGATCTGATCCCGGTCTTGCGTGAGCCGGGTGTCCACCTCGACGCCCTGATCCTCGATGGCGCCCGGGTCTTCGACACCATCGTCCAGACCTGCGCCAGCGACCCGGCCACGGCCGCGCGCATCCTCGACAGCCGCATCTATCAGGCCACGGCCGAGCGGCTCTCGGGCGCGCTCGAGTTCGCGGCCATGGCGCGAGTGCAGATGCTGTTCGACGCGGGCGAGCACGAGCTGATCGTCCTCGACACGCCACCCACAGCCAACGCCATGGACTTTCTCGAGGCTCCGACCCGGGTCCGCGAGCTGATCTCCAACCCCGGCGCGCGCATCCTCGCGGGCACCGGTCGGATCGGGGCGCGCATCCTCGGGCTGGGCGGCTCCGTGCTCAGCAAGACCTTCGAGGCCATGGGCGGGGGAGCGTTCATGAGCGACCTCGGCAGTTTCCTGCGCGAGTTCTCGATCGTGCTCGCCGAGTTCCAGCGCCGCGGCGGCGACTTCGAGCGCCTGCTCCGGAGCCCCGACACCGGCGTGTTGCTGGTGACCTCGGCCTCCACCTTCTCCGTGCGCGAGGCCAGCGGCTTCCTGCGCCAGCTCGCCGACTACGGCCTCAACATCGACGCCGCGGTCCTCAACCGCGCCGACCCGAGCCTGCCCGCGCCGCCCGAGCTGTCCGGCTTTGAAGCTGCCCTCGGCGCCCGGGGATACACACCCGAACAGGCCGCCCGGGTACTCGCTGCCTACACCGACGCCCACGGCCTGGGGCTGCGAAGCCGGCGCTCGATCGCCGCCCTGCGCGAGACTCGGCCCGACCTGCGTGTGTGGACGGCGATGCGCCAGCCCACCCCTCCCGACACCTTGGCTGCGCTCCAGACCTTCGGGGCCCAGGTGTTCGCCGCGGGTTGAAGCCCCTCAGTCTTCGCCGTCTTCGTCTTCGCGAGGGCAGGAGCCGCCCTTGATACCGCGGGCCTTGGGGCACATGCCGTAGAGCTCGAGCTTGTGCTGAACCAGGCTGAATCCGAAGCTGCGCGCGACCTGATCTTGGAGCCGCTCGATCTCGTCGTTGATGAACTCGAGCACGTAGTCGCACTCCACACAGATCAGGTGATCGTGGTGCTCCGTGTCGCCGGCGGTCTCGTACATGGCCTGGCCCTCGCCGAAGCGACGCTGGGTCGCCAGCCCGCACTCGGTGAGCAGCTTGAGGGTGCGGTAGACGGTCGCGTAGCCGATGCGCGGGTTGTCCTCGCGCGCCAGCCCCAGCAGGGCCTCGATCGACAGGTGTCCCTGGTTGGCAAAGAAGCGCCGCGCGATGATGTCTCGTTGGCGCGTCGACTTGAGCTGTTTCTTGCCCAAGTAGTCGTGGAACTGCCCCATGAGGGTATCCACGTCGCGCTCTTCATAGGCGCTTTCCATGATTCGGTGAACCTATACCGCCAGGCGCCGGCGGGCAACCGGTGAGTGTCCATACTGCCCAGTCTCGGCCGCACAGACACCCGGCTGGGCAGCTTGTGACAGCACCCGAGCAGTGGCTCCGACCGGATTCGAGCTCACCGGCGAGCGCTGAACGCTACTGTGCAGGGCATGCTGCGAGTTCGAGTTGTGCTGCCTTGGGCGAGAATCGACCTCGGGCAGGCTGTGGGCAGACGCTGGCCAACGGCACAAGGGCCATACCGGGCGGCCTCGAAACGGTTGACGAGCCCCCAGATCGACCGGTACACCGCGCTCGGATGAGCGAGTCCGACAGCCCGAGCGCGGAGGCCCTGCTGACGCGCCTCGATCAGGTCGTCCGCGACCTCGAGGCTGGAGACCTCCCTCTCGAGCAGGCGCTCGCCCACTTTGAAGAAGGTGTACAGCTCGTTCGCAGCGGCGAGCGGCTGCTCAGTTCGGTCGAGCAGCGCATCGAGGCTCTGCTCGCCGACGGTCGAACGGTGCCGTTCACCACCCGCGATCAAGACGGCGCACCGCCCCCCGAAGCTCACGACTGAGACGGCCGACACCGACAACAGGGACACCCACCATGAGTGCTTTCAATCTCGAGACTTTCCTGACCGAGCGGCGGACCGCCGTCGACACTGCCCTCGACGCCGTATTGGCGCTCCCTGAAGCCGGCCAGCCGGGCGCCGACGACCCGGGAAAACTTCGGGAGGCCATGCGCTACGCGGTCCTCCAAGGCGGCAAGCGCATGCGCCCCGTGCTGACCATCGCCGCGTGTGAAGCCGCTGGGGGCGAGGTCGCCCACGCCCTCCCGGCCGGCTGCGCGCTCGAGATGATCCACGCCTACTCGCTCGTCCACGACGACCTCCCGGCCATGGACGACGACGCCCAGCGCCGCGGTAAACCCACGGTCCACGTCGCCTATGGCCACGCCAACGCGATCTTGGTGGGAGACGCTCTGCTCACCGAGGCCTTTCGTGTGCTCGCGGGTGGCTCCCACGGCGTGCCCACAGAGGCCATGGCCAAGGCCGTCGTGACCCTCGCGCGGCACGCAGGCATCGACGGCATGGTCGGCGGTCAGGCCCTCGACCTGGTCGCCGGCCAGGACATCGCCGACCTCGCCCAGCTCGAGCGGGTCCACGCCCTCAAGACTGGGGGCCTATACGCGGCCGCGGGCGCCCTCGGAGCGCTCTCGGCACAGGCCAGCGACGCGGACGTCGCCAAACTCGAGCGCTACGGCCTCGCCTTTGGGATCGCCTTCCAACACGCCGACGATGTCCTCGACGACGACCAACCTGCGCTCCGCGAGCAAGCCATGGCCCGCGTCGAGCGGCTCACGGACGAGTGCCGGACCCTGGCGGCCTCCTTTGGTGAGCGCGGAGACGCCTTGACCGCGATCGCCGATTGGGTCCAAGCACGGGCCGTGCGGGCCGCCTCCGGCGACCTCAGCGACTGAGCTCCGGCCGCCATATCGAAGAGGCGCGACTGCGCAGGTGTATCCCTGACGCAACTCCGCACCTGACTACGCGAGAAAAACCCACTTGCGGTCGGGCATGCCGCGCCCCTAGCATGGGCAGCCGGATGTCCAAGACCACCGTCGTACTGGATTCCGACGATCTCCCCCACGTCAGGAAGCGAGACCCGGGGAGCCAGCGAGCCTTCGTCGTCGTCCTCGCCGGCGACCGCATGGGCGAGATGTTCCCCCTCAACGACGGCCGGACCTCGATCGGCCGGGGTCTTCACGCCGACGTCCGCATCAACGACGAGGGCATCTCCCGCGCCCACGCCCAGGTCGAGCGGGACAGCGAGCACTACTACCTCTCCGACGCCGGCTCGACCAACGGGACCTTCGCCAACGGAGAACGGGTCGACCGTTACTCCCTCAACGAGGGTGACAAGATCCAAATTGGGGCCAGCAGCGTCCTCAAGTTCACCTACCACGACGACATCGACGAGGACTTCCAGCGCAGCCTCTACGAGTCCGCCCTCCGCGACCGCCTGACCGGCGTGTTCAACCGCGGCTACTTCAACAACCGACTCGAGAGCGACGTCGCCTTCGCCCTGCGCCACGGCAAGCCTCTCTCCCTCTTGATCTTCGACATCGACCTGTTCAAAACGGTCAACGACGAGTACGGCCGCCCCGCCGGCGACGCCGTGCTCCGGGACCTCGCAGATCGGGTCCAGGGCACGACCCGCTCCGAGGACATCTTCGCCCGCTACGGCGGCGAGGAGTTCGTGCTCATCTGTCGTGACGTCGACGCGCTCCGGGCCTCCCGCGCGGCCAAGCGCATCAACGAGCTGGTCGGCGACAACCCCTTCAAGCTCGCCGGTCGGGCGCTCGAGATCACCGTCTCGATCGGCGTCGCCGACTTGTCTATGCTCCTCGAGCCCAGCGCGACGGCGCTGGTCGAGGCCGCCGACACAGCCCTGTCGGCAGCCAAGCGCAACGGTCGCAACCGGGTCGAGATCTACGACCCCGAGTCCGAGCCGACCCGCCTGGTCTGAGCGCGGAGCTTCAATACCCGAGCGGGCTCGGCCCACGTCTATTCAGTGATGTTTTTCAGCACCACGTCCCATGGGAGAAAAGGCGATCGCCTCCCTTTCCGCTGATTCGCGGCTGCGACGAGCTTCGTCCACCCGAGCTCAAGCACTTCGATGAGATCCTCAAGGGACATCGAGCCCCACGGTCTATCGCCCCCAGACTGCTGATTTAGCGCAACAAGAAGCGCAACAGTGTGGGGCAGGATCTGCCGTGAACGTCGACCCCTCCGGGCGATACCCTTCTGTAGATCCAGATCACGCCAAGTGAGTACATTGATCTCTTGAAGGGACCATCCGTCGCACAACGCGAGTGTCAACAGTACCTCGGTCGCCAGGTCGAGCTTGACTTTCCACCAGAGGGCATCCAGGAGCTGTGGACGAGATGTCAGCCATGCCATTCGCTTCCACGCCTGGAGAAACCCCAGCATGCGTTCTTCCGCCTGCTCTTGAAGGTCTTCGAGAAGATCGTTCGGAAAGCGACCTCGAATATGTTTGAGGTCCCTGGCCCCAGCCCGGGTCGATGTCTCCGCTACGAGTGACCCATGAAAAAATGTCGGTTCATTCAGGAACCCTTGTAGATAGTCTGCAAGCTCCCGCGCGGGGGTCCCTCGATCCGAGCCAGGATTGACCTCAATAGCGTTATTCGGAGGACCACGACGTTTGAGCGTTGACCCGTAAAACAGTGCCAAGTTACCGGAGAAGACCTGGTCCACGACCGCTGGTCTCATCTTGATTTTTTGCACCGCATCCCAGTGTCGGAAGTGAACGAGCGCGCCGGGTTCAGTTGGTAGGTTAACCACGAGAGACTACGAGCTGAAACTGCGATCGGGCGGGAGGCGTAGCGGCGTATCCTCAAGGTGCTCGACGGTCGAGACGAGCACCTTGGAGGCCTCCGCGAGCTGCTCACGACGTGTTGTCAGGGCCGCTCGATCAGGAGGAACCAGATCCAGTCCTTGGATGGCGCGATCGGCTTCCACCGCCTCCTCACCTTCTAGGGTGAGGGCATTGAAGCAAACAAGATTCTCCATTCCCTCAGCGTAGAGATTGAGAAGCTCAGTACTGAGGGCCGGGTCGGCCGTCGCAAGCGCGACGAGCAACGCTCCGGCTGCCATCCCCCGAAACATACGACGCGC
>CAYVJQ010000100.1:0-6401 GCA_964451725.1 uncultured Nannocystaceae bacterium | reverse complement strand
GGGGCCGGTTCCCCCCAGCCGCTCCAGTGCTCCAGGTGACCATGATGGCCTCAGGTCCGCACCCGGGCTTCGACCGCACATCGCTGGTCGCCCTTACTGGTAGCCCTGGGCCTGGAGCGTGAACAGGTGCGCGTAGCGACCTTGGTTGGCCATCAAGACCTCGTGTGAACCCTGCTCTTCGATCCGGCCGTGTTCGAGCACGATGATGTGGTCGGCCGAGCGCACCGTGGAGAAGCGGTGCGAGATCAAGATCGCCATGTGGTCGCTGCTCAGGCTGCGCACATGGTCGAAGACGGCGGCCTCGGCCTCGGCGTCCATGGCCGCGGTCGGCTCGTCGAGGACCAGGATGTCGGCCTTGCTGCGCATGAAGGCCCGGGACAGGGCGATCTTTTGCCACTGGCCCCCAGACAGCTCGCGCCCATTTTTGAACCACCGACCGAGCTGGGTCTGGTAGCCCTCGGGCATGTCCCTGATGAACGTATCGGCCATGCCGAGCTCGGCGGCCTCGGCCCAGCGCTGTTCGTCGTCGAAGTGCTCGACGTCGCCAGCCCCGACGTTCTCTCCCACGAGCATCTGATAGCGGGCGAAGTCCTGGAAGATCACCCCCACGCGCCCGCGCAGGTGCTGCGGCTCCCACTCTTCCAGGGCCAGACCATCGAGGGTGATGCGCCCCTCGCTGGGCACGTAGAGCCGGGTCAAGAGCTTGATGAGCGTGGTCTTGCCCGAGCCGTTCTCGCCCACCAGGGCCAGCGAGCGCCCAGGCTGGATGTGCAGCGAGATCTCACTCAGGGCCGGCTCGCTCGCCCCCGGGTAGGTGAAGCTCACCCCCTCGAAGCGCACCCCGTCGCCGGGCTCGGGGCCCTCGAGCGCCTCCCCGACCTCGAGCGCGACCTCCTGGTCCAGGTACTCGTAGAGGTTCGAGAGATAGAGGTTGTCCTCGTACATGCCGCCGACCGAGCCGAGGCTGGCCGAGACCGCCGACTGGCCCTGCTTGAAGACCAGGAGGTACATGGTCATCTCGCCCAAGCTGATCCGGCCGTAGACGGCCTCGACGGCGATCCAGGCGTAGGCGCCGTAGAACGCGGCCGTGCCGAGCAGGCCCAGGGCGAAACCCCAAAACCCCCGCTTGAGGATCAGCTCGCGGTCCTCCCCGAACACGACCGTGAAGATCTCTCGGTAACGCTCGAGCAAGAGCGGGCCGAGGCCGTAGAGCTTGACCTCCTTGGCGTAGTCCTCCCGGGCGAGCACCGTCTCGAGATACATCTGCCTGCGAGCCTCGGGCGCCCGCCAGCGAAACAGGCGGAAGGCCTGGCCCGAGAACTTGGCCTCGACCAAGAATGCCGGCGTGCCGCCGAGCACGAGCACGAGCACCGCCCAAGGTGAGAACGCGAACAACAAGGCGGCGTAGCTGACCAGCGAGATCCCGTTTTGAACCAAGCCGAAGGTCCGGTTGACCAGGCTCAAGGGCCGCGACGAGGCCTCCCGCCGGGCCCTCGTCAGCTTGTCGTAGAACTCCGAGTCCTCGAAATGGATCAGCTGGAGGCTGAGCGCCTTCTCCAAGATCAGGACGTTCACGCGGTGACCCAGCATCGCCCGGAGCAGGGACTGGCAGATCCCCAGCCCCTTTTGGATCGCCGCGAGCACCACCATGATCCCGCCCTCGAGGGCCACCCAGCCCATGGCCATACGCAGCGCCTCTCGGCTCGCGGCGGAACCGGAACCAGACCCGGAACCGGAACCGGAACCGGAACCGGACAGCTGCGCACCCGCGACCACCGCGTCGACAATCTGCTGGCCCACCCACGCCACGACCGCGGGCAGCAGACCCGCCACGAGGGTCAGCAGCCCGAGCGCCACGGTCAACCCCTTCGAGGTCGTCCAGACCAGCTCGATGGCCCGCCGGCTGTAGCGAAACACCCCGAGGAAGTGCTTGGCGCCGAGCTCGGGGCTGGGAGAAGAGGAATGGGGTGGGGCCATCAGATTGCAGCCGCGAATATGGCCCCGCGGTTCAGGCCTGTCTGCCACCCACCCAGGCGGGGTCCTGGGCGGGGTCGAAAAAGCTACTTCGAGCCGGCGGCGACGAAGTCCTTGCAGCGCAGCGCACCCGCGTGATGCGAGATGTTGTCCCGCAGCATCTCCCCCGCCTCGCCCTCGGCGAGGAACTCGTCGGCCTCTTGGAGGTGCCCGCAGGCCGTGGGTTTGTCCCGCTTGTAGTCGTACACAGCCGCGAGGCCCTCGTGGGCCCGACCTTCGAGCAAGGGGTCGCCGCTGCCGATCACCTTTTTGTACTCGACGGCGGCCTGATCGAGGCGCTCGGGCGCGACGATCTTGCCGTCGTCCTCGCCCACACCAAAGGCCTGGTTGAGGTGCGCCTCGGCCAGGTAGAGGCGGGCCAACACGGCGTAGGCCCCCTCGTTTCCGATCACCGCGTCGAGCTCGGCCTGAGCCTCGGCCGACTCGTGGATCCCGGTCAGATAGGCGGCGTGGGCGACGTGGGCGAACTGTTGGACCTCCGGATCGCCCAGGCGCACGCCCGCTGCCACGGCCTCCTCGGCGACGTCCCTGCCATTTTCGGGGATCTCCCGCCCGGCCGCCAGACCCTCGAGCGCGGCCAGCAAGGCGTTGCCGCGGATCTGCGTGTCGGCCGTCAGCGTAGCCCGGAGAGCCTGGGCCTCTGTGGCGACCTCGGCGAACTCGCCCTTCAAAAACCGTTGGTAGAGCCCAGCAAACTCCGCAGGGTCGGCCTCTTGCTCAGGCAGGGCCGAGTCGACCTCGACATCGGCGGCGGTGTCACCCTCACCCTCGCCACCATCGGTGGTCGAGGCCTCGTCGGGGTTGACCGTATCGCCGTCGTGTTTGTCCTTCTTGCACGCCGGCACCGCGAGCAGCGCGAGCGCGAGCGCGAGGCTCGTGAGCAGGGGAGGAGACAGGGGGGAGACCAGGGAGCTTCGCTTGTTCATGTCGCGTTCGTCTGGAGAGAGTCTAGGGCGCCCACATCGGAGGCGGGACCCGAGGCGGATTCGGATTCGGATTCGGATTCGGATTCGGAGCCGGAGCCGGAAGATACGGCGGGCGCAGCGATTTTGGGAGGCCGGGCTCGGTCGAGCACGCGAATCTGGATCTGGCCCAGACTACCCATCAGACCCACGAGCCGCTGCCCACCGACCTCCCGGGCGGACTCGAACATCGCCAGATCACCCAGCACCTGGACACGGTCGCCGAGGTACAGGGAGATCGTGTCGTGGGGTCCCTCGTCTTCGCGTGGCGCGATGACCCGGGCGGCCTCGATCCCATCGAGACCGACCAGGCCGCTGGCGTCCCGCAGCAGCACGAGCTCGGCCGCGATCGCCGTGGCCCGACCCGAGCCGTGACGGTTGTGATAGACGCAGGCGAAGGGCCCCTCTCCCATGCCCCCCTCACCGCGGGCCAGCACCCCCTCGAGGTGCACCGGGCCGCCCTGCGCCGCGCTGATCGGGCGACTCGGGAGCGACTCGAGACGCGCCACCCGGAGGTCGAAACCGGGCCGTGGGCGCCCACCTCGGCCGCCCTGCCTGCGCTTCATGACCATGTTGGTGAGCGCCAACACCCCCACCGCGAGCGTGGTCAGGAGGGCGACCTTGGCCCAGGGTGCCTGGAGCAGCCAGTCGATCTCGCTGTCCCTGTCGGGGACCGGCGTCCCCCCGAGCGCGGGCGGACCCAGACCCAACACCCACAGACCCACCCCGACGACCTGGGCCTGGAGCGGGGCCAGCCCGGCGAAGATCACCAATAAGCCTCCGCGAGCATGAGCGTGAACTCGACCGAGCCGCTGTCCTCGCCATCTTCGCTGACCTCACCCACGAGCAGCGAGCGCCCCGTCTCTCCCGGCGCGATCTCCTCGACCCGCTCCCCGAACAGGCGCGGCCCGTCCTTGAAATCCACCCGCGGCATCACGTTGCGCACAGGCACGTCCCCGTTGTTGGTCAAGGTGACGACCCAGCGGATCCGGCCCAGCCAGATCTCGGGGCGACCCTCGATGGCCATGGTCAGGACCGGCTCGATATCGTAGGAGCGGTTCGGCTCGCCCTCGTGGATACGCGGGATCAAGCGCATGCGGTTGCCCTGGTAGTCCATCTGAACCAGGAACTCGCGCATCACGTTGAGCCCGAGCAACCCACCGGTGCGCTCGGTCGCACAGGTGTCACAGACCGAGACCAACAGCCCCTCGACCCGCACGTCCCCCAGACGCAGGGCGGGCAGGTACACCATTCGGCTCTTGCGCAGGCCACCGGCGGTGTTGAACTCGAGAGTGGGCGCATCCACGGGCACGGGGATGCCCAGCGCACGGGCGGTCTCGGTGGTGATCGTGGTGTAGGAGGCCCCCGTGTCGAACAGGTAGTCCATCGGCACGGTCGCGCCGTCGTAACCCTCGAGCTCGAGCGAGAGGAAGATCGCCGCCCCCTTCTCCGTGAACGGCACGATGATGTCGCCATCCAGGGCCACGCGTGATCGCTCGACCGTGGGCACGGGGAACTGTGCGCCCCCCGGGTCGATCACATCGGCCGCCTCGTGGCCCAGCGCGCTCAGGGCCCGCGTCGAGGGGTGCGCATCACCGAAGTGGCCCTGGACCACCCACTCGCAGCTGCGCAGCGCGGTTCCGAGTAGATCAGGGACGACCATCACCGCGACCGCCAGGGCGCCCGCGTTCCACACACTCGGGAGCCACGCCATGGTCGTGTGGATCTCGCCGGGCGCCTCGTGGTGCTTCCAGATCGAAAGTCCGAGCGGCAGGCCGAAGGTCAGAACGAAGGCCAGCAACCAGTGCCACAGCGGGTGTGTGTCGACGTTCGCCGAATGGGCGAGAGAGAACACGATGAACAGGGCGACGAGCCCGACCAAGAGGGACAAGGAGCCGATCAACACCCAGCCCAGAGCCACCAGCACGCCCTTGGCGTCGGGGGTCACGCCCTCGACGTCGGGGGCCACGCGCGCGTGTGGGGGGCTGGGATCGGGCGACCGCACGAGCTTCGAATGTAGCAGCTTGGGCGCCCCCCGGCTGGTTGGAAGATCCACCTCGGTTGGCGCCCGTAGCCGTTGGACCTAACATGCTCACAGCACATGTCGTCGAGCCCCAAATCGCCGGTCTTCAAGATCAGCTTCGAGACCTACGACGACTTCCTGGTCGAGTACGGCGATCACCTCCGCAAGGGGATCTTGATGCTCCCGGGCAGCACGGGGCTCAGCCCGGGCCAAGACGTGCGTATCAAGCTGGTCTTGCCCAACGAGGAGATCCTCTACCTCAAGGGCACGACCCGCTCCGAACCCGTCGGCGCTTACGCAGCGCGCATGAGCAGGGCCTCGCGCGACCAACTCCAGGTCCAGCTCACCGCCTACTCGAGCGCCCAGACCGAGACCCTCGAGCGCTGCGTAAGCGGGGCGATCTCGACCGAGCCCACCCCTGCCGAGGCTCCCACAGGCCCCATCAACTTGCTCCTGGTCGACGACTCGGTCGGCGTCCGCATCGAGCTCGGCGACGCCCTGCGCGATCGAGGCCTGCGGGTTCGGGTCGCCGAGAATGGGCTCGTGGCGATCGCCGCGGCCCTCAAGCGGCCCCCCGATCTGATCCTCTCGGACGTCGAGATGCCGGTCATGGACGGCTGGACTTTCCTGCGCATGACCCGGGCCCGCCAGCGCCTCGCCCACATCCCCTTCGTATTCTTCACGCGGCTCACCGACGACCTCTCCCGGCTCCAGGCCTACCGCATGGGCGTCGAGGACTTCCTGTCCAAGGACACGGGCGCCGACGAGGTCCTGGCCCGACTCCAGGGCGTGCTCGCCCGGCTCACCAACCGACCCGGCCCCATCGCCAGCGTAAGCAGCAGCCAAGGCCACGCCCTGCGCGGCGACCTCGAGCACGTCAAGTTGGGCAGCCTCATGTCCTTCCTCGAGTCTGAGAAGCGCACCGGCAAGCTGAGCCTCGACAACGGCCGCGACCGCGCCGTCTTGGACATCGTCACCGGCCAGCTCGCCGGGGTCGACAACCTCGGCGCCCACGCCCACGCCCGGGTGTTC
Organism: uncultured Nannocystaceae bacterium; assembly: GCA_964451725.1. GTDB lineage: Bacteria > Myxococcota_A > Polyangia > Nannocystales > Nannocystaceae > Plesiocystis. The sequence goes on along the minus strand of CAYVJQ010000100.1, from coordinate 350 downwards.
GAGCTCCTCGATTGGAAGACCGGCAACTTCGAGTTCCTCGCGGGCGGCGAGGGTCAGGGTCAGAGTCCCGGAGACCTCACCCCCATGACCTACCTGCTCATGGAACACGCGCGCCGAGCCGACGAGGCCAACTCCGAGGGTTAGCAGCCCGTGGCCTCGATGTCTGTCCACTATGGAGCCCTAGATCTGCCCCAGTTTGATGGACACCTCCGGAAGAAGGACACTGGGGGACATCGGGCGTCCCTGCATGGTGAGCGCCGCGGAACTCACCTGAACACAGCTACGACTGCGTCGTCGAGGCTTGGCCCGTAGTGGCCCGACCAATACTCGGAGTCCTTGCCGCCGTCTTC
>CAYVJQ010000099.1:0-27736 GCA_964451725.1 uncultured Nannocystaceae bacterium | reverse complement strand
TCGTACGGACTCAGTTGGTCTGAATGATGCAGTTCAACCCGCCGCTGCTTCGTACTCAGTTGGTCTGAATGATGCAGAAGGAGTACTCGGAGTACTCGAGCCGGCCTGCCGTGTACATCACGTCGACGATGGTCGAGAACTTCACCCCTTGATCGCCGATCAAGATGATTCGTCCCACCCACTCTTCGCCCCGACCCTCGAAGATGGCCTTGGACTTCTCGGTCTCTTCCTCGAGAGACTCGAAGAGCTTGGTGATGATGTGCCCTTGGACTTCGTTGGGTTTGAGCTCGCCCTCGTCGAGCTTGGCCATGGGCCGCTCATTGAACATGATCTCCCGCGAAGACACGTAGATGGCTGCGCCCTCCTTGAGAGGAGCGTCCATGGTCGACAGGGGGATCTTCTGCTCGGCGATCGGTGTGATGAGCACCGGGTCGCTGGCATAGGACTTCAGCAGGTAGATGACGATGATGGAAACGATATCCATCAGCGAGGTCATGCCGAGGCTGGCCTCCTGGACGTCCTTGTCGCGCCGCTTCGCGCGCTTGATGTCTTTCTTGATATGGAAGAGCTCTTCGGGGGTCATGATCTTGGCTCCTTTCTAGTCTAGGCTCGGGACAGAACCGAGCTTCAACCGGCTCCCGCTTCGACGATAGGCTGGAAGAACAGACATTCCTCTGGGAACTCCTCGCCTTCCTTGACCGAGAGGATCTTGCAGTCCGCGCCACGAACCGCGTCCATCGTGGAGATCAACACCTGCATCGGAATGCTGCTCTCGGCGCTGATGGTGACGATTGTCTCGTGCGCGTACTTGGCCTTGAGCTCTTTGGCCTTGGCTCCGAGCTTCGCGTAGTCGTAGCGACTGTAGTCGGTGTCGTCGGCGTTCGGCTTGGCCAAGGGGATGGTCGGCTTGGTGTTGTCCTGAGCCTTCCCAGCCTCCGCTCCCTCTTGTTGGGCGGCGGTGCTGATACGGAAGCCATCCTCGAGAATGAAGACCTTGAATTTCAAGGGCTTCTCCTCCTTCTTCTCTTCTTCCTTCTTCTCAGAGGGCGCCGCCGCAAACTTCGGCGGGGACACGGCGATCGCCGCCAAGCTCGCTACCTCCATTGCCAGCAGTAGCGCTGGGATGAGCAGGAACATGATGTTCATGACGGGAAGCATGTTGGGCTCCCCGACTTCCAGCTCGTTCTTTTTCCTGTAGCGTGCCATGACGGTCTTCCTGTTGGTTGGGACGAGCCCAGTGGGCTCAGCGCCGGTCCGAGACCGACCAACCTCGACGTAGAGGGTGGTCAGCAGTCATCGGGGAGAGTTCCCCGAATGACCTCGGCCTTCTTTGCAGCACTCGGCCTCGATCAGCTGTGGCGCACACGCGCCGCGAGCAGGTTCTCCAACTTGACCGCGTAGAGCTCGACTTCGTCGGAGATCTTCTTGGCGAGGTTGGAGATGAACAAGTGAGCGGCGAGCAGGGGGATCGCCACCATCAGACCGAAGCCGGTGGTGTTCATGGCGATACCAATGCCGCGTGCCAGAGCGGTGGAGCGCTGGTCGGCGGGTGCGTCGGCGACGGCAGAGAACGCGTCCAACATGCCGAAGATGGTTCCGAGCAGGCCCACGAGGGTCGCAATGTTCGCGATCGCCGCGATCATCGGGACCCGCTTGTTGATCGCGGGACCAACCTCGAGCATCGACTCTTCGATGGCGGCCGAGATATCGGCTTCGCCCTTGTTGGCGCGGGTCAGACCGGCCTTGACCACGCGGGCCAGAGCGGCCTTGTCTGCAGCGTTGCAGAGCTTGATCGCCCGGTCGATGTTGTTGGCCATGACCAACTTCTGAATCTGATTGAAAAACTGCTGTCCGTTAATGTTGAAACGGAAAAACAGAAAAATGAAGCGCTCGACCATGACGGCGAGGCCGAGGATCGCGCAAAGCGCGATGGCGTGCATAAAGACGCCACCATTTGCGTAGAACGTTGCAAAATCACCCATGATCGGTGTTCTCCTGAGGGGGCTAGCTTAAACCCCGAGTGCTGCTGGGCCCTTTGTGGGCCAGGCTGGTTCGTGCTGCGGGTTGAACTTGAAATCGAACGGAAACGCTGGTTGCGCGACCGAACGGAGTGGTTAGAAGAGAGGGTCCTGTACAGACTCGAGGACAAGCGGCGAAAACCGCGCGTCCAGTCGAGCCCAGTCGTAGTCGAGCGCCGACCTTTTGAAGACGAAGAAGGCGCTCGGTTTCTCGAGCCTGCCTTCGACGAGAAACTCGTCGTCGAGCGAAATCCGTTTGGTTCCGCTGGTGCCCGATGCTTCGCCTGTTTCGCCTGTTTCGCCTGAGCGCTCGGAGACGCCGGCTTCCGGCGTCGGATCCTGTGCGAGAGCCCAGCAAGGAAGCAGCATCGTAGACAAAACCCCAGCGACTGCCAAGACCGAAAAAGCGAGCTTTCGTATCAACACGATGATCCTTGCCTGTCTGAGTTCGCTTTGTGCGCGTTCGGGGAGTCGAACTGCCCGACTCCGAGCCCGCTTCGTCGGCGGTGGAGGTGGCAAGTTCCGGGAAATTCTTGTTTCGGTAGCTGAGGCTGGCCTGAGACACGTTCGGGCCGTTCGAGGTCGGCCCGCTGTGAGCGGCGCTGGGCAGTACCGAGCAATGGTTGGCTGTGCTGGCGCATCTTAGATCGGACTGGGGTCCCAGGGATAGTATTGGTTTGTAGATCTGCGCTCTGGCGCGATCTCTCTGCGGTCGCTCCACGCCGAGCTTGGGCTGATCCGGGCAACCGGCGAGCTGGTTTTCACCAGGAGGGTCACTCCAACGGGTCACATTCCTGGGAGATCTACCCAGACTGATGTGCGCTATCCACTCGGTTTCTGAGGTTTGGGCTTTTGTGGGCTCGGTTTCTTCGGAGCCGGGTTTTGCGGGTTTTGCGGGCTGTGCGGCTGTTTGGGCTTCGGCTTCGACTTGTCGGGTTTGACGGGCTCGGGCTTCGGCTTCGGCTTCGGCTCGGGCTTAGGCTCGACGGGCTCGGGCTTCGGCTCGTCGGGTTTTGGTTGCCCGGGTTTTTGGGGACCGGCCGGCTCGGCCGGCGCGGGCGCCTCGGCGCCATTTTCATCACCATCCCCATCATCCCCATCATCATCGGTCTTGTCCGCCTCGCGCTGTTGACGGCGTTCGTCCCGCTCGAGCCGCCGCTTCTCGGATGCGATCGCCTTGTTCGCCGCCTTGATATAGGAATCCGCCTGCCCAACCGAGACCAGCTCGTTGCCCATGGCGTCCGTCGGCCCACGCTTCTTCGCGCTGTGCTCGACCGAGCTCTTGCCCTTTGAAACCTGATCTTTGTAGCGCTCGAACTCCTGGATCGCGGTCTCGAGCCTCGGGATAGCCTCGAGCTTGCCGATCTGCTTGGCGTCGAGATAGAGAACCCCGAGGTTGAAGTGGACCTCGGCCCAGTCGGGCCGCAGCTTCGAGGCCCTGCGGTAGGCATCCTCGGCCTCGGGGACCTTGTTGTTGGCGCGCAGGGCCGCCCCGTGGTTCAGGAAGCTCTCTGCGAACTCGGCGTCGAGGCTGATGGCGTACTCGAAACAGGACTCGGCGGTCTTGGGGTCGCCCTGCCACATGTACTGGACGCCGAGGTTGTTCCACGCCGAAGCGTTTTGATCGTCGGTCTCGGCCGCCGTCTTGAAGGCCCGGTAGGCCTCGCCACGGCTGCCCGCTTGAAGGTAGGCGAAGCCCATGAGGTTGTAGGCCTGGGACTTCTCCTCTGGGGTCAGGACCTTCTCGTCGACCTTGAGGATCGACCCGGTGACCGACTGAACGAGCTCGTGTTTGCCCTGCTTGTAGAAGACCTCGGCGATCACGAGCATGGCCTCGACGTTCTGCTCGTGCTCGCGCAGGGCCTTGCGTGCCTGCTCGACGGCCTTGTCGCCCTGCCCCGAGCGCAGGAGCTGTTTGGCCTTCGCGCTGGCAGCGTGCGAGCGCTTCATCTTGGCCTTCTCTTGGTTGGGGTCTCGGTCTTGGGGGTGCGCGATGACCTTGCCCCCGGGCTCGACGGGCTTGGCAGCGACGGCCTCGTCTTCAACCGGATCCAGGGGCGGCTTGTCGTCCGCGACCTTGTTCTCGGGTGGGAGATCGAGCTCGGCGGGGGCCTCCGTGTCGGCGTCCCGGTTTTTGGCGCACGCGGGCAGGACCAGCAGGCCCACCAGGGCCACAGACAGGGACAGGCTCGGGCGCTTCATCGACGGTCCTCCAATTCCAGGCTCAAGGCAGGATCGCGGATCAGCGGGTACTCGTCCGCCTTGTAGACGTTGAGGCGCTCGAGCGCGCGCGAGGTCCAGACGTTGTTGACCCGGAACTCCTTGCTCCGCTTGACGCACTCCTCGTAGAGCGCGACGGCCTTTTGCACAAAGGGCTCCATCTGCTCGGCGATGGTGATCTTGTAGGCGTAGAAGGCCTCGGAGCCCTTGCGCAGCTGCTTGGGCACGGGCGCCTCGATGACCCGGTTGGCGATGGTCTCGAAGGCGTAGCCGCGCCGGTACATGGCGGCGAGCACCCAGTCGAAGGACCGGTACTCGAACACCTTGTCGTACTCGGTGGTGACTTTGACCAGGCCGTCGAAGAGGCGCTTGGCCTCCCGCTCGAGCTTCTTGCTGTTGGTCGACTTGAGCCTCAGCTTGAGCCCGTCTTGGAGCGCGTATTCGGCGAGGTTGAACTGGGCCTCGGCCGGGAGTGCGGCCTCGGGGGTCCCCTTCTTGAGACCCCGAGCGGCGAAGGTGTCGACGGCGGCCTGGAACTCTCGCTCGGCGGCCTTGCGGTCCCTGTTGTCCCGATGGAGCTGCCCGAGACGCAGGTGGGCCTCGACCTCGCGCTCGGCCTGGCCCTGAACACCGGCGAAGGTCTTGAGGTACTTCTTGTACGCGGCGATGGTCTTGCCGTCGTTGCCGGCCTTCTCGAGCACCTCGGCGGCGCGGTAGAAGGCCTCGGCCTTCTCCTCGGTCGACTCGGCCTTGCCGGCGACTTGGTAGTAGAGCTTGGCGGATTTGGTGTAGTTCTGGAGGCTGTCCTGCAGCGACGCGGCGTTGCGCAGGGCCGTCAGCCGGTGGTCGCTGTTGGCGTAGTCGGCCCCGGTGGCGAGCACCAGGTAGCTCTCCACGGCCCCCTCGAACTCGAAGAAACGGGCGTGGTTGAAACCCGTGCGCAAGAGGGCCTCGTCGGCGAACTCGCTGCACTTGTCCCCGGTTTTGAGCTTGGGTGAATTGCAGGGCTTGTAGGTGGTGTAGATGCGCTCGTAGGTCTTGGAAGCGCTCTCGAAGCGGCCGATGTTCTCGTAGGCGACCGCGGCGTTGTTGAGGGCGTTGTCGGCGTTGGGGTCGTCGGGGGCCTGGTCGACCAGGGCGACGTAGCGGTCGGCGGCAGCCTCGAACTCGCCGGCCTCGAACAGCAAGGTCGCCTCTTGGAAGATCACCGCGTTGCCGATCGAGCGCAGCTTGCCGGCGAACTCGGTCTTGGCGTCACCGCTGCCACAGGCCTTGGTGGCCAGCATGTCGACGGTCTTGGAGGTGTTCTCGAGGTCACCCTGAAGGGTGTAGCCGTCGATGATCCCGTAGCCGGCGTTGATCGCCACGTCGTCGGCACAGTGACGGTCGATGACCCGCTGAAAGCGATCGCGGGCGTCGGCGAAGCGGTTGTGCCGCTGGCTGATCTCGCCGGCCTTGTAGATGTTCATCGCCGCGTTCTCACCGTCGGGGACGAGCTCGGCGTAGCGGTCGTAGGCATCCTGGAGCGCGGCGGCCAAGGGTGGGACGTCGGCGGCCTCGTAGGGGCCCGCGTCCGGATCTTTGGGCATGTCCGGCAACAGGTAGGTGCCGGCCGCGGTCTGGATCTCGGCGTAGGCCTCGAGCGAGGACACGACCCCGTCGGCGGCGTCGGCCTGGAGTCGGTTGTCGAGGTTCGAGTCGCGGATGATGGCGAACTGCTTGGCCGAATCGATGAACTGGTCGCTGTAGTAGAGCGAGTCCGCGTAGTTGTAGCGGTACTCGTAGGAGCTGGGCGTGTTTGGGAACCGCTCGAGGTAGGCCGCGTAGGCCCGCGCCGCGATCTCGTACTCGCGCTTGGCGGCCTCGTCCTCCCCCTCGGCGCGCAGGGCCTGGGCCCTGGCCTGGTGGTCCACGGCCGTCGCCACGAGCGCGTCCTCGGCGAGCTTGAAGGCCTTCTCGATCGCGTCGGGGTCGGCCTCGTTGGCGTAGTACCAGGTCGTCCCACGCAGGTAGTTGGTGGCCAGGGCATCGCGGGCCTGGGTGACCCGGGTGGGCTCGCGCAGGGCCTTGTAGGCCGCGAGGATCTTGAACTGGATCTCGGGCGCGGCGGCGGCCAGGGGCCAGCGCGACAGGGCCAACTCGTAGATCTCGATCGCGCCCTTGAACTCGGTCTCGTAGGCGAGCAGGTCGGCGTAGGCGGCGTAGAGCTCGGGGACGTGGGGCTCGGTCTTGCGCTCGGCGTAGTCGCGCTCGAGGCGTTTGAGCCCGAAGGGCCGATCGCGGCGGCCGTTCCCGTCCCAGTCCTCCTCGTTGTAGGTCTTGGCCATCCACTTGATGGACTCGGGCCGGTAGTTGGGGATGTCGTCGTACTCGGGTGTGCCCTTGTAGGAGTCGAGATACAGGATGTACTCGTCGAGCAGGGCCACGGAGCCGGGGAAGTCGCGCTGGAGATACAAGGTCAGCGCGATGCGGATCATCGACAGGGCGTAGAGCGAGCTGCCGGGCTCACCCCGAGCCTGGACAAAAGCCTCGAGGGCGGGGTCGTACTCGTCGACGTCGTAGTGAAGCTCGCCGACCCGCAGCCAGCTCTCGGCGATGAACTCGCTCTCGTCCTTGAGCGGGGTGCAGCGCTCGTAGTCGCCCCCGCGGAAGCTCGAGGGTGAGACGATGTTGCTGAAGTCGGTGTTGGGGACCGCGTAGCGGTTGCTGCACGCCAGCGCCAAGAAGGCCTGGCGGCTCGGGTCGAAGAGCTCGCTCTCGTACAAGAGCACGCCCATCCGGTACAGGGCCGCGTCGTTGAGGGCGTAGTCCGGGAAGCTGGTGACCACCCGACTGAGCAAGTCGATGGAGCGCTCGTAGTCGACCGTCGGTGAGAGCGGTGGATCGGGGACGTTTTCCTCCCCCTCTTCGCTGCGCTTTTCGAGCGCCATGAGCTGGGTCTGCCAGGCGTCCTCTTGACGTTGGTAACGCTCGAGCGAGGACTCGAAGTGGAGCTCCGCGAGCCGGAACATGATCTCGGGCGTCCACCCGGCGTCGTTGGGGTGGAGCTCCAGGAAGTCCTCGTAGCGGGTGATGGCCTTGCTACGCAGGATCCGGGCCTGGGCCCGGTGCTCGCGGATCTGACCGTCGTAGCGCTTGCCGAGCTCGACCCGCCCCTTCTCGGCCTCGATCACGAGCTGGTCGGTCAGCGTCTCCTGGGTCGCCCTGGCCGCCGACTCGAAGCGCTTGAAGACCTCCTCGAGCTCCTCGATGGCCCGGGCGTCCTCGGCGTTGCGCGGACGCCTCGGCAGAGGTGCCTGGAGACGGTTGGGATCAGCCCCTCCCTCGACCAGACGACCGACGCCCGAGCCGGGCTCGCCGGGAACGCCGGTGAGCCCAGGTCGGATGTCGGTCGGGCTGGTCGCCCCCGTGGGCTTGGACGCCCAGCCGGGGGAGGCGGTGGCGAGACTCAAGGCCGCAAGCCCGAGCAGGGCCGCGGGCGAGCTGAGCTGGACCAGGCGCTGAAACCGGGCAGACCATCGCCACCCTTGCCTGTGCTTGGGATGCCTGTTCATCACCTGGTCTCCTGGTCGAAGCCCTGATCGAGGACCCGATCGAGCTCGCGCATGTCGCGAGCGCGGTGGGTCTCGAGCCGGCGGATCTCTTCGGACTCGACCTCCTGGATGGCCCAGGCCACGTCCAGGAGCCCGACCTCCGAGCGGGTCACCAAGTTGGCGAGCTCGCCGACGACGTCCCGGTAGCTGGCCTGCATGACCTCGCCGACCAGCTCGCGCGCGTCGGTCTTTTCAGCGCCGAGCTCGATCTTGTAGGCGTCGAGGTTGACCCGCTCCTCGCGGAGGATCTGGATCGCCCGACGCAGGCGCCGGCCCGCGGCCTTGTCGAGGCGCCCCCGCCCATCCACGATCCGGGTCCGCAAGCTCGCGGTCCGATCCCAGACCTTGCGCGCCCCTGGGTCGGGTTTGGCCCCGAGCAGCGCAGCGAAGGCTTCGTCGAGGAAGCTCGAGTAGGCGTCGACGGCCCGGCGCTGGGCCGAGGCCCAGGGATCGGCGAAGCGGATCGCGGTGTGGACCTGCTCGACCTCGGCCTCGAAGATCGCGACGTCGGTCTCGAGCGCGGCGATCTCGTCGCGGAGCTCGGCGGCCTGGGTCAGGAAACCCTCGGGATCGATGCGCTGATCTTTGCGGGTGGCGTCGTAGTAGCGCTCGGTGGCGACCAGCTGGGCACGCAGAGCCTGGACGGTGAGGTCGAGCTGGTGCAGCTCCTCGGCCCGACTGCGCAGCGCTCCGGTGGTCTCGTCCCGGCTGCTGCCGTCGCCCAGCGGGTTGTCCACAGCCTTGCGCTCGGCCCTGCGCCGGGTCTCCATGTCGCCCAGCCCAGCCCCGCGGACCCCGTTTTGAGCCCGCCCGAGCAGCTCTTCTTTGAGCGCGATGACCTCCATGTCGGCCGAGTCCAGCGAACTGAGGTGGGCGCCCAAGTCCGTGAACAGGCGGGCCCGCTCCCTGGCGGCCACGGCCTCCTCCATGCGCGCGAGCAGGGCCCGGGTCTCGAACAACATGGACTCGACCTCGCCGACCTCGTTGGCCAGCTCGACGGTCTGGACCGCCCGCGGCAGGGTCTGGGCGACGGTCACAGCCTCGATGGGCATGACCGCCCCAAGGGAGAAGTGCTCCATGTCCTCAGCGGCGACGGCCGAGAAATAGGTGGCCGCGTCGCCCTTGGTCTCGAGCTGGCGCCCGAGGTGTTTGGAGAGCTCGTCGAACTCGCGGCGCAGCTCCAGGAACTCGCCCTCGGCCTCTTTCCACGAGCGCATCTGGATCTTGACCTTGCCCCGCAGCTGCTTGATCTCGGGGACGATGGGGCTGTCGGGATCGTAGACCAAGAGCAGGTCGAGGGCCTGGAGCGCGCGCTCGTGTGAGCCCGCAGCGAGCAGGGTCCACGCGGTCTCGTACATGGCCTCGGCGAAAAACGGCGAGTCCCGCGAGATTCGGCGGTAAGAGGCGACGGCGAGGTCGGTCTCGGCGTGGTCGTGGTGGATGCGGGCCAGGGCCATCCACGCGAGCTCGACGATCCGCTTGTCTCGCTCGCCCTTGGGGCGGCTCTTGGTCAGACCGCCGAAGCGGATCAGGGCGTCGTCGATGTCGCCCTTGGCCAGCGCCACGGTTGCCCCCATGTAGGCCGCCCGGACCCGCCACTGGGCGCCGATGCCCCCCCCGCTCATGGGCACATCGAGGGGCGAGACGCTGTCGAGCAGCCCGAGGGCTTCGTCGTGCTCACCCCGAAAGTAGAGCCAGCGCCCGTAGCTGTAGCGCAGCTCGAGTTCGCGCTCGTCCACGGAGATGGCGGCGGTGGCCACGGCCACACGCATGATCACGGCCTCCTCGACGAGCCCCTGGGGCGGCTTGGTGTCGGTGTCCATGCCGATCGCCTCGAGGCGCGCACGAACCTCGGGGGTGGCGCTCAGCCCTGGGCGCCTGGCGAAGCCGGCCTCGCGACGGGGGACGGCGAGATCGAACATGCGCGCCATGCTGCGCTGGTGAAAGCGGACCCCGTCGTTGCTGGAGTCCAAGAGGTTGCCCTGGAAGCACTCGATGGCCCAGCGATCCATGCCCAGGAGGACCAGGGACTCACCCAGAAAGTACAGGGCTTGGCTGGCAGCGAGGCTGTCGCGGTGGTTCTCGAGCACATCGAGAAACACGATCGCCGCGCCCTCCACATCTCGATCGACGAGCTTGAGCTGACCGGTGACCACGCGCTTGGCGAGCTCCTCCTCGGTCTCGCTCTCGTCCTCGTTGGCGGCCTTCTCGGCCGTGCGGATCACGGACTCGATGTCCTTGATCCGATCGACCGCGTCCTCGAGGGTGAAGGTCGATTTGCGAGGTGGGGCGGCCTGGGCGTCGGTCGAGATCGACGACCCGACGGCGGCGAGCGCCAACCCGAGACAGCCGACGACGACGACCCGGCGGGCCTTCAAAAAGGCGCCGCTCAGGCAGGTCGCTCGTGATCGCAGGCGCGGCATGCCGAGCTCAGTCGGACTCGGGCTTGGGCTGAGGTTTTGCAGCCGCCGGTTTTTGGGCACCGGGCTTTTGCGCGCTGGATTTTTGCCCGCCGGGCTTCTGGGCACCGGGTTTTTGTGCGGCCGGTTTCTTGGTCCCGGGTTTCTGCGCATCGCTGGACTTCTTGGTCGCCGGCTTGGTCCGCCCCTTGGGCTTGGACTTCTTCTTGGCTTTCCTGCCGCTCTTGGCGGCCTTCTTGCGCTGGCTGGCGGGCAGGGGTTTGCCCGAGGCGTCGAGGGGGATCTCCTGCCAGTCGACGCTCGGCCGGTCCTTCATCTCGGTGCTCAGGTTGCCCTTCTCGAACCCGGAGCTCATCAGCCGCAGCGCCCCGTTCTCGGGGGCCGTAAAGTTGTGCGAGCTGCGGCTGTCGAAGGTGTAGCCGTTGAGGTAGCTGAACACACCGAAGCCCTGGCCCTGGTAGGTCAGCTCGACGGTGATCGTGTGGGGACCGGGGACGATGTTGCCGTCCAAGACGGTGAGCTCGTCCTCTTGGTCGAGGGCGCCGCTGTCGTCGGTGCGAGCGTAGATCTGGGCCCCGTCGAGGACCACCGCGACCTTGGTCAGGCGGAACTGAGAGCCCATCAGGTTACGATGGACGATGATCACCCGGCTGCCGGCGAGCACGCCGTGAAGGACCGTCTCCTTGAGCACCGAGAGCCGGGCCTTGCTCCGAAAGATGCGCTCTTTGAGGTCGTCGACGTCGGTCTGCATGCCGTCGATGCGGGCGCCGTAGATCTCGGACTCGCGCCGGGAGCTGTCGACCCCCTCGGGGGTCTCGGTGGGCTGGAAGAGATCCTCTGCGGGGGCCGGCGCCGGCTCGGTCTTCGGGGCGGGCTTCGAGCCGGGGGCGTCGGCCGGCGGGATGGCCTTACCGGTCGCCGGGGGGTCACCAGCCGGGGGCGCCGCAGATACGACGCTCGGGAAGACCAGCGCGAAACAAACGGCCAGGCTCAGCGTGAGGCTCGCGAGGAGCGACAGCGGCCGGGCCGAGCAATCGCGCCGAAGACCACTTCGACTGGCTCGAGACACGGCTTTACGGTATCAGGGCCGGTCCGGCCTTGCCAGCGACCGGGGTCGATCGACGTCGGGATCCCCGGCGCACGTTCAGTGACTGTGCGCCCCGCCATGGGGCCAATGTATCGGGTCATTTTTTATGTGAAGGGATCGACGAGACTCGACCATTGAGGCTGATCGCTGGTGCGAGGCTCGACCGCGCGGGGCACCGACGCGGCGCACCGACGCGCCTCAATGCTCGTCTGCGCGACTGTGCTCGAGTTTGCGAACCCGCTCCAAACGACGCCACAACGCCTCCAACAGCGCATCGGTCCCCTCCCCCGTCGCCGCACTGATCGCAAACAAGGGGATCTTTCGAGCCCGGAGCGCCCGACGGGTGCGCTTGATGAACGCCTCACCCTCGGGGGTGTCGACTTTGTTGAGGGCGACCACCCGCGGGCGGCCCTCGAACATCGGACCGTAGCGGCGCAACTCGCCCTCGAGGGCCTCGAGGTCGGCGAGCGGCTCTCGCCCCGGCGTGGGGTCGGGCGCCAATAGGTGCAAGAGCACCCGTGTGCGCTCGAGGTGGCGAAGAAACTCGTGGCCCAGGCCCCGACCCTCGCTGGCCCCGTCGACCAGGCCGGGAACGTCGGCGACGACCATGGTCCGCTCGTCGGAGAGCGAGACCACGCCGAGCTGCGGCGTGAGCGTGGTGAAGGGATAAGCGCCGATCTCCGGGCGGGCCCGGGAGATCGCCGAGATCAGCGTGGACTTGCCGACGTTGGGGTAGCCGACGATGCCGACGTCAGCGAGCAGCTTGAGCTCGAGGCGCAGCCACATGGCCTCACCCTCGGTCCCCGGCTCGGCGCGATCGGGGGAGCGGTTGGTCGAGCTGCGGAAGTGGACGTTGCCCCGACCGCCACGGCCCCCACGCGCGACCGTGAGGATGTCGCCGAATTGATCGAGGTCGCCGATCAGGTCGCCGCGGTCGTAGCGGGGCCCGCCCTCTTCTCGCTTGCGTCGCTGGGCGTCGCGCAGGTGCCGGCGCTGGGCCCCGCCCGTGATGGTCTCGCCATGGGGGAGCTCGGTGACGACCTCGAGGGGCACGCCTGCTTCGAGCAGGTCCTGCTGAGCCGGGGTCAGGTCGTCCACGCTGGGGGCGTCGACCACCCGCCCGTCGACGATCCAAACGTTCTCGATCCCAGCTTCCTCGACCTCCCTCTCTGGGTCCGCGGGGAGATCATCTGGATCTGCCGGGGCTTCTGGATTTACGGCCGAGACTTCTGGATCTGCGGCTGGGGCCTCTGCATCCTCGGCTGGAGTTTCTGGATCTGGATCTGCGGCCGGAGTTTCTGGATCCGCGACCGGAGTTTCTGCATCCGCGACCGGGGCCTCTGCATCCCGCGAGTCTTCGTCGGGCACCCACAAGATGCCCTCCTTGGCGTCGTCCAGCCACGGGGGTCGCTCCCCGTGCGCGCTGGCTTCACCCTCGAAGTAGACGGCCGTGCCCACGGGCACCCTGACGACCAGGTCCTCCCCGCCTCGCCCGTTTTTTCGGGCCGTCCCACCTCGGCGACCGCTGTCGGCCTTGAGATGCTGGCGGAACTTGAGCTCCATCAAGGTCGCTACTTGGTCGTCGGCCTCGAACACGATGTCGCCACCGTTGCCACCGTCTCCGCCGGCTGGTCCGCCCTTGGGCACATGAGACTCGCGCCGCCACGCGACGAGGCCATCGCCGCCGTCTCCGGCGCGGATCTGAATTCGTACTCGATCGATGAATCGCATGATGACGACAGGAAACGCGAAGAGGCTCTCACGAACCGCGGGGCGGTCGGAGAGCCTCGTTCTGGTGTGGAGCGAGCGCCCCGCGCCCGCCCTGAGCTACTCGGCCGCTTCGGCGACGGGGTCGATGGTCACGTAGGCGCGACGCTTGGCCTTGGAGCCCGCCTTGTAAAAGCGGACTTGACCGTCGCGGGTCGCGTAGATGGTGTAGTCCCGACCTTGGCCGGCACCTTCGCCGGCCCAAAACTTGGAGCCGACCTGGCGGATGATGATGTTGCCGGCCCGCACCTGCTGGCCGCCGAACTTCTTCACGCCGCGATACTGGGCGCTGGAGTCACGCCCGTTCTTGATGGAGCCTTGGCCCTTTTTATGTGCCATTTCTGTACTTCCCTTCGGGTCAGGCGGAGATGCCCGTGATCTCGACCTCGGTGTAGGACTGGCGGTGGCCGTTCTTGCGCCGGTAGTTCTTCCGCCGGCTGAACTTATAGACGATGAGCTTCTTGCCGCGGCCGTGATGCGTGATCGTGCCGCTGACCTTCGCACCCTCGACCAGGGGGGTCCCGACCTTGGCATCGGCGCCGGTCCCGAGGAAGAGGACTTCGCTGAAATCGACGTTGCCGCCGACCTCACCCGAGAGTTTTTCGATGCGCAGCTTGTCGCCCACTGCGACGCGGTACTGCTTTCCGCCGGTTTTGATGATGGCCTGATCGCTCAATGTCGGAACTGTTCGTCGACGATGCGCCCGTCTCGGCGGGGACCTCGACCCAGGTCCCGGGGCCCTGCGCATTGGCGAGGGAGGCGAAGGATATGGATCTGTGGGCGGGGGTCAAGCGCCTTGACGTGTGGCCGGCCACGGTCGCTCACGCGCGATCACCGAACGACGATCCCGATCCCGATCCCGGTCCTTGGATTCGTTCGGGCCTCGATCCCGCCGATAAATTCGGGATCGCCGGGCCGCTCTCTACAGTCGGGCCTGTCGAGGCCTTGCGCGGCATGCTCGCGCGCACCGAGAGCCTCCAGAAAGCCTTTGAACAATGTTTAGGAACGCAAACAAGCGTCGTCTCCGCCTGCGCGAGAGCGCCCTGGCGAGCGTGATCCTCGCAACCACGGCCTGCAGCGTGGGGGTCCAGGGGTCCAGTCAGCGCCCCGACACAGAACGCGCCAATCCCGCAAGCGACAGGTCGAACCTGGGCGCCGAGAACCTGGCCGCGTTCTCCGAGGCCGACCGTGGGCGGATCGTCGCGGTCCAGGAGATCGTCGACCAGGCCGCGGCCGAGCACGCGGTCGATCCCTCCTTGCTCAACGCGATCATCTGGGTGGAGAGCCGCTTCAACCCGAAGGCCAAGTCCCCAGCCGGCGCCCGCGGGCTCATGCAGCTGATGCCGGCGACCGCGGCCTACCTGGCCAAGCGCCTGGGCGAGCACGCGGCCAGGGCCTACGACCCCGAGTTCAATGTCCGCGCCGGCGCCCTCTACCTGGCCGAGATGATCGCCAAGTTCGGGGATGAGGAGGCGGCCGTCGCCGCCTATCACGCCGGGCCGGGCAACGTGAAGCGCTGGCTCGAGGGCGGCGAGACCTTCCCCGACTACAGCCAGGCCTACGTGGCCAAGGTCGCGGCCGCCCGGGTTCGGTTCCGCGGGGTCGACAGCAGCGCCGTGCACGGGCTGGGCAGCGAGGCCCGCGGAGCCCAGGCCCAAATCCAAGCCGACTCCCAGGCCCAGGCCCAGCCGCCGCCGATGGTCGTCCCCGATGTCGACTCTCTACCCGACGCGGCGCAGATCCACGGGGTCTCCCGCGAGCTCACCCACAACCCCTATGGCCGGAGCAGCGCGCCGGAGCCCCAGCCCCAGCCCCAGTCTCAGTTCAATGAAGTCGTCTTCGAGCCCCACCCCGAGCTCGACCGCAGCAACACCGGACCGGCGCCGGGATGGCGTTCGCGCCCGCGCACTCGTCCCCAGGCAGCCCCCAGGCCCAGGCCCAAATCCAAGCCGGCTCCCAAACCCGCGCCCGCTCCCAAACCCGCACCGACGCCAGAGTCCGAACAGACTGGCGTCGGTGTGCTCCCCGACCTCTGACGACGGGTCGGGGCCGAGCCTGAGTCTGGGTCTCAGTTGGGGTCCGGGTCCGGGTTCTGACCGACGCTGCGGTCCTCTTCGGGCCTGAATTCGAGGATCGGCATGTGCTCGACAAAGCCTGTGCTCGGGCCGACGATGGCGAGCACCGTGGGCGCCCGCTCGGGACCGTCGAGATCGTCGTCGTCACCGTCGTCGTGGGCCTCACGATCGTCGTCGCCCCCCAGATAACGGCCCTCGAGGCGCTCGGGATGGACGATGAGAGCCCCCAGGTACACACGCTGGGGGGCGCCCGCGGGCAGGTACTCTGGGGGCACGGCGACACACTCGAAGGCGTCGCTGTCGTCGAGCAGGCGCTGCAGGGCCGCCGACAGGTGGGTTTTCTCGGTCTCCAGATGAGCCAGGGCGCCCTCGAGCCAGCCGCGATCAAAACGCCGCTCCGGGTCGACCGTGAACAGCATCACCACCCGACCGACACGCTTGCCGGGTCGGCGCAGCCAGGCCGCGGACCGAGCGACGACCCCGAGCACCAGCGACCCGGACTCGAGCGCCGCCTGCCGGACCTTGCCCGAGCGACCCTGGGCGACCGAGCCGACCACGAAGCCACCCACGAACAGGGCCACGCCGACGTACACCCAGCTGAAGCCGAGCATGCCCATGCCCGAGAGGATCAGGGTGCCGACCAACACGACGACCCCGAAGGCCGAGAGTGAGTCGCCCAGGCAGCCCCGGTCTCCGCGGACGAGCCGGGTCATCTGCTCGTTGTCGAGGCTGCGCGGGGTCGCCTCGAGGTGGTCGCGGGTCCGGCGGAGCGCAGTCGACACGCCCCGCTAGTACCACAGCGCGTGGGTTCAGCTCGGGCTCTCGGCCTCGGTCGAGGTGGCCTCGAGCGCTGCGAGCCGCGCGTGGACCTGCTCGAGGAGCGCCGTGCTGCGCTCGGCCACGGTCGCCCTCGCCCGCTGGACCCAAGCGAGGAGCTCGGGCTCGTCGCCCGGAGCGACCGCCAAACGCGGCCGTCGAGCCAAGATCTGAACCAGCCGATCGGCGACGAACTGGGGCTCACAGTAGCCCTGGGGAAAGCGCGCGAGGGCGAGCCGGGTACACAGGTAGCGCCATCGATCTCGCCCGTGTTCGGCGTCCCCGGTTCCCGGACTCTGGCCACCCGGAGCGCGCCCCCGCGGCGCGTGAAAAACCAGCCGGTCGGCCAGATCTGCGGCCCCGCCCATGGCCTCCCGGTAGCTCGACGGCACACCCCCGAGGCGATCGACGAGGCAGCCGTCCAAGATCAGCTCGACCCCGACATGGCCGACCGCAGCCGCGGGTCCAAAGCCCAGGCCCCGGTCCTCGAGCTCGATGCGGGCGTCCTCCATGAGCTCGACAAAAATGGGCGCGCCGTGGAAGGCGTCGTCGCTGCGGTGGTGAAAGGCGACCCCACGCTCGAGGCCCGCGTCCCCCTCGACGCCGCGCAGACGCAGGCCGGCCATGCCCGCGAAGTCGGGGGCCATGGAGCCGACGATGTAGCTGGGGTCGTCGCTGCGCTGGGCCGCGAACACGGCGTGCGAGAAGAAGTTCATGGATGCCCCACTCCACCCGGGACCCGGCGCCAGGTCCCGAGCGAGCCCGCGGCGTGCTCGCTGTGCAGGACCACGGCGCAGGCCAGGGGCAGGGCCCAGTGTTCGGGGGCGCGGGCGTGTTCGGGCCTGTCCGCCGAGTCCCCGGTCGCGCCGGGTCCGATCAGCGCGCTGGCGATCGCCTTGATCACGCCCTTGTGAGCGACGACCAGGGTCCGCCCGCCCGCAGCGTTCACGGCATTGGTGAGCAAAGTCGGACCGAGCGCGGCCTGGACCCGAGCCTGGAATTGTTCACTCGCGTCACCTTCGGGAAAAGTAAATCCGCCTTTGCGGGCCTCCCAGCGCGCAAAACCCTCGGGGTCCCGGTCCGCGACCTCGGCCCAGGTCCAGCCCTCCCAGCGGCCGAAATCGATCTCTCGAAATCCGTCGACGGGGACGACCTCGGCCGGGGGGTGCTCCATGGTCGCCAACAACACCGCGGCCGACCGCAGGGCCCGAGACATGGAGCTGGCAAACACCCGGTCGAAGACCCGGCCGCGCAGGCGGACGCCGGTAGCCGCGACCTGGGCCTCACCCTCGGGGGCCAGGGCGACGTCGGTGGCCCCGTAGAGGCGGATCGAAGACTTGCCCATGGTTTCGCCGTGGCGGACGAGGACGATCTCGGGCACGCGGCAGCATAGCAGTCGGGCCCGCCGGGGGCCGGGATCGACTCAGGTCGGCGCCGGGGTGGATCCCCCCGCAGCCGCGCGTTTACGGTCCCCCCGGGTCCACACGAAGGCCAGGGTCAAGCCGGCGATGATGTGCCAGACCCCCCACCACGCGGCGATCAGCGCCATCCCGCCCAAGCCCGCGAAGAACCCGAAGATCAAGATCAGACCCAGACCCGAGTTTTGAATCCCGACCTCGATCGAGACCGCCCGCTGATCGGCGGTGTCGAGGCCAGCGAGACGCGCGACCCAAAACCCGACCCCCAAAGCCGCCGCGTTCATGATCAACACGGGCAGGAACACCGCCGGAAGATAGGCGACGAAGGTGTCGAAGTTGGCCTTCATGGCCAGGCCGATGAAGGTGATGAAAAATGCGACCGAGAGCCACTTGAAGGGTGGGTGCAGCTTGGCCGCGAGCTCGGGCCAGCGGGTCGAGATCGTCACGCCGACGACGATCGGGATCCCGAGCATGAGCGTGACCGCCCGCAACATGTCGAGCGGGTCCATGGCGACCTCACTCATGATCGCGGCGGTGTCGGCCGACATGGAGCCCCAGATCCCGATGCTCAGGGGGGTCATGACGACCGAGGCCAGGGTCGACACGGCGGTCATCCCGATCGAGGTCGTGGTCCGGCCGCCGGCGAGGTGGGTGATGAAATTGGAGACGTTGCCGCCGGGGCAGGCGGCGACCAGGATCATGCCCAGGGCCATGCTGGGGGAGATCCAGCCGAGTCCGAGCAGGATTCGGCTCAGGCCCCAGGTCAGGGCGGGCATGAGCAGGAACTGGCACAGCAGGCCGATCGCCGGGGCCTTCGGGGCCTTTAGCAGCTGCCTGAAGTCGCCGAGGCGCAGGTCGAGGGCGACCCCGAACATGACGAAGCCGAGGACGATCTCGAGCACGAACAGGTTGTCTGCGTCGAAGGCCAGGCGGACTTCGTCTACGGGCATCGGAGCAGCATACCCCGCCCGCGCTCGGGGCCTCGCCCGACCCGGAGCGGGGCTCGGGCCGAGCGCAGAGCGCGGACTACAGGGCCTGTGAACCTCAGCGCTTGGACTCGAGTCGACTCAGGTCCACTCGAGCGACTCGAGCGGATCGACGGCCAGGTACTCGAGCTTGCCCCGGCGCTCCCGGGTCCCGATCTTGCTCGCCGCGATCCGGGCGTCGTGGGTATAGAACGCCCACCCCTGCTCGGCGACCAGGCGCTCGAGCATGGCCCGCTTCTCGTCGATGACCAGCTCGGGGTAGCGGTCGTAGCCCATGGTGATCGGCAGGTGGACCCACGGCACACCGGGGATCAGGTCACCCATGAAGGTCAGGGGTCCGCGCGGGGTCTCGACGCGGGCCAGGGTCAGGCCCGGGGTGTGGCCGTCGCTGTAGCTCAGGGTGTAGCCCTGGCCCAGGGTCTCGGAGCGCTCGCCCTCGACCAACTCGAGGCGCCCCGTGGCCTCGAGCAGGGCGCAGAGCCCCGGAATGAAGCTGGCCCGGTCGCGCGGGTGTGGATCCATGGCCCGGGCCCAGGCTCGCGCGCCGACGACGTAGCGGGCGTTGGGAAACGCGAGCTCGAGCGCGCCCTGGGTCTCGATCCAGGGCCGCAGCACGCCGCCCGCGTGGTCGAAGTGCAGGTGCGAGAGCACGATGACGTCGATCTGTTCGGGGCTCAGACCGCGCGCGGCGAGCGAGCGCACGAGCAGGTGCTCGGCCTCGATGATGCCGAAGCGCTCGCGCATTTTGGGCTCGAAGAAGGCCCCGACCCCGGCCTCGAACAAGATGTTGCGATCCTGTTCACAGACCAGCAGGGAGCGGCAGGCGAGGTCGATGCGGTGGTGCTCGTCCGCCGGCACCCAGCGCTCCCACACCACCCGGGGGCAGTTCCCGAACATGGAGCCGCCGTCCAGGCGCTGGGTGTTTCCCTCGATCGAGTACAGGCGCATACACGGGACAGTACTCTGCCCGCGCTTGCTCGCGCCGGCCGGCCTGTCTACCCTGGCGCGACCGGGCCGAGGACATGAGCGACCAAGACCAGACCCAAGTAGGCATCGTCATGGGCAGCGCGTCGGACTGGCCGACCATGCAGCACGCAGCCCTGTTGCTCGAACAACTCGGGGTCGATCACGAGGCCCGAGTGTTGTCTGCACACCGCAGCCCCCACGCCTCCTGCGCCTACGCCGAGTCGGCCGCGGATCGCGGCATGAGTGTGCTGATCTGTGCGGCCGGAGGTGCCGCCCACCTCGCCGGCGTGATCGCGGCCCACACCCACCTGCCCGTGCTCGGCGTGCCCATGCACGGCTGGGCCACCGACGGCCTCGACGCGCTCTTGGCCACGGTCCAGATGCCCTCGGGCATCCCTGTGGGAACGCTCGCTATCGGCAAGGCGGGAGCCAAGAACGCGGCCCTCCTGGCCGTGTCGATCATGAGCCTCTCCGACCCGGAGCTGCGCGGCCGCTACCAAGCCTTTCGTGCGGACCAGACCGCGAAGGTCCTGGCCACGACGCTGCCGCCGGCCGGCAGTGTCTGAGCTCGAGTCGGGGCTTCTTCGTCAGTTTAATCGAGTTTAATCAGGTTCAATCAGTTTCGTCATGCCGGCCGTCGTCTTCATCCTGATCGTCATCTTTGGTGCGATCACCGTTTGGAAAGGCATGTCCGCGCGCCACAACGAGCGCATGGCGAGCCTCGCTCAGAACGCCGGCCGCGGGTCGCAGCAGGGGGGGCCGCTCATGCTGACCGCCGCGGAGGTCAGCAAGCGAGACGAGGTCGCCCGCGAGCTCGAGCAGCGGGTCCAGCACCTCGAGACCATCGTGTGCAGCGTGGACTTCGAGCTCAACGCCAAGCTCAACCGCCTGGCCTCGCGCCAGCTCCAGCTCGACGATGTCGCCATGCAGGCCCTGCGCGCCGCCCCGAGCTCGAGCACCGCCGCGCCCAAACCCAAACCCCGCAGCCTGTTCACCCTCGAGCCCGGCCAGGAGCTCGCCGGGCGCTTCGTGGTCGAGCGGGCCCTGGGCCACGGGGGCATGGGGGCGGTCTACCTCGCCCGCGACCGGCAGCTCAGCGAGACCGTGGCCCTCAAGATCATGCACGGCATGGCCCTGCTCGATCCGGCCGCCGAAGATCGGCTGCGCCGGGAGGCCAGCGCCGCGCGCCGCATCAGCCACCCCAACGTGGTCAAGATTCACGACGTCGGCGAGGACCAGGGCCACCTGTTCCTGTCCATGGAGTACGTCGAGGGGGCGAGCCTCTCCGAGATCCTGAGCCGACACCCGAAGCTCCCCGTCGACCGGGTCCGGGCCTACGTGGCCGCGATCTGCGAGGGCCTGGACGCGGCCCACAAGCAGGGCGTGACCCACCGGGACCTCAAGCCCGCGAACATCATCGTGGGCCCGGATCAGGAGGTGAAGATCATCGACTTCGGCCTGGCCCGGATCGCCAACCTCGAGGGCATGACGGCCACGGGCATGCTCATGGGCACGCCCGAGTACATGGCCCCCGAGCAGATCAAGGGCGGGACCGTGGATCCGCGCACCGACCTCTACGCCCTGGGCGCGCTCACCTACCACCTGCTCACCGGCCGCCCCCCCTTCACCGGCGAGACGCCGATCGCCGTGAGCCTGGCCCAGGCCACCGAGACCCCGGTCGCCCCCACCCAGCTGCGCCCGGACCTCGACCCGGCCTGGGATACGTTCATCGCCAAGGCCCTGTCCAAGCCTCGGGAGCAGCGCTTCGCCACCGCCCTCGAGATGCGCGACGCCCTGCCCGGCTGACGCCCGGCTGACGCCCGGCCGACCTGAACCCGAGCCTGCACAGACTTCGGACTCGGGTTCAGACGGGGCTCGGCCGGCGGGTGTTGGGTCGGCTCGCGCCGGAGAGGTCGTCGGAGCCGGGCCCACGCAGGCGCTCGCGGACCGTCTTCTCGATCAGCTTGCGGGCGCGGCCGCGGCCGCGCATGTCGCTGATCGCCCAGGGCTCGGGGCGCCGCGAGATCGAGAGCAGGACGCCGATCGAGGCCATGGATACGAGCAGGCTCGAGCCCCCGTAGCTGACGAAGGGCAGGGTGATGCCCTTGGCCGGCATGACCGAGAGCACCACGGCCATGTTGATGAGGGCCTGGAGGCCGAAGAGCGCCGAGAGGCCGATCGCCAGGTAGGTCCCGAAGCGATCCTGGGCCTGACGAGCGATCACCAGACCCCGCCACACCAGCAGGGCGTAGAGGCTGATCACGATCAGGATACCCATGAGCCCGAGCTCCTCGCCGATGGTCGCCAAGATGAAGTCGGTGTGGTTCTCGGGCAGGAAGCCCAATTTTTGCCGGCCGTTGCCGAGCCCGAGGCCAAAGGGGCCACCCGAGCCGATCGCTATCAGCCCCTGCTCGACCTGGTAGTCGTCGCCCGACAGGAAGCTCTCGACGCGCTCGCGCCGGTAGCCCACGTTGACGATCTGCGACCAGGCCACGGGCGCCGCGACCATGACCGCGGCCAGCACCCAGCTCGCCCGGGTGCCCGCGACGTAGAGCAAGATCAGGCTCAGGCTGCCGAGCAACACGGTGGTCCCGAGATCCTTCTCGAGCAGGACCAAGATCATGGTCCCGCCGGCCGCCAATATAGGCGGCAGGAAGCCGGTCTTGAATTTTCGGATCTGTTCGCCGCGCTGAGCCAAGGTCGCGGCCAAAAATGCCGCCAGGGCGATCTTGGCGATCTCCGAGGGCTGCATGTGGACCGGTCCGAGATCGATCCAACGGCGCGCGCCGTTGATGTCCTCGGAGATGAACAGGACCAGGATCAACAGGCCGACGGCGAGCGCCATCAGGTGTGGGGAGAAGCGCCGCAAGATCCGGTAGTCGAGGCGGCTGACGCCGAGCATGACCACCACACCGAGCGCGAAGAACACACCCTGACGGCGCAGGTAGTACTCCCAAGAGCCCGCGGTCCTGCTCCCCAGCCAGCCGCTGGAGCTGTAGACCATGACCAGGCCCAAACACGCCAGGGCCAGGGCGGCGAAGAACAGCCACGGGTCCATGGCCTGGTCGCTGATCGCCGGGCGCGAGCGCCGATCGACCTGCGGGTCGTCGGCGGCCGCCGGTGGGCGGTCGCCGACGCTGCTGCCACGGGCGCCCGAGATCGACGCAGATTGGCCGGGATCCGACACCCGGGCAACGAAGCACGAGCCCGGCCCGGGCCCAAATAATCGACGAAGCCGAGCGCGATCAGGGCGGGGTGCCGAGCGGCTCGCGAGAGCAGTCTTGGTCGCCCCAATCGAGGAGCGCGCCGTGCTCGATGACCTCGAAGTCCGCGGGCCGGAGCTCGACGAGGTCTTGGGGCGTGAGCAGGCCCGCCCACTTGGCGGTCGTGAACCGGTCGCTCTGAGCGGTCAGGGCGATCTGGCCCCCGTCGGAGAGGAACATGCCGTAGGTCTGCATGGCCCGAGCGACGACCTTGGCGCCCTCGCTGGGCAGGTCGTCGATGGGGTAGTCGGGGCGCAGGCGCAGGTGCACGCCGTAGGGCGGCGCCTCGACCGGTCCCGAGGTCGCGTTGGTGCTGTGGGTGGCCGGCGGCGCGTAGATGAGATCGCGGATGTTGGCGTTGGGCAAAATGAAGCGGATCGCGTGGTCGATGCTCCCGGCCGCGACCTCGTCGGCGGAGAACAAGAGGGGCGCGATCGGGAACCCGGCCGCGTCGGCGCTGGTGCAGCCCTGGCCCCGACCATCGTCGTCGTAGACCACGCTCATGTCCCACACGGCCAGGCAGCCCCCGTAGAAGGTCCCGTCCTCGATGTTGGCGCGCCACATCTCGTAGAGCAGGCCCTCGTCCCGGGACACGACGATCAGGTGGCAGTCGCCATCGCTCTCACAGGCGTAGCCCTGCTCGCCCTCGAGCGCCCCGCCCTCGGGCACGGGCATGGCCACGTAGTCGCAGTCGGGGCTGTAGAACGCGCCGGTGGCCTCGAAGTCGAGTTTGGGTGTGTCGGCCTCCGCCTCGAGCACCTCGATCGAAAAATCGATCTGGAAGGTGTCGTTGTTTCCCCACCCGGCGGCGTCCAGCCAGGTGACCACGGTCTGGGAGTCGGCGGTGGTCTCGGCGTCGGTGACGTCTCGGCACCACACGGCGTCGGCCGGGAAGTAGCCCGCGCAGTCCCCCGGGGGCTGGGTCTCCGAGCTGTCGGTGCTCGAGTCCGTGCTCGTGTCCGCTGTCTCGGTCTCGGTTCCCGCTTCCGAGTCGGTGCCTGTGCCCGTGGTCGAACCCGTGCCCGTTCCCGTGCCCGTGCCCGTGCCCGACTCGGAGCTCGTCTCCGTGCCCACGCCGTCCTCACTGTCGGCCGCGCCGTCGTCGGAACAACCCAGCAACGACAGGGCCGCGACGATCGTACCCGCCGCGCGCCAGCGCGACATAGCGACGATATTCATACTCGAATCCTGCAAGCCAAAGGGTGCCTTCATGCGCACAGCTTAGCCGAGGGGCCGTGGGGAAAAGCCCGAAATCCCGGTGATGCAGCCAACGCTCGCGCCTCTCGACGACCCGGGTTCCGATTTTCGCTGGCCTTCCGACGACCTGGGCCCGAGGTCCCTAGTGTATGGATTTCGTCGGCACGGATATCACCCCAGTTCTGCCCCCTACCCTACGGCGGGGCCTGTGCATCATCGGGTTCATCGAGGGCCGCGACGGCCTCGGCGAAGACCTCTCCCCGATGGACGAAGCTCCGATACATGTCCCAGCTCGCGCACGCGGGCGAGAGCAGGACCGCGTCGCCCGGCTGGGCCATGTCGGCGGCGAGGCGCACGGCCTCGCGCATATCGGCGGCGTGGGCCGTGGGCACGGTCTGCCCGGCCATGGTCAAGAACTGCGCGGCGCTCTCACCCAGGGCGACCACCCCCCGGCCCTGGCGCGCGAGCACGGCCGCGAGCGGCTCGAGGCTGTCGCCCTGCTTGGCCCGGCCCCCACAGATCAGGACCAGGCGGCGCTCGAAGCCGTCGACCCCGGCGAGCACAGCCGCGACGTTGGTGGCCTTCGAGTCGTCGATGTAGAGCACCCCCTCGCGCTCGGCGATCACCCGCATACGATGGGGCAGGGCCTCGAATTCGGCCAGCGCCCGGGTGCACTCCTGAACCCCGACCCCGAGGTGACGGGCGGCCGCGAGCGCGAACAGAGCGTTGACCAGGTTGTGGCGACCGACGAGGGCGACGCCCGAACGCAGGTAGCGCTCGCCCTCGCGCAGCTCCAGAACCTGGCCATAGCCGACCAGCTGCGGCGGCGCTTCGCCGTCGACGAGCAGACACTCGCTGACCGGGGGCACACGCACCTGGATGCGCTCGGTGTAGGGATCGGCGGCGCTGAGCAGGGCCAGGGAGCTCGCGCCCAGACCCTCGAAGATCCTGGCCTTGGTCTCGGCGTAGTGGTCGATGGAGTCGTAGCGCGCGAGGTGGTCCGGGCTGACGTTGAGGACCATGGCCACGCTGGTGGCGGGGGCCTCGGGCGCGGGCCGCAGGGTCTCGAGCTGGTAGCTGGAGCACTCGAGCACGAGGGCCCCGGGCAACTCGACCTCGCCGCGGGCGACCTCGAGCAGACGCCGGCTCAGGGGCACACCCAGGTTGCCGCCCACAAAGGGGCGCAGGCCCCCGGCCTCGAGCAGGGCGCCGGTCAGGGCGGTGACCGTGCTCTTGCCGTTGGTGCCGGTGATCAGGATCGTGGGCAGGGTGCGGCCTGCCAGCACCGACAGGGCCAGGCTGAGCTCACCGTGGACCTCGGCCTCGGGGACCTCCCGACGATGGCGGGCCCGCCACGGGCCGGGGGGCACACCGGGGCTCAAGACCAGGAGGTCGAGACCCTCGAAGGCGCTCTCTGGGGCCTGCTCGGCCCCGAAGTAGGTGGTCGCGCCGGCCAGCCCCGGGCACTCGTCGAGACCGGGGACCTCGGCGCGTCGGTCGTAGAGCCGCAGCTCGACCCCGGCGGCGGCGAGCAGCTCGGCGGCCGCGATCCCGCTGGCACCGCAACCGACCACCAGGGCCCGCCGGTAGCGGAACAGGGCGCTCAGGTCGAACTCGTCGGGCGCGGAGTCGGCGTTCACCGGAACTTCAGCGTCGCCAGGGCGACCAGGGCGAGGACGAAGCTGACGATCCAAAATCGAACGATGACCTTGGGTTCGGCCCAGCCTTTGAGCTCGAAGTGGTGGTGGATGGGCGCCATCTTGAACACCCGCTTGCCGGTGAGCTTGAAGCTCGCGACCTGGATGATCACCGAGACCGTCTCGAGCACGAAGATGCCGCCGACGATCAGCAGGGTGAACTCGTTTTTCGAGGCCACAGCCAAGAACCCGAGCCCCGCACCCAGCGGCAGGGAGCCCACGTCACCCATGAACACGCTCGCCGGGTAGGTGTTGTACCAGAGGAAGCCGACCCCGGCCCCGCACATGGCCCCGCAGTAGATCGCCAGCTCGCCGGCCCCGGGGATGTGGGGGATGTTGAGGTAGCGCGCGATGTCGAAGCCCGCGATCAAGGTCCCGGCGGCGTAGGTCAGGGCCAGGAAGGTGCCCGCCGAGATGATGGTCGGACCGATCGCCAGGCCGTCGAGCCCATCGGTGAGGTTGACGGCGTTGCTGGCCCCGACGATCACGATCACGGAGAACAGCCAGTAGAGGGCCGGCGGGAGCGAGAGCTCGGAGGTGTAGAAATCCGTCAGCGGCAGGGCGAGGCGGTAGCGGATCGCCTCGGGCATGATCTCGCCGCTGTAGAGGTAGGCGACCACCGCCCCCGCGACCGCGAACTGGGCCAGAAACTTGTAGCGCCCGGGCAGCCCGTCCGAGTTTTTCTTGCGGACCTTGAGATAGTCGTCGAGGAAGCCGATGACCCCGAAGCCCGCGGTCACCAAGGTCGCCAGCAGCACGAAGGGGTTGCCGAGGTCCGACCACAACACCGTGGGGATGATGACCGCGAAGATGATCAGCGAGCCGCCCATGGTGGGCGTACCGCGCTTGACCAGGTGCGACTGGGGGCCGTCGTCGCGCACGACCTGTCCGAGCTGAATGCGCTGCAGCGTACGGATGAACCACGGGTACAAAAACAGGGTGATCAGCAGGCCCGTCAGGGTGGCCAGCAAGATCCGCGTGGAGGTGTAGCGCAGGACGTTGAGGCCGGAGAGCCAGCCGGCCCGATCGTGCAGCCCGTATAGGAATTGGTAGAGCACGGTTCTCCCCTGTGCTTGGCACAGCACCCGGGCCGGGCGCAAGAATCTGGCATCCGGAGCTCTCCGCGCCCCCCCGGCGCCCGCGCGATCGGGTCTCGCGGGGTCCCGGCCTGCAGCAGACCTGCACACGCGGCAGCCGCGGCCGGCATTCCGAAGGGTTGTGCATTCGGCTGCACGCCGCCCGGCCGTGATCTTGCTTTCGAGGGCCCGAGGACCCCGACGCTTGCGAGCCCCAAAGTGAATCGGAGAGACTCCGCGCGTGCGAATTTTGGTGACCGGTGCCGGCGGCCAAGTCGGCCTCGACCTCATCCGTGCCCTGCTCGAGCGCGGCCACGAGGTCCACGCCAGCGACGTCTCTCCGCGCCCGGCGGCGGCCTCGGACCTGCCCGAGTCCCTGCCCTGGCTGAAGCTCGACGTGACCGACCAGCGAGCCCTGGTGACCTGCATGTCCGCGCTGAAACCGGACAAGGTCTTCCACCTGGCGGCGATCTTGTCGGCCCGGGGCGAGCACGATCCGGACCTCACCTACCGGGTCAACCAAGGCGGCACCTACAACGTGCTCGAGGCCTGTCGCCAGTGCGAGGTCGGGCAGGTCGTGTTCGCTAGCACGATCGCCGTGTTCGGCCCGGGCTTGCCCGAGACCGTGGGCGACGACGTGGCCCTGCACCCGACCACCATGTACGGGGTCACCAAGGCCGCGAGCGAGATGCTGGCCGACTACTACTGCGCCCGCTTCGGGCTCGACGTCCGCGGGGTCCGGTTCCCCGGGCTGATCTCGGCCTCGATCCCCGGCGGAGGGAGCAGCGACTACGTCGTGTTCATGTACCTCGACGGGGTCCGCAGGGGCGCCTATGAGGCGTTTTGCCGGCCCGATACCCGCATCCCCCTGATGTACATGCCCGACGGGATCCGAGCCTTGCTCGAGCTCTCGGAGGCCCCGCGCGAGCGCCTGTCCCGGTGCATCTACAACATCGCCGGCTTCTCCCCGGCGGCCAGCGAGATCGCCCAAGACGTGGCCGCGGCCCTGCCCGGGGGAGCCGACTTCAGCTTCGAGCCCGACCCGGCCCGGCAGCGCATCCTCGACTCCTGGCCCGCGGCCATCGACGACCGCCACGCCCGGGACGACTGGGGCTGGACCCACCGCTACGACCTCCC
>CAYVJQ010000098.1:25222-28018 GCA_964451725.1 uncultured Nannocystaceae bacterium | reverse complement strand
CTCGAGCGCCCGCTCGACGATCTTCGTGTCCTCGATCTGAACCCCGCTCTTCGCCGCTTTCCGGGTCTCGGCGTTGCGCTTGGCTTCGAACAGGCGCCTGCTCTTGGCGGTCACCATGCCCACGGTCGGCCCGTTGAGGGTGCGCATAGTGGCGGGGGGGGCCTCGACCTTGCGGTGTGCGGGGTTGCTGGGCTTGGGTGGACCGTCGAAGCGCTGCTTCCACTGCTCGAGGGTGACCTGACCGAAGCTGGGATCGTTGGGGTCGTTGAGGATCTCCTCGACGATCGCGTCGCGGCTGACGAACACGGGGTGGAGCTCGATGGGGTCGTAGGCGTCGCCCCGATCGAAGAGCCCGCCGCAGATCGAGCGCAGGGAGCAGTGCTCGCAATCCTCGGTGTAGAGGTGGCCCCAGTCGACCTGGCGCACGGTCTGCTTGTCGTCCAAGAAGTGGACGATACGCTCCTCGCTCTTGACGATCTTGCGGGTCTCCGTGCTCGCCCAAGCGAAGTCGGTCATGTAGCAGAGCGGGACCTTCTCGACCCGGAAGGTCCGGCCGCTTCGGTGCAGCAGTCGCAGGGCCCGCTGAAGCGAGAGCTCGAAGCTGGCCAGGCGGGGGAGAAATTGATCTTGGTTGACCTCGGCCCGGCCCATGGAGGGGTCGAGGTTGTTCCACACGAAGTGGCGGATGTAGGGGTGGTGCTCGATGAAGTAGCGGATGTTGTGGTCGAGGTGGTCGGCGTTGAGCTTGTTGATGACGCAGTTGATGTTGACCTGGATCCCGAATTCATGGGAATTCGAGATCGCCCGCAGGGAGATGGGCAAGGTCCCGGCCGTCCCGCGGAGCTTGTCCTCGACCGATTCGACGAGCGAGTAGATCGAGATGTGGACGAGCTCGAGCCCGGCCTCGGCCATGGCCTTGGCGAACTTGGGATCGGCCATCCGCGTGCCGTTGGTGATCATGCGGACGTGGAGGCCGGCGTCGCTGGCGTACTGGCAGATTTCGGGGAGTTGGGGGTGCAAGCTGGGCTCGCCGCCGGTCAGGATCACACCGAAGTAACCGCGCTCGACGAAGTCGTCGACGAGCACCTTCATCGACTCGAAGTCGTGGGTGTAGGGCGTGGTCGGGTTCGAACAAAACCCGCAGAAGTGATTGCAGTGCCGAACGACCTGGATGTACCCGATGTTGGCCACTGGCCGTACAATAGCGGCGTCGGTCGGGGTTCGTCACGGCCGCTGGGGCCGCGGGCACCCGGGCCTGGTCGGAGCTATGGATTCGCGTCCGGTCGGGGGATATGGTGAGGGCTCCGCCGTCGATTCCCCCATGACCCCCCGTGTACCGGTTCGAGCAGTCCACAGCGAAATCCCCGGATGCGAGGGGGGTCGCGGGGGGTCCCGCGGGGGGCAGGGGCTGCTGGCGCTGGGTGTTGGGTTTGCGCTCGCTGGCCAGGCCGTGGGTTGTGTCAGCGCGGGCGAGCGGGTGATGCACAGGGATCTCGAGCGCGCAGGGGAGACCTTGGCCGCGCTCCCTGTGCTCAGCGAGGACGCGCCCCTGGGCAGCGACTGGAGTGAGGATGCCGCGCGGCCGGAGTTCGACGGGGCGCCGGAGGGCTACGTGGCCTTCGCCCTCGAGCATCACCACGGGCTGCGGGCGAGTTGGGAGCGCTGGCGGGCGGCGACCCACAAGGTCGCTCGAGAGCGGCGCTTGCCCATGCCAGAGCTGAGCTACGGCGTGTTCGTCTCCCGAGTCGAGACCCGGGTGGGCCCGCAGCGGCACAAGCTGAGCGTCCGCCAGCGCTTTCCCTGGCCCGGCGCGCTGTTGGCCGGCGCCGAGGCGGCCACGGTCGAGGCCCGGGTCAAAAAACGGGACTTCGAGGCCCGGGCGCTCGAGCTGCGAGCGGGCGTCTTGCGGGCCTACTGGGAGCTGTGGCTGATCCGCGAGGTCATGCACATCGAGGCCGAGCAGTTCGAGGTCTGGGGGGCGATCGCCGAGTCGGCGCTGGCCCGAGTCGCGGTCGGCGACACCACGCTCGCGGAGGTCCAGGCGATCGATCTGGAGCGGGCCCGCCTGGACGACCAAATCGGTGGACATCAAGACCATGAGCGCGAGGCTCGGGCGCGGCTGCTCGCGGCCGTCGCCGCTCCCCCCGACGGGGCGGCCCCGACCCGGACCGCGCTCCCGACGATCGAGACGCCGCAGCGCACGGAGGTCGAGCTGCGGGGACTGCTCGCCGATCACCCGCTCTTGCTGCGGTGGCGAGACCAAGCCGACGCGGGCGCGCTGCGGGCCAAGCAGGCTCGGCAGGCTCGCGGTCCCGGGTTCTCGGTCGGGGTCGATTGGATCGAGACCGGCCCGGCCCGCGAGCTCGGCACGGGGGCGACGGTCGACGGTTCGGGGAGGGACGCCGTCGTGGTCGGCGTCGGTGTGCAGATCCCCCTGTGGCAGCCGAACTACGCGGAGGACGTGAAGGCCGCCGAGGCGGACACAGCCGTGGCCCGGGCCGAGTGGGCGGCGGCCCGCGATCGGGCGGCGGCGGACCTCAGCGTCGTGTGGGTCCGCCTCGAAGACTCGGGGCGCCGCGCCGAGCTCCACGAGCAGACTCTGATCCCCCAAGCCCAGAGCCTCCTGGGGTCGACCCTGGGCGGCTTCGCCAGCGGTCGGGGAGAGCTCCAGACCGTGCTCCAAGCACAGAAGGCCCTGATCGAGATTCGTCTCGACGGGGTGCGTCTGCACGCGGCTCACGCTGTGGCCTGGGCTGAACTCGAGCGAGTGCTCGGAGTGTCGGTCGAGGGCGCCCC
>CAYVJQ010000098.1:0-25122 GCA_964451725.1 uncultured Nannocystaceae bacterium | reverse complement strand
CAAGCCGGCGCCTCGCGTGGTCCAGGTCCCACGCGGGAGGACGAGCTGGCGAAGCGCTGGCTGCCGTGGATAGCGATCCCCGTGGTCGGGATTCTGGCCTTCGGCTTGGGTCGCTGCGCGCCGCGGGGCACGACGCAGGAGCACAGCCACGCTGAAGCGGAGATCTGGACCTGCTCCATGCACCCCCAGGTCCAGCAGCCCGAAGCGGGGCCCTGCCCGCTGTGTGGCATGGACCTGATCCTGCTTCAGGACAGCGAGGGGGACGGGACCGAGCGGGTGACCTTGTCGCCGCGGGCGGCGATCTTGGCGGGTATCGAGACCGCCGAGGTCAAGCGTCTGGCGACCCCCGGCGTCGACCTTCGGCTGCTCGGCCGAGTGGAGGTCGACGAGGGGCGGATCCGCAACGTCAGCGCTTGGATCGGCGGGCGCATCGACAAGCTCCACGTGCGCGAGACGGGCACGCTCGTCCGTCGGGGACAGAGCATCGCCAGCTTGTACAGCCCGGAGATCTACACCGCACATCAGGACCTGCTCACCGCGGTGCGCCAGGTCGCCGTGTTCCGCGATGCCGGGGATCTGGCGCGGGGATCGGCCGACAGCGCCCTCGAGGCCGCGCGCGAGCGGCTGAGCTTGTTGGGCTTCCCCAAGAAGGAGATCGATTCGATGGCCAAGGACGGGAAGCCCCGCAAGTCCGTCTCGATCCGCGCGACCTACAGCGGGACGGTCATGGAGCGCATGGTGACCCAGGGCCAGTACGTCGACACCGGGGACCTGCTCTACAAGATCGCGGACCTGAGCGTGTTGTGGGTCCAGCTCGACGCCTACGAGGCCGATTTGGCGACCATCGTGGAGGGGCAGAGCGTGGAGCTGGAGGTCGAGGCGCTCCCGGCCGAGGTGTTCACGGGGACGGTCGCGTTCATCGATCCCGTGGTCGACGCTCGTCGCCGAGTCGCGCGTGTGCGTGTGGAGGTGGACAACGCCGAGGGCAAGCTTCGACCCGGCATGTTCGTGGAGGCGGTGGTCCGCGGGCGGGCACCCTCACTCGCGGGGGTGGATGAAGAGGACGTCCGCCAAAAGCCCCTTGTGGTCCCGGCGACCGCTCCTTTGTTCACGGGTAAGCGCTCCCTGGTCTACGTCGAGCGGGTCGTGCACGTGGGCCCCGGCGGAGAGCC
This sequence comes from uncultured Nannocystaceae bacterium, assembly GCA_964451725.1. Taxonomy (GTDB): domain Bacteria; phylum Myxococcota_A; class Polyangia; order Nannocystales; family Nannocystaceae; genus Plesiocystis. The sequence continues at coordinate 23,950 of CAYVJQ010000098.1, read as the reverse complement.
GAGCGCCGATACCCGCCCGAGCTACGAGCCGCGCGTGGTCGAGCTCGGTCCGCGTATGGGCGAGGTGTACCCGGTGATCGCGGGCCTCAGCCCAGGAGAGCGGGTGGTCGTGCATGGGGCTTTTGCGATCGACGCCGACCTCCAGATTCGTGGTGGCGCGAGCATGATGTCGCAGCCCGACGCCAGTGAACTCGAGGCCCTGGGGACGAGGGTCGAGCCCAGCGAAGTCCTGCGCGCCTCGCTGGCCGACGTCGTCGAGGCCTACCTGGCGATGCAGGTGAGCCTGGCCGACGACGACTGGCGGGGGGCGCGCGCGGCCGGGACCCAGCTCATGCGTGCGGCCGCAGACACGTCGGCCGGGGGCGCCTGGGAGATCCTCGGTCCCGAGCTCGAGCGGCGTGGCGAAGAGGCCGCGGAGTCGAGCGCCATCGAGGGGGCTCGAGGTGCTTTTCTGCACGCGAGCGCGGCCACCAAGCGCCTGTTGCAGGTCTACGGAAACCCCCTCGATCAGCCCCTGCATCTGGCCTACTGCCCGATGGCCGCGACCGACCAAGGGGCGGAGTGGATTCAAGCCGGCGAGGTCGTCGACAACAGCTACTTCGGCGAGAGCATGCTCAGCTGCGGGGAGATTCGCTCGCAGGTCGATCCGGGCCAGTACGTGCTGGTCGAGGGCGGGAGCACACCTTGAACCAGGGGTCCGTCGATGGCGAGGGCAACTGGAGCCGCGTGCTCGGCTGGTGCATCGCCAACCGTTTGGCCGTGTTTGTGCTGGTGGCTCTGGTGGCGTTTGCGGGCGTCTGGGCGGCGCCCTTCGACTGGGACACGGGGGCCTTCCCGCGCGACCCGGTGCCCGTCGACGCGATCCCCGACGTCGGCGAGAACCAGCAGATCGTGTTCACGCAGTGGGCGGGGCGCTCCCCCCGAGACGTCGAAGACCAGATCACCTACCCCCTGACCAGCGCCCTGCTCGGGATCCCCAAGGTCGAGACCGTCCGCAGCGCCTCGGCGTTCGGGTTCTCGACCATCCAGGTCGTGTTCGAGGACGACGCCGAGTTCTACTGGGCCCGCAGCCGGGTGTTGGAGAAGCTGGCCTCGCTGGCGCCGGGGACCGTCCCCGAGGGGGTCTCGCCGACCTTGGGGCCGGATGCGACCGCCCTGGGCCAGGTGTTTTGGTACACCCTCGAGGGCCGCGACCCAGACACTGGTGAGGTCCTGGGAGGCTGGGACCTGCACGAGCTGCGCTCGATCCAGGACTGGGATATCCGCTTCGCGCTCCAGTCGGTCCCGGGGGTCTCCGAGGTCGCCTCGGTCGGCGGCTACGTGCAGGAGTATCAGGTCGACGTCGACCCGGAGGCGCTGCGGGCCCAAGGGGTGACCCTGGATCAGGTCGCCCGAGCGGTCGCGGGCTCGAACTTGGACGTCGGCGCGCGGACCCTTGAGATCAACCGGGTCGAATATGTGATCCGCAGCGTCGGCTTCATCGAGAACGTCCGCGACATCGAGCAGGCCGTGGTCGCGACCCGAGACCACACGCCGATCTACGTCGGCAATGTCGCCCGCGTGGGCCTGGGCCCCGGCGCGCGCCGAGGTGCGCTCGACGACGCCGGGGCCCAGGTCGTGGGTGGGGTCGTGGTCGCGCGCTTTGGGGCCAACCCGCTGGCGACCCTCGACGCGGTCGAGCGCCGCCTCGCCGAGATCCAACCGGGGCTCCCACGCAAGACCCTCGAGAGCGGGCGCGTCAGCCAGGTGACGGTGGTCCCCTTCTACGATCGGCGCACGCTGATCCACGAGACCCTCGAGACCCTGTCCTCGGCCCTGTGGCAGGAGATCCTCGTGACCATCATCGTGGTCTTGATCCTGCTCCGAGACCTGCGCAGCTCCCTGATGATCGCGGCGCTCTTGCCCCTGGGGGTGTTGGCGACCTTCGTGATCATGAAGCTCAGCGGCGTCGACGCGAACATCATGGCGCTGGGGGGGATAGCGATAGCGATCGGCACGATGGTCGACATCGGGATCGTGTTCACAGAGAACATCTCCGAGCGCCTGGCCGCCCACGAGCGGGCCGGCATCGGCACGGGCGAAGGGGGCACAGGCGAAGGTCGGGACCGGGTCGCGCGCCAGGCCGCGGCCGAGGTCGCCCCCGCCGTGGTCACGGCGGTGTTGACCACGGTGGTCAGCTTCCTGCCCGTGTTTGGGCTCAGCGACGCCGAGGCCCGCCTGTTCACGCCGCTCGCGTTCACCAAGACCTACGCCATGTTGTCGGCGCTGGTCCTGGCGCTGGTGGCCCTGCCCGCGCTCAGCGTGTGGGTGCTCCGTCGGCGACCGCGGGTGGTCCCCAGGGTCGAAGCGGCTGAAGTGGCTGAGTCTGGGCGAGCTCGGGGCATCTGGAACCTGGTCGCATCGAGCCTGCGCGTAGTCCATGTGCGCGACTGGGTGTTGCTGGCCCTGGGCCTCGGCCTGGTCGTGTGGGGGACGATCCCGGCCGCGGGGATCCTCGTGGTCGCCATGGCCGTGTTCCGGTTCGTGCGGCCCCTGTTGCCGGAGGCCGTGACCCGCGTGGCGACGGGCATCGAGCTGATGCTGGCTGCGACCGCCGTCGGGGTGGGCCTGTCGCTCGCGTGGTTGCCCCTGGGCCCCGCTGCGGGGAGCTTGGGCAACGCCGCGTTTGTAGGTGGGATCTTGGGGCTGGTGTTCGCCAGCTTGCGCCTGTTCCTGTGGCTCTACCCGGCGCTGCTCGAGCTGTTCTTGACCTGGAAGCTGGCGTTCTTGGCGATGCCCGTGATCGTGGTCCTGCTCGGGCTGTGTGTCTGGCTCGGGATCCCGCGGGTGTCCGGGTGGGTCGGCCTCGACCTCGATGCTCCGGGGACCTCTGACCGGGGCGACCGGGGCGACAGGGAGGATGGAGCGGGCGTGGAGAAGGGCTGGGGAGCGACCCTCGCCGCGCTGGCGCCGGGCCTCGGCCGCGAGTACATGCCGCCCTTCGACGAGGGCGCGTTTTTGTACATGCCCACGACCATGCCCCACGCGTCCTTGGGCCAGGCCCTCGAGATGCTCCAGAATATGGATGCGGCGATCGCTGCGATCCCGGAGGTCGATCGGGTCGTCGGCAAGCTCGGCCGGGTCGACAGCGCCCTCGATCCCGCGCCTGTGTCGATGATCGAGACGCTGATCACCTACCACCCCGAGTTTAGCGACGACGGCGATGGGACCCGGGTGCGTCAGTGGCGTGACCACATCCACAGCACCCGCGATATTTGGGATGAGATCCTGGTGGCGGCAGACATGCCCGGGGTCACCAGCGCGCCCGTGCTCATGCCGATCCAAGCCCGCATGGTCATGCTCCAAAGCGGGATGCGGGCGCCCATGGGCGTGAAAGTCTCAGGTCCGGATCTCGAGTCCATCGATCGCTTCGGGCGGGATCTGGAGGCGGTCCTGCGCAAGGTTCCACAGCTGCGATCCGAGACCGTGTTCGCCGATCGTGTGGTCGGCAAGCCCTACCTGGAGATCGAACTCGATCGCCGGGAGATCGCCCATCAGGGCCTGACCATCGCCGATGTCCAGGCCCAACTTCAGGTCGCCCTCGGTGGCATCACGCTCACACGCACGGTCGAGGGGCGGGCGCGCTACCCCGTGCGTGTGCGGACGATGCGAGAAGACCGGGACTCCCTGCCGGCGATCCGCCGGTTGCCGATCGCCGTCGCCGGTCAAGACCCGGTGTTGCTCAGCCAGCTCGCACAGATCCACTACGTCCGCGGGCCCCAGGTCATCAAGTCGGAGGACACCTTCGCGACCAGCTACGTGCTCTTTGATCGGGTGCCCGAGGTCGCCGAGGTCGAGGCCGTGGAGGCTGCCCGGGCCCGTATCGAGGCGGCCCTCGACGCCGGTGAGCTGGTCCTCCCAGATGGCGTCAGCTTCCGATTCGCGGGCAGCTACGAGAGCCAGCTCCGGAGCGAAGCCCGACTGCGGGTGTTGATTCCGGTCGCGCTCGCGCTGGTGTTCATCCTTTTGCACCTCCAGTTTCGTCGGGTCTCGGTGACCTTGATGATCTACTCGGGCGTGGCGGTGGCGGTGGCGGGGGGCTTCCTGTTGCTGTGGGCCTGGGGGCAGCCGGGTTTCCTGGCCTTCGACGTCGGTGGCACGGACATGCGGGCGCTGTTCGGGGTCCGGCCCGTCAACCTCTCGGTCGCCGTCTGGGTCGGGATGATCGCCCTGGTCGGCATCGCTACCGACGACGGCGTGGTGATGGCCACCTACCTCGATCAGCGCTTCAAGGTCGAGCCGCCGCGCAGCATCGCGGAGATCCGCGCTCGGACCTTGGAGGCGGGGCGCAGGCGGGTGCGGCCCTGCCTCATGACCACGGCCACGACTCTGCTCGCGCTCTTGCCCGTGATCAGCTCGCAAGGGCGGGGCAGCGACGTCATGGCGCCCATGGCCCTGCCGATCGTGGGCGGCATGTTGGTGGAGTTGCTGACCTTGTTCGTGGTCCCCGTGTTGTGGTGTGCCGTCGCCGAGTTTCAGTGGAAGCGCGGCGCGAGCGTAGACGCTCGAAACAGGGGGGCGTGAGCGGGGGGTCTGCTAGACCCCGACAGGAAACCCGCGCAGGATGGGTCGGTCATGATCCGCCTGCGCAACTCTTTGATGATCTCGAGTCTCTGCTGTGGTCTGTTCGTGTTCCCGGCCTGCGACTCGGCGAAGACCGATACCAAGGCTGATGCCAAGACCAAGGCTGACGCGAAGACCAAAGCCGAGCCGAAAGTCGACCCGAAGCCGGCCGCGGACGCCATTGTCGAGCTCGAGGGGGATGGCCGGGTCGAGATCAACGTCGACGCGGGCGGCTACCACCCCGAAGAGATCAAGGCACCGGCGGCCAGCAAGATCACGCTCGCCTTCACTCGCTCCACGGAGGCCGGCTGCGGGCACGAGCTGGTGATCGCCAGTATGGACATCAAGAAAGAGCTGCCGCTCAACGAGACCGTGGAGATCGAGGTCACCGTACCCGTCGACGGGGAGCTCGGGTTTGCGTGTGGGATGGACATGTTGAAGGGCAAGGTCGTCCCCAAGAGTTGAACCGGGTCTGGGCGGGCAGCCCGTCCCCCCTCTGTCGGGATAGTGGACGCCGCAGCTTGCCCGGCCCGTCCCGGCCCAATCCGCCTAGTCTCTAGTGGTCGGTAGGCGCGCGCGCCCCAGCGAGGATCGAGGAATCGATCCGATTTTGTTTGGGGGGCACCGGGCAGTTGTAGAGCGCGCTGTAGGCACAAAGTGGATTCGTGGCTCGGTTGAAGTCGAGCGGGATGCCTCCCGTGTCGGAGTCGGGGGCGTCGATCTCGAGGTAGCGCCCGCCGCCGTAGCTCTCGTGCCCGGTGCTCCGATCTCGAAACGGCACGAGCAGGGGCTCGGTATCGGGGGCGTCGGGGCTGTAGCCGAAGGCGTCGAGGACCGCGCTTCGTCCCCCGACCTCGAAGCGCAAGCTGCCCGCGCGGTAGAGGGTCTTGGTTTCCCCTCGAGACGTGGCGAGCACGGTGGGCGGCCGGGTGGGGTCGGGCTCGTAGCGGGCCTGGACGACGAGCTCGGGGTCGACGGGGAACCACGCGATGCCCTCGAAGTGCTCGCGGGCGGCAGCGTCCGCGTCGTGGATGAGGATCCGCCAGGCGAGCTCTCCCTGGGGGGAGAGCTGCAGGGTCCATCGTTCGCCTTCGTCGACCGGGATCAGTGTGTACTGGTCGAGAGTTCGAGCGGGCTGGGCATCGATAGTGGCGACGAGGGCCTCCCCCTCGACTCGAAAGCGAAGCCGGCTGGGCTGCGCATCCGGTCGCCAGGTCTCCCCATCTGCCGAGAGTCCGAGTTCGAGGGTTCCGGCGGCGTCGAGGTAGAACCCGTCGACGGCCGTCAGGAACGAGTGTGTGGAGGCCTCGAGTTCGGCGTCGTAGCGGGTTTGAAAAGCGTGTGCTCGGGCGACTTGGTCGCCTTCGGCGTGCGGATCGTCGTCGGGGGCCAGCTCGGGGGTCAGGGCCCCGGCCCCACTGCAGGCACAGGCCACAAGCGCGAGCACAGCCAGCGCCGGCCGAGGTGACAGGTGAGTCGAGATCACCGGACTCAGCTGTCCGTGGTGGGCGTGATCAGGAGATGCCGCGACCGCATGAACTCGGCGAGGGCCGGCCAACTTGTGCTCAGGTGGTCGAAGCGGCCCGGGCGGAGGCCGTGGATCAGGGCTCCGATCTCTTCGCCCGAGAACAGGCCGCGGTAGTTGTCGCCGCGCTCGTTGAGACGGGTGAGGGCGAGGGCCTTGAGGAGCTGGAGCTGGCGAATGCCGACCCCGGAGATCGTGCCCTCGATGGCATCCCAGCGTTGGTCGAGCAAGGTGAGGAGCTCGATCCAGCGCTCTGTACGAGCGAGGGTGAATCCGTCGGCGACAAACCAATGGCGCTCGAGGTTGGCCGGACAGCGGTGCCCCTCGGCCCGCCATTTCTCGGCGATCTCGAGCTCCCCGTCGAGCACGGCGGCCAAGGTCGCCGCGGCGTAGATGGCCGGCGCGAGGTTTTGCAGCGAGCGCCGGTTGCCGAGCCAACCAGATTCGATCACCGACTCGAGGCGGGCGCGAGCCTCGGTGTAGGCCCCGCGGCGCATCGCAGCGAGACCCCGGTAGTACGCGGCGAAGGGGCGGATATTGGGCGGCGTTCGGTGCTGGGTGATGAGCGTATTGAGGAGGGCCTCCGCTTCGTCGATCTGGCCGAGATCGAGGAGCTCCCGGGCCCGCTCATTTTGGGTCAGGGCGCGCTGAAGGTCGGCGCGGCGGCGGAAGCTCCACGCAAACACGGCCCCGAACAACACACCGAAGCCGAGCCACGCGGAGCTGCTGAGCGCCCAGGCGACCCCGGCCAAGGTCTCCGCCAAGAGGATCACGCCTACGGCTCGGACCGAGGCTTGGCGGGGTGTCGCCAGCTTGGGCAGGTGCACTTCAGGCCGTTGGGAGACCAGCGCACTCGAGGCTGTAGCCGCGGAGTGGGACATGCCGCGGGATGATAGTCGACGTCGAGACCCGATCGGTGGATGAAACCAAGGTCGGGGGTGACCCTATGTCATCGAGTGTCGAGATACGAGACTGAACGAAGTTCAATACTATCATTCTCAACATAGGTCATTTTTCTCGTGCAATCGACTGGACCCCGGGCTAGAAACAATGGAAGCCACCCAAGGTGCTTCCTACTCCAGTTCGGAAAATTCGATGCGGACCACGCGTAACTCAGTTTTGATTCTTACGGCCTTCTTCTCTCTCGCTTGTACGGGCAAAGAGGAGGCCACAGAGGGCACGACCTCCAGCGACACCAACGCCTCGATGGGGACGGAGGACGAGGTCGGGACGGAGGACGAGGTCGGGACCGGGGAGGGGACCGGCGAGGGAGAGGGGGAGGGAGAGGGAGACGAGGACAGCACGAGCTCCGGCTTCGTCCCGGACACGGACATGGCGGCGGTCAACGACTGCGATCCCTTCATGCAGGATTGTCCGGACGGTGAGAAGTGTGTGGCCTACGCGAGCTCCGGCGGGACCTGGGACGCGAACAAGTGTGTGGCCGTGACGGGTACCGGAGCGGTCGGTGACACCTGTGTGTACGGGGGCGCGGCGTCCGGGACGGATGACTGCAGCGAAGAAACCGTGTGCTGGAACGCCCAGGATATCGAGGGGGTGCTCACCGGGACCTGCTTCGATTTTTGCGGTGGGACAGCCGAAAATCCGAGCTGCGAGGACGGGACGACCTGCCGGATCGTGAACGAAGGGACGATCACTGTCTGTCTCCCCGATTGTGATCCCCTGTTCCAAGACTGCATGGACGGGCTGGGTTGCTACTACAGCGGCGGCAGCAACACCTTCCAGTGCATCATTGTCGCGGGTGGGGGCATCCCCACCGGCGAGCCTTGTGGCTTCAACAACGACTGCGCGCCGGGCAACTACTGCGCGGACGGAGCGGCCCTCGAGAGCTGCAACGGTTCGGCCTGCTGCGCGTCGTTTTGCGATATCAATGAGGACCCGGGTCCCTGCGAAGAGCCGCTTCAGTGTGTGGCCTTCTTCGACGAGGGCACGGCCCCACCGATGTACGACACGCTCGGTCTGTGTATCCTGCCCTTGTAGGATCCGCGTCTCGAAGACCAGCTCGAACGAAGAGGGACCCAGCGAATACGCTGGGCCCCTTTTTGTCGGCGAGCCATGTCGGAATCGTGAGCGCGGTCAGGGGGTCTCGAGTCGGTACAGCCCAAGCTCGATCTTTTGACCCTCCGTCAGCCCTTGGCTCAAGTTCTCGTCGTAGGACACCGACTCGAAGGTCGAGGACGCGACCTCACGCATGGGCAGGTAGCCCTCGATTGCCTCGCAGGCCCCCGCCCTTCGCCCGTCTCCATCGGGCCCGTCGCTCCAACAGGTCAGGCCTGAATACCAGTAGAGGCACTCAGGGGGATCCTCGAGCAGGGCACGGATCGGTTCGGACAGGGCGGTCGAGGAGGAGGTCGCGGAGAACACCACGACCTCCCAGCGCTGGAGCGGGTCTCCCTCGAGCATGTAGGCGCCGACCCGAGTCATGCGTGATCCGGCATTGTGGCCTCCGTACTCGATCACTGTACAGCCAGCAGGGATCTGCTCGCGCAGGCTGTGGACGAAGAGCCACTCGCGCGTGTCGTTGAACTCGGTATTGCGGATGCCGTAGAGGTGGATGAGGGGAGAGGCCAGGACGTAGGCGATCAGGGCGACGCCCGCGATCTGCCCACGATGGGGGCCCCGCTGCAAGTGTGAGCCGAGCCAGCCCCGGCCTCCGATCGGTCCCGAGCTGCGCTGAACTTCGATCCAGCGCAGGACGGCATCGAAGCCGCAGACCACGAGCAGCATATAGGGCACCACGAGATGCAGGTGGTAGCGAGCCTGCATATAGGGCGAGTTCGGGATGACGTAGGCGTGGGCGACCAGGAAGCCGAGCAGCCACAGGCCTACGAAGGCGAGCAGCCGCCGCCGCCCCCGGGTCCACAGATCGACGGCGCCCAGACCCGCCAAGAGGGTGAGGCCCGGGGGTGTGAAGATCGGGTTGAGCAGCGCGTTCATCCGCGGGCTGAGCACCACACTCACCGCAGAGCTCAGGGTCTTGAGACTCAATCCTTCGCTGACTTGGTCTTCGAACCCGGCCAGGAGCCAGGGGACGCCGAGCCCAAAGGTGATCGCACAGACCACCAGCCCGGCGATGACCACCCGCAGACGATCGGCCTTCGGCTTGTCGCGGTGCAGGCCTTGGGAGACGAGCGCCGTGGCCAGCAGCAGGGGGAAGTACATGATGTTCAAGGGCCGAACCTCGAACATGACGGCCACTGGATAGGGGAGCAACACCAGCGCTGCCCAGGCCCAGGCCCGGGACTGCTCGCGGGTGGCCGCGTGGATGAGCGCGAACGCGACTGAGCTGACCGTGATCGACGGGATGAACGCGGCGTCGCTGTGGGAGAAGCGGAGGTGGAGGGGCAAGACCGCGACCAGCACGGCTGCAGCGAGCGCGGCGCGATGGTCGTCGAGCAGGTAGCGGGCGTGGACGAACACCGCCAAAGGGGCGAGCATCGAGAACGCGAGGGTGCTGTCGACGATGGTCTCGCTGGCCCAGATCGGATCCTCGGCGAACATCTCGAGGATGGGGCCGCCATAGAAGATGCGCGCCGACAACAGGAAGCGGGTGTAGGACCACGGCGCCAACGCCACCGCCGGCGAGAGCAGCAGGCGCAGCGCGGCACCTCCGAGCACGGCGCCGAGCAGCACCCATTTCGCCCACTTGGGGGCGCCCTGCAATTTGTGGGTGGCAAACACCACCAACCCCAGGCTCAGGGCCGCGAGAAACACGAACCCGTCGCGCAGGAAGTTGAGCGCGATGGTCGTCTTGTCACCCCCGAAGGAGGCGCCGAGTTCATCGGCGAACTCGGGCTCGATCAGCCAGAACAGGCCGTTGTCGTTGGACTCGACCGCGGCGCTCAGGACCTGGACTGCGGTCTCGCTGCCCTCGGGCTGGTCGACGATGTGGAGGGCGAATCCGGTGAGTGAGCGGGAGTCCGGGGGCGCATAGTCGGGGTGGTCGAGGGTGAGTTCGGCGTAGCGTCGCGGATGCTCATGCTCCGGGCCCGCGATCCACACGTGAATGGTGCCGACCTCGATATCGAAAGAGTGGAACACCCACCCTGCCGCGAGCTCGTCACCGAGCTCATAGGGTACGAACAAAGCGGTGATCTGGGCCTCGCGGCCGGGGACGATCACCGGCTTACTGGCCTGCGCGAGGCTCGGAGCGAGCAGCGCGACGAGCAGCAAAAATACGAGCCCGAACCGGCCCAACCCCACCCGTCGGCGCTGAGCATGGATCTCGAGCGGGCGCGCGGACACGGCCGGAGAGTATATCAGGGCGTTGGGCTATGGAGGGTCGTCGTGGGCAGCCCCGCTCGGACCCCGGCGAGCATCAAACCCGCGCGCCTCACTCTTTGGGCGTGTCTTGGCTGTGCCAGCGCTTCATCTTGCGCTTGATCATCTCTTTTTTGACCATCCCGACCATGTCGATCATGAGCTTGCCCGTGAGGTGGTCGAACTCGTGCTGGAGCGCGCGGCCGAACAGCTCGTCGCCCTCGGCCTCGAACAGCTCGCCCCCGACGTCGGTCGCCCGAAGCTTGGCCCACCGGGGTCGCTTGACGTCGACAAAGACCTCGGGAAAAGACAGGCAGCCCTCCTCGGAGATCGAGTGACCCTTGCCGGTCTCGAGGATCTCCGGGTTGATGAACACGACCGGATCCGATTGCTCGTCGCCGCCGGCGACCCGGCCATCGATCAAGAAGATGCGCTCGTGGCGACCGACCTGGATGGCCGCGACCCCTGCGGCGTTGAGCGCGTACATGGTGTCGGTCATGTCGCGGACGAGCTCGCGGATGTCGTCGGTGATCTCGGCGACGGCGAAAGTCTCGTCGCGTAGGCGGGGGTCGGGGTACTTGACGATCTCGAGGACGGCCATGGTGTAGCGCTCGACTCGAGGGGATTGCGCCCACGTCGAGTTTCGCGGAGGGTAGCCCGAACCATGGCGAGGTGCTAGGAGGGCCGGGCGCCCCGTCCCCCCCGTTTGCCGAGCCGAGGCGCGATCCACCACGATGAGTGAAGTCACCCCTGAGAGCGTCCGAACCGCCCTGAAGCAGGTCCTCGATCCGGCGACCGAGCGCGACATCGTCAGCGCCCGACAGCTGGGTGAGGTCCGCGTCGACGGCGAGGGCATCCACCTGGATATCGCCCTGATCTCCCCCGGCTACCCGCTGCGCGGAACCTTGGAAGGGCGGGTCCGCGAGGCCCTCGAATCGATGGCTCAGCCGGTGACCATCACGTGGTCGCTCAAGGTCCCCCGCAAGCCCCCGCGTCAGGATCTCGATCGTCTGCCCACGGTCAAGAACGTGATCGCCGTGGCCGCCGGCAAGGGTGGGGTGGGCAAGAGCACCGTGTCGGTGAACTTGGCGATGGCCCTGCAGCGCCACGGGGCCAAGGTCGGTCTGCTCGACGCCGACATCTACGGCCCCAGCGTCCCCAAGATGATGGGCGCGCCGACCCGCCCCTGCGACAAAAACGTCTCGGGCGACCGCATCATCCCGGCCCTGCACCGCGGCATGCCTGTGATGAGTGTGGACTTCTTCGTCGAGACCGGGCGCGCGGTGATCTGGCGTGGACCCATGATCCACAAGCTCCTCCAGCAGTTCCTCGAGGATGTGGAGTGGGGGGAGCTCGACTACCTGATTTTGGACCTGCCCCCGGGCACGGGCGACGCCCAGCTCTCGCTCGGGCAGCTGCTGCCGATCACCGGCGGGCTGATCGTGACCACGCCCCAAGAGGTCGCGCTCATCGACGTGCGCAAGGCCGTCGACATGTTCGGCAAGCTCGACGTGCCCCTGTTGGGGATCGTCGAGAACATGAGCCGCTACCGATGCCCGGCCTGTGGTCACGTCGACCACATCTTCGCCAGCGGAGGAGGCAAGCGCCTCGCCGAAGAGGTCGGGGTCGAGTTGCTCGGTGAGCTGCCCATCGACAAGAAGGTCAGCGCCGGCGGCGAGACCGGCAACCCGGTCGTCAACATGGCGCCCGACAGCGAGCACGCCCGCGTGTTCATGGACCTGGCGGCCAACGTCGCGCTCGCGGCTGCGAAGCTGCAGGCGACCGGACCCGTGCGCAGCTCGATGCTGCGCACGGTCTGAGCGCACAACATGAGAGCTCGGGGCGGCTCAGGCCCTGGGCTTGCGCGGCCCCAACAGGCGCATACGGATGCCGGTCTTGGGTCCGAGGGTCACGCTCCGACGCACGACTTCGACCGGCTTGGGCTCGCGCAGCTCGAGCTCGTACTCCCGCATGATCGTGGCGATGGCGAGCTTGGTCTCGTAGAGCGAAAACGCAGCGCCTATGCAGCGCCGGGCACCGCCGCCGAAGGGCAGGTAGGCGAAGGGGCTGGGCTTGCGGCCCAGGAAGCGCTCGGGGTCGAAGCGCGCCGGCTCGGGGTAGAGGTCGGCGCGGTGGTGGACCACGGAGATCAGCGCTGCGATCCCCATCCCCACGGGTAGGTCGTAGCCGGCGAAGCGCATCGGCTTGCGGAGCTTTCGGATCACGGTCTCGACCACCGGGTACAGGCGCAGGGTCTCGTCGACGACGGCGCTGAGATAGGGGAGCTTGGCGAGGCTGGCCGGGTCGGGGTCCGAGCCGGGCTCGACCGGGTGGGCGTCGAGCTCGGCCAGGAGCTTGGTCTTGACCTCGGGGTTGCGGTGGATGCCGTCGAGGGCCCAGGCCAGGCTGATCGCCGTGGTCTCGTGGCCGGCGATCAGCAGGGTCCGAAGTTCGTCGCGCACGGCTTGGTCGCTCATGCCGGCCCCATCTTCATATCGGGCCTCGAGCATGAGGGTGAGGATGTCGCCTTGGGTGGAGGTCGGCGCCGCGTCGGGACCGGTCTCGGCGGCGAGCGATCGACGTCGCTCTTCGATGTGCGCGTAGAGCAGGCGGTCGGCCTCGGCCGAGCGCGCCCGGTAGGTCGCCCAGGGTCCGAGGCCAAAGGGCGCGACCTGGGTCGCCTTGGCGAACATGAAGATGGGCTTGACGGCCTCGAGGGTCGAGACGAGCGCGCGCTCGTGGGCCTCGATGCGGCCGCGGTCCTCGACCCCGAACACGGCGCGGACGATCGCCTCGATCGAGATTTTCTGGGTCCTCGCGATGGCGACGAAGTTCTCCCCCGGGCTCAGGGTGGACATCGCCCGGCGTGTCGCCTCGACCATGACCCGCCCGTAGGCCCGCATCCGCTCGCCGTGAAAAGGTGGGGCGAGCAGCTTGCGCTCGCGCCGGTGGCGAGCCCCAGAGATCAAAAGCAGGGAGTTTCGACCGAGCAGGGCCTCGGCCGGGGCGGCGGCAAAGACGTCGAACTGCTCGGGGTCGGTGGTCGTGAACAGGGTGCGAATGTGCTCCGGGTCCGCGGTGCAGACCACCGGCCCGTTGACCGCCGTGAGCATATAGGGGTCGCCGTAGCGCTCCCGGTAGTCGCGCATGGCCGTGACCGGATGGGTAGCGACCTTGTAGGTCGTCCACAGGCGGGAGCGAGGTCCGGGGGGCAGGGCAGCCTCGAGCATGGTGGCGATCTACGAACCGCGGACGCCGCGGGCAAGCGCATAATTCGCGTTTTTTTTCAGCGGCTCCGCCACTCGGCCGTCAGCCGAAGATCATCCGTCGCAGGAGGTGCGGCCCGATCAGCGAGCGCATGGGCGCCTCGAGGTGGAGCACACGCAGCATCGAGCTGTAGATCTGCGGGTCGTCGGCGGACAGCTCGAACAGGCGCCCACACAGCTTGCGCATGATCCAACCCGAGGCGGGGTCCCACCCACGGGTCTCGGGCCAGCGGTGGGCCTCGCAGGCGACCAGCGTCCAGGGGAAGCGGGTCGTCCGAGCCAGGCGTCGCTGGAGCCCCGCGGTGGACACTTGTTTTGCCCGGCTGCGCCGACGCCCCGGCCGAAATTGCTTGGCGAGCAGCTCGGCCTGGGTCGCGCTCAGGCTCATGCCTTGGGCGAAGGTTGGATCGACGGTGCACATGGCGTCGCCGACGATCAGGTAGCCCTCCGGGAGACGGTCGAGCTCCTCGTACCTGCGGCGGACGAGCTCGCTGACCCCAAACTTGCGCAGCGGGGTCAGGGGCTCGGCGTCGACCAGGAGCTCGTAGATGTCGGGCTGAGCCAGGGTCTTGGACCAGGCCAGGAACCCGGCGTGGTCCGTGGGCGGGTGATCGTGGTGGTAGCCGACCAGGGAGATCACCAGGCGGCCGCCCTCGACCCGGCCGACGAGCCCGGCGCGCTTGAGGTCGGGGGGCAGCTGGTACACCGCCGTGGTCCCGAACTCGCCCATACCGGGGACCTTGAACAGGCCGCTGACGTAGGCGAGGTCGACACGCACGCGCTGCTCGGGGACCTCGCCGTAGCCCCACTGCTGCAGCCAGGTCGGTGACCGAGAGCCGCGGCCGGTGGCATCGACGACCAAGTCGGCGTCGATGTGCTCACCATCGGCGAGCCGGACGCCGGTGATCCGACCGTGGCGCGCCCGGCTCCCCGATGGGGTGGGCGGTGCGAGATCGTGGATCGGGGCCTCGACCCGTGCCCCGAAGCGGAGCTCGACGTTGTCTCGGGCGCGCAGCCCCAGGCGAAGGTGGTGCTCGAGCAGGGGCCGGGTCTGGTGCCACATGTCGATACCGGCCGAGAAGCGGGGTTTCCAGCGGCCGTGCTGGAACCAGCGCAGGCCCGCGGCGATGTCCGTCCGGACCGCCCCATCCCGGGCCAGGCCGTCGAGCAGGTCGGGGAACAAGCTCGCCATGATCTTGCGACCCCGGGTCAGCAAGACGTGGATGTGGTGGGCCTGCGGTGCGCCCCGCCGGTACTCGCTCCCCGGGGGATCGTCTCGTTCCAGAACCAGGACGTGCTCGAAGCTCTCGGCCAAGGCCGCTGCGGCACACAGTCCAGCGATACTTCCACCCATGACGATTGCAGTGCTCATGAACGACCTCCCAGTCTGGATCTATTATTGATCCAGAATGGGGGCTTTGGATCACGCGTTTACAAATATATGGTCATTTTTTATGTAGGTTGGACTGCGCTCGATACAGGAAGTGGGCAAATAGCCCCATTTGGTGGTGCGCGACCGGGACCCGCTGTTGGAAGGCCGAATTTCGTTTCGCTCGAACTGGTCTTAAGAACACTAATGGTGACCCGGGGTCTCCATTGTCCAGGTCTCGATTGATCGAACGATCAAAGAGTGTGGACAAAACAATTGGGGCTCAATCGAGCAGCGCCGGGCACGAGAGCGCGGCTGTGGACAGACCATCGTCGTAGATCTCGTGATCGGGGAGCCGCTCCCGCAGGTCCTCGGAGAGGTCGTTGGTCAGTCGGAGCCGGGCCATGTCGCCCTGGCGCAGGACTACGATCGCGTCCCCGCCGTGGGTGCGGCGCAGCGTGTCCATGAGTGTGTCGCCGCCGTCGTCGAGCCAGTCCGAGCGCAGGTCCGGGTCGGAGGGCATCTCACCGCAGCGCTGCCACGCGCCCTGTGGTGGGTTTGCGCGGACGCAGCAGCGGTTGCGCAGCTGTACGGCCTCGAGGTCGATGGCGCCCTCGAGCTCGACCTCGAACACGGCGACGTTGTCGAGCAGGCGCTCGTGGAGCGCGGCCATGACCTCGAACTCGCGAGCCTGCTCGGCTGCATAGCGAGCTTGCTCGGCCGGGTCGGGGGCCTCGGCCTGGGCCTTGGGACACAGGGGGTCGTCGCTGCCTCGGGGTCCACAGGCCCGCTGGTAGGCGACGATCTGATCTTCGAGCTCGAGCTCGTGTTCGCGCAATTCGGCGGCCTGGAGCGCGCGCTGCTCGAGCTCGGCGATGGTCTCGCGCTGGCGCTCGAGCTCGCGCTCGGTCTCGCTCAGGTCTTGGGCGACGTCGCTCAGGTCCTGGCTGGAGCTGTCGAGCTGCCCCTCTTGGATGGTCGCAAACACGAACAGGACGACCATAAAGACGTCGAGCAGGGGCAGCATGTCGATGTTGCGCCTAGGGCGAGGCATCGCCGTCGACCTCGGGCTCGGGCTCGGGCTCGAAGCCGTCGAGCAGGGCTACGCGCAGGCTCAGGCGCGCGCGATCGAGCAGGGACTCGCAGGCGCCGGCGATGCCGGACAGGGCGAGCGCCCCACACAGGCCCCAGAAGGTCGTGCCCAGGGCGGAGGGCAGGCGGGCCCGAAAGCCCACGAGGTCGGTGGGGTCCGAGCTGACCAGGGCGAAGACCGTGCCGAGGATGCCCAGGTGGACCGCGAACTGGGCGAAGCGCTCGATCCAAGAGATGCGCTCGCTCAGGCGCAGGAGCGCCCGGGCGGCGGACTCGCTGCGGTCGCCGCTGAGCAGGCGGCTGAGCTCTTCGAGGCTGAGCTCGCTGACCGGGGCCGACTCGAGGCGCCTGCGGATCGGGTGGTTCGCGTCGAGTTGCCTGGCGATGCGGCGCAGGAGCTGGAGACCGCCGTGGAGCTGATCGGCGGCCTGTTGACCGAGCCGAAACCAGTAGGCCGAGCCGAGGGTCATGGCCAACACGGCGACCAGCACCGCGATGCCGATCGGATCGAAGAGAGAGCGCAGGATCATGGCCTACTCGCGCTCGATGGCGATCGTCTCGATGCCCTCTTGTTTGGCGCAGTCGATGGCCTCGATGACCCAGCCGGCGGGACCTTGCTTGGCGTCGATGACGAGCTCGCTCGCACCGGCGAAGGGGTCGTCTTCGTTGCACAGATCGGCGCAAACGAGGGCCGACGAAGGGGGCCCGTCGCCGACTACCAGGGTGCAACCGGTGACGTCGACGCGCAGTGAAGCGGTGATGGTCAGTGGCGGCTCGGGTGTGGGCGTGTTCTCGGCGGTCTTTTCGGCGGCCTCGGGTTCGGCGTTGTCTTCGGCCTTTGCCGTGCCATCGGCGTCGGAGCCGGCCCCGATCCCGATCCCGGGGATGCAGTCGCTGAGCCACACGGCGACCACGGCGACGACGGCGAGCAAGGCCGCGAGCACCGTCGTCCGCGCTCCACCCCTGCGCTTCTTTTTGTCGTCGCCCTTACCCATGGACCACGACGATCGCCCAGGCCTGTGCGGCGTGCAAGCGCGGATCCCGGCGTGGCGGCTGCGTGCGATAGGGCGCTGTCCTCAGCGGCGAGAGAGCCCAGACGCGCCGCTTCCCGGGCCTATTCAGGTCTGTCGAATTTGTATCCAAGCGGACGCTCCTGCGCGAATTCGGGGCTCTAGGGCGCTTGCGATCACCCGCGGGGCGTGCGAATTCAGCGAGGTGCGCCTCCGAGTGGGATTGATCGCCGGTTTCGTGGTGGGCCTCGGCCTGCCGACGGTTCTCCACTTCGCCGCCCCGGGCTTGGCCAGCGCCGGCGGGTGCCCAGAGGGCGGGAAGTTGGTCCAGCATGAGGTCGAGTCCGGCGAGACCCTCAGCGGTATCGCCGTGAACCACGGGGTCAGCCAACGCTCGATCGAGCGCGCCAACCACAACCTCGCGCCCAACTCGATCCGCGTAGGCCAGACCCTGAGGGTCTGCCTGCCGCCGGCCCCGAAGAAGACCAAGACGTCGAGCAACAAAGCCTCGGGCAAGAGCTGCGGCGGGGGCAACACGATCACGGTGCACGAGGTCTCGCCCGGCGACACGCTCGGTGGCATCGCCAACAAGTACGGGGTCAGCGTCGGCGGCATCACCTCGCGCAACGCCAAGCTCAAGGCCAACCCCAACTCCCTCAAGGTCGGGCAGGAGCTGCTGATCTGCGCCGACAAGCGCCGGGCCAAGGCGAGCTCGGTGTGTGGGAACCGGACCCCCCTGCACAAGCACAAGGTGGTTCCGGGCGAGCACCTCGGTGAGATCGCCGGGCGCTACGGTGTGCGCCGCAAAGACCTGGTCCGCATCAACAGCTCGCTCAAGTCCAACGCCGACCTGCTCTCGGTCGGGCAGACGATCCGTGTGTGCCCGAACATCGCGCCCCGGAGCCGGGACAAGATCGAGTACACGGTCCAGTCCGGCGACACCCTCAGCGGCATCGCCAGCCGCTACAAGCTGACCTCGAACGAGCTGCTGGGCTTTCAGCGCGGCAAGCTGAAAAACGCCAACTCCCTCAAGGTTGGCAAGACCCTCGTGGTCTACAAAGACGGCTCGGTGCTGCCCGGCTTCGGGGGCGTCGACGTGGACAAGGGGGTGCTCAAGAGCGGGGTGCAGATGCCTCCCGGCAAGCACTACGTGGTCAAAAAGCCGACCTTGGCCTACGGCACGGGCCAGACCGTGCGGCTGATCCAAAAGGCCGTGACCGCGTTCCGCAACAACTGGCGCAGCTCGCCCAAGATCCACATCGGCGACATCTCCAAGCGCGGCGGCGGCAAGTTTCCCCCCCACCGCAGCCACCAGCACGGCCGAGATGTGGACGTGGGCTACATCCTCAAGGGTGACCAGGCCGACGAGACTCGGTTCATCAGTGCGAACGGCAAGAACCTCGACGTCGCCCGGAGCTGGTCGCTGGTCAAGGCCTTCCTCGATACGGATCAGGTCAAGTACGTGTTCATGGACTACGCCCTGCAAAAGCGGCTCTACGAGCACGCCAAGAGCAAGGGTGCGTCGCGGGGCATGCTCGACGAGCTGTTCCAGTACCCGCGCGGCAAGGGTCGCGGGCACGGCGTGATCCGCCACAGCAGCGGTCACGTCAACCACTTCCACGTTCGCTTTCGGAAGTAAGTGGAGCGCCCTCGGCTCGCCCTCGTGACCTACTCGGGGCTGCGCAGCTCCGAGACCGACGATGCCCCCTTGGTCGTGGCGCTGACGGCCCGGGGCTGCGCCGTGGAGCACCCGGTCTGGGACGATCCGGCGGTCGACTGGGGGCGCTACGCCGGGGTCTTGATCCGTACGACCTGGGACTACCAGGACAAGCGTGAGCAGTTCGTGCGCTGGGCGGTGGAGGTCGAGGCGGTGTCCCGGCTGTTCAACCCGGCGGCGCTCGTGGCTTGGAACACCCACAAGAGCTACCTCCGCGAGTTGGCCGAGCGTGGGGTCGCGCTGGCCCCGAGCGTGTGGTTCGACGCGGGGGAGCAGGTCGAGCTCGGGGCGGTGGTCGCCGAGCGGGGGATCAGGCGGGGCTTTCTCAAGCCCCTGGTGGGCGCCAGCGCGAGCGACACGCTGCGCTTTCACTGCGATCGGCCCGGGGAGCTGGCGGCGGCCCAGGCCCACCTCGACGAGGTGGTGTTGAAGCGGGGCGAGGGGATGGTCCTCCAGCCCTATCTCGAGCGGGTGGAGCGAGAGGGGGAGCTCTCGGCGATCTACTTCGACGGCGAGTTCAGCCACGCGGTGATCAAGATCCCGGTGTCGGGCGACTACCGGGTGCAGGACGACTTCGGCGCCTACGATGGGCCCTGCGAGCTGGATGCGGAGGCCCGGGCGGTGGCCGAGCGAACCTTGGCCGCGACCGAGGCCGTGGCGGCTCGGATGGAGCCCCGGCCCACGTTTCCGCTGCTCTATGCGCGGGTCGACCTACTCCGGGATCAGGGCGGGGGCTGGGTGCTCAACGAGCTCGAGCTGGTCGAGCCGTCCCTGTTTTTCAGGCATGCGCCCGAGGCTGCGGCGGGGCGGCTCGCGGATGCCCTGTTGGGTCGCGTGGGTCGGCCGGCGACGACCTCGGGGGCATAGGTCTGGCATGCTGGCCGCGTGCAAGTGTGGCCAGCGACGAAGCTCCGTATTCGCCTTGGGCTGAGCTTTGGGTTTGCCGCGACGGCGCTGGGGGCCGCGCTGCTCTCGGCCCTGCCCTGGCCGGCGGCGGCCGTGGGGGCGGTGAGCTCGGGGCTCAGCTATGTGTGGGTGAGCTACCGCTACCGCCGCCGCCGGGCGCTGGTGGGGGAGCCCTTTCCGCCGCGCTGGCGCGAGCTGTTGGAGGGGCGGGTCGCATTTTATAGGCGCTTGGACGAAGCGGGGCGAGAGCACTTCGAGGCGGATGTCCGGATCTTTCTGGCCGAACAGCGGATCTATGCGGCCGGGGAGGATTCGGAGGCGCTGGACGATGAGACCCGGCTCTTGGTCGCAGCTTCGGCGGCGATCTTGGGCCACGGGATGCCGGATTTCGAGTGGCCGAAGATGCGGGACATCGTGATCCACCCGCGGGCCTTCGACGAGGACTATGGGGATGCGGGGGGGCATGGGGACATCGCGGGGATGGTCCATCGGCAGGGGCCGATCTTGTATTCGGAGCGGGATCTGATTCGGGGGTTTCGGCGTAGCGATGGGGACAATGTGGGGCTGCACGAGCTGGCGCATGTGCTGGATATGGCGGACGGGTATGCGGATGGGGTTCCGGTGGGGGCGGGGTTTCGGACTCGGGCGCCGTGGATGGAGATTGTGGTGGATCGGCTGCAGAAGGTTCGTCGGCGGCGGTATCGGGGGGTGTTGCGGGATTATGCGGGGACGAATGAGGCGGAGTTGTTTGCGGTGGCGGTGGAGGTTTTCTTTGAGCGGCCGGAGGGGTTGCGGCGGGATGATCCTGAGCTCTATGGGATGTTGCGGGATTACTTTGGGCAGGATCCGGCGGGGTGAGGGATTTGGGGCTCGGGAGGGGGGGAGCGTGGGTCTTTTTGGGTGGCGTGGCTTGGTCGGGGATGGGGGGCTTCGTCCGAGGGCGCTCGTGTTGACCCGGGTCTGGGTGCTTGTTGGTCGTTCCCGTGCGTGGGGTTGCTGGCGCTGGGGTTGACCGAGGGTTTGGGTGTGTTTGTTGGGCTCTGTTGTGTGGGAGAGCCTGGGTCGTTTTAGGTGGGCGTGGCTTGGCCGGGGATGGGTCGCGGGTCAGGGGGAGGGGTCCATGCTCAAACAGTCGGGGGAGTGAGGGTGAGGTGGTGATGGGGAGGTTGGTGGGTGAGTGGTGGGGCTTCGATGGGGGCGTTGGCCCCTCCTAAACTGCGCGTGGACCCCTCCCCCTGACCCACGCCCCCCGTGACGCGAGGGCGCTCGCGCTGGGGGTGACCCGGGGTCTGGGTGCTTGGTCGAAGAGTTGGGTTCGGGAGAGGCGTTGGGTCGGCCTGGGCATGTCAAATGGTCCGCGTGGATACCGCTTGAAACGTCGAGTTCATTCGGACATTATTCGGACATGTCAGTGGTCGGTCGCGGTGGTGTGGGTGGGAAACTTAGTCGGATTCAGGCAAAAATGGCGATTTCCAGGATTGAGAGGGGGATGTCTCCGCTCAAGTTCAAGCGTTTAGAGACGGTTGTTGCGATTCTTTCGGACGAGTCTGGAGAGGCCCGGATCTCGGAGGTGGTCGAGGCGCTGTTCCTGGGGAGTTCGATCGAGACGGCGAACAAGGGGGTGAAGCGGCTTCGGGAGGCCTTGGACTTGGCGTCTGAGGAGCTGGGGGTGTCTCTCGCGCTGTGCGTGACGGAGGCGAAGTCTGGGGGCGCGGAGAACCGTCGGCTTTGGTTCGAGGGTGTGGCGCCCCCGCCAGCGATGAACCAAGCGGATGTGCTCGAGCGGGTGGGGGACTCGCTGATCGAGGACACGCAGGGGGTGCCCTTGGGGCGGGTGGAACCGCGGGTTTCGTTGACGGAAGTGCGCGATGAGAAGCCGTTGGTTCGACTGTTCTTGAGCTATGCGCACGCCGACATGGCGGCAGCGAAGAAGCTCCGCAAAAAGCTGGAGGTGCTGCTCAAAACCTCGAACAAGTACAGTTTTGAGCTGTGGGTGGATGACGCGATTTTGGTCGGTGAGGTTTGGAGGGCGACCATCCTAGAGGCGTTGGATCAGACACATCTGGGACTGATGTTGCTCAGCCCCGGCTTCCTCGCTAGCGAGTTCATTAAGAAAACCGAGATTCCGGCCTTCGTGTTGGGCAGGGCGAAGGGGGCGGAAGGCAAGCGGGTGATCCCCGTAGAGTTGAAGCATCTCGACTTCGATACGATGGACCTGCGAGGTTTGGAGGCCCGCCAGATCTACCGGGGTCCGCCACCTTCGAAGGGCAACAGCCGTGATCTGTGGCTCAACGGCCTGTTGGCGAAGATCGTCGCGGTGGTCGACAGGTACGGGGACGTGGAGCCGGATCCCGACCCACGGTCTGGTTCCTATGGGGTCAGCGCCGACCCAGACTCGAACAGCGAGGGAGGCTTTCCTGTTCGTGATGGGGGGAAGGGTCGAGCGCGGGCTCTGCTTCAAATCAGGAGTGCGGTCATGCTCTCTTCTGGTTTGGACCAGATCGCGGATGGGTGTTTGCTCGAGGACACGGTTGGGCGATCGACGACGCTGGAGTCCTCGGCGCTGAAGGATGGCGCGAAGGGGGGGGAGGGGGCGTCCGTCGATGCGGTCGAGTACATTCTCAATTGGCTGCGCGCAGAGGGGGAGGACGAGCCGGAGTTGTTCGCGCTGTTGGGGGAGTACGGGATGGGCAAGACCATCACCTGCCAGCGGGTGGTTCGGGCCGTCGAGGCGCAAAACGGGGGCCTTGGCGACAACAGTGAAAGTGGTGAATCGGAGGCGGGGGAGAGTCGGCTTCCGACGCCCCTGTACTTCGACCTTCGCAAGCTCTCGGAGCTGCGGGGGCGCGGCAGGGTGCCGACGCTGGTCGAGGTCATGGATGAGTGCATCCAGCGTGGGTGGTCGCTGTTGGAGGACAAGCCGAGCGCGCAGGAGCTTCTCGAGCGTGCGACCAGGGAGCCGACGCTGTTTGTGTTTGATGGGTTGGACGAGGCGCTGGTGCACCTGGACGAGTCGAGCGAGAGCGAGTTCACCAGTCAGCTCCTGCGAGTGCGCGAGTGCTCGCGCTCAGGGGGGCACAAGACGCGGGTACTGATCTCGTGTCGGACCCACTTTTTTCGCAGCTTGAAAGAACAAGACTCTCATTTTGTCGGCCAAGACAGGGGGCGGCACAGGGCCAGCGACTACCGAGCGTTGGTCTTGCTGCCCCTGAACGACGCACAGATCAAGACATACCTGGCCAATGCGTTGCCTGACTTCGACGCCGAGCGGGCGCTGGGGCTGGTCCGCAGCGTGCACAACCTGGGGGAGCTGGCCCAGCGGCCCTATACCCTGAGCCTGATCAGCGACGAGGTGCCGCGCCTGGAGGAGTTGCGTGCGGAGGGGAAGCCGGTGTTCGGGGTGACGCTCTATCGCTTTATGGTCGAGCGGTGGCTGAATCGAGATCGGGGCAAGCACCACATCAAGCCCGATCACAAGCGTGGGCTCATGCGCTATCTCGCCGCCGAGACCTGGGCGCGGGGCTCTCGCTTGGTGCCCGCCTCTGAGCTCGAGGCGTGGTTTGGTCGGTGGTTGGAGAGCGATCCAGTTCTATCTCGCCGCTACCGAGATGTGGGCATGGACAAGCTCGAGGAGGACCTGCGCACGGCGACCTTCTTGGTTCGGGAAGATGGGGACGAAGACCCAAAGCGCAGCTCGGGCTTTCGCTTCGCCCACTCTTCTATGCAGGAGTACTTTCTTGCCTGCTACCTCTTCGAGGCCCTGGAGCGTGACGAGGCTGTACGCTGGCGCTTTGGCGACGTCAGCATGGAGACCTGGGGTTTTTTTGTGGAGCTGGTGCGCGAGCGTGGAGGGGGCGACCTGTGGGCGCGGATGAGCGCGTGGGTGCGGGGGGAGCACCCGGCGGCTCGCGCGTTGGTGCTGCGTTTTGTGGTCGCGGGGCAGGGTCGGGATTGGCCCAAGCCGTCGTTGGCGGGGGGGGACTTTTCGGGCGTGAAACTACAGGGAGCGGTGTTGCGTGGGCCCCTCGATCTTTCGAATACGCGGTGGGCGGGCGCGAACTTGCGTCAGGTCGATTGGGAGGGGGTCACCCTGGATAGGGCGGACTTCGAGGGCGCGGACCTCTTTGATGTGACGTGGAACGAGTGTTCGGCGAAGGGGTGCTCGTTTGGTGGGGCGCAGGTGAA
>CAYVJQ010000097.1:0-28178 GCA_964451725.1 uncultured Nannocystaceae bacterium | reverse complement strand
CTCGAGTCCAGGCTCGTCATCCTCGGGTGCCAGGGCCTCGCCGCTGTCGCGCAGCCGGGCGTAGGTGTTTTCGTCATAGCCGACGAACATGGGGTGGACCCGCTGGAGCGCCGCATGTAGCCGCTTGCAGTCGACCGAGAGCCACTGACCTTGGTCGATGTGGGTGTTGATCTGCTTGACCCTCCTCTGTACCAAGCCGGCGAAGGTGGCCGTGGTACAGGCGTAGACCACAGACTCTGGACTGCCGTCGTCCGCGTTCTTCCAGGCGTCGATCGAGTGGAGATAGGCGCCGATCTCGTCGAGATCACCCCGCTCGCGCAGCCGGTCGATGTGGGCGATGTATGCTTCGGCTTCGATTCCCATATCGATCTCAGTATCCGTGGGCGTCGATCAGCGCCTTGCTCGTGGCCGAATCGAGAGCGCCCGAGAGCTCGAGCGACTGGTCGTCCTGAAACCAGCGCAGGGCGGACCGAAACGCGGGGTCGGGGACCGGCCCGGGTGTAGGGGGAGCATCGAGGTAGCCGAGGTTTTGCAGCCGGGCCTCGGCCCCCTCACGTGTGTCCGCGGGGCCCAAGGTCCCCAAGCTGAGGTTGATGGTTCGCTCCTGGGGACCCCCAGGATCGATGATGACGGTCGCAGACCGGACCTCGGGAGGGACGTAGGTAGCGACCGCCTCCCGGCTGTCGACCGTGCCCGTGCGCGAGGGGACGCCCGGAAAGTCGACCCGCCAGGGCAGGCCCTCGAAGCTCTCCGGGTTGCCCTCCTCATGCAGGCAGATGCTGAGGATCGAGGGCACCGCGCGGCGCCTGAACACGGCTCGGGCGTCGGTGGGCGCCGACACGCTGCGCTCGCTGAGGGCCGGGATGTTGAGGATGTCTCCCTCGGCGAGGACGGACCCGTGGCTGCGCAGGCTCGCCAACTCGGCGTTGTCGGGGTGGTCCCAGAGGGTGTCGGGGAAGAAGCCGTAGAGGGCGGCGATGCTCTGGAGGCACTCGCCATTTCTAACGCGGTGCGCCGTGGGTGTGGTGGCCATGAGCGGGTCTCGGATCTGGTTTGGGGGTGGGTCTCAGTTGGGGTTCAGGTTGTCGGGTACAGACCGACGGCTTTGAGTCGCTTGCGCAGGGTGTCTCTGCTGACCTCGAGGTGGGCCGCCATGTGGCTCAGGTTGTGGGCGTAGCGCTCGAGCAGCTGAGGCAGGGCCACCCGATCGAGGGCGGTATGCATGTCGGCGTAGCTCTGATCCACGTCGACGCCGCTCATGGCCCGGGAGGGGCCGCGGCCGAGGCGCAAATCCTCGGCTCGGAGCAGGCCCTGGCGACGGACGTGGGCCGCGCGCTCGATGACGTTGCGGAGCTCGCGGACGTTGCCCGGCCACCTGTGACCACGCAGGGCTTCGAAGGCGCTCGGACTCAGGTCGACGCGCAGGCCGAACTCGCGCGAGATCCGGTTGAGAAACAGCTCAGCGAGGGCGATGGGGTCGTCGCCGCGCTCGCGCAGGGGCGGGGAGAGGAGCTCGGCCCGACTGAGGCGGTAGTAGAGATCTTCGCGGAAGCGGCCGTCGGTGACCTCTCGGCGCAGGTCCCTGTGGGTGGCGGCGAGCACCCTGACGTCGATCTCGCGGGGTCTGGCGGGCTCGCCCAGGCGGGTGACACAGCGGCGTTCGAGCACGCCCAAGAGCTTGCGCTGGAGCTCGAGGGGCAGCTCGCCGACCTCGTCGAGGAACAGGGTCCCGCCGTCGGCCTCTTCAAAGGCGCCAGCCTGGTCGTGGTCGGCACCCGTGAACGCGCCCTTGCGAAAGCCGAACAAGGTGCCGTCGGCCAGGGTGGTCGAGAGCGCGGCGCAGTCGAGGATGATGAACGGCCCGCGCCGGCGCGAGCACTCGTGGACGGTCTTGGCGATGAGCTCTTTGCCGGTGCCGGTCTCACCGAGGATCAGGAGATCGAGGGGGGTCGGGGCGAGGGCTTCGATCTGGGCGTAGAGCTCGCGCATGGGCAGGCTGCTCCCGCGCAAGAGCCCAAAGTGCTCACCCTCGAGGGTCTCGACCTCGACATCATCGATGCTCTGGAGGCGGATGCGGCAGTCCCCGGCGAGGAACTCGTCGCCGGCTTGGATGTAGAGGGACCGGACACGTCGATCTCGAAACCAGGTCCCGTTGGTGCTGTCGAGGTCGGTGAGCAGGACCCCCGTATCACCCGCGAGCTCGAGGGTGAAGTGGAGCTTGCTGACCGAGTGGTGGTCGACGACGAGATCGGCGAGTGAGCTCCTGCCGACCTCGAGCACCGATCGGGTGAGCTCGTGGGTGCCGCGAGAGGGACCGTCGAAGATCTGCAGGACCAGCTTCCCCGGACGCCGAACTACGCTGCGGGCCCGGTGAACCTGGGCGGTCGACTTGGTGCGATCGCCGTGTTTCAAGATCGCCATAGTACGGCGATCTCCAGGTTCGAGACAGGAGTTCGAGACTGGGAGAGATGGACCGGGAGGTGCGCAGAGGGGGTCTGCGCAGAGGCGGTCGAACTCGGCCCGGTGTGTCACCCGTCGACGTCGTGCGACGCGCTGTAGAGAGACGCGGGGTCGTCCGTGAGACTGGGTGGCACGAGAGAGGTGCCCCAGATGGGAACACCGAAGGTCCAGAACTCGAGGTCCAGAACTGGAAAGTAGACCCAGAACTGAAAAGTAGACCCAGAACTGAAAGTGGGGCTCAGAACTGAAAATAGATGAACGGCTGCTCGTCGGCCGTACACACGCCCCGCTCGATCTCGCAGCTCTTGGGGTCGGCCTCACAGTCCCGCCCGCGGGTGCAGTCGGCGTGCGTCGCCAGGCACATACCGTGGGTGAGATTGCAGGTCCGGACCCGCTCGCACTCTTCGGAGCGGCGACAGTCGGCCTCGCTCGTGGCGATGCACCAGCCCTCGTAGGCGCTGCAGCGACCGAAGCGGCGGCACGCTTCGCTGGCCTGGCAGTCGCTGTCGCGGGTCGCCCGGCACAGGTCGCTCTCGAAGCTACACAGGCCCTCGTCGGCGCAAGGCGCGAACTCTTGGCGCATTCGCTTGCAGTCGGCTTCGTCGGTCGCGGAGATGTCGATGGGATCGTCGGCGTCCTCGCAAAATCCGTGTGGGCCCAAGCTGCAAAAGCCGTCTTCTTTGCACGCCGCCGAGTGTTTGCAGTCGGCGTCGTCGGCGGGCTTGCAGGTCGGCCCATCGCTCTTGCACAAGCCCCAAATTCGGCACCCCCACCATGCGCGGCAGGGGTCGCGCGCGGTGCAGGCCAGGCTCGTCGTCGCCAGGACAGTGAGCAGGAGCAGGGCGAGCGGCCATGCGCGGCGGTGGGGGTCGGGAGCGGGAACAGGAACGGGGGAGATCACGAGTTCGGCCTCGTCCACGAGACCCGGGCGAAGGCGGCGTGGTTGTGGATGCTCTCGTGATTTTCGGCCTCGACCTCGAACCAGCGCACACGTGGGTCGGCCTGGAGCAGGCGGGCGGCCCCGCGGACCATGTCCTCCACAAATACGGGGTTGTCGTAGGCCTGCATGGTGACGTGGCGCTCGTCGGGGCGCTTGAGCAGAGGATACACGGGCGCCGAGGCCGAGCGTTCCGCGATGTCGATGAGCTCCTCGATCCAGACCAGGGCGGGCTCTCCCTGCGGGTCTCGAGTGCTGCGGATCGAGAGGGTGATGTAGCCGCGCTGGTTGTGGGCGCCGTAGTCGGAGATCGCCTTGCTGCAGGGGCACAAGCTGGTGACCGGGACTTTGACCCGGAGCACGAAGTCGTCGCCCGTGTCGGTGAGCGCACCGATGAAGGTGCAGGCGTAGTCCATCAGCGCGCTGGCCTTGCTGACGGGGGCCTCACGCTCGAGAAAGTAGGGGAAGTGGACCTCGATGTGGGCACTCTGGGCCTGCAGGCGGGCGCGCAGGTCACGGAGGATCAGCGGGACCGTGCGCATGGTGACCTCGCCGTGGTGGTCGTTGAGGACCTCCACGAAGCGGCTCATGTGGGTGCCCTTTTGCTCGCGGGGGAGCGACACGGACATGCTCAGCTCGGCGATGGTGTGCTGCTTCTCCCGGCGGCGATCGAGGACCACGATGGGGTGACGGAGGCCCGATACGCCGACCTTGTCGAGGGCGATCTCACGGTCGTCGGGGAGGCCCTGAACGTCCTGCATCGGGCCGTCCTACCACAGGCCACAGGCGATGACCGCCACCGCGGCGTTCGGCGAAGGGAGCGAGCGTGCGCTCCGGATCTCAGCTCTCGAGCTTCTCGACGACGAGGTCCACGAAGGCCTCGGCGCCGAAATCCCGGTAGCTGTACTCGTCCTCGAACCACGCCACGAGCGAGTCGGCCTGGCCGGCTTTGACCTGCCTGGTCACGGCTGGATAGGCGCTGCACAGCTCGACCATCCGCCCGACCACTCCCTCGGCGGCCGCGTCGGCCCGGTAGCGGGAGCGCAGCCAGGTGAAGATGAAGTAGACGAGCGTCGGGTCGGCCTCGTCGATCAGGTGGAAGCAGTCGGCGGGCGACATGATGCCGCCCTCGATGCTCTGGAGGATCCGGAGCGCGGCTGCGCGTTCGTACTCGAAGGCCACGCTTCACTGTAGCGGATCGGGGGTGCCTCGTTCGCCCGCTTGGGTGGGGGAGGCAGAGCGTGGGAGCGTGAGAGCGCACAGACGCAGAGCTTGCGGTCTGCCGGGGCCGCCGGGCCATAGTCTGACCCGGCGTGGCTGCGCTATCACCTGCCTGTGTCTCGAAGTTACTCGCACTCCACGGCGGCGGCTGCCGCCACGACCTTGGTCGAGGCGCTCCAGCTGCGCTTCAAGACTGGACTCGAGCGCCTCGCCCGGGCTCGGGGAGTAGGCGAGGGACTGATCGAGTTTCACTGGTTGCGCGATCAGGGCCGGCACGGGGGCGGGTCCCGCTTTGCCTCGACCGGCGACGCCCTGTTCAACAGGGCGGCGATCAACGTCTCCCATGTGCACTACGACGACGATCCGAACCGCAAGCTGGGTTCGGCGACGGCCCTGTCGACCATCATTCACCCCGCCCACCCGCGCGCGCCCTCGCTGCACCTGCACCTGAGCTGGACCGAGCGCAAGGGCGAGGCCGGGACCTGGCGGATGATGGCCGACCTCAACCCCTCGCTCACCGACGCCATCAGCGAGGCCGAGGCCGAGGCCTACGCGGGCGCGCTGCGGGAGCTGGCCCCCTCTCTCTACGAGGAGGCGGCGGCCCAGGGTGATCGCTACTTCTTCATTCCGGCGCTGGAGCGCTGTCGCGGGGCGACCCACTTCTACCTCGAGGGCTACGCCAGCGACGATCCTCGGGCCGACCTGGACCTGGCCCGACACTTCGGCGAGGTCGGGATCGATCGTTATCTCGCGCTGCTGGAAGAGGCCCTGGCCCTGGCCGAGGGAGAGTCCGAGGGAGAGTCCGGTGGGGAGCCCTCGGCAGACCAGCGAGCGCGCCAGCTCGCCTACCACACCCTCTACCTCTACCAAGTCCTGACCCTCGACCGGGGGACGACCTCCGGGATCTTGGTGCACAGCCAGAACGACCTCGGGATCATGGGGTCGCTGCCCTCGCGGGTCGATCGGGCGCTGCTGAGCAGCTGGGAGGCACGCACGCCCGAGCTCCAGCGGCCGCTGTTGCGCGGCCTGGTCGCGGCGCTGCCCGAGGGGGCGTCGAGCCTGGTCGGTGATGGCATTCGTGAGCGCCTGGCGGAGGTCGTGCGGGCGCACTACAGGGCGCACCCGGAGGCGCTGGCGCTGCAGGCTTCGGGGGGCGTGCTGCCGCCGACGATCGAGAACCACCAGGCCGAGCGTTCTTAGCAGATCGGGGTGAAAATCATCGCGTCGCCCGTGGTGAAAGCGAGCTTGTCCGCGCGCCCCGGGGCCAGTATGAGCTCGGGGTGCGCCTGCGATCGACCAAGCACTACACGGACCTGCCCTGCGCGCACCGAACCCACTCGCACCCGGGGCACTGTCGCTTCGTCCATGGCTACTCGCGCAGCTTCACCTTCGTGTTCGAGGCCGAGGAGCTCGATGGGCACGGCTTCGTGGTCGACTTCTCGTCTCTCAAACCGCTCAAAGCCTGGCTCGAGGAGGTCTTCGACCACACCTTGCTGATCGCGGCCGCGGACCCGGAGCTGGCGTTTTTCCAGGACATGGATGCCCGGGGTCTGTGCCAGCTCCGGGTGCTGCCGCAGGTGTCCATGGAGGGGACGGCTCGCTATGTCTACGACTTCGTCAGCGCGCTGGTCAGGGAGCAGACGCAGGGCCGAGCCTGGGTGGCCTCGATCGAGGTCCGCGAGAACATGAAAAACTCGGCGCTGATCGGCTTCGAGCGCCCGCGAGACTGAGCACGGGCCCGAGCTCGGAGTCGCTCAGGCGATTGAATCAAGGAGCTGACTCTGCAACACGATGCCGAGCTCGCCGCGGCCGTCGAGCAGCCGTGTACGACACATGCCGATGCCCATGGGCCCGGTGAAGGTGCGCGCGTCCATGCCCAGCCACTCGCCCTCGGGTAGGCGGTGCAGGAACAGGTGGACGTCGGGATTGACGAAGCTCCAGCGGGTCGTGTCGAGGGCTGCGCTCACGCCGTGGCCCGCGTCGGCGCAGATCATGGTGCGCTGGAGAGCGGTGGTGGGTTCGCCGGCGACGAGCGGGAAGCGGGGCCGCATCCACACGGCCATGGCTCCGCTGCCGACCTCGCCGTGGGCGATGCGGACGTCGATGGCTCGGTGGAAGGCGATCTCGTGGCGGAAGAAGTCGAACACGAGGGCCGGGCAGCCCTCGACCTCGGGCAGGCGCTCAGCCGGGAGCTCGCGGTACTCGACGGGCACCTCTTCGAGGCGGATCCGGGTCGCAGTCGCTACGGCTAGCGTGCGCTCCCCGCTGACCAAGGTCGCGGCCAGGCGCTGGACCCTGCGCCCGGCGCTGAGCTCCTCGACCCTGACCTCCAGGGGGGCGGCGATCGGCACGGGACGCAGGAGCTCGACCCCGATCCGGGTGATCAGGCCACCGGGAGCCGGGAGCCGCGAGGGCGCGGCCTCGATGGCCCGGGCGAGCAGGGCGGTGGGCGGCCCCCCGTGCTGGTAGTCGTTGTCCCAGGGTCCGCGAGTGTGTTCGGTGGCGAAGAAGCGGGGCTCCCCGTGGGCGCCCCGCTCGAGCGTGTAAAAGCAGTCTTCAATCATCGCTGTCGCTGTCGCTGTCGCCGCTGTCGACGTCGCAATCGGGCGCGGGTCGTTTGTCGGCGCTGGCCTCCGCGGCGTTCTGGATCGCCCGGGTCTCGGTGGGGATACGCAGGCCCAAGAGCAGGGCGGCGTTGAGCCCCGAACAGATCAGCGCGGTCCACCAGGCCCCGAAGATCAGCGGTACGCAGGCGAGCTCGATGGCCACGGCCACGTAGTTGGGGTGCGTGAGGTAGGCGTAGGGGCCGGCGCGGACCGGAGCCAGACCATCGAAGACGATGATCCGCGTGTTCCAGCGCGCCCCCAAGCTGGCGATGGCCCAGTAGCGCAGGCCGGTGGCGACCACCAGACCCATCAGCCACATGGGCCACAGGGCCTGGAGCTGGGCGCCGCGCATCCACGCTTCGATCAGCCAGGCGAGCAGCCAGCCCGTGTGCAGGACGATGAACATCCAGTAGTGGGGCTCGTGGATCAGGCGCCCACCCTGGGCGAGGGCGATGGTCTGGTTGTGTTTGGCGAGCCGCAGCTCGCTGAGGCGCTGGGCGGCGATCAGGGCGAAGAGCAGGATCGGTCCAGCCTGGGTCAGGTGGCCCAGGGACGCCGAGAGAGAGCCGGCGCTCACCATCGAAAGCTGACCCCCTCGGCGCAAAATCCAGGGCCCAGGGCGAGCAGGAGACCAGCTTGGCCTCGCTTGCTGCCCGGGTCGGCGAGGAAGCGCTCGAGCACGAACAACACGGTGGGGCTCGACATGTTGCCGTGGTCGCGGAGGACTCCCTGGGCGTGGCGGAGCTGCTCGGGCGTGGCGTCGAGGGCCTCGGCGTAGGCGTCGAGGACCCTGCGGCCGCCCGGGTGCAGGACCAGGTGCTGGAGCTGAGCCCGGCTCAGGCCCGCAGCGGCGGCGGCCTCGTCGAGCATGCCGCCGGCGACCTCGCGGACCAGGCTTGGGATGCTGGGCGAGAACCGGACCCGCAGGCCCTGGTCCTCGAGGTCCCAGCCCATGATCGCCTCGGTGTCGTCGAGCAGGCGGGCGTAGGGGGCGAGCAGCTCGGGCCCCTGGGACTCGGAGTCGGCGTCTGCGCGCCAGCGGGGCGCAGGGGCGACCACACAGGCCGCCGCGCCGTCGCCGAACAGGGCCACGGCGATCAGGTTGGCGTCGCGCCGATCTCCGTGCACAAAAGTCAGGCTGCACAGTTCGCAGGCGATCACCAGCACCGGCTTGCCCAGACCCCGGGCCAGGGGGATCGCTCGGGCCAGGGCCGCGCCCCCGCCCGCACAACCCAGACCCCACAGGGGCAGGCGCAGGGCGTCACGAGGGAGGCCCAGGCTCTGGATGAGGCGGCCGTCGAGGCTGGGGGTGGCGATCCCCGTGCTGGTAGCGAAGATGATCGCCCCGACCTCGCTCGGGTCCACGCCGGCGCGCTCGAGGGCCTCGGCCCCGGCGGCGTGGGACAGGCTCAGGGCGTGTTTGGTGTAGGCCGCGTTCTTCTCGGCGAAGCCCCGGCCCTCGCCCAGCCAGGAGACCGGCTGGCCGATCTGTCGGTGCTCGACGCCGGCGTTGTCGTAGCTGCGCAGGAGCTTCTGGAGACGGAGGTCGTCGCGCGCGGGGTCGTCGGCGAAGAAGCTGGCCGCGAAGGCCTTGGCCTCGGCCTGGGGCAGGTCGTGGGCGGGCGAGGCCGTGGCCACGCCGAGCAGGCCGACCCGGCTCAAGTGTGATCCCCAGTGGGGTTGGGCCCGGGATCGGATCCGGGGTCGGGGTCGGTCTCGGGGCTGCGGCAGGTGTCTCGAAACACATACTGGGAGAGGGCCTTGCGGTGGCTCGAGGTCCAGTCGATGTTCGGGCGCTTGGCCCCCTCGGGCAGGTAGCCCAGGCGGTAGAGGGCGATCATCTCGAGCTCCTCGGGGACGGCCAGGAGCTCGCTGAGCTCGCGCCAGGCGTCGGGGAACTCCATGGGGGTCGACACGAACTGGATGCCCATGCCCATGTCGACCGTGCTCAGCCAGATGTTTTCGATCGCCATGCCCATGCCCAGCAGGCTGTAGAACCCCGAGAGTTCGTCGGGGACGTACTCCTCTTTGGTCAGCAGGGCCGCGAGCATGAGGGGGCTGCCGCCGACGAGCTTGCGGTTGTCTTTGCCGAGGGTCTTGGGCACACCCAGGCGGTTGACGATCTTTTGCCCGCGCTCGCTGAACACGTGCTTGACGAAGGGCCGCAGCGCGACCGGGAGTTTGTCGATGAAGATCCCGTCGCGGCGCTCGGCCATCTCCTGTTTGGAGAATCGAAAGTAGCGGCGGTAGCGGGTGAAAAATTTGCCGCCGGACATGAGCCCCTCCATGGTCCGGCCGGCGATCTCCGCGATCTTGGCTCGGATGTCGTCGTCGGTGATCAACACGAAGCGCCAGGGCTGCGAGTTGAAGTGACTCGGCGCGCGCGAGGCCGCCTCCATCAGGCGGTGTTGGTGCTCGAGGCTGACCTTGTCGGGCTTGAAGGCGCCGTTTGTGGTGCAGCGGCTGAGGATGGCTTCGCGTAGTTCCATGGGCGTTTGTGTAGGGTCTCGAGAAAGTCGGGGGCTCAGAGCAGGTAGGCGCCGACGTAGCCGAGCGCGCCGGCCACGGCCATGCTCGGGTGTGCGGCGCCGCCGGGTTTGGTCAGGGGCATGGCCGCGAGGGCCACGAGCGTGATCAGGAGGGCCCAGTGGAAACAGGCGAGGACGGCCGCGACGGCCGCGACGAACACCAGCGCGTAGAGGGCGTGATGGACGACGCCGAAGCGGGCCTCGAAGACCTGAGCGCTCAGGCCGACGCCGAGGTTGAGCGCGTAGAGGGCGGCGCCGAGGTGCAAGAGCCAGGTCCAGTTCACCAGCGCGAGCAGTGTATCAAAGTGCGCTTGTGTACATGCAGGGGGCGAGGCGATAGCGTGTCGGCATGCGAGGCCCCGCCTTCGCCACGCTCCGCCGCGGGCCCGGTCGGGGCGCGGGTTCGCCCATGGGCAGTTCGTGGGTATTGGGGCTGGGGCTTGGGTTCGTGGCTCTGTCCACGGGCCTGGCCTGTGTCCGGGTCTCGGTCGCTCCCGCGCCGACGGCAGAGGCCTTCACCCAGGGCGAGCGGCTCGTGGATTTCGACCAGCTGGGCCGAGCCCGGGCGGCCGCCGACGCGGCTCCGGACGACCTCGCGCTCCAGTGGCGCGCCGGCATGGCCCACCTGCGGGCGTGTCTCCAGGGCCACGTCGATCAGCGCGACCTCGCGGAGCTCTACCTCGAGCGGGCCTGGGTCCTCGACCCGAGCTCGCAGCGGGTCCCCGTAGCCCGGGTCCTGGGTCGGTTCTTGAACATGCGCCAGTCCGTGCTCGACACCCGCAAGCTCGACCTGCAGGCCGAACTCTACGCCTCCTTGCTGGACGAGCGAGCGGGTTCGTCGAGCGCCCATTTTCAGGTCGAGAGCTTCGCGGCGGCGGGCCGGGCCCTGGGTCGCTACGAGCAGGGCGAGCTGCTCGGGGCGCTCGGCGAGATCGAGGCGCTCGAAGCCGCGATGGTCCAGTGGATCGCGCTTCACCCCGACGACCTGGACACCCGGACCATGGCGGCGAACTTCGAGCTGACCTTCGCCGGGCTGATCCCCGTGGGCCGGCGTCGACGTCTGCGCGAGGGCATCGCCCAGCTCGAGGTCCAGCAGGATCGCTGGGCCGAGCTCAGCCCCCGGGCCCGGGATCCCAACGTGGCCCCCAACGTCCGCAGCGTGTTCGGCCTGTACCTGGCCGAGGCCCTGCTCGCCGACGGCGAGACCGCTCGAGCCGGGGTTCGCTACCGCCAGCTGATCGCGCTCGAGGACCAGGCACCCACGGCTGTGCGCCGACAGATCGTCGCCGTGGCCGAGCACCGCCTGGGTCGACTCGAGGACTACGCGGGCGCCGATGAGCTGCTCCCGCTGTGGCCCTCGGGGGTCACCGGGTGCGTGGGTTGCCACGCGCGCACGGCCGCCCTGCCCACGGACACGCTGTACCTGTTGCCCGACGAGTGGGACGAGCTGGATGAGAGTCCCGCGCGAGAGTCGGCCCGGCGGGAGCTCGGGCAGTGAGCGCGCGAGTTGGAGCGCGGACGCGGGCGATGGCTCGGTGGGGCAGCCCGGGGGGCCGCCGGCCTCTCCGGGTCGTGTATGTGGTGCTCGGGGCTCTCGTCGCTTCGAGTCTGGCCTGCCCTTCACCCGGGGCGCGCCCGGGTGGGTCGGCGCTCGGGCAGGCCCCGGACAACGAGGCTCCCCTCGACCTCGACCTCGAGCTCGACGCCGAGCAGGCGGCCCTGCTGGCGACGCTGGCCGCCGAGGCCGACGCCCACCCCGAGGATTTCGCCGCGCTCAAGGCCTCGGGTCTAGCCCATATGCGCTACTGCCTGTCCGGGGTCACCCGTTTGCAGCTTCGGGCCGAGCGCGACCTCGAGGCGGCCTTCGCCCTCGACCCGAGCGACCCCGAGCTCAACCGCAGTTTGGGCCGCTTCTACAATATGCGGGCGGTGGCAGGGGACACCTCCAAGGCCGAGCGCCAGGTCGAGGTCTACGCGGCGCTGCTCGGGCCGGGGGTGGTCGAGGACCCTCGGCCCGCGACCATGGATGGGGCCGAGTTCGTCGCCTACAGCTTCTTCATGCTCGGGCAGATCTTGGCCGCGAAGGACCGGGGGCGGAGCTTGAAGGCACTGGCCAAGGTCCGGCGCCTCGAGGCCGATCTGGCGGCGCGGGTGGCCGCCGCCCCCGACGACATCGAGCTCCACGCCCTGCGGGGCAACTTCGCGTTTTTCTTCGCCGGCAACATCCCTCTCGATCGGACCCGCCGGGTGGCCGAGGCCGTGGCCGCCTTCGAGGTCGTGCGCGCGCGCTGGGGGGAGATGCGGCCCGGGGCCAAGGACCCCCTCGACTGCCCCAACACCTACGAGAACTTCATGTTCGAGCTCGCCGAGGGCTACATGGTGCTCGGTGAGGGCGCCAAGGCGGCGCCGATCTACACGGCCCTGAGCGAGGTCGGGAACCCACGCACCCGACCCAAAGAACTGATCGCGGCCATCGCAGCCGAGCGCCTGCGCAACTTCGATGATTATCTGGGTGAGATGCGGCTCATGCCACCTTGGCCCAGCGACGTCGGCAACTGCGTGGTCTGTCACGCCTGGAGCGCGGAGGTCCCCCTGGACTCGCTCTATATGCTCGAGCCCCTGTCGCCGAGCGAGCTGCCGTCCAGGGCGCACACCAAACCGGTGCTCGAGGCCGACCCGAGGGTGGGCCAGATCGTGGATGGGGAGGGCCTCCCGAGGCCCGTGGCGGCGCTGCTCGAGACCCGCTGCGCCCCCTGTCACTTCTCGAAGAGCGAGGCCCTGGGTCTGCCGTCGCTGGCCAGCGGCGCCGAGGTCGAGGCGGCCTCGGCGTGGATCCTCGAGCAGGTCGAGTCCGGGGCCATGCCCCCCGGGGGCGGGCTCTCGCCCGAGGCCCGCGCGCTGATCCGGGACTGGGCGGGGAGCGTCGAGGGAGGCTCACCCGAGCCTGCCGACACCGCCGGTTGAGCGCATCAGCCATCAGCCATCAGCCATCAGCCATCAGCCATCAGCCATAGGGATCCGGCCGGTCGCCAGCACACTGGTTGGTGTCGATACACGAGCGGCGGGTCGAAGCGGGAAGCCCCAGCTCGAGCCAGCTCGAGCCAGCTCGAGTCAGCTCGGCTCGGGGAACATCGCCGCGCGCAGGCGGGTGGCGATGCGATTGGCCCGAACCATGATGCGATCGTGATCGGCCGGCGCGAACAAACCGGTGACCGTGGTCGAGAACAGGCCCAGCCAGACGTCGAAGTGGCCGGGCTCGGCGGCCTTGATCTCCCGGTGGCGCTGCATGGGGTTGCCCTGGAAGCCGGGCGTGGCGAGCAAGATGGCCGACCAAAAGTGGACCATGCGCGGGAGGTGGGCATCCCAGTTGCGGACTCGGGTGTCGAACACGGGGCCGAGGATCGGGTGGACCTGGATCGCCGCGTAGAAGTCGTGGACCAAAGTGTGGATCATCGCGCCGTCGATGTAGGGGGCGGGCGCGCCGAGGGGCCGGGCGTTCAGGTTCTGGGGCTCGGCGGAGGCCTCGACGGGTCGGAGCCGATACACGGCCGCCGCGTCTGGGCGCTCTTCGTCGACGCCCTCGACCTCGAACAGGACATCGTCGACCCGCAGCCGCTCACCGATCTGGTGGGTCGCCCAGCGTGGCGCTGCGACCGTGGACCGAAGCTGCGCTGCCTCCACCCGACCTGCTTTATTAGGCATGGTAAATACTTATTATCGAGACCCGGGCGAGTCAAGCGGTGTCGACGCGGGCCGAGCCGGCAAAATCCGCGAGCCCCCGGCTCATCAGGGACTCAGACGATTAGACGGTCAGGGGCTCGAGGCGCCACAGAAACTCGGGCACGCGGGCGGTGGTCGAGTCGACCACGGGCTCGCGGCTGCGGACGCGGAACAGGCCATCGAGCAGGTCTTCGACCAGGGCGTGGCTCATGTCGAAGGGCGGCCCCTCCGGGCGGCCGTGGTTCCACAGCAGGGCCAGCATCTCCCCGCCGGGGCGCAGCGCACGGCGGGCCTGCTCGAGGTAGGGGCGCCGCAGCCTCGGGGGCAGGGCGCACAGGCAGGTCTGCTCCCAGATCCGGTCGAAGCGCTGGGCGAAGCTGTCCGGGAGTTGTGTGACGTCGGCCTGGACGACCTCGAGGGGCAGGCC
The DNA here is from genome assembly GCA_964451725.1 of uncultured Nannocystaceae bacterium. GTDB lineage: Bacteria > Myxococcota_A > Polyangia > Nannocystales > Nannocystaceae > Plesiocystis. Next base: position 14,279 of record CAYVJQ010000097.1, on the reverse strand, counting down.
GGCCTCGCTCGCTCGTCCGCCCATGATCTCGATGGCGAGGGGCGCGTAGTCGACAGCGGTGACGGCGTGCCCGGCCCGGGCCCAGGCGAGGGCGTCGTTGCCCTTGCCGGCGCCGGGGACCAGGACCTTCATGGCCTCTGGCTCGGACTCGAGCAGGCGCTCGAGCACCGGCGGCGCTCCGCCGAGGTCCCACCTCGCAGCGTCGCGGGCGTAGTGGTCGTTCCAGGTCTCGACGGTGCGCTCGGCCATGGTCGGAGCCTAGCAGCGCCGGGGGTCGAATTCTCGAGCCCGGGAGCTCGCGGGCCGGTCGCACTCCCCCCATTTGGGCGGGCTCGTGGCCGAGCGCCCGCGTTCAACCCGGGGTGTGGAGCCGGTCCGGAAATGCCGGTGCGGAAACGCCAGCCGAGAGCGCGGGGTCAGCCGCAGCCGTCGGTCACGGTGACGAGCATCCTGGTCGCTCCGCCCTCGGCCCGGTCGATCACATAGTTGACCTCGGGGAACGCTCCCATCCAATCGTTGGGGACCACGATCGGTTCCCACTCGGCTCCGCGGAGCCCGGCCATGTCGGTCGCGGCCCGGGTCGAGGTCTTGGGCTCGGTGTGTTCAGGCACCTCGACTGCGATCTGATACTGGCGACAGGTGGTCTCGGGTTCGCCACAGGCGGCGGTGGCCAGGGCCGAGCTGAGTACGGCGAGCGGGACCAAGGCGCGTGGGAACAGGGACATGGGCAGACTCTACCGTGTCGACCTTGACCCCGAGTCCTCGACTCTGCTCCGATGGGGGGTGGCGACCCTATTGGATAAGATACGAGAGCGGGCCGTCTATGAGCCGGCGACGATCCCGAGCCTCAGCGAGCTGCGGCCGGGCACCGACGCGAAGCTCGAGGGGCCAGGTACGGTGGAGAGCGTGCTCGGCAAGGTCGCCCGGGTGGTCGGTGTTCGATCGGACTTCGCCGTGTACGTCGACGCCCTGGCTCGGATTCGCTACTTCGCCCTGCCTGTCAACGGGGCCAGCCGTCTCCCCGAGTTCAACCTGGCCTGGAACCAGGTGCTCGAGCTCGAGTTTGTGCTCGGGCAGCTGCGCGAGACCCACAGCGACGCCCAACTCGACATCTATAGAACCATGCTCGGCAACGCGGTCGTCGCGGGGCTCTGCGGGGACATCGCGGCGATGCGCGACGCCCTGGCCAGGACCAAGAAGCTGCTCGAGGGCAAGGTCGCCCGCAACGCCAAGCAGGTCTACGTGATCACGGCCATTCGGATGGCCCTGATCTTGATCGTCGTGGCCGGGCTGGGCGTGAGCGTCACGGCGTTCATCGAGGCTCATGCGCTGGTCGCTACGGGGACCACCGACTGGATGTACGTCGTGGTCCTCGGTGTGCTCGGAGGGGCGATGGGCGCCCTGTTTTCGATCCTGACGGCCGGCCACAAACCCGTGCCTTTCGACCCGGTGTCGTCGGCCGACTACGCCATGTTCGAGGCCCGGACGCGCTTGGTCATGGGGGTGCTCGCGGGCGTCATCGTGGGCATCTGCCAGGCCACGGGCATCGTCGCCTCTACGCTGATGGCCGGTATCCCGAAGAGCGCGGGCATCTTGATCCTCGCGGTCGTCGGTGGGTTCGCCGAGCGGCTCGTGCCCAGCTTGTTGCTGAATAAGGCCAGCGATCTGGCGCCCTCCAGCGGGGAAGCCGATGCGAGCCCGAACCCGAGCCCCGTGCAGGCCTCCGAACTCGGGTCCGCCGAGCCGCCCGCAGATCCATCGGTCGAGACTCCATCAGTCGAGACTCCATCAGTCGAGACTCCATCAGTCGAAGCCGGGCCGGCCGAAGTGACCGCGTCCAACGTCGAGGACGACACTTCAGCGCCGAAACCAACTCCAGCTCCAGCTCAACTATCTGGGATCCTGCGAGGCCGGACCTCGATACCGGCACCGAAGGCGACGACCGAGGACGCGGACTGAGCCGCTCCGGTCGCCGGTGACCCTACAGGTCTCGCGGATCAGGCAGCTCCAGGCGCTCGACCTGGCAGTCCCGTCGCGTGCAGATCGGAGCTTTGCCCTCGGGGCATACACACTCGTTGCAGTCGACCTTCCACGTCTCTCCTGTCGCGTGGCCACTGCAGGACCACTCCCGTCCTCGACGGGTCTCGGTCTCGGTTGTCGATCGGTCGACCGGGGGAGAGCAGGCGCTCTGAGGTCCGCACGCCACCAGCGCCATGGTCAGCATCGGAGACCATGTTCGAGTCCACCTCATTCAGCACCCATCACCCATCATAGCGAGAGCGACTCGAGGGCGCTGCCCTGAGCGCGGTGGTTGGTCCGCCCAGCGACCGCGCGCTGGGTCCTGCGTCTGCGTTTCGTGTCGGCGCCGGTCGGCAGGAAGTCGTGGGCGAAGCCGACGTTGAGATAAAAGGTCCGCGGTCGGCCTGCGAGGATGCCCGCGTTGCGGTCGTCGGTGCGGCTGAAGTAGCGGGTGTCGGCGACGTTCTTGACCCCGCCCGTGAACTCGAGGCGCCAGCCTTGGGGCAGGGGAGCGTGCACGCGGGCCCAGAGGTTGACCGTGCCGTAGGCCGGGATCGGCCCGTAGGCGGCCGTGTCTTGGTCTTCCTGCTCCCGGTTTTGGTAGTCCGTGTACTGGCGGCTCTGGAAGCTGAAGTCGGCGCCCAGCTCGAGGCCGAAATCGAAGCCGTAGCTGGCCCCGGCCCACAGCTCGTGGCCCGGGTACCAGGGCATCTTGTTGCCGTCGATGGCCAAGCCGGTGAGTCGGCTGTCGGTCCAGCCGTAGCCCACGTAGGCCGAGGGCTCGCCGAAGTCGCCGTCGAAGACCTCCGAGGGGTACCACTCGAGCTCGGCCTCCACACCCCACAGGCGGATGATGGGGATGATGTCGAAGCTCTCCTGGCCGACGTCGATGTAGTTGGTGAAGCCCTTGTACCAACCGGTGAGTTCGCCGTAGAGGCCGGCGGCCTCGAGTATTTTGAGGCCGAGCTCGGCGCTGTCGGAGTGCTCGGGCTCGAGCTGGTCGTCGACGCCGGCGACGGTGACCTGGAGATACTGGGGCGGTCCGAAGGAGCGCCCGTAGGCCGCGAACAGGGCGACCTCGCCCACGGGCGCGTACCAGATCGACGCCGCGGGCAGGGGCGCCCAGTAGTTGCGGCGGATCGTGAAGCGCTCGAGGTTGGAGCGACGCGAGAGCTGGATGTACTCGAGGCGCACGCCCAGATCGATGGCCAGGTCGCCGTCGAGGAAGATCAGCTTCTCGTTGACGTAGCCGGCGTAGGCGGCCGTGCGCGCGTCGTCGTCGGCGGTCAACAGCTCCCCGACCAGGTCCTCGGTCAGGGTCTTCATGTCGGCGAGCTCGTAGGCCGCCCGGGCGCCGATGCTGAGCTGGTGCGAGAAGCTGCTGTCGGCCTTGCTGAAGCGCACGGTCCAGCGCGGCTCCACGCCGACCACGTCGTAGGTCCGGGGTCGGGACAGGATCTGATCGATCAGGTCCCGATCGCGCGCGGGGTTGGAGGCGATGGTCGTGCTCCTATAGCTGTGGTTGAACCACCCCGAGATCTTGAGGTCTTGGCGGGCGTTGGGCTGCCAGCCCAGCTTCAGGGCGGTGCCGCCCCGCCAACCCTCGAAGGTGTCGAAGGGGCGCAGGCTCTGGAAGGGGTCCTCGTTGTAGGCCGCCCGGTCGAGGCCGCCGGGGAGCTCGCTGCGCTCGAGGTAGCCGTGGCTGATGGACTCGAGGCGCAGGCGCGGGTTGAACTGCCAGGCGAACTTGGCGATCCCGCCGTGGACCTCTTTGTGGCTGTGCTCGCGCCAGCTGCTGCCGACCCTGGGCGCGTACTCGAGGTACATGCCGAAGCGGCCGTGGGTCGCGCCGTAGGCCCCGCCGAGAGAGAAGTCGAGGTTGGAGTCGCCCTGGGCGAACACGGAGATGCTCGGGTGTTCGGGGATCGGGTTGGAGATCAGGTTGAACACGCCGCCCGAGGTCTGGGGTCCGTAGCGAGCGGTGGCGCCCCCGCGGATCACATCGAGCTTGGCGATCGAAAACAGGGACAGGGGGAAGAGGCTGAGCTGGGGCTGGCCGTAGGGCGCAGGGGCGATCGGGATCTCGTCCAAGAGCACGGTCGCGCGCGAGCTCAGGCGAGGGTTCGCGCCGCGCACGGCGACCTGGAGCTTGGTGTCCTGGGATCCGAGGCCCGAGTTGCCCTCGCTGCTGCGGACCCCGGGGGCGCGCTCGAGGGCCTCGCTGACGCTGGTCGCACCGCGGCCCACGGCCTCGTCTCGGTCGACGACCGTGCGCCCGCCGGCGTGGTTGAACACATCGAGGGCGTCGGCTTTGCCCAGGGCGCTGGCGTCGACCACGATCTCGCGCGCCTCGGGCTCGCCATCTTCGCCGTCGCCATCCCCTTCTTCGAGGGTCTCGTCCTCGAGGGGGATGCCGTCGTCGTCCCCGGGGTCCGGGCCTGCGGGCGGTGAAGTCACCAACCACAAGGTGGCGAGCAGGGCGATCATCTTCTTCGAACCCTAGGCGCCCGGGATGACGACTTCGGTGGCGCCCCGGAGGCGCAGGCCTTGCTCGGGGAAGGCCGGGCCTAGATCGTCGATCTGCTCGATGGTGCGGGCGACCTCGTCGATGCGGTAGACCTTGCCCAGGACGCTCAGGCCGTAGAGGACCCCGCCGACCCGGGCCAGGCCGTCGATCTCGTCGCCGCGCACGACCGCGTCGTCGAAGACATTGTCGAGCACACCATCGGTCACGTCGCCGGGCTCGGTGGGCTCGCAAGTCGAGAGCTCGTTGCGGGCCAGGGGCATGACGGCCTCGTCCTCGCTGCGCAGCCAGGCCGAGGCCCGGACGCCGTCGAGGGCCACGACCACGTCACCGGCGACGCCGACCTTGTCGCCGAAGCTGCACTGCTGGGTGCAGACCGTCTCGCAGGCGTAGTAGTCCGGGTCTTGGCTGACGTCGCTGGGCTGGAGGCAGTGGCCCTGCTCGAACACGGCGGTGTCGATGCGCAGCAGGGAGCCCTCGGTGATCAGGCCCTTGCTGCCGGCGCCCCGGACCCCCAAGAGCAGCTCGTCACCCGCGAAGCCCAGGCCGCTGACGGCCTCGAACCAGTAGCAGGGATCGGTGCTCGGGCTCTCGGCGGGGCCAGGGGGGATCACCCAGCGCTCCACACCGATCGCGTTGCCGCTCCGGCCCCAGTCGTCGACCGTCAGCGAGGACAGGGACCACTCGTCGTTGAGGGGATCGAAGGTCGCGGCCCAAAGCCCGCGCTGGGGGTGCCAGGCCAGGTCCCGGACCACGAACTTGCGCAGGCTCCCGTCGTCGATGGACGCGGCCCCGAGCTGCCCGTCGAGGCGCAGCTTGCCGAGCTCGACCAGGCGGCAGTCGGTCCCACCGCCCTCGCAGGTCGCGCTCGGATCGTAGAGGAACAAGGCGTTGCCCGAGTAGCTGCCCTCGACCCCCCCAGGGAGCGGGACGTGGCTCTGGAACGAGGCGTCGGCGTCGGAGAGGCGGGCGTTGACAAACAAGATCAGCTCGCCCGAGAGCTCGTGCTCATCGCCGCAGTCGCCGGTCTCGCAGCTCGTGTCGGCGCTGTCATCGACCGTCTCGCCCTCGCCCCCGTCGTCCACAGGCGGGAGTTCGAGATCCACACAAGCCGACAGGGCCAAGCTCGCGCCGAGCAGCGATGAAATGAAAGTAGATTTCATTTGCAGGGGAAGATACTCCGGCCTCGATGTAGGAGCGTCAACCCTGGCCGAACTCGCCCGATGAATTCATGGAGTTAGGACATGTGTGGGCTCACGGCTCGCATTATTGCAAGTGAAAACTATTTTCATTAGCTTTCGGATTATCCCGCTGAAGGTCTGCTGCGTGTTTTTCGCACATCGCCTTTGGCGCTCAGAGAACCATCACTATGACCATTTCAAACAAGCTCTCCAAGCCCGGTCGTTCGCTCTTGGCCCTGTCCTTGCTCTGCAGTCTGAGCGCCGTGGCGTGCACGGACGACGGCGGCGAGGACGACGATATCGGTGAGGACGAGTCGGACACGAGCTCGTCGACCGAGACCGGCGGCGAGGACACGGCCGAGACCGACACGGCCGAGACCGATACGGCCGAGACCGATACGGCCGAGACCGATACCGACACCGGCGAAGGGGGCAAGCCCGAGCTCGGCGCGACGCCCAACGTCCAGTGTGAAGCCGCGCTCGCCCAGCTCGAGATCATCGCCATGGAGAACCTGAGTGGGGCCCCGGATCCCGAGCTCATCGCGGCCGCCTACATCGACACGGGCCTCCAGGCCGCCGTCCAGGAGGCGGGGGTGATCAGCGGTCGGATCGAGGACGGTGTGCTCATCGACGACGCAGCGATCCTCGCGTCCATCGACCTGGCCCTGGATGTGGGCGAGCCCAGCGACATGATCGACGTGGAGTGGGGCGTGTACCTGGCCCTGCACAAGTTCATCCGCAGCGAGATCGCGGCGATCGCCGATGTCCTGCCCGACCCGGCCAACGACCCGGCCCTGCTCTACGCGCGCTGGGACGCGACCTGGTGCTACTACGACGGGGCCCTGCGTCAGATGGCGCAGGCCGCCGACGCCTATGGACTCGAGGGCGACAGCATCGAGGCCGACCTCGACGCGGCCTACCTCTGGGGCCACAGCGGGATCGAGGGTGAGGAGTCGTGGGCCGTCGACGAGTGGGTCGTCGGACCCGCCAAACAGCAGATCGAGAAGACCACCTTCGCCATGGTTCACCGCCTGATCCTCGGCTGGGCAGAGGAGGCCGCCGACAGCGACGACCTGCTCGCGCAGCGCCGGGCCTATGCGGCCTTTCAGCTGATCGAAGACCGACTCTCGGGCAAGAACACACCCGGAATCGCGTGGATCGAGGACGCGCTCACGGGCCCACCCGGTGATGTCGACGTCGACGAGCTGACCCGTCAGCTCAACATCGCCTTCGTCAAGCGGACCCGCAAGTACACGGACCTCGCCCTGCCCGACGTGGGCGCCCTCATGGGGACCTCCGAGGGGTTCAAGGGCGCGACCGAGGGGTCGACCTACAGCAAGCTGGTCGAGCCGTTCATGGTCCAGGATCTCGAGGGTTTCGACCTCCCTGCCTACCGGGCCAGCTGGGCGACGTGGATCGAGGCCATCGCCAACGACGACGTGCCCGCGGCCGAGACCGCGAGCGCCGACTTGGTCGACTGGAACTGCCAGTACCAAGCGGCCCTGGGCATCGCCGAGTGCACCTCTTCGGTCGACGAAGAGTGACCGTGTAGCGCCCTGTCGAGACGCCGCCCAAACTTGGTTTGGGTGGCGTCTTCGAGTTTAAGGTGGACGAGCGCACCGCGCTGAGAACGCTCAGTCATGTCGCATAAGTATTTGAAACTAAACGCGAATCAAATTAGTAAGTGGAGGCTCAACAATTAACTTGAACGGGCCCAATTGGTAAGTAAGTATGCAGACACAAACCCGCCTGACGGTCCCAAGACCAGACCAGCGGCTAGAGCCAACCCAGATGCGACCACGAAGTTTCAGCGACGAAGACCTGCTCGAGACCGCCAATCGGCTGTTCCTCGAGTTCGGTCCCAGCGTCTCGACCTCGCGCATCGCCGAGGCCCTCGGGGTCTCGCAGGCGGCCCTGTTCAAGCGCATCGCCACCAAAAAGGAGCTGATGATCCGCGCGCTCGCGCCCCGGGTGCTCCCGGCCTGGTTCGACCGGCTCAGCCGCGGCCCCGACGAGCGCCCGGTGGGCGAGCAGCTCCACGACATCATCACGGAGATGGAGGAGTTTTTCTCGCGGATGATGCCCTCGCTCATGGTCCTCCGGGCCGCCGGCATCTCCCCGAACTCCATGCTCAAGCTGTTCCCGGGAGAGCCGCCGCCTCTGCGAGCGCGCCGGGTTCTGACTCAGTTTTTTGTCGAGCTCAACGCCCAGGGGCGGACCGACGTTGCCAGCCCAGAGGTCACGGCCGCCGCGTTCATGGGTGCGATCCACAATTATCACACCCTCGCGCACATGCTGGGCGATCAGAGCGCCGCGCGCTGTGAGAATTTCGCTGAGGACCTGGTCGACCTGTTCTGGTCAGGCATCAAGCCACGCTGATTTCTTTTCTCCTGTTGTCTGTTGTCGATGGCCGCGCGCCGTCACAACCGTAAACACAATCTCAACCTCAGTCTCAGTTTCAATCTGAACAAGGAGGAGGCCATGGGCCTTCGAATCACTCTACCTGCGATGGCCGTGCTCTTTTGCCTGGCCTTCGCCTCGGACAGTTTTGCCTCCGGGCCGCCCGGCGGCTCCAACTCTGGAGATGCCGCGCCCGCGGATTCTCATACTGATACGGCTGACACGGGCGATACGGCCGACACGGGCGACACGGCCGACGCGGGCGTCGACCTGCCCGGGCCGACCCGCCGACTCGAGCAGGGGTCGGCCCAGTGGTGGGTGGGCTTCGGCGACCCCGAGCTCGACGCGCTGGTCGCCGAGGGCCTCGGTGAAAACCTCGACCTGCGCGCGGCCGAGCTGCGGATCGCCGAGTTGGAGGCGCAGACCGAACAGCAGCGAGCGCCCCTGATGCCGACGGTGAGCTGGGACAGCAGGATCGATCTCGCGCCCACGGACAGCCTGGGATTTCAGTTTGGTGGCACGGGAGGCGGTGGTGACCCCAACGCGGCGCCTCCTCCCGAGGTCTACTGGACCGGATCCAGCGTCCTCAATGTGGGCCTGGAGTTGGACATCACGGGTCGGCGGGTGCTCGACCTTCGGGCCAGCCGCGACGAGGTCACAGCGGCGAAGGCCGAGCGGGCCTCGAGCAGGGTCGGCGTGTCGGCTGCGATCGTGGGTGCCTACTACGATCTGGTCGCCGCTCGGGCTCGAGCCCGGGTCGTGGAGGCCCAGATCGAGACGGTCTCGGCCCTGCTCGAGCTGACCGAGCGCCGCTACGTCGAGGGCCAGTTCGCGGCCACGGACATCCTTCAGCAGCGCCGCCAGTTGGCTGCGACCGAAACCCTGCGCCCCCAGGTGAAAGCCCAGGTCCGGGCGGCCTCTCAGCGCCTGGCCGTGCTGCTCGCGGAGCCCCCGGACACGGCCCACGCCAGTGCCGAGGTCCTGCCCCGGGTCGCCGAAACCCAGGGTCCGGGAGTGGGTCCGGGAGCCGGTCCGGGGGTGGACCAGCTGCTGGCCGCGCGCCCGGAGTTGGTCGCCGCCGAGCGCCGGGCCGAGGCCGCGACCAAGCGAGAGCAGGGCGCGCGCCGAGCCTTCGCGCCGAGCCTGCGCCTGTCGGCCAAAGCGGGGGTCCAGGCGATCGCCATCACCGAGGTCGCCGAGCAGTGGTTCTGGGGCGCAGGGGCGTCCCTCTCCGTGCCGATTTTCACCGGCGGTCGGACCCGCGGCGTGCTCCGGCAGCGGCGGGCACAGACCGCCAGCGCCCACAACGAGGTCGAGCGTCTGCAGCTCGAAGCCCGTCTTCAGGTCGCGGCGGCCGAGGCTGCCCAGGGCGAGCGCGCCGACATCGTCGCCGCCTCCACGGCCGAGATGAGCTTCGCCGAGGACAACTACCTCGCGCTCCGGGATCGCTACCTCGAGGGTGACATGGACGTCCTCAACCTGCTCTCGGCCCTGACCAGCAAGCAGCAGGCCGAACTCAACCTCATCACCGCTCAGCGCGATTTGGTCGCGGCTCACGTCGACCTGCAGCGCGCCCTCGCCCCCGACGCCACACGCTGACGCTCGAGAACAGGATCCGATGAACAAGATCTTCACTCACGTTCTACTTCCCCTCGTCGTCCTCGCCGCTGGCGGGGTCGGTACGGTGTTGCTGATTCAAGGTGGCGAGCAGACCGAGGCCAAGGCGCCCACCCGCGAGCTCCCGCTGGTTCGCACGCAGCAGGTCCCACCCGGTGCCTACGCGATCCGGGTCGAGGCCAACGGGGTCGCCGAGGCGACCGGTGAGCTGACGCTGGTCCCCGAGGTCGGGGGCAAGGTGGTCGAGGTCTCGCCGGCGCTCCACGAGGGCGGCCGGGTCGAGGAGGGCGAGGTGTTGGTCCGCATCGAGACTCGGGCCTACAAGATCGCCGTGGCCCAGGCCAAGGCCGAGTTGAGGCGGGCCGAGGCGGAGCTCGAACTCGAGCTCGGTCGCGGGCGGACGGCCTTGCGAGAGTGGGCGCAGTTCGGGGGCGCGGAGGGGGAGGGGCGCCTGGCCAAGCGCGGGCCCCAGCTGGCCTCGGCCCAGGCGCTCGTCGATCTGCGCAAGGCGTCGGTCGACAAAGCGAAGCTCGATCTACGTCGGGCCACGATCCGGGCGCCCTACGACGCGCTCGTCGTTTCGGAGCAGGTCGAGCCCGGTCAGGTCGTCACCCGGGGGGCCGCGCTCGCGTCCTTGGTCGTCGCCGATGAAATGTGGGTGCGGGCGCCGGTTCGAGTCGAGGCGCTCTCGGCCCTCGAGCTCGGCGACGACAAAACCGAGGGCGCGGGACCCGGAACCGAGGTCCGCATGCGCCTCGATCTCGGCCGAGGAGAGTTTGCGACCCTCACTGGGGAGGCCCTGCGCCTCGGCGCGGAGATCGATGCCGACACCCGCAAGGCGGATCTCATCATCGGGGTCTCGGGGCGGACCTCCTCGGGCGCGAGGCTGCTGCCGGGGGCGTTCCTGACCCTGGAGCTCGACTCCCCCGAGCCCACCCGCGCGCTCCGGATCCCCCGCGATGCGCTGGTCGAGGGCCGGCGGGTCTGGGTCGTGGATGGGGACCAACGGGTGAGCAGGCTGAACCTCGAGATCGCCTGGACCGACCGAGAGGCGGTCTACGTCCGCCCGAGTTCGCTCGACGCTCCCTGGAGCGAGGGAACCCTCGAGGTCGTGCTCCGGCCGCCGTCGAGCATGTTGGAGGGGATCGAGGTTCGGATCGAGGCGACCGAGTCCGAGGCCGAGTCCGAGGCGGGGTCCGGGCCCGAGTCCGGGGCGGCCGTCGCCGAGAGCGGCGCGAGCTCGGGCGTCGATGTTCAGGCGAAGGCGCAGGTTCAGGGGGAGGTCGATCATGGCTGAGCGCACCAGCGAGCTGTTCAAGGGGGCCCTCGCGTGGATGGTCCAAAACAACGTCGCCGCGAACCTCTTGATGCTCGTATTGATCGTCGCGGGGGGACTCGGAGTCGCGACTTCGAAGCAGGAGGTGTTCCCCGAGTTCGACCTCGATCAGGTCGACGTGAACGTGGTCTACCCCGGCGCCAGCCCCAGCGAGGTCGAGCAGAGCATCGTGCTGGCGATCGAGGAGAAGGTTCGGGGCATCGACGGGGTCAAGCGTGTCGACTCGAGTTCGAAGGAGGGCAGCGGGACCGTGTCCGTCTCCCTCCTGCTCGACGCGGATCGGCAGCAGGTGCTCGCCGACGTCAAAAACGAGGTCGATCGGATCTCGACTTTCCCCGACGAGGCCGAGCAGCCGATCGTGAGCCTGGCCAAGCGACGCAAACAGGTCGTGAGCCTGATCGTGTCGGGGGACCAGGAGCTGCATGACCTGCACGCCATCGCCGAGCGCGTCCGCATGGGCCTGCTCGAGAGCGAGGACATCACCCAGGTCGAGCTCGAGGGGGTCCCCCCGCTCGAGCTCTCGGTCGAGATCTCCCGCGCCGAGCTCGAGCGCTACGGCCTGACCTTGGACGAGGTCGCTCGGGAGATCGGGAGCGCGAGTTTGGAGCTCCCAGCCGGCGCCCTCGAGTCCGATCGGGGAGAGATCCGGGTTCGGGTCAGCGACCGCCGGGCCAGCGGAGCCGAGCTCTCGGAGCTGATCTTGAGGGGGTCCCGGGGCGGCGGTGAGGTCCGCCTGGGCGACATCGGGACCATTATCGACGGCTACGAGGACACCAAGCAGTACTCCCTCTACAACGGCAAACCGGCCGTCCGCGTGACGGCCTACCGCACGGGGGACGAGACCCCGAGCGCGGTCGCGGCTGCGGTCCGGGACTACGCCGAGGAGCTGCGCGCCTCTCTCCCTCCCGAGGTCGAGGTCAGCGTCTGGCAAGACGACAGCGAGGCCCTGCGCGACCGCATCGGTCTGCTGGCAAAAAACGCGGGCATGGGCCTGCTCTTGGTGCTCGTGATCCTGGCCCTGTTCTTGGATCTTCGGCTCGCCTTTTGGGTCGCCCTGGGCATCCCGATCTCCTTCTTGGGCGCGTTCGTGGTCCTCGGCGGGACGGATCTGTCCATTAACATGATCACCCTGTTCGCGTTCATCGTGACCTTGGGCATGGTGGTCGACGACGCGATTGTCGTGGGCGAGCGGACCTACTCCTACCGGAGCGAGGGGCACCCCCCGATGGAGGCGGCGATCTTGGCCGCCAAGGAGATGGCGACCCCGATCACCTTCGCGATCTTGACCACGGTCGCGGCCTTCATGCCCATGTTCTTCGTGCCCGGGACCATGGGCAAGGTGTTCAAGATGATCCCCGCGGTCGTGATCGCCGTGCTGGTGATCTCTCTGGTCGAGAGCTTCTTGATCCTGCCGGCGCACCTCGCCCACATCAAAACAACGGACTCGAAGCTACGCCTGCCCAGGCGCGGCCTGCTGGGGGTGTTCGAGGGGCTCCAGGCTCTGGTCGCCAGGGGGCTCGCGGCGTTCATCGAGAGGATCTACCGACCGGTAGCGAAAGCGGTGATGCGGGCCCGCTACCTGGCCCTGGCGGTCTCGGCGGTCGTGCTCTCGCTGACCCTGGGCTTCGTCGCCTCGGGCGGGGTGCCGTTCAACTTCTTCCCTCAGATCGAGGGTGATGTGGTGACCGTGGAGGTGCGCCTGCCCTTCGGGGTGGCGCTCGAGCGCACGGAGGCGGTGGGCGAGGTCCTCGAGGAGGCGCTCGGAGAGACCATCGCGCAGTTCGACGCCTCGGCGATGGTCCGCGGCGTCTATACACGCGTGGGCCAAGGGAAGCCCGGCGGTGGCCCGGGGGCGGGGCCGGCCGATGTCGGGAGCCACCTGATCGCCTTCGAGGTCGCGCTCGTGCCCTCGGGGCAGCGGGAGTTCGGGGCCGAGGAGTTCCTGGCCAGCTGGCGCGAGCACACCGGTGAACTCCAGGACATCGAGTCCATCACCTACAGCGCGAGCTCGGGGCCTGGGGCCGGTGCCGCCGTGGCGATCCAGTTCCTGGGTGTCGACCCGGACTCGCTGGCTGCGGCCTCGGGGGAGATGAGCGCCGCGCTCGCGGGTTACGACGAACTGGTCAACATCAAAAACGGCTACGTCACCGGGAAACCGCAGATCGACTTTAGCCTGTCGAGTGAGGCCCGGGGCCTCGGGTTTTCTTCTCAGCAGGTCGCGTCGCAGCTGCGGGCCGCGTTTTTCGGGGCCGAGGCAGTCCGCGAGCAGCGGGGGCGCAACGAGCTCAAGATCATGACTCGCCTGCCACCCGAGGAGCGGCGCAGCGAGCATGACCTCGAGGCGCTCATGATCCGCAGCTCGAGCGGGGATTTTGTCCCCCTCGGGCGCCTGGTCGAGCTCGAGCGCGGGGTCGCGCCGACCTCCATCGATCGGGAGGATGGCCGCCGCAAGGTCGTCGTGTCCGCCGAGCTGGCGCCCGGGGTCCAGAGCTCGCGGGCCGTGCTCGAGGCGCTCGAGGCCGGGGTGCTCGAAGAGCTGGGCACCCGCTACCCCGACATCGAGGTCGAGATGGTCGGTGAACAGCGCGAGCAACAGGAGACCTTTCAGGCGCTCGGGCAGGGCTACATCCTGGCCCTGTTCCTGATCTACGGGCTCTTGGCGGTCCCCTTCAGGAGCTACATCCAGCCCGTGATCATCATGTGTGTGATCCCCTTCGGCTTTGTCGGGGCGATCGCCGGGCACGTCTTGATGGGTTTCGGCCTGTCGATCATGAGCATGTTCGGGCTCATCGCCCTGTCTGGGGTCGTCGTCAACGACTCGCTGGTGCTCATCGACGCCACCAACAAAGCCCGAGCTGCGGACCCAGAGCTCTCGGCCTTCGACGCCGTGCTCCGGGGCGGCACCCAGCGCTTCCGGCCGATCTTGTTGACCAGCCTGACGACCTTCTTTGGGCTCGTCCCCATGCTCGCTGAGACCTCGGCCCAGGCGCGCTTTCTGATCCCCATGGCGATCAGCCTCGCGTTTGGAATACTCGCGGCGACGGTGGTGGTGCTCCTGCTGGTGCCGGCCCTGTACATGATCGTCGAGGACTTCGCGCCCCGGAAGGGAGACGAGAACGAGAACGAGAACGAGAGCGAGAGCGAGAGCGGCACGGACGTCGTGCAGGCTCAGGTCGAGGCTGCTCCCTAATCGGTGTGTGGG
>CAYVJQ010000096.1:16543-28231 GCA_964451725.1 uncultured Nannocystaceae bacterium | reverse complement strand
GTTCGCCTTGGGTCTTGGGGGGTGGGGCAGGCCGACCGTGTCGGGGGGGGGACGACGAGGGGGGGGGACGACGAGGGGGGGGGACGACGAGGGGGGGACCGACACCGGCGGAGAAATGCCCGACGAGGACAGCTCGTGGGTGGTCTGGGTCCGCAGCAGTCTCGACGCCCCAAACTTGGTATCCCTCGTCCATGCCCAGCGCCGCTCCCGTCCACGTCCGCTACGCCGAGCGCCCGAGCGCGACCGCCCCCGACGCGAAGATCGTCATCGTCACCCTCGATCGGCCCGAGGCCCGCAACGCCTACAGCGACGAGATGTGCACCCAGCTGACCGCGGCCCTCGACCGGGCCGAGGACGACCCGGCCGTGCGCTGCGTCGTGTTGACGGGCGAGGGCAAGGCCTTCCACGCCGGCGGCGACATCAAGGCCATGCGCGCCCGCACCGGGATGTTCGCCGGAGACCCGAGCGCCCTGCGGACCCGCTACATCCGCGGCATCCAGGCTGTGCCCCGGAGGATAGCGACCTTCCCCAAGCCCCTGATCGCGGCCATCAACGGCGCGGCGATCGGCGCGGGCTTGGACCTCGCGTGTATGTGTGACCTCCGGCTGGCCCGCGCCGGCGCGAAGCTCGGCTCGACCTTCGTCCGTGTCGGCCTGGTCCCCGGGGACGGCGGCGCCTACTTTTTGATCCGCACTGTCGGCTTCCCCAAGGCCCTCGAGCTCATGATGACCGGGCGGGTGCTGACGGCCGAGCAGGCGCTGGCGATCGGCCTGGTCCACGAGGTCGTCCCCGAGGAGGCGCTGATGGACACGGCCCTCGAGCGCGCCGAGGCCCTGGCCAGCTTGCCGCCCGTGGCCCTTCAGCTGACCAAGCGCGCCGCCTACCGCAGCTACGAGGGCGACCGAGAGGCGGCCCTCGAGCTCGCCGCGACCTACCAGGGCATCGCTCAAAACCTCGACGACCACCTCATCGCACTCGGTGTCGATCCTCGCTCTGGCCGCTAGCGCGGCGATCCCTTGAAGCGCCCTCAGGTGCACCCCAGATCTGCCTGGCACCATGAGTTCGAGCGGGTCCCCGCGCCGGCAGGCCGGATTACATCCGTGACGATCGTCACTCTCAGATGGGTGATTCTCCAAAAACGCGCCCGTTGTAGCCCGGGTCCAATCGGGCATGCTTGCCGCGATGATGCCTCGTCCGATTGCCCTCTCGCTGCTCCTCTTGCCCGCCCTCGCCTGTCACACGACGGCCACCCAAAGCTCGGACAGCGGCACGGTCGAGCCCGAGGACAGGGCGGCCCCGAAGCTCAGCACGACGGACCCCTTGGGCAGCGAGGTCATCGCCCAGCTCGATCAGAGCACGGACCCCTGCACCGACTTCTACCAGTACGCCTGCGGTGGGTGGTTCGACGCCACCCCCCTGCCGGCCGACAAGCCGCGCTGGGGCCGGGGCTTCGGCGAGCTCAGCCAGCGCAACAACGAGGTCCTCAAGACCATCCTCGAGGCCGACACGGGCCGGGCCGGCGCCTACTACAAAGGCTGCATGGACGTCGAGACGGTCGAGGCCGCAGCCGTCGAGCCGCTCGCCCCCTACCTCGCCCAGATCGACAAGCTCAAGGTCGGCAACACCAAGGCCCTGTTCAAGTTCCTGGGCAAGATGGACGCCAGCGTGGGCATGGGTGCGTTCTTCGGGTTCGGCCTGTCGATCGACTTTCTCGAGCCGGACCTGCACATCGCCGACTTGGGCCAGGGCGGCACCGGTCTCCCCGATCCCTCCTACTACCTCGACGACGCCAAGAAGGCCCAGGTCCTGCCCCTGTATCAGGCCCACGTCGGGCGCATGCTGACCCACCTCGGCTACAGCGAAGAGCAAGCCAGCGCCGCGGCCATCCGGGTGATCGCCCTCGAGACCGAGATCGCCAAGCTCCAAAAACCCCCGGAGGACATGCGCGACCCGGAGAAGATCTACAACCGCTGGGATCGCAAGGGCGTCGTGTCCCGCTCGAAGCTGCCTTGGACCACCTACTTCAAGGCGATCGGCATCCCCAAGCTCGAGCAGATCAACGTCAGCAACCCCGAGTTCATCGAGCAACTCCCGGCCTTGATCAAGGCCGCAGACCCGGAGGCGGTCAAGGACTACCTGCGGACCCGGCTGATCAGCAACACGGCCAACCTCCTGTCCGCCGAGGTCGTCGACGCCAACTTCCAGTTTGCCGGGGCGCTGACCGGCCAAAAGCAGATCCAGCCTCGCTGGGAGCGCTGCGTGGCCGCCACCAACGGCGCCGTCGGTGACCTCGTCAGCGAGACCTTCATCCGCGAGACCTTCGCCGGCGACAGCAAGGACATCGCCATCGACATGATCACCCGGGTCGAGGCCGCCTTCCAGACCGGTCTCACCGACCTCGAGTGGATGGACGACCCGACCCGCGAGGCCGCGGTCGGCAAGATGAAGAAGATCGCAAACAAGATCGGCTACCCCGAGAAGTGGCGGACCTACGACGGCCTCGAGTTCGAGGGCAGCTACTTCGCCGATGCCACGGCCGCGAACCTGTGGGCCAACGACTTCGCGCTCGCCAAGATCGGCCATGCTGTCGACAAAAAGGAGTGGACTTGGCCGGCCTCGATCGTCAACGCGGGCTACAACCCGCTGCAAAACCAAATGCTGTTTCCGGCCGGCATTTTGCAGCCTCCCTTCTTCAGCAGTGACTTCCCCATGGCCATGAACTTCGGCGCTATGGGTATGGTCATGGGCCACGAGCTCACCCATGGTTTCGACGATCAGGGCCGAAAGTTCGATGGGGACGGAGTCATGCGTGAGTGGTGGGCCGACGAGGTCTCGGCCCGCTACGACGAGCGCACCGCCTGCATCGTCGAGACCTACTCCTCGGTCGAGGTCCAGCCCGAGACCTTCCTCAATGGTGAGCTGACCCTGGGTGAAAACATCGCCGACTTTGGTGGCATTAAGGACAGCTACGCGGCCTACAACACCTGGGCCGCCGAACAAGACCAGTCCAGCACCTTGATCGACGGTCTGAGCGGCCAACAGCTGTTCTTCCTGTCTTTCGCCCAAAGCTGGTGCACCGTCGCGTCACCCGAGTTCGAGAAGCTCGCGGCGACCGTCGATCCCCACTCGGCGCCCAAGTACCGGGTCAACATTCCGCTCGCTCACTTCCCAGAGTTTTGGACGGCCTACGGCTGCGAAGACGACACGGCCATGCACGCCGAGTCGGTATGCGAAGTCTGGTAGCCCATCACAACGCGATTCGCGCTACCATGACCCCCATTCATGGGTCATCGGCGGAGTCGTGATTCGGAGACGACGGGCCCCAGCCGGCCCGTCGCACTCGATCTCGATCTCGACCCACGATCCCAGCGCGCCACCAAATCCCGCGAGCACACCTTCTCGCCCGGGGCTCGCATCGCCCGCTACACGGTGCTCGACATCATCGGTGCGGGCGGCATCGGCATCGTCTACGCCTGCTACGACCCGGATCTCGATCGCAAGGTCGCCGTCAAATTGCTGCGGCCCAGCAAGCTCGCCAGCGGCCGCAGAACCCTCGACGTTCGCCGCCGCCGGATGCTGCGCGAGGCCAAGGCTCTGGCCCGCCTCTCGCATCCGAACGTCGTCCCCATCTACGAGGTCGGCACCTTTCAAGGTCAGATCTACCTGGTCATGGAGTCGGTCGACGGGACCACACTCTCGGCCTGGCTCAAGCGCGAGGCTCACCAGTGGCGCGCCATCGTCTCGGTATTCCTTCAGGCAGCTCGCGGGCTCGCGGCCGCCCACACCGCGGGCATCGTCCACCGCGACTTCAAGCCGGACAATGTCCTGGTCGGCGTCGACGGGCGGGTGCGGGTGCTCGACTTCGGCCTCGCCACCCCCCTGCGCGACACGGTCCCCAGCTCGGAGGCCCAAACCCTGAGCGATATGCTGTCGAGCGACGAGCTCGCGCTCGAGGACCAGGAGCTGCGCAGCGAGCTGCAGGAGTTCATCGTCGCCAACGCCCGGGACGCCGAAGATGGAAAATTCTCCGACGACGGCATTCCACCCGAGGACGCGCAGGACGTCACCCGCGAGGGCCAGATCATCGGGACACCCGCCTACATGGCCCCGGAGCAGGCCCGCGGCGAGCAGAGCGATGCACGCAGCGACCAGTTCAGCCTCTGTGTCGCCGTATACGAGGCGATCTACGGCAGCCGCCCCTTCCTGGGTAAGGCCGGCGCCCCCCAGCACTACCTCGACCTCGGCAGCTTGCGCACCCTCCCCGGCCAGCGCCCCACGGACATGCCCAGCAAGGTCGAGAAGGTCCTCCTGCGTGGGCTGAGCCTCGACCCCCACGATCGCTTCCCGACCGTCGACGCCCTCATCCTCGCGCTCCAACCACTCACCGAGACCAGACGACTGGGGTGGCTGCCGCTCGTCCTCGGCCTCGCCACGGTGTTCAGCGCCGGGGCCCTGGCCTGGTCCCAGCTCAGCCCCCGCCTCGACGTCGGCGTCCTGGCCGAGTGTGACGGCGGCGCGGCCCGGCTGCGCACGGTCTGGAACCCGACCGTGAGCGCGGAGTTCGAGCGTCGCCTGGCTCCCGCCGGGCTCCCCTATGCCGACAAGACCTGGTCGACGATCGTCACCCGCCTCGATCGTTTCATGGAGGACTGGGAGCAGGCTCGACTGCGGGCTTGCGAGGCCAGCAAAGTCCACGGACGGCAGTCCCTGACCGTGTTCGAACAGCGCGACGCCTGCCTCGACCAGCAGCTCACTCGGATCGAGGTCGTGCTCACAGACCTGCTCGCTCAAGAGCTCCCGGCCTCGGAGCTCCTCTCGCGGATGCAGGCCCTGTCCACGCGCCTCCCCAACCCCGAGCGCTGTGACGCCGACGACGTCCTGAGCCAGGGCACGGCCGGCGCCCTCAACGACGCGGACGCCCGCGAGTTCCAGCGCAGGATCGCCGAGATCGACGGACTCACCGAGGTCGGGGAGTTCACGGCCGCGATCGCAGCCGGCGAGGCCCTCCAGCTCGAGCTCCCGCGCATCGACTCCGACAGGATCCGTGCCGATGTCCTCGTCAGCCTGGGCCGCGCCCTGGTCCGCCAAAGCGGCGATGAAGAGCGGGCCATCGCCCTGCTCTCGTCCGGGGCCATGGCCGCCCAGCGCGTCGGCCACGACCGCGCTGTGGTCCGAGCCGCGACCGAGCTCATCGACACCTTCTCCCGCGACGCCGCCAAGCTCGAGCTCGCCGACCACTGGGCTGCCCTGGGCCTCGCCAGCTTGGCCCACATCGGCGACGACCCCGAGCTCGCCGTCGAGCTTCACATCAGCCTCGGGGACCTGGCCATGACCAAGGGTGACTTCGAGGCCGCGCTCGAGTCCCAGGGCCGCGAGCTCGCCGTCCTCGACGAGCTCGGCGGAGATCGCCACCCCCGCTACGCGAGCGTCCTGGTCCGGGTCGGGGACGCCCAGCGTGAGCTCGGCCGCTACGACGAGGCCGGCGAGTCCCTCGAGCGTGCCCTGGCCCTGGCCATCGAGCACTACGGCCCCGAGCACCCCGACGTCGCCACCACCATGGACAGCCTCGCCAACGTCCGCGCCAGTCAGCACCGCTACAGCGAGGCCCTCGAACTCCACCGCCGCTCTCTCGAGCTCAGCGAGACCCTGCTCGGGACCGAGCACCGGGATGTCGCCCGGACCCTCAACAACATAGCGATCATATTCGACGAGACCGGCCGCTACGAAGAGGCCCTCGCCAGCCTCGAGCGGGCCCGCAAGATCATCGTCCCCCATGTCGGGGAGGCCCACCCCGACGTCGCCTTTGTCGACGTCAACATCGGCTCGGCCCTCCAGAACCTCGGGCGCTTCGACGAGGCCATCGCCCGCTACCGCCAGGCCCTCGACGTCCTCACCCCCAGCCTCGGCGAAGACCACGTCGCCGTCGGCGTCAGCCTGCAAAACCTCGCCGCCGCCAAGGCCGAGCGTGGAGAGGCGCAGGGTCGACAAGAGGACTTCCTCGAGGCCCTCGTCGACTTCGAGGCCTCCCGCGCCGTGCTCGTGCCCGTGGTCGGCAACGCCCACCCAGCGATCGCCGCCCTCGAGCACAACCGCTCCCGGGCCCTGCGTGGACTCGGCCGCCTCGACGAGGCCCTCGCCGCGGGGCAGCGCTCCCTGGCCATCCTGGAGACCAATTTTGGAGACATACACCCCGAGCTGGTCGAGTCTCTCGTGGGTCTGAGCCAGACCCAGCTCGCCCGGGGCGAGCGAGCCCACGCCCGCTCCCTGGCCGCACGCGCGCTTCGCCTGGCCAAGCTCGACGGCGGCACCACCCACGACAGGTCCACCGCCCGAGCGGCCCTGCGAGCCGCGAGCGGCCCGGGGGCGCCCCCCTGATCTCCTGCGCTCCTGTCACCTACGAGGGCTGCGCCTGCGACTGGGGGAAGAGTGCCTCGACGACCGACGACCGCTTCATGGCATGAAACCCATCCACCAGCCGCAGCTCCACGCCTGCAGATATCACGACAGCATCACCTGGAGCGAAATAGTATGACGGACGGCTCAGAGTCCGACCACGTCCTGGTAGATGGGTTTCATGCGCCCCCGACTCGTACGCAGCGCGCCGAGCTCGGCCTCGATGAGCTCTCGGACACAGCGGGCCTCCCCGATCTCCCGGGCCGCCACATCGGCTGGCTTTGCCCTTGTCCCGATATCGACATCGACATCGATATCAACTCGGGGAATCGTCAGCGTCACCCCCAAGTCACCGGCGATCACGGTCTGCCCGTCGCCCTCTCGGCGGACCTCCACACGCACGGAGCTGTCGTCCAAACCCAGCGGTAGACCGGCAATTCGGACCCGCTCGGGGAGCCCGTCCGCGAGCGACAGCGTCACCAGGCGGGTCACCGCCGCGCCGCGCCTATACAGGGTCACGGCAGCGATTCGAGACTGAAGATCAAACACATCGGCCATCGCGCGAGGGCCGGTGTCGCACGCATCGCGTGACCACCAGCGAGCCTGGAAGCCACCAACACGAGCGACGGGGCCACCACTGCCCGCTCAGGGCCACCAGGGGCGTCGACGCAACCGTGACAATTTGAACTTGGCAGGCCCCGAGGACACAGCGCTACAGTCCTGGTGTTGGTGCACCTTCGACTACAGCCGCCCGCGAGCCATGACGAGGGCGAGGGCGAGGGCGAGGGCGAGGGCGAGGGCGAGGGCGAGGGCGAGCACTCCGAGCCGCCGGTCGTCGCGGTCTCCCAGACGGGTGAAGCCGAGGTCGAATCGGACACCGCCGAAGCCGGCCCCCCCGAGCCCAGCGGTTCCGAAACAAAAACTGCCGAGCCCGGCCTGGCTCCAGAGAAGGTCCTGCTCTACCACTTCCCCAGCTCGGTGTGCTCGCAGAAGGTCCGGCTCGCCCTGGCCGAGAAACAGATCGCCTGGGAATCCAAGACCGTCAACATCGGCCCGGCGCACCAACAGTACGAGCCCTGGTACGCCGCCTTGAACTCGCGCATGGTCGTCCCCACCCTCGACCTCGACGGCGCGATCACGACAAACTCGGTGGACATCGCCGCCACCCTCGACAGCCTCAGCGACGAGGGTCCGCGCCTCCTGCCCAGCGACCCTGAGTTCCGCGCCGAGATCATCCACTGGATCGACCGCCAAGATCAGTTCCCCCTGCGGGCGCTGAGCTACGGCCGCTCCAAGGGCCTGGTCCGGTGGTTCGAACGCTGGAACCTCAAACAAAAGCGCAAGCGCCTGGCCCGGCTGGCCAAGAAGCACCCCGAGCTCGCCCCGGCCTACGAGGCCAAGCTCGAGGACATCGAGAAGCTCGCCCAAGACAGCGCCAACCGTGCGCACGTCGACCAGCTCGTCGACGAGATCGAGCTGACCCTCGACGAGATCGAGGCCCTGCTCGAACACCGGAGCTGGCTGGCCGGAGACGAGTACAGCCTCGCCGACACCATGTGGACCGCCGTGCTCGCGCGCCTCGACCTGATCGGCTTTACGCGCTCACTCTCGGCCCGACGCCACCCTCGGGTCGCAGATTGGTACGGGCGGCTCAAGGCCCGACCGAGCTGGTCCAAGGCCATCCGCAGGCTGACGGTGAAGCAGGTCTTGCGTTTCTACGGACCGGCCGTGCTCAAGACCTTCGCCCTGGCGTGGCTGATCAAGTGGATGGTGCTCACGCCCTTGATCTACTGGCTGGCGTCGGTGCTCAACTGCTCGGGGAGCTGAGCCCACCGGAGTGAGCTGTTGGACCCTCGGTGAGGGCACGGCGCTCTGTCGGGCCCCCACCGATTGGTGAGTCGCTCCAGCAGTCGCCCTTAGGGCGCCGGGATCACGTTCAAAACCGCGTTGGAGTCGACCTGGATCTTGATGAACACATTCCCGTTGCCGTCCACGAGCAGACCGGAGGGGTAGTAACCGCCGTCGAATTGAGCGGCCGGACCATCCGTGAACATCGCCCCAGGCAGGGAGAGGGAATCGACGCCTGGCCCGCCACCGAAGTGGGAGAAGTACAGGGTGTCGCCATCGGGGTCGATCGCCAATCCGTCGACTTGGCCCGCGGGGGCGTAGAACAGCGTGAACACCCCGTCGGGGGTGAGGGTCGAGATTTCACCGGTCTGGAAGGCGACGACATAGAGCGTGCCGTCGGGGGCGAAGGCGACCGAGCTGAACTGAATGCCGTCGGCACTCGCGACCTGGGTGACGGACGCGTCGCCAGCGTCGATCGCCAACACCCGCCCGCTGGCGGTGGCGGCGATGATCTGGTCTCCAAAGTCGCCGAAGCCCCCCGGCGCGACCGCGATTCCATTGGTGACTTCCGGCAGCGCGGCGACCATCGAAAACTGATCCTGGTCGTCGAGTGACCACAGCTCGTTTGCGTTGTCGAGGGAGACGTAGACCTTGTTGTCGCTGGCCCGGTAGGTCAACCCATTGATCGATTTGTTGGCGATGTCCTCCACCGGCGTCGTCACTGTGCCGTCGACTTGGGAGACGCGATACAGCGTGTTTGTGAACGCCCCGCTGGCGACGATGTCGCAGTTGCCGTCGAAGGTGATCTCACCGAAGTGGATGCTCGGGTAGAGGACCACGGGAAAATCGATATTCTCGATGTCCCACGAGCAGGCCTCGAGGCCGCAAGTGTCGCTGCAGCCATCGCCGGGCTCCACGTTGCCGTCGTCACACTCCTCCGTGTCGGCCCAGACAAAACCATCGCCGCAGGCCGCCGCGGCGCAGGTGTCGAGGCAGTCGTCCGTGTTGTCCTCGTTCTGGTCGTCACAGGTCTCGCCCGCTGCACCGTTGACGTAGCCGTCGCCGCAGGCCGCGAGGGAGCAGTCTGCGTTGCAAACATCGCTGTCTCCCGCATCGTCACAGGCCTCCATATCAGCCCACACCAGGCCATCGCCACAGACGGCTTGCACGCAAGCGGTCGTACATTCGCCCTCGTCCGAGTTCCCGTCCCCGAGGTCGCACGCCTCCCCCTCGTCGAGCACGCCATCGCCACACAGGTCGCCCGTATCGGTCTCGGTGGTCTCGGTCTCGGTCTCGGTCTCGGTCTCGGTCTCGGTCGTCCCGTCGTCGGTCCCGGTCTCGGTGCCGACCTCGTCCTCACCAGAGTCGGTCGTGTCCTCCGTCCCGCTGTCGGTCGAGTCGGAGTCGCCCTCGTTTCCGACGTCGTCGGTACAAGCCAGGGCGACGAGGCTCGCCAGAGCCAAAGCGTAAGTTTGGGATTGCATCGCCGAAAGATGCATGAGCCTCCCGACTCGGTCCACGGGTTTCGCCGACGGTGAGTCTTTCTCGACGCTGTGCCGGGAGACATGGAGGTTAGCGTCCGGAACCGGGCCACATGGCCCTCGAAAGACCCTCGTGCACCGAACCGACGACGCTGGGAATACGTTCTCAGTGTCCACGCAGGATTCCCGAGGGAACGACCTCAGCCTCGCCGTGACCGATCCCCTCCACTGACCCCCTAGTCGGTCCATATGCTGCACGCGGTCACTCGACACAAAGTCCCTTCCTCCCTTCGTCGAAAAGAAGACGTGCTCACATCCTGTGTGTTCGGAACCCTCGATCTGATCCCCGCTGAACTGGGCCTGGGCCCCTGGCTCCGCAGCGCTCAAAATCTCGAGGGCGACTCACTCGATGTTGCCGACTCCGTCCTCGATGAGCGACAAACCAGATTCTGGCCACGTTTCCCACTCGACCGAGGGGAGAGGGTCGAGCCAGACCTCACCCTCGACTGCGGCGAGCTCACCATCATCATCGAGGCCAAGTACGGATCGGGCCCCTCGGGGATGCCCACCGAGGACGATGACCGTCTCTGTGGCCAGCTCGGCCGGCAGTGGCGAGCCGTGAGAGCCCAAAGGCCCGAGCACGTCCCCCACTCGATCTACGTGACCGCCGGCTGGTCGATGCCCCGCGAGGACATGGAGGCGATGATCGTCGAGGTCGAAACCAAAATGGAGGGCGAAGCCATGCGCTCGAATCTCTATTGGCTGACTTGGCGGACGCTCTTTGATCTGCTGCCGAAGACGGTCGAGGATCCCTTCCACACCCGAGCTGTCGATGGACTGCGCGGCTTCCTCCGCAGCAGAGATCTGACCAGGTTTATTGGTGTCTCTCGGCCCCCGCTTTGCTCTGCTCCCTCGTGGCGCTACCCGAACCCTCAGAGGCTCGAGCGATGAACGACACCCCGAACGACACCCCGAACGACACCCCGAACGAGTGGGAGGCGCTGTTTGGTGCCCTGGACGAGGTCTTCACCAACGTCAGCAGCCTCTTGCGCGACGCGGAGCGAATGCTCGAGACCCACGGCTATGTCATCGATCACAAGACCGAGAGCAGCATCGGTGCCGAGCGCAGCGGCAGCATCCACTCACCGACACACTGGTACCCGGGCTGGATCAGCCGTCATTTTCGATTGAAGGCCGATCCCACCGCACCCACGGTCTTCATCTGTGTACTGCTCCACGCTCGCGCCAACGATGACTTTGATGCGTTGGAGCAGCCGATGGTGAGCGCGGGTGTCCTGCGCCCGTCCGAGGGGGCCTCACACGCGCTCTGGATGACCAAAGCCTGGGCGTGGGGCAAGAGGCGCCCCGCCGACGGCACCCGGAAACTCGTCGAGTTCAAAAATGGTGGGAGCGCCGAAGTCTTCGCGCGTCCCCTGGCGTCGATGACAGACGCGTCGGCGCTGAAACGCAAGATCGTCGGGGCGCTCGTCGAACTCGCCAAGCCCAAGCGGGTGCCGCGGTGACGACCCTGCCGCCACAGTGACGACCCCGCCGCCGCAGTGGCGACCCTGGGGCGCTCCCCTGCCGGAGCGCGCTTAGAGAACCTCGCCGTTTTCGGCGTCACACTCGGAGCGGGCGACCTTGATCCAGCCCTTGCCCTTGCAGTCGTTCTCGCCGGCGCAGGAGTGCTCGATGCCGAGCTCGGGCTTGTCGACGTTGCAGGCGCTCTCGCCCTTGCACTCGTTGATGCCGAAACACTTGACGATCTCGTCGGCGTTCGCGGCCTTGTCGTCGGGCGGGGTGGTCTCGGCCTGGGTCTTGTCGCAGCCACCCAGAAACAGGGCGGCGGCGGACAGGGCGAAGGCGGACATGAACTGCTTGGGGTTGTTGGTCATGACTGATCTCGATTCGACTGAAAACTCGGCTGGGGTGGGCTTGCGCTTCGGCCCCCCGTCTGAGGTCTGCC
>CAYVJQ010000096.1:0-16443 GCA_964451725.1 uncultured Nannocystaceae bacterium | reverse complement strand
ACTGAAAACTCGGCTGGGGTGGGCTTGCGCTTCGGCCCCCCGTCTGAGGTCTGCCCGGTCCCGCGTCTGAGGTCTGCCTCGACTCGGGGAGCTGGGCGGGGGGAGATCGTCGGGACCCGCGGCGAGGTTACGCGGATCGGCGATCCCATGTCGGCGCCGACCAGACCCGCGCCCCAGAGGCGTGCCCGAGCGGCCCACAGTCGCTAGTGTGTGCGCGCCGTGTCCCGTCCGCGCTCCGACCTCCCGAATCCCCCTGGACATGTTCCTGGACCTCCCTCCGGACAGTACCTCGGGCATGGGGTCGGCCTCCGCACCTGCCACTACGCCCGGGCCCTCGAGGGCCGCCTCGACGTCGACTGGGTCGAGGTCATCAGCGAGAATTTCTTCTCTGGTTCGTCATCTTCGTGTTCTGCCTCGTCTGGGTTGTCCGGCGGCCGGCCCATGCAGACCCTCCACGCGGTGCGCGAGCAGATGCCCGTGGTCCTGCACGGCGTCTCGCTCGGGGTCGGGTCCGCCGACGCCCCGGATCCCGCCTACCTCCGCCGGCTCCGGGCGCTCGCCGACCGAATCGAGCCGGCGTGGATCTCGGACCACCTGTGCTGGACCCACCACGGGGGCCACCACAGCCACGCACTCCTGCCCCTGCCCCTGACCCGGGCCTGCCTCGACACCGTGGTCGCGCACGTCGACCAGGTTCAAGAGGCCCTCGGCCGGCAGATCTTGCTCGAGAACACGTCGAGCTACATCACCTTCCAGGCTGACGAGATGCGGGAGTGGGAGTTCCTGACGGCCCTGTGTGAGCGCACGGACTGCCGCCTGCTCCTGGACCTCAACAACATCGTGGTCAGCTGCAGCAACCACGGCTGGGATCCGGCGGCCTACCTCGACGGCGTGCCGGCGCAGCGCGTGGGCCAATTCCACCTCGCCAACCACAGCGACCGGGAACACTACAAGTTCGACTCGCACTGTGGCGCGGTCCCGGACGCGGTCTGGGCCCTCTACCGCGAGGCTCTCGCCCGCTTTGGTCCTGTGTCCTCGCTGGTCGAGTGGGACGAGCAGACCCCGGAGTGGGCGCTGCTCCGGGCCGAGCAGCGCAAGGCCGCCGCGATCGCCGAGTCGGTTCTGGGCCCCCAGCCCCTCGATCCCCCGACCGGCCCGCCCCGGCCCGCGAGCCCGCCGACTGCGACCTCGTCCAGCGCCGATACTTCAAACACCCTCGCCCACACCCAGAATCTGTTTTGGCAGCGTCTGTTTTGGCGGGCGATCACCCACCCCACGGGTGTCTCCGACATGCTCGCGGCCGCCGACGCCCAGACCCGGTCGAGCTTCGACGCGACCTTCGCACAGACCCCGCAATTTTCGCGACTCGAGCGCATGGGTGTCTACGCCGACGACTACTTTTGGCGGCTCGCGGGCGTGCTCGAGACCCACTTCCCGACCGTCGCCTGGTACCTGGGTCAGGTCCGCTTCCACAACCTGGCGACCGACTACGTCCTCACCCACCCCTCGATCGACCCCGACCTCCGGGCCTACAGCGCGCGCTTCCCCGCGTTCGTGGCTCGCCACGAGGACGGCCAGGCGGATCCGGAGATCACCCACCTAGCCCCCCTCGAGCTCGCCCGGGTCGACGCCCTGACCGCCCCCGACCGGCCGCCGCTCGAGGCCCTGGCGCTCGCCTCGGTGGCCCTGGGCGACTGGCCGCGGCTGCGTTTCGAGGCCGACCCGAGCGCCACCTTGCACCGGGTCGATCGGCCGTTCTCAGCGACCTACGCCCTTCGCCGCGAGGGTGTGAGCTGGGGGGAGGCCCAGCGTCGCCACCCGCGACGCCCGACCACCGTGCTCGTGTGGCGCCGAGGTCTGAACACCCGACACAGGGATCTCGATGCCCCCGAGGCCGCCGCCCTCGCTGTGCTGCTCGCCGGCGGAACCTTTCTGGACATGTGCAGCGCGGCGACGGCCCTGGGATCGGTGTCGCTCGAGCGGGATCCCACGCCCGACTCTGGCGAGCGGGACCCACCCACGAGCGACACCGATCCCAGGGCCGTCGCCGCGTGGCTGCGACGCTGGTTCGACGACGCGCTGATCTGTGCGGTCGACTTGGCCGACCCGATCCAGACGCCGAGCCCCGAACCCGGCGAACCACCGTGAGAGGTCTCAAGGGAAGCCTCGACCATTGCCGTGTTAGGCTCGCGAAGCATGGTCCAGCAAATGGCACCCCGACGTCGCGTGGTGGCCACAGGCGGGTCTCGACGCACAATCGCGGCCCCCTCGGGTGAGCGCGGCGGAGACGTCCTCAACCTCGACGACCGACCCCTGGCGATCACCCTCAGCCACGACGGCCGCAACCTCGTCGTGGCCCTCCCCTGGGAGCTGTGGATCGTCGACGCCCGCAGCTTGGCGACGCGGCGCACCGTCGCGCTGAACCTCGCTCGGCCCACGGTCGCCGAGGGCTGGGAGGGCGCCCTGTGGATCGGGGGCCAACACCTCTACCGGGGCAACATCAAGGCGGCCACGGCCAACAAGGTCGGGAGCAAGCTCGGCGGCTACGTCGACCACGTCTGTATGGTTCGCGACGACCTCCTGTGTGGAGTCGGTCCCCAAGGCGAGATCCTGTGGGACATCGACCGGCAGGGCCCCGTCCACAAGCGCAAGTCCGGCGCTTCGACAGAGCAGGGCACCGCCCGCGGGGCCACGGCCATCGTCGCCAGCAGCGACGGCCGGGCCGTGTTCGCCGACGGCAGCGCGACCTGCTGGGTCATCGATCCCAACCACCCCGAGGGCTACGCCAAACTCCAGC
This sequence comes from uncultured Nannocystaceae bacterium, assembly GCA_964451725.1. Lineage (GTDB taxonomy): Bacteria > Myxococcota_A > Polyangia > Nannocystales > Nannocystaceae > Plesiocystis. The sequence continues at coordinate 13,646 of CAYVJQ010000096.1, read as the reverse complement.
TGGCCGCGACCAGCCCCGTGCCCGTGCCCGGCGAGGCGATCGTCAGCCTGGGCAAGACCGGCCCCGGTCCCGGCGAGGGCCGGGTGATCCTCGCCGCCCGCGACGGCGCCGTGGCCTGGACCGGCCAGGGCCTGCGCCTCGCCCAGGAGCGCAAGCCCGCCAGCAAGCGCGACATGACCCCGCTCGCCGTCGCCGGAGATGCACGCTGGATCTACGTCTTGCGCGGCCGCGGCGTGCTTCAGCGCTTCCTGATCTCCCAGCCCCCGGAGGTCATCCGCGCCCAGAAACCCGGGCGACGAAAGAGCATGGCCCACGCCCAGGCCCACGCGGCCGAGCCCGCCCCTGAGCCGCTGCCCCTGGCCCAGGAGGTCCGCCTGGAGATGCGCGCCTCGTGCATGGCCATGCAGGTCTCCGTCCAGGAGTCCGGCAAGTCCGAGTCCGGCAAGTCCGAGTCCGGCAAGTCCCGCCTGATCCTGGGTGGTGGCAGGGCCGACGACACCCTCGGCAGGCTCTGGCAGGTCGACCCCGAGACCCTCGACTGGGGGCACCTGGCCCTCGAAGACCGGGTCTTGGCCGAGCGACCCCCGCCTCCGCCCGAGGACGCCGAGCCCACCACCCCCGAGCGGCCCAGCTTCATCGCCACCCGCAACAAGCCCGCGGCCGCCAGCGATCGAGCGGGCGCCAAGCCGCCCAAGATCAGTGAGATCAGCGTCGACGACATCGTCGGCGCCAAGGTTCAGCGCTGGCTCAGCACACCCACGGGCACCCTGGTCGAGCGCCCCATCGAGCGCGACAAGGCGATCGCCGAGCTGCTCCCGGCCGACGCCCTGTTGCTCCCGGCCATGGTCCGCTTCTCCTCGGGCCTCGCCCGCCCCGCCCTGTTGTTGTGGCCCGGCGTCGTCGAGGATCACCCCAGTCCCACGCCGCCCCTCCAATGGTTGGTCTGGGGCGATCAGCCCCGGGCGTGGATGGCCCTCGAGACCCCACAGATCCGCCAGCAAAAGTGGGCCCGAGCCGACGTCTTTCCCCTCCAGATCGCCCTCGCGCAGATCCCCGAGGGTGTCCCGGGTAGGCGGGCGAAGCTCGATCCACGCTGGGGCGACCGCGAGCACTTCTCGGCCCTGGCCAAAGAGTGCAAGCGGCTGCTCAAAGTCCTCTGGTAGTCCCGACTCGAGGACGTGGGTCGCAGGTCGGCTCGCGAGCCGACAAGTTGTTGGGACCCACGATTGTGCCGATCCCCATCGTAAACGGATCTCCAGATGCGGGGGGTTGGACAAAGTGTTCTTTAGGCCAATGGTGATCCCGTGAATCGAGCCCGAGGTATTCAGGGCAGGTGAGTTGGCGGTACCCTCGGCCTCGAGCTTCGAGCTTCGACCGCCATGTCCCGACCCGCCCTCATCTGGAACATCCAGGAAGAACACCTCGACGAGGCCGAGTTTCTCCTCGAGATGTGGGCCGGACAGATCGACTCGCCAAAACACGATCTGGCGCGCTTGCGCGACGGCGCAGAGGCCCGTTTTCTCGCCCGTGTCGATGGCCTGTCCTTCGGCGCCGAGAGGACCCTCGAGCGCCTGCTCCTGCCCGCGCTCGAAGAACCCGACGAAGACGAGTTTCGTACGGCGGCGGCGGCTTTCACGATCCTCTCCAGCGCCGACGTCGAGGCCTGCGAACAGCTTCTGCTGGCCCTCGAGCGCTGTGAACAATCCGGCGAATCCAGCGAATCCGGCCCGGGCCTGCGCGGTCTCACCCTCGCCCTGTCCCTGAGCCCCCGCGAAGGACTGATCCCCTGGCTCGCCCGCGACATCGAGGCCGCCCACGGACCCACTCTCCTCGGGCGCGTGCGGACCCTCGCCCACCACCGTGTAGACGCGGGCTCCAGACTGTCCACTTGGCTGTCCGCCGAAGACCTCGAGCTGCGCCGAGCCAGCGCCCACCTGGCCCGCTACACTGGTGCCAGCGAGGTCTCGGCCGCGCTGGGGGTGAGCGCCCTCAGCGATGACGCCCAGCTCAGCGGGTCCGCGATCGAGAGCGGTCTGATCCGGGATCTCCCGGGATTCTGGGCCATGACCTGCGCCAGGGCGCTCGGCCCCCAGAGCCCCCGAGACGGGAGCCCTCCAGCACGCAGCGCCCTGGCTTGGCTCGCCATGCTCGGCGACGCCGCGGTCCACCGCCAACTCTTGACGCGCCTCGACTCGCCCACCGCCGAGGGGCTGTGGGCCGCCGGGCTCACTGGCCGCCCTGAGGCGGTCGACCTCGCTGTGACCTTGCTCGAGCACAAGACCCTCGCCCGCCACGCCGGCGAGCTGATCTCGACCATCGCGGGCCTGCCTCGAAAACACGACCGCTATTGGGTGGACAACGGCGCGGCCCCGGTCCCCGACGACCCCGACGAGGCCCTCCCCCAGTTTGAAGACGACGATCTGGACGCCGATCTGGCGACCCGGAGCGAAGACTCGCTGCGACGGCCGGACCCGGCCCAGGTCCGCAGCTGGTGGGCCAGCCGACGCGACCGCTTTGATCCGCGGCTGCGCTACTCGGGCGGCCGTGTGCTCGACGGCCGGCAGCTCCAGCGCGATCTCCACGAGATGCCCACCCGCCTGCGCCACGCCCGGGCGCTCGAGCTCGCAGCTCGCAGCGCCGGGCTGGCCCAACTCCAAACCCGCGCCCTGACCCAGGTCCAGACCGCTCAGATGGCGGCCCTCGGCCCGCTGATGCTCGCCCTCGACTGCCAACGCGGCCGCCCCTCCGCCCTCTGACCCGACGGTCCGCGGACGATCCAGCGACGACCACCCGATGCTCCAACTCCACGACAGCACCCCGTTTACGGTCGGGGTCTTCGCCCTCCCCGATCCCCGGGGCGTCGACACCCTCGTCGTCGTGATCAAGGCGAGCTTCGACATGCCGCGCGCAGATCCGGGGACAGACGACCGGGGGCCGGCCGGGCTGGCCATCGCCGAGTGCCAGCGCCCCCTCGTCATGACCGACGAGTACTGGGGTTCCCCCGACTCGAGCAGCCTCCGCTATCCGAGCGAGGTCCACCCCCAAAAGCCCGGCACCGACGTGCTCGTGATCGCCGAGGCCTGTGCCCCGGGCGGACACCCCGTGACCGAGCTCGAGGTCGGCATCCGGGTCGGCGACCGGGACAAGCGCGCCCGGGTCTACGGCGACCGCCACTGGACCGAGGGGGTCGGGGGACTCAAGCCCAGCCGCCCTCGCTCCTTCGTTCGGCTCCCGCTGACCTACGAGCGCGCCTTCGGGGGCCGCGAGCCCGCCCAGGCCCCCCGAGCTGACGGGCTCAGCGACGGGCTCGGCCTCGGTCCCGCCGAGCCCTCCAACCCGGTCGGCGTCGGCTTCATTCACGGCGCCGAGCCCCGAGAGCGGCTCGGACACCCGGTCCCCAACATCGACGACCCGGACCAGCCTTTCACCCGCCTGGGCCAGTCGCCGGCGCCGATGGGCTTTGGCGCCTCCGCCCCGCACTGGACCCCGAGGCGCCGGTTCGCCGGGACCTACGACGAGCGCTGGTCGACGACCCGGGCCCCGCACCTGCCCCTGGACTTCGACCCCCGGTTTTTCAACGCCGCGTCCGCGGGCTTGAACTTTGCCCAAGCGCTGCGCGGCGGCGAGCCCATCGTCCTGTTCGGCATGGCTCCAGAAGGCCCCCACGGCCTCACTCTACCGACCTGCCACTTCGACCTCGGCCTCCAGATCGCCGGCGCGCGCGAGCCCGCCTCGCCCATCCTCGACACCGTGATCCTCGAGCCCAGCGACGCACACCTGACCATGATCTGGCGGGCTGTCGTCCCCGTCTCCAAGCGCCTCTTGCAGGTCGAGCGCATCGATCTGGCGCTCGCCGAGCTGCAGGGAGCACAGGCATGAACATGAACCTGCCCATCGCCATTGTTCAGGTCGGCATGTGCTGCCCAGTCGGACTGAGCACAGGGGAGAGCGCAGCCTCCATGCGCGCTGGGGTCACCCGCAAGAGCGCGACCGCGTTCCGCGATGCCGCCCGGCGGCCGATCATCGTCGGCCACCTCGGCGACTCCCTGCTGCCCGACCTCGATCCGGAGCAACCCGAGCACCCAGACCGGGCGCCCTCCGGTTTTCAGGATCGGCTCTTGCGTCTGGCCGTCCTGCCCCTGCGCGAGGCCCTGTCGAACAACCCCGAATCGAGGCCCCTGCCCCTGTACCTCGCGGGCCCAGACCAGGCAGACCAGGCAGAACAGGCAGACCAGGCAGACCAGGCAGAACAGGCAGAACAGGGTGCTCCTGCGCTCCTCTCCAGGCTCGCCTCACAGGTCGACGTCGACTTGGACCTCGACGCGTCCCGCCTGTTCACCGCCGGCCGGGCCGGGCTCTTCCTCGCGCTCGCGGCCGCCCGCGAAGCCCTGCTCACGGGTCGACACGAGCTCCTGCTCGTCGGCGGGGTCGACACCTACCTCGACGCCGATCGCCTCGCCGAGCTCGAGCGAACGCGGCGGCTCCAGACCTCCGGCCCTCAGGACGCCTTCGTCCCGGGTGAGGGCGCCGCTTTTCTGCTCCTGGCGACCCACGAGACCCGCCGACGCCTCGCCCGTCCCGCGCTCGCCTCCCTGCTCGCCCTCGGTCTCGGGCGAGAACCCGGCCACCGCTACAGCGACGAACCCATGCTGGGCGACGGTTTGAGCGCGGCCATCCGCGCCGCCTTCGAGACCCTGCCCGAGATGGTCGAACCCATCGAGCCCATCGAGCTGATCTCCTCCGGGCTCAACGGCGAGCGTGGGTTCGCCAAAGAGGGGGCCATCGCCCTGCTGCGCAACCGTGGGCAGGTCGCCGACCACGTCCAGCTCGAACACATCGCCGCGTTCATCGGAGACGCGGGCGCGGCATCGGCCGCCCTCGCCCTCGCCCTGACCGCCCACCGACTCCATCGGCGTCTCCTGACCGGGCCCGCGCTGGTCTGGGCCGCCTCCGACCGCGCCCAACGAGGCGCGGCCATCCTGGGTGCAGACACCCACACGACTCCCTGAACAAAACCCGCCGCACCAAGGATCGACATGGCACAGACAACCTTCGCAAACGGCCGGGGCATCGCCCACAAGGGCTCCGGCGGCCAGAGCGTCGTCTTCCCAGACGTCTGCAAAGTCCCGACCCCCGCCGGGCCCGTCCCCATCCCCTTCCCCAATATCGCCAAGTCCTCCGACACCAGCGCGGGCCCCGAGTCGGTGACCTGCGACGGGCAGATGCCCATGGTCGACGGTGCCGCCTACAGCAAGTCGACCGGCGACGAGCCCGGGACCGTGGGCGGGGTCATCAGCGGTGTGAACCTCGATATCGCAGAGTTCATGCTCTACTCCTTCGACGTCAAGTTCGAGGGCAAGGGGGTCTGCCGGCTCGGGGATATCTTGTTTCACAACAAGAAGAACACACTCGGCTGAGCTGCCCTGAGAACCCGAGAGCCTATCGTGTCGACTCCTGCACTCGCAGCCCAAGAGGAGCGCTCTGGCGTCGGCTCCGGCAAGCTCGTGTTTCAAGCGAGAGCCCTACTCCTCCGGGCCGTAGCCCGTCGACGAGCGACTCGACAACCAGGAGGGCCGCTGTGAACACCCTGATCGGCGTCCTCGCGTTGGGGGCGAGCCTCTCGTCTCTCGGTGTCGCGCTGTGGTTGATCCGTAGGCGTGGGCTCCCGCCGCTTCAATCTGGCCCCAAAGCAGCGACCACAGCACTGACCACCGACGTGACCGCGAGAATCCCCCCCCCGGGTCCACCGGCGACGGGGCCATCGAGCGAGCTCTCCCACGACCAAATAGTGGCTGCCGCGCGGGCTCCCGCCCCCCTGAACTCGCACACGGTCCTGCTGACTCGAGAGCGTATGCAAGGCGACGCCCGGACCGAACACCTCCCGCGCGCGGCCGTGCTCGCTGCGATCCGTCGCCACCAGCCCGCCGAGGCTCATCCGCCCACCGCCGAGTCAGGAACCGTCCACCTCTCTCGCGCCGCAGCGCTCGACATCGCTGTTCGTCCCCCGCCCGCAGCCGGACCGAGCGCTGCCTCGCGCTCGCCGGCCGAGCCCGCGCCCTCACCCACCCCGCCCGAGCCCAACACGGTGTTCATGTCCCGCGACGCGGTCCTCGCTGCCGCGACACGCAAACAATCTCCACCCGAGCCCAACACGGTGTTCATGTCCCGCGACGCGGTCCTCGCTGCCGCGACCCGCAAACAATCTCCACCCGAACCCAACACGGCGGTCCTGCCCCGCGAGGTCCTGCTCGCTCCTGGGGAGCGCCCCCCCACCCTCTCCATCCCGGTCACGGAAGAGCTCCCCCGTGAACCGGCCCCGAAGCTCGCCGACCCCGGACAGCTCCGCACCGAGCTGAGCTCAGCTTCGACATCAGGTCCAGCTCCGGGTCTTGAACTGGACCCTGAACCAAACCCAGGACCAGACCCAGACACGGAGCTGCTCCCGCGGGAGGTCACCGAGCGGCCCGAGCAGCCCGAGCCGGGGGCCCAGTCCGAGGCGAGCCCGTCTCCACGGCCTCCGCCATCGCCCGCGCAGCCCTCGAGCGCGGCTCGACCCTCGCCCTCTGGCCACGACATTGCGATCGAGACCCTCGAGCGCCACCTCGACGAGGGCCTCGAGGCGATGGAGTCTCTGCTCATCGAGCTCGAGCACCCGAGCGCGACCTTGCGCGAGCTCGTCGAGGGCGACGAACGAACCTGGAGGGGGAACCTCGCCGTCCTCTCCCTGACCCAGAGACGGGTCATCGACGAGCTCTTGATCCCCCGCTTGCGCGAGCAGCAGGAATCGCCGCGCTACCGCCTGGCGATCGCCCTCACCCTCTTCGAGCTCAAGGAATTCGACGTCCCCAAGCGAATCTTCGAACTCCTCGACGAGCTCGACCCCGCCGGCACAGGGGCGGTCATGAAGGCGCTCGCCCACTGGGGCGACCCGCACATCACCGGCGTCGCTCAAAAGGGCCTCGCCCAGGCCGCGCCTCTCGACCGACAGGCGTGGCTGAAGCTGTGTGTCGAACGAAATATCCCGATCCCAGACCCCGAGCTCGAGGCTCTGCTCGAGCATGAGCAACCCGACTCGCTCGCGCTCGGCCTGAACCTGGTCTCCCTGTGTGACGACCCCCAGCGCTACGGCGCCAAAGTCGACTGGCTCCTGCTCACCGGCAAGCGCGAGAACCGACAGGCGGCGATCGTCGCTGGTCTGGTCCTCGACCGCCCGACCGCCGCCCTGGTCAGCAAACAGGGCGCCCGTGACCCCTCCATGCCCGAGGTCTGTGCGCTGCACGCGACCCTGGCTCAGGAATCCGATATCCAGGCCCTGATCCGCTGGGCCAGCAAACCCAGCGCCCCCACCCACGCCGGCTGGGCCCTGGGCCTGTGTGGTCGCAAGAGCGCCCTCCAAGGCTGCATCGATCGGCTCACCCACGTCGACAGGGAGGTCGCCGAAGCCGCGCTGGCCGGCTTTTGTATCGGCTCGGGTTTCGCGGGGTCCGCCGGAGATGCCCCGGCATGGTGGTCCGAACACCGCGATGCGTTCAAACCCGGGATCCGCTACCTCGGCGGAACAGCGATCAGCTTCGAGGTCGTCGTCGACCAGCTCGCCTCGGGGTCCGAGGCGCTGCGTGCCGCGCTCATGACCGAACTGCTCGTCCGGTCCAAGGGCCGACTTCGACTGCCCACGCGGTGGCTACCGAGCGCCTACCTCGAGGACCTCGCGGGCCTCGACCCCGACAAGCTGCTGGTGGCCTACTGACCTGATCTGACCTGACCTGATCTGACCTGACCTGACCTGACCTGACCTGACCTGACCTGGTCTGATCTGCCGACATATTGCCGACAGGGCCCTTCAGAGTAGCGCGATGGCCCAACCTCGGAGGGCGACAGGCCCGCTCACGATCGTCGGAAAGCTCGAACCTCGTCCTCATCGGGGGGATAAAACACCAGCTCGTCGTCCTCTCGACACACCGCCAAGCCGCGGCCCTTGAACAACACCGGAGTGTAGAGCCAGCCGTCCCTGAACTCATAGGGCCCCTCAGACCTATTCTCGGCTCCGGGGGCCGCGCCCTCGAAGTAGACTCTCACTTCGAGCCGCTCTTCCTCGAAGGTGATCACGATGTGGGCTGGTCCCAGCTCCGTCTCCAGTGTTCCAGTCTGCCATGTGCCCAGCGCCTCCGCCTGCGTCAGCTGTGTGTTTCTCTCATTCATCAGCTACATCATCACAGTCGGTCGGTCGGCTAGCCGACTCGGCTGAGCTCGGTGCACTCACCAAGCTCACGCTTGCGGGGTGTGACTCTATCACGGCTTCGGCGGGGCGGTCGTTCCCGCGGCCCACGGTGACGAAGAATAGCGAGTCGTGACTGGAATCGGTTGCATCCGGCCAGGATGCCAGCCTTTCATTTCATCCATTTTCAAACCGATCTCATCGACCATCACCCTGACGAATGTATTGCTGTTATTGACATAGTTGCCGCCGTAATAGACGGAATTCGGCCAATTTAAAAACACCCCACCAAACCCAACCTGCTCACTATATTCATAGCTCTTCGAGGCAGCAACCGCCATCTCCCAGCGGTTCTTGACGGTCGCTTCGTCACCTTGAAAAATGGGCATAAGGTTGGCGCCAGTCGATTCTTGGTGGATGACGGAGGCAGCAACGCTGACTTGTCTCCAGGCGGCTCTGCGCATATGTTTATACTCGTAGACCTTATAACCCGATTCACGGCGTAGCTCCACCGCTGCGACATATGCGGCGCCCGCGTACTCCTTCTCGAAGTCCGGGACATCCCATTCCTTTTCGAGGGTCACACTCGCTACGTCGGCGCGCCAATACTCGAGCGAGTAGTGATAAAATATGCCCAACAAATTCTTGACCGCCCGGTCCCCAACCGCGATCAAATAGATCTCGGGGTCCTCGGCTGGCTCCGCGACCGCCCCGGAACTGACGCTTTCACCAACCTGTGTCATCGCTAGTTCTCATCGATTTTCTGACCCTTGATCACCACATTTCCGGAACCTTTGATCTTCACGTCACTCCCCTTGATGATGATCTTCCCATCCTTCTTGAGGGTGATCGACGCGTCTCCACACTTGAAGGTCATCTTCTTCGCGGCCTCGACGAAGATCTCATCGTCACCCTTGACGGTGATCTTGGCCCCTGCTTGGAGCCCATATTTTTCGCCGACGACGACGGCCATGTTTCCTCCCGTCCCATACGTCGACTTGTCCTTCGCCGTCACCCGCATGTTTTGAGACTGGATGGTCTTGTCGCCGACCACTGACTCCGTCGCACTCTCACCGACCGTAATCATCTGCGCGCCACCGATCCCCACGGTCGAGCTCTCGCCCACAATGGTCGTCATGCTCGCACCGACCGTCTGCGCGAAGACGCTGGCGACGACCACCGTCTTCGCGGCCCCGATCACCTCGGTCGCGTTGGCGCCGATCTGATCCGTACGGTTCGCGCCGATGGTCGAGGATTGGTTGCTGCCGACGCTCAAGGTCTGATTGTTGCCGATCTCGCCACTTTGGTCGTTCCCGATCTCGTAGGCCTCATCGTGCCCGACCTTTTTGGCCCGGTCGTTGCCGACCTCGAGGCTCTCGTCGTGCCCGACGGTCTGGGTCTTGTCGTTCTCAATCTCGATAAGCCAATCTTTTTGGCCGTGGATATAGATCTCCTCTTCCCCCGCGGCGTCCTCGAAACGCAGCTCGTTGGAGCCCTCGCCCCCGGGCGAAGAATTCGTCCGCCAGCCGCTCTGGGTCTTGTTGTCCGGGAGGGTGAAGGGCGGGCCGTACTCGGCGTTGTAGACACACCCCGTCACCAGCGGACGATCGGGGTTGCCCTCGAGGAACTCGACGATGACCTCCATGCCGACCCGGGGGATGAACTGGGCCCCCCAGTTCATCCCGGCCCAGCTCTGCGAGCAGCGGATCCAACAGGAGGAGTCGGCGTCGTAGCTGGGCTGCTCCTGCCAGTAGAACTGGACCTGGACCCGGCCGTGCTCGTCGGTGTGGATCTCTTCGCCCGGTGGGCCGGTGACGATCGCCGTCTGTGGGCCGTACTCCCGCGGCGGTGGGGTCGTGAGCCGGGGCCGGAGGACGACGTCGAAGGGCACACACTCGAATTGGTTGGTGTAGGCCTGCCCGTCCTCTGCGTTGTGGCTGATGTGGCCCTCGCTACCGGTGTGCAGGACGCTGGTGATCAGATACTCCCGCTCGAGATCGGGGCGATCGTGATTGAGAACCTTGAAGCGCAGGCCAGGCCGCATCGCGCTGACGTTGCTGCGGCCACGGGCGACCTGGCCCCTGAACACGCCCCCTTGCTCGAGGTCTGCGGCGCGCTCGCCCAAATCGTCGCCGATGAAGCGACGCTCGCCATGGGCGAACACCCGCCGGGCTCGACCCCGGGCATCGGCGGCTCCCGAGTCCGAAGACAGGAGGTCTGTGGGTGTCTGCCAGTCGTAGTCCCTGCGCAGGACATCGGTGGAGGTCAGCTCCTTGCTCCACTCGAAGGTCTGGATCGACTCGACGTCGGCCTCGCTTGGATTGACGGCGATGATCGGAACGTCGGCGCTACCCTCGACGCCGACCAGCTCGGCGTACTGCCCGTTTGCGTCGCGCAGGCTCAAGGTCTCGGTCTTGGCCTCGGCGTCATGGAGGAACTCGTAAGAGATGCCCTCGGCCTCGAGCAGACGGGAGACGAAGGCGAAGTCGGACTCTCGATACTGCACGCAGTACTCTCGGGCCACCGAGCCCCGAGAGACGCTACCGAGGTCGAAGCTGCGCCCGTAGTCGCCGAGCCCCGGTTCGAGGACTTTGGCGACCAGCGCCTGGACGCTGAGACCCTGCCAGATCTGTGAGTTCGTCCGCTGGCGGAGGACAGCCATGGCGGGGACCAGGTGAATACGCACCATCAAGTGGTGTTCTTGGTAGCCGAGGAAGTCGACGCGGGAGACCAGACCACACAGGGCCCGGGTCTCGATCCCACCACGGATGAAGCGCAGGGCGGCGTCGCAGCCCAAGAGTGAGTCGATGTCTGGACTCTCGACCGCCGTTGCGGCGTCGATCACCACCTTGTAGGGGCGATTGAGCTCCTCGCTCGCCCACACCCGGGTCACAGTCCAAGGGTCGCCAGCGGCCTCCGAGAGGCCGAGTTCGTAGTTGAGGGGTGAGAGACGCTCGAACATCATCAAGCCTGGCGCGCAGTCGCGCACTCGCAGCATACAGGAACGCCGACGACACCGTCGTCACCGGCGTCACGCGGTGCTGTCGGAATTGTACAAACGACCAAATCGCCAAAGCCCCGCTTGGCCCTCCCCCGAACGGGTTCGGCCCAAGTTGCCACACACGGGCTCTCAGGACCTCAGGTTGCCCTCGAGAGCATTGATGAACACACGCTCACAATCCTCGACGCTGGCCTGGATCGGGTTCCCACCCATCGATGGATCCCGGACTGCAAGTGGCGCCAGACGCCTGGCCATGTCCGCGTTGAAGCCGTCCACGCTCTCGAGAGTGTGGGGCATACGCAGCCGCTTTCGCAGGCTGATCATCCAGCCCAAGATCGCATCGAAGCCACAACTGGCGACCGGGATATCGAGCAAACGCGCGAGCCTATCCATGCGATCGGCGATCGCCGGTCGATTGTAGACCATCACATAAGGCAGGAAGATCGCGTTGGCTGTGCCGTGGTGCACGTTGAGAGCCCCCCCCAGGGGGTGGCTCAGGGCGTGGACCAGGCCGAGCCCCTTTTGAAAGGCAGTCGCGCCCATGGCCGAGGCCATCAACATATTCGTGCGGGCCTCGAGGTCGTGGCCGTCGTCGTAGGCCCGAACCAGGTTCTCGCGGATCAACCACATGCCCTCCACGGCGATCCCATCGGCCATGGGGTGGTAACCCGGCGCGCAGTAGGCCTCGAAGCAGTGGGCCAGCGCGTCCATACCCGTGGCCGCGGTCAAGCTCGGCGGCAGCCCATAGGTGAGCTCGGGATCGGCGATCACCAGCTCGGGGAGCAGCTTGGGGTGGAAGATGATCTTTTTGTTGTGTTCGCTGTCGGTGATCACCGAGGCCCGGCCGACCTCGGAGCCGGTCCCGGCGGTGGTCGGCACGGCGATCTTGGGCGGGATCCGGGCGCCGTCGACCTTGGTCCAGTTGTCGCCGACGTCCTCATAGTCGAACACCGTTCCCGGGTTGCCGACCATGAGGGCGATGCACTTGCCCACGTCCATGGCCGAGCCTCCGCCGACGATCACCAGGCCGTCGGCGAGGTGCCGGCGGTAGGCCGTCACGCCCGCGCTCACGTCGGCTGCCCCCGGGTTGGAGCGCAGCTCCGAGAACACGGCCGCGTGCAGATCCGCGGGTTTGCTCAGGTTGGCCTCGATGGGGGCGAACCAATGTTGGGTGACCAGCCCCGGGTCCGTGACGATCAGCGGGCGCTTGATGCCCAGCTCGCGGCACGCCTCGGGGAGCTCCCGAGACCGGCCTGCGCCGATGCGATAGGGAGTGGGGTAGTTGAAATTGCCGACGAGGGTCTGGGTCACGGGTCGCTCGCAAAAGTCGATGGGTAGTCGGGATGGTAGCGGTCTCCCGGATGATCAGCCCGGAACAGCCCGGAGCAGCCCGGAGCAGCCCGGAGCAGCCGGTCAGATGATCTCGAAGTAGCGCGCCAGGTCCCAGTCGCTGACCTGGCGCCGGGCCTGGCGGTCCTCCCAGTCACGGGTGGCCGCAAAATGATCGACGAAGGGCGCCCCAAACAGTTCCCGGGCGACCTTCGAGGCCGCGAACAGGCGCGCGGCCTCTCCCAGGGTCCCCGGCAGGCCCACGGCGCCCTCGCCCGGGTCCTCGTAGGCGTTGCCGGAGATCGGGGGTGGCGGCTCGATCTGATTTTCGATCCCCCACAGCCCGCTCGCCAAGGCCGCGCTCAGGGCCAGGTGAGGGTTGGCATCGGCCGGGCCGACCCGGTACTCGCTGCGTGTGCCAGCGCCCGCCAAGATCGCCCGGATCGCCGTGGTCCGGTTGTCCACGCCCCAGTTCGAGTGGGTCGGCGCCCACATCCCCGGGACCAGGCGTCGGTAGGCGTTGACCGTGGAGCAGATCATGGCCAGGAGCTCGGGCATGAGGGCGACCTGCCCACCGATGAACCACCGCATCCGATCCGACATCCCCGCTTCACCGCCAGCCCCAGCCTCGGCGAACACATTGGCCCCCGTGTCGGCGTCCTCGAGCGAGATGTGGATGTGGCCGCTCTGGCCCGGGTAGCGATCGCTCCACTTGGCCATGAAGGTCGCCATCAGCCCGAGGCGCTGGGCGATGATCTTGGTGAAGGTCTTGAACAGGGCGCCCTTGTCCGCCGCCCGCATGGCGAAGTCGTGGACCAGCGCCGCCTCGATGACCCCCGGTCCGGTCTCGGTGTGGAGGCCCTCGATCGGACAATCGAGGGCCTCCATGGTCTCGAGCAGCTCGTGATAGAGCTCCGCGTGCACACCCGAGCGGAGCATGGAGTAGCCGAACATGCCGGGCTCAGCGAGGACCCCCATTTGGCGCAGGCGATCAGCCGTACGGCCGGCCTGCACAAAGATCTGGGCAACTTGGACCAGGGGCTGAGCTTCGCCCGCCGGGCGCTGACGATCTACGAGGGTCTCTACGGTCCGGACCACCCG
>CAYVJQ010000095.1:0-28725 GCA_964451725.1 uncultured Nannocystaceae bacterium | reverse complement strand
CTGCGATCACTCTGCGATCACTCTGGGCTGGCGCAGATCCCCACGTTCTCGAGCCCGGGAACGTCGGACTGAAGGTCGATACACTCGTTGCCCATCTCGCAGGGGTCGGGCTCGCTCAGATCGCAGTAGCGGGTGCAGCAGTTGAAGGCATTTTCGCAGCCGAACACCTCACTCGCGGGGATGCAGGCCAAGCCGACCGCGCAGTCGTTGGCGAGCAGACAGGGGTCGTACTCGAGCTTGGGCGAGCTGGTGAACGGCGGCATACACAAAAACGAGGGCGAGCTGGCGCCCTCCGGGAGACAGGACCAACCCGGCCGGTCCTTCGACTCACAATCTTGGAGCAGGGGATCGCAGGCCGCCATGCACAGGGGCACGGTCTCGACCGCCTCGATCATCTCGAAGAAGGGCTTGCAGATCTCGTTCCCCGCACAGGAATCATCATTGTTGATGTCACAAAAGACCTGGCAGTAGCCCGTCAGAGAGTCGAGATCATCGACCACACACATGGTGTTTGCGGGGCAGTCGTCGAGGCAGCTTCCGTCGTAGTCCTGGACGGTGCAGGGGTCACCCAGAGAGACCGGGTTGCTGCTGAGGTCGCAACATTTCGAGGCGTCGGGGATGCGGTCGGGCTGCTCCGACCAGGGCATGCACTTGAGGTCGGGTGAGTTGCAGTCGTCCGGTTCCCACACCTTGCACTCACCACCGACCGAGTCACCACTGTCCTCGGTCGTGTCCCCGCTCGTCTCGGTCCCGGCCTCTCCCCTGCCCGAGCTGTCCCCCGAGTCCGAGCTCGCCCCGTCCTCCGACCCCTCCTGTTCTGGCTCGCCGGAACAGGCACCGACGACCAGCCAGGCGGGTATGCTGAGGAACCAGGGCATCTTCCGAGCGGCAAACGAAGGGGACATAGGCCCAGGGTACCGGGTCCACTCAGGTTGCATGAACAGGCACCGTCATTGGGGCAGAACACCGCAAGCACATCGTCTTGATTGGTCAGGGTCGATCATCTGAATCGAAGACGGCAATCACTGCGGCGCACGAGAAAGACACGCCCTTTCCCACGCATGTTTTTCGCCTGGTAACCGTCCGAAGACACATATTTGTCCCAACGACCACCACTGATCTCGACGGAACGTTTCACCAACCCCCGAGGATCGCTGCTATACCAGTCTCGAAATCGCTTGGTTTCGACCGTGCGCGACCGGTCGAAAGTCCAAACTCGAACCCCGAATATGTCCAGCTCCAACTCGAATCTCGTCATCGGCATGGACATCGGATCGACCACGGTCAAGGCCGTGGTCGTCGACCGGCACAGCCATGAGATCCTCTGGAGCGACTACCAGCGCCACCACACCAAACAACCCGAGAAGATCCACGAGCTGCTCACGGCCATCATCGAGGCCCACCCCGAGGTCCTCGACGGGTGCCAAATATTCTGCACAGGGTCGGGCTCCGGGCCGATCGCCGAGCCGACCGGCGCCAAGTTCGTGCAAGAGGTCAACGCCGTCACCCTCGCCGTCGAGGAGCTCCACCCCGATGTCCGCGCGGTCATCGAGCTCGGTGGTCAAGACGCCAAGATCATCGTGTTCAAGGAGGACCAAGACGGCAACCTGACCGCGAACGCCTCGATGAACGACAAATGTGCATCGGGCACGGGCGCGACCATCGACAAGTGCATGATCAAAGTCGGGGCCGAGCCGGGCTTTGCGACCAGCCTGCACTTTTCCGACGAGGGCCTGCACCACGTCGCGGCCAAGTGCGGCGTATTTGCAGAGACCGACATCGTCAACCTGGTCAAGTCGGGCATTCCCAAGGCCGAGATCCTCAACTCCCTCGCCGACGCGATCGTCCTCCAGAACCTCTCGGTCCTGACCCGAGGGAACACTCTCAAGCCCAAGGTGATCCTCCTGGGCGGACCCAACACCTACCTGCCGTTTTTGCAGGAGTGCTGGAAGAAACGCATCCCCGAGACCTGGCGCGACCGCGGCTTCGTGCCGCCGGCCGACATGGATCCCGACGAGATGATCTTCGTGCCGAAGAACGCCGATCTCTACGCGGCCTTCGGCGCCGCGGTCTACGGCATGTCCCTGTCGATCGAGAACGCGGAGTTCCGGGGCCTCGGCCCGCTCGAAGACTTCATCAGCAATGGGCGCCGGGCCAAGCTCGGGGACCAGGCCGGCCCGCCCCTCTCGGCGAGCCTGGACGAGACCGACGCGTTTCGCCAGACCTACACCATCCCCAAGTTCGTGCCTCCGAAGCTGCAACCCGGCGAGGTCGTCCGCGCCGCGATCGGACTCGACGGCGGCTCGACCTCGTCCAAGGCGGTGCTGATCCGGGAGAACGGTGAGATCGTCGCCAAGGCCTACCAGCTCTCCAAAGGCAACCCGATCCTCGACACCAAAGATCTCCTGCTCTCGCTCAAGACCCAGGTCGAGGACCAGGGCGCGAGCATCGAGTGCATCGGCTTCGGCGCCACCGGCTACGCGGCAGACGTGCTCGAGGAGGTCGCTCTCGCCGACGTGAACATCGTCGAGACCGTCGCCCACATGATGAGCGCGGTCCACTTTTTCGGCGACGTCGACGTCATCTGCGACATCGGTGGTCAGGACATCAAGGTCCTGTTCATGCGCAATGGCGACATCCAGGGCTTCAAGCTCAGCAACTCCTGCAGCGCCGGCAACGGCATGTTGCTGCAGGCCATGGCCGACCAGTTCGACATCCCGATCACCGAGTACGCCGACAACGCCTTCGAGGCCTCGCTCGCGCCCAAGTTCTCCTACGGCTGCGCCGTGTTCCTCGACACGGATCGGGTCAACTTCCAAAAAGAGGGGTTTCAAAAGCAGGAGCTGCTCGCGGGCCTCGCCCAGGTCCTGCCCAAAAACGTTTGGCAGTACGTGGTCCAGATCCCGCGCCTGGCGTCACTGGGCCGCAAGTTCGTGCTCCAGGGAGGCACCCAGTACAACCTCGCAGCCCTCAAATCCCAGGTCGACTATATCAAGGAGCGGGTCCCCGACGCCGAGGTCTTCGTCCACCCCCACACGGGTGAGGCCGGGGCCATCGGTGCGGCCATGGAGACCCTGCGCCGCTACGAGCGGACCGGGACGTCGCGCTTCATCGGCATCGAGGCGACCTTGAACCTCGACTACAGGACCATCAACGACGCGTCGACGACCTGCCACTTCTGCCCCAACGAGTGCAGCCGAACCTTCATCGACACCACCCGACCCGACGGCAGCGTATCCCGCTACATCTCCGGCTTCTCTTGCGAGAAGGGCACGGTCGAGAGCAAGGAGGCCATGCTCGAGGTCGTCCGCGAGAAGAAGGCGATCGCCGCTCAGTACCCCAACATGGTGACCCACGAGGGTAAGAAGGCCTTCCAGCGCTTCTACGAGCCCGCGCCCCTGCCCCGGGCGGGGACCATGATGAAGGACTTCGAGGTCATCCGTGGGGTGCTCAAGATCGAGCGTAAAGCGATCACCCGCCCCTTTCAGCGCAGCGACGCCCACGAGCGCCTCAAGAAGATCCGCATCGGCATGCCCCGGGTGCTCAACTTCTACTCCACGGCGCCGTTTTTCCGAGCCTACTTCGAGAGCCTGGGTGTGCCCAAGACCGGCATCGTGTTCAGCGACGTCACCGACGACAGCCTGTGGACCGAGGGCGGCCGCTACGGCTCGGTCGACCCCTGCTTCCCCGCAAAGGTCTGCCAGGCCCACATCCACAACCTCCTGTTTCACAAGCACCAACCCGAGAAGGACCGGCCCCTCGATTTCATCTACTTCCCGGTCAAGACCTTCATCCCCAGCTTCGTGGTCGACACCCACAACAACGGGGTCTGCCCGGTGGTCGCCGGCACCCCCAACGTCATGCGCGCGGCCTTTTGCAAGGAGAACGACTTCTTCGCCGAGCGGGGCATCGAGTACATCGACGACCCTCTCAACATGGACCAGCGCAACTTCATGAAGCGCAGTCTGTTCAAGACCTGGGGCGAGCGGCTCGGGATCACCGAGGACGAGAGCGACTTCGCGGTCGAGCAGGGCTTCAAGGCCCTCGATGCTTTCGACCTCGATCTCGAGCAAAAGGGGCGCGCGATCCTCGACACGGTCGAGGCCGAGAACGACATCGCCATCTTGGTGCTCTGCCGCCCCTACCACGCCGACCCGGGTATCGGGCACAGCATTCCCGAGGAGTTCCAGGCCCTCGGCTACCCGATCCTCTCGATCCGCTCGATCCCCAAAGACCGGGAGTACCTCGACCGTTACTACAAAAAGGAGCTCGAAGACGGCCTGATCGGCAGCCCCCTCGAGATCTCCCAGATCTGGCCCGAGAACTACCTCGCCAACAGCGCCCAGCGGGTCTGGGCAGCCAACTTCGCCGCCCACCACCCCAACGTCGCCATCCTCGATCTTTCGAGCTTCAAGTGTGGCAGCGATGCGCCCACCTACGGCCTCATCGACTCGGTCATCCAGGCCGCCAAGATACCCGCGGCCGCGCTCCACGATCTCGACGCCACCAAGCCCGGCGGGTCGATCAAGATCAGAGTCAAGACCTACACCCACTCGCTGGGCCTGCACAAAGAGCGGCTCCACGACGCCGCCGAGCGCCGGGTCGAGCTCGAGCAGTCGATCGAACGCAAGCGCATGGAGCTACTGGAGCTCAAGCAACAGCAGCTCCTGAACATGCAGCGCCGCGACCCGACCCTCGACAAGGCCCTCGAGGCCGTCCGCAGCCGGGTCCGCGCCTATATCCCCACCCCCGGCAAGAAGCTCCTCGACCAGGCCCGCAACCTGATTCAGATCCGTCGCCGACCCAAGCGCGATGACTCCCCCACGCCCTGAGCGGGCCGGCGCCCACTACCCCGCCCCGCCCCGCCTCTTCATTCACTTCAGGATCACCATGAACGACGTCATCCCGCACAAGCTCCCCATCTACGGTCAATCTCAAGTCGACGCGCTCAGCGACGTCGACAGGGAGCTCGCCGCTTTCGAGGTCCAAGAGCGCAAGCGCCTCGGTCTCGAGCCCGAGGGCGAGACCACGTACTGGACCGACGAGATGGTGGACGCGGGCTTCACCAAGTCGGAGAAGGCCAAGGTCACCCTGTTGTTGGGGGGGCTCACGGTCGCCCAGGACGTCCTGATCGAGGCCGCTCTCAGAGCGGTGGGCTACAACATCCTGGCCCTCGACCGCGCCGACAACGAGGCCCTGCGCCTGGGCAAAGAGTTCGGCAACCGAGCCCAGTGCAACCCGACCTACTACACGGTCGGCAACCTGGTGAAGTTCCTGACCCAGCTCCGCGACGACAAGGGCATGTCGCCCGAGGAGATCATCGAGAAGTTCGTGTTTCTCACCGCCGGCTCCTGCGGTCCCTGCCGTTTCGGCATGTATGCCACCGAGTACCGCAAGGCCCTGCGCGACGCCGGCTTCGACGGCTTCCGGGTCATGCTGTTCCAAGAAAAGGGCGGTGTCGATCAAGCCTCGGGCGAAGGCAGCGGGCTCGACCTGAACCCGAAGTTCTTCACGGCGGTCGTCAAGGCCCTGCTCATCGGCGATGTCATCAACGGCCTAGGCTACCGCATCCGCCCCTACGAGAAGGTCGAGGGCGCCACCGATGCGGCCATCGTCGACGCAAAAAAGCTCTGCCACGACGCCTTCACCAACAAAAAGCCGCTTCTGCCGGCCCTGCTCAAGGTCCGCAAACGCATGCTGGAGATCGAGGTCGACCATCTGCGGATCAGGCCGCTCGTGGGCATCACCGGCGAGTTTTGGGCCATGACCACCGAGGGGGCGGGCAACTACTTCATGCAGCAATTCCTCGAAGAGGAGGGCGCCGAGGTCAAGATTCAATTCGTGTCCGAGTGGCTGCTCTACAACATCTGGGAGGAGATCGAGGACCTCGAGCTGCGCCTGGACCTGCGCCAGCACGACGCCGACAGCGGCATGGGTGAGCGCGGGGTGTTCGGGCCGTTCAAGAAAATGAGCATGCTGTGGGCGGCAGATCAGGCCGTACGCGGGATCTGGAACACCTACTCCAACGCCATGGGCTACAAGAACTACACCCTGCACAGCGTCGCCCACGGCAAGCAGGTCGCCGATGGTTTCTACAGCGCGGAGCTGCGCGGTGGCGAGGGCCACATGGAGGTCGCCAATACCATCGAGAACTTCGTCCACCGCAAGACCAACATGACCCTGAGCGTCAAGCCCTTCGGCTGCATGCCGAGCTCGGCGATCAGTGACGGGGTCCAGTCTGCGGTCGCCGAGCGCTTCCCGGGCACCATCTTCTGCGCGGTCGAGACCAGCGGCGACGGAGCCGTCAACTTCTACTCGCGGGTCCAGATGTTCCTCTTCAAGGCCCAGAAGAACGCCGAGCGAGAGGTCCAGAGCGTCTTGGAGGAGACCGGCCTGAGCATCGAGGAGGTCGGCGCCTACATCGCTGTGACCCCCGAGTTTCGCAGTCCCCTCTACGTGCCCTCGCACCGCAAAAAGGTCGCCTGCAAGGCCGCACGCATGATCGAGGACGTGGCCGACCACATGAAGACCAGCAAACTCGAGCGAGCGACCGCCAAGGCCCTCGAGGTCGCGGACCAAGCCAAGGGCTTCGCCGCGGCCGCCTACAGCTCCGCCCCCGGCGTGGCCCGCAGTGCCGCCTCGATCGCCCGTGAGCTCGGTGAAGAGGCCTGGGTTCAGATCAACGCCCGCATGCGCGGCGAACAAACGCGCCCCTGGACCTGACCCCTCCCCTTCACGAGCGGCAGTCAGCCGTCGCATCGCCGCTGATGCGACGGCTTTTCCGATCCGATCTATCCGGTCTATCATTGCCCGATGCAGGAGCGCCTGCCGTCGCTGGAGAACCTGCGCTGCTTCGAGGCGGCGGCACGCACCGGGAGTTTCCGCGCCGCGGCCAAGCTCATCGCCCTGACCCCAGCGGCCTTTGGGCAACGCATCCGACAGCTCGAGGAGCGACTCGGCGCCCCCCTCTTCGTCCGCACCACACGCTCGCTGCGTCTGACCTCGGCCGGTCAGCTCCTGCTTCCACAGGCCCGCAAGGTCCTCATCGAGGCCGGCGAGTGTGCCCGCCTGGTCCGCGACGAGGCCCCGGTCTCGGCCCTCACCGTCGGGACGCGCTTTGAGCTCGGGCTCTCTTGGCTGCTCCCCCTGCTCCCCATCCTGGCTCGCGCTCGGTTCCAGACCGACCTCTACTTCGGCTCTGGTCCGGACATCTTTGCTCGCCTGGTGGCCGGGAAACTCGACTGCGCCGTCAGCTCGGCCCGACTCCCCGATCCGAGCTTCGAGAGCGAGGTCATTCAAGAGGAGCGCTACGTATTTGTGGGCGGCGCCCAGCTCCTGGAAAAGCGCCCCTTTCGCCGCCGCCGCGACGCCCAGCGCCACCGGCTCCTCGACGTCGATGCGGAGCTCCCCCTCTACCGCTACCTCCGCGACGCCCCCGGTCTGCGCGGGCCCATGGACTTCGCCGATCACCGCTACGTCGGGCTCGGCGAGGCCGTAAAACGGCAGGTCCTCGACGGTGAGGGGGTCGCCGTGCTCCCCGAGTACATGATCGAGACCGAGCTCGGCGACGGCCGCCTCGTGCCCCTGCTGCGAAGCGTGGAGCTGCTGCGAGACCACTTCAGGCTCGTCTTCCGCAGCGGTGACCTCCGTCGAGAGCGCTTCGCCGAGCTCGCCCAGGTCCTGCGCGCACACCCGATCGCCAGCTGACGGACGACGCGGGATCCCAGTCAGCCCGCGTCCATGGGTCAGCCCACGTCCATGGGTCCAGTCAGCGGTCCTGGACTCGGTCCGCGACCATGCTGGCCACCGCCCGCCGGGCGTAGACCCGCAGCATCTGGCGCCGGTACGGAGCCTCATAGGGCACGTTCTCGAGCGGCTTGCACTGCTTGTGCACGGCCTCGCTCACGACCGTCGCGACCTCGGCGTCGCGCAGGGTCCTGCCGACCACCCCGTCGAGGCGCAGGACCTCGCGGGCCTTGGCGCCGAGCACCCCGACCACCACGCGCGCGGCCGTGATCGCGGCTTCAGGGCCATCCCCGTCGAGGTCGAAGCGCAGCGCCAGAGAGACCAGGGGGAAGTCGATACTCTTGCGCACCGTCCACTTGCGGTAGGCGGTCGCCCGGGGACCCGCGGGCAAGGGCAGACGCAGCGCCGTGGTCAGCTCGCCATCCTCGCGGACCGTGTGGCGCAGCCCGTCGGCCTTGAAGTAGCGCCCCGCCGGGACCACTCGCTCGCCCTCGGGCCCGGCCAGCGCGACCTCGGCGTCCAAACTGATGAGCACCGGCACACAGTCGCTGCTCATGGCCGCCACACAATTGCGGCCCTTGGGCACCACCCAGCACACCGAGCCCTCCGACTTGAGGCAGCCGCCGCCCAGAGCTTCGCGCCAAAACTCGGTCTGGTTGACGTAGCGACAGCGGGTGTCGAGGTTGAGGTTCCCGCCCATGGTCCCCATGTTGCGGATCAGCGGGCTCGCCACCAACCCAGCGGCCGCGGCCAGGCTCGGAAAGTGCTCGCCCACCAGGGGGTGCTCCGCGACCGCGGTCAAGGTCGCGCCGGCGCCGATGACCAGCTGGGTGCCGTCCTCGCTGAGCCCGACCTCCGACAGGCCGGCGACCTGCGCCAGACTGATCAACAAGGGCGGCCTGTCGAGGCGGTGCTTGAGGTTGGGCAGGATGTCCGTGCCCCCAGCGACGATCCGCGCCCCCGGGTGGTCCCGCAACAGGGCGACGACGCCCCCGATGTCCGTGGGCAGCTCGATCCCGAATTGTGGCAGACGCAGCATCAGGGGTTCCTCCGGTCGTGGGCCGTGCCCGCACGTAGATCGGGTTTGTACAGGCCGAGCTCGCCCTCCCGCTCTCGGGCCTCCCGGGCTTGGATCGCGGCCAGCACCCGCGGCGGCGAAAACGGCAGCGTGTCGACCCGGACGCCCACGGCGTCGTAGATGGCGTTGGCGATCGCCGGGATGCTCGGGTGCAGTGGGCCCTCGCCGGCCTCCTTGGCGCCGTAGGGGCCCTGCTCGTCTGGGGCCTCGACGATCAGCGCGTGCAGATCGGGCGTGTCCAAGAACGTGGGCATGCGGTAGTCGAGCAAGCTGGGGCCTATGTGCACGCCCCGGTGGTCCGCGTCGACGGCGTGGCGCTCCATGATCGCCTCACCGAAGCCCATGTAGGCCGAGCCCTCCATCTGGCCCTCGACGATCTTGCGCGACAGGGCCCGGCCGCAGTCGTGGGCGACCCAGATGTCCCCGACGACGACCTCGCCGGTGTCCGGATCGACGTCGACCTCGGCCACGTGGGCGGTGAAGCTGTAGGCCGGCGAGGCCCCGATGGTCCCGCCCCGGTAGCTCCCGTGCCGGTCCTTGGGTGTGTTGTAGCTGCCGACCTCACCGAGCAGACCGTTGTCGGCCTCGGCCCACGCGAAGGCCTCCGACAGGGGCACGCTCTTGCTCGGGTCCTCGATGTCCATGGCCTTGCGGGCGATCAGCGTGACCCGCCTGCGGGGCAGCTCCCAGCGCTCGGCGACCGCGGTCCGGACCTTGCGACGAAGCTTTTGGGCCGCCTCCATGCACGCGTTGCCGACCATCAAGGTGATGCGCGAGCTGTAGGCGCCGAGGTCCACGGGACACAGATCGGTGTCGGCCGAGAGCACCCGGATGTCGTCGAGCTCGAGCCCCAGCTCCTGGGCGACGATCACCGCGAGCATGGTGTTGCTGCCCTGGCCGATGTCGTTGGCGCCCGAGAACACCCGCGCCCGGCCGCTGCGGTCGAGGCAGACCTGGACCGCGGCCTGGGGCATCTCGTTGGGGTAGATGGGGTAGTTGGTGCCGCAGATGTAGGTGCTGCCCGCGACCCCCAGACCCCTTCCGTAGGCCAGGCTCGGCCTCCGCTCTCGCCAGGTCGAGGCCCGCTCGACCTGCTCGAGGCACTCGAGGAAGCCGTTGCTCCCGATCTTGAAGCCGTTGATCGTGGTCACGTTCGGACCCAGGTCGTTGCGCCGACGCAGCTCGATGGGATCGATATCGAGGGCTACCGCGGCCTTGTCGAGCTGAACTTCGATCGCAAACCGGGGCTGCACCGATCCGTGCCCGCGCTTGGGGCCACAGGCCGGCTTGTTGGTGTAGGCCCGGCTGCTGTGGAAGCGGTAGGCCGGGAACAGGTAGGGCGCGCACAGCAGCTGGCCCGAGTAGTAGGTGGTCACGAGCCCAAAGCTCGAGTAGGCGCCGCCGTCCAAAATCGTGCGCGCGGCGACCCCGGTGAGCTTGCCGTCTCGGGTGAACCCAGTCCGGTAGTGCATCTTCATGGGGTGCCGGCCGCGGTGGGCGTAGAACACCTCCTCGCGCGTGTAGAGACACTTGACCGGGCGCCCGGTTCGGATCGCCAACAGGGCCACACAAAACTCGAGGTCGAAGGGCTCGGACTTGCCCCCGAAGGCCCCGCCCAGGGGCGGCTGGATCACCCGGATGGTGTGGGCGGGACGGGCCAAGACCTTGGCCAGCTCGCGGTGGAGGTAGTGGGAGACCTGAGTCGCCGACCACACGGTGAGCAGCCCGTTGGGCTCGATCTGGGCGAGGGCGCAGTGGGGCTCGATGGCCCCGTGGGTCGCACCCTCGTAGAAGTACTCACCCTCGATCAACACATCGGCCTGGGCCAGGCTGTCCTCGACGTCGCCGAACTCGAGCACGACGTCCTTGGAAAGGTTGCCCCGTCGCGCGAAGGGATTGATCGTCACGCCGCCGCCCTCCGCATCCCCGTAGCCGGTGGCCGCGAGCGCCTCCTCCGGGTCGAAGTAAGCCGGCAGAATCTCGTAGCGGACCTCGATCGCGGCCAGGGCTGCGATCGCCGTGTCCTCGTCCACAGCCGCGACCGCTGCGACCGCGTCGCCCACGTGGCAGACTTTTTCGACCGCGAGCGCGGTCTCGTCGGGCGTCCACGGGATGATCCCGTAGGGCGTATCGAGATCGCGGCCCGTGATCGCCGCGTGGACCCCGTCCATGGCCAGGGCCGCGCTCAGGTCGATCGATAGGATATTGGCGTGGGCATGGGGACTGCGCAGGATCTTGCAGTGCAGCATGCCCGGGAGCTTGATGTCGTCGGTGTAGCGGGTGATGCCGCGCATCCGCTCCATGGCGTCGACCTTGCGGTGCGACTTGCCCAGCTGCCAATCGGGGGCGGGGTCATCCTCGTCCGAATCGACTGAATCGACCGAATCGTCGTCATGGGGGGCGGGGTCTTGCGCGAGTTGCTCGGAATCCTTAGCCATGTGTTCAGCTCCCCGCGCTCTGGTCCCGGTCGGGCGCCGAGCCCCCGTGCAGTCGCTCGCTGGCATCGACGACCGCGTCGATGATCTTCGTGTACCCGGTGCACCGGCACAGGTTGCCCGCCAGCGCCTCGCGGACTTCATCTCGGCTCACGACCCGGGCCCGCTTGCGGATCAGGGCCTCGGCGCTCATCAGGATCCCCGGGGTGCAAAACCCACACTGGGCGGCATCCCAGCGATCGAAGGCGTCCTGGAGGGGGTGGCAGCCCGCCTCTGACTCCGGGATCCAGCCGAGACCCTCGACGGTTCGGATCTCCCGTCCCTGGACTGTGACCGCCAGGGTCAGGCACGCGAGCACGGGCTCACCGTCGACTTGGACCGTACAGGCGCCACAGTCGCCCTTGTCGCAGCCCTGCTTCGACCCGATGAGGTCGAGGCGATAGCGGAGCACCTCGAGCAAGGTCCAGTGGCTCGGCGCGGCCGCGGCCACCGCCTCACCGTTGATTCGCAGGGACAGCAGGCTCTCGGCCATGGGAGCCAGGGTCGCGCCCGGCCGCCGGCAAGGCAACCCAGGGATTCATGGTGGGGCGTGCGAAAGCTCTAGCGCTCTCCTATGTTGAAGGAGATGGACCGGCCCTCGCTGCTCGCGCTCTTGGTCGCGCTCTCGCTCGCACCCGCCTGCCAACGGCTGCCCATTCCCAGCGACGACGAGAGCCAGCCCAAACCCGAGCCCGACCTGCCCGATTGGGGCGACGAGATCGACGAGGTCTCGGACTGGGATGACCTGGGGGATCAGGGGGATCAGGGGGACCAGGACGAAGACACCGGCCTGGCCACCACCAAGTTCGACACCGAGCCGCCCTCGACCATCGAGTGTGGCCAGGTCGATCTCCTGTTCGTCATCGACGACTCCCACAGCATGCTCGCGGAGCAGACCGCCCTCATCGCCAGCTTCGACGCTTTCATCGCCGGCATCCAGAGCCAGCTCGACGAGGACAACGACTATCACGTCGGCATCGTCACCACCGACGCCTACGTCGCCAACGCCCCCGGGTGTCGAGACATCGGTGCCCTCGTCACCCAGACCGAGGAGGACAGCTGCGGACCCTGGTCGCAGGGGCGCTTCATCAGTCTCGACGATCCCTTGGCCGAGGCCTTCACCTGTGCCGCCGAGGTCGGTCTCGACGGCGACAGCGACGAGCGCCAGATCCAAGCTGCCCTCGAGGCCCTCGGCCCGACCCACGCCGGGGTCGGCGGCTGCAACGAGGGCTTCTTCCGCGACGACGCGCTGCTCGTGCTGGTGTTGATCAGCGACGAGGACGACGGCGGCTCCCCGATCCCCGGGTTCACGGGCAGCCCGGGCGACCCTTCCCAGTGGTTCGAGCAGTTCGCCGAACTCGAGGGTGGGGTCGAGAGCAACATCGTGGTCCTCGGTCTGATCGGGGTTCCGCCGCCCAACGCCTGCGACCCCGACGATCCCTTCGAGCTCAACATCGTCGCCACCCGGCTCTCCAACTTCATCGACAAGTTCACCTTCGGCTTCGAGGGTGACGTGTGCGCCGACGACTACGGGCCCTTCTTCGAGGATGCCCTGTCCATCATTGAGGAAGCTTGCCTCGGGTTCACGCCTATCGAGTGAGGCGATACGACCCACCCGGCGCGGACCTGCCCTCCCCGGCTGGCCGACCACTGAAGCGGGGATCTGCGCGAACTCGCATCGAAACAAAAAAATCCGACCTCTGCGCGCTCGGCCCACAATCTCGAGGTCGAGGTCGAGCTCCGCTCACGACTCGTCCAGAGCAACCAGCACAGGTTTTTCGGACCGCCATCCCCGATACGGGGCTCTCTCCCCGACCTCCTCCCCCACCCTGAGCCGACGATTTTCCCGCCTCACGGCCAGTTGCGGAGCGCGAGCACAGAGCCTAGGTTCCGCCGCAGATGAGCGCGGTCCCCAAGAGTGTGGTGAAGAACTTCGAGGTCTATCGCCGCGACAAGGGCCGCACGGGCATCTCTCGAATGCTGTCACACGACTTCCAGACCGGCCGGAGCTGGCTCACCGAAGTCCACGAGAAGACCGGAGCCAACGGCGACGTGCTCCGGATCGAGACCGTCACGCAGCTCGAAGACATGGACTCCGACGAGCGCGCCCTCTACGAGCTGCGCCTCGACAAGGAGCTCGCTGCAGAGCTCGCTGCCATGCCTGCCCTGTGATCAGGCGAGCCCACCCAACACGCTTGTCGGCCTCTACGAATGCGCAGTGATCAGGCCTGTGTCGAGGCCTGGCGCGCCGGAGATGCGGCGGCGGGCGAAGAGCTCTTCACCCGCCACTTTCAGGCCGTCAGCCGCTTCTTCCGCAACAAGTTCAGCACCGGGATCGATGACCTGATTCAGCAGACCTTCGTGGCGCTGGTCGAAGGTCGCGAGCGACTCCGGGCCGATCGCAGCTTCCGCAGCTACTTGTTCGGCATCGCCCACAACGTCATGCGGGCCCACCTCCGGGCCCTCGATCGGGCCCGTCAGTTCGACCCGGCCTCGTCCTCGATCCTCGAGCTCGATCCGAGCCCGAGCACCATGCACGCCCAAAAACAAGAGCAGCGTCTGCTCCTGCTCGGGCTGCGGAGGATCCCTCTCGAGCACCAGATCGTGCTCGAGCTCGTCTACTGGGAGGGGCTCAACGCCGCGGAGATCGCAGAGGTCGTCGGCGCTCCCCACTCGACGGTCCGCAGCCGGATTCAGCGGGCTCGCACGCTGCTCGAGGAAGCCATCGCCGGACTCGGGAGCTCGAGCGAGCTGCGCCGCAGCACCCTCGATGGGCTCGAGCGCTGGGCAGACCAGATCCGTCGGCGGCCGAGCACAGGGTCCTGAGCGCCCGGTCCTCTCCGCCAGCTCAGACCGAGCCGTCGCCACCGAACACGCCGCTGCCCTGAGGCTTGGGGCGCACCGTGACCTTGACGGTCTTGGAGTTCCCGTCGCTCAGGGTGTAGGTCATCACGCAGCACACCTCCTTGGACTCCATCGCCGCGGTCACCGTGAGTGACTTCTGGCCCGCGCCAGAGCCCTCCATGGCCTGTTGGGGTCCACCGTCGATCTTGTAGACGCCCGTCGAGCTCACGGGGCTGTCGGGAAAGTCGAAGCGGAGGGTCGGTGTCCCGGTGGACCAGATACAGTGGATATCGTCGCTCCAAGTGTCGTGCGGGCGCCCATCCATGTGGGTGAGCTTTTTGACCTCGGTGTCGTCGACCGAGAAGGTCGCAGACTTGCCGGTGCCGTCGGTGATGAGGGCCAGATCGCGGTGGTAGGTGGTGGAGGTGTCGCTCATTGCGTTGCTTCTCTCTCGCTCGGGTTCCGAGCGGGTCGGTGGTTTCGGAGGTGGTTTCGGACGATGAGTCTTGCGCGCGATCAGTCTGGGGACTCGAGCATCGCCTCGAGATCTGCGGGCGAGACCCCGGCCACAGCCAGGGCCCGGTTGTGTCTCGCCTCCGGCACCGCGGCTGCGCCCGCTCGCAAGTGCTCCCTCGCCGAGCCCCGCTCTCCGAGCCGCCAGCGGGCGACGCCCCGCCACAGTTCAGCCTGGGCGCTGTCGTCTGGGTTGCGCCCGAGCTCGAGCATGGCGTCGAGGTGAGCCAGGGCCATCCGCGCCCGCCCTTCGCTCAACGCCAGCACACACAGCCCGAACAGACCCGACTCGCGCATACCCGCGAGGTCGGCCGCCGCGCTCAAGGGCGCGTCGGCGGCGAGGAAGTCGGCCCTGGCGAGCTCGAGTTCCCCCCCGGCCAGGCGTGCCCAACCCCGGTCGGCCCGGACCTTCGCCAGGTAGGGATCCTCGGGACCAAACACGGCGTAACGCTCGATCGCCAGGCTCAGGGCGTCGCTAGCGAGCTCGAAGTCTCCGCGCGCGAACGCGATCGCTCCCCGAGCCGAAGCCACATCTCCGAAGTCGGGGTGCTCGGCCGGGCGTGTGTCCCTGTACACACGCTCGGCCGCGTCGACCTGCGCCTCCCCAGCCGCGAGGCGCCCTGCCCCGAGGTCGAAGGCCGCCAGCAGAATATGGGTGTTGCCCAGATTGGGGTGGGGCTCGGCGTAGGCCTCGGTCCACACGGCCACGGCCTCGCGCAGCGCCAGCTCGGCCTCTGCCTCGCGCCCGAGCGCCAGCAAGGTCGCGCCCACGTCGTAGGCCCGAGACCCGTAGGTCGGATGGTGCAGGCCAAAACTTCGCCCGGCCTCGCCCCGGGCCCGCTCGTACTCGGCGAGCCCCTCCTCCAGCGCCCCTCGGCGGACCAGAGCCTGGCCTAGCCCACTGCGAGCATCGACCAGGCGCATGGTCCGAGACCGAGCCTGGAGGTCGCCCACGGCGGTCCGAAACTCGATCTCGGCCTGCTCGGGGTCGTTTGCCAGCAGGGCCCGATGCCCACGGATCGTCGCCAACTCCCCATCCTCCGCCGGCGCCCGACCAACCCGCCGTGCGCTGGCCTCGGCCCGGCGTAGCCAACGCTCGCCCCGATCCGAGTCGCGCGCGTCCAAGAGCGCGTGCAGAGCCAGGAAGCGCCAGGCCGACGCGAGCACCCGGTCGTCTCCAGATCCCTCGGCGAGGTCGGCAGCCTCGAGCAAGCTCGTGAACCCGGCCTCGAGCTCTCCCTCGACCAGCTGCGCCCGCCCGCGCAGCTCCAACAGACGAGCCTGCACGGGCACATAGCCGATCTCGAGCAGCTCGGGCTCCACCCCCCGCAAGCCCGCGCGAGCCCGGCTGTAGCGCCCGCTCCAGATCTGGACCTGGGCCCTGTCCAGGACCTGCGTCACCCGTGTCACCGCCGCGCGCTGTTCGGGACTGGGCCCAGGTGTGGACGCGAACGACCCTTGGTCGTCGACACAGGTCCGCGGATCCCCGAGCGCTCCGGACTGCCCGGGCCCGCCGGCCACGCCCGACTCTCCGAACTCGCCGATCGCCGCGCGGACCCCCGGGAGGCCGGCCGCATCGGTCTGCTCCAGAACCTCGAGCAGAGCCGAGAACTGCTGGCGAGCGCGGAGTAGGCAGGCGCTGTGCCGAGATCGGAGCAGGGCATCCCCGCCCGCCCGCTCGGCTTCGCAGACCTCGATCTCCGCCTCTCGCCAACGCCCCGCCCAGATCCCGAGCGTGGCGAGGAACTCCGGCGTGGCAGCTTCTGCCCAGCTCAGCTCGGTGGTCAAGAACACGGTCCGCAACGCCTCCCTGCGGTCCTCGTCCCAGGTCTCGTCGAGACCCCGAGCGAGTGCCCGGCAGCTCGCGGGCGCCCGCTCCTCCGTGCCCCCCGCCTGGATCCCCGCTCCCAGACCCACCCCTCCCATGGTCAGCGCGAGCGCCCCCACGGCCAGCCACCGGCCCCGGCGAGCCCGCGCCTGGGCGGCCCCTTCGAGCGCCCCGAGCAGGGCCTCCATGCTCTCCCAACGCGCGTCCGGATCGGCCGACAACCCGCGACGCAGCACCGACCACAGCCCTCGCGGGAGACCCGGGCGGGACTCCGCGGGCGGCGTCGGTGACAGGCCGGCCGAGATCGAGTCCAGGCGCTCGCTCAGGTCGCCGTCCGGGAACGGGCGCCGGCCCCAGAGGCCCTCGTAGAGCGCCACACAAAACGCGAACTGATCGGCCCGAGCGTCGACGGAGTCCGCGAGAAACTGTTCGGGCGGCATGTAGGCCGGGGTCCCTGCTCGCTCCCCCGTATGGCTGACGGTCACCCCCGTCATCCACGACTCGGTCCTCGACGACATCGCCCCCGGGGTCATCGCTCCCGGGCTCATCGCGACCCCCGATTCTCCCGAGCGTCGCGGCGGCTCGAGGACACTGGTAACCTCGAGCTCCTCGCTCGAGTCGACCTCGCTCGGGCCCAGGCCCAGGCCCAGGCTCGCCAAACCGAAATCCGCGACCAGGATCCGACCGTCGTCTCCACGCAGCACGTTGTCGGGCTTGAAGTCCCGGTGGGTCAGGCCCGCGCCGTGGGCTGCCGCCAGCCCCCTCCCCGCTTCGAGGTAGGCCGCGAGCACCACCCGCGGCGGTGGGTCCTCGCGCCCCAACCAAGCCCGCAGGCTCTGCCCGCGGACATACTCCATCGCCAGATAGACACGCCCCTCGTGCTCGCCGACCTCGTACACCCGGACCACGTTGGGATGGGCGAGGCGGGCGAGGGCTCTGGCCTCGCGCCGCAGACGGGCGGCCCAGCGCGCGTCGACGAGGTGGGGACGCACCAGCTTGAGGGCGACATCACGATCGAGAGCCTCATCCCGGGCCAGGAACACCTCGCCCATGCCCCCCGCGCCGATCCGCTTGGAGATCTCATAGCGCCCGACCTTCAGGGTCCCCTGGCCTCCAAACAGGCGGGCGCGCACGCTCGCGAACAGGCGGGCCTCCTCGAGGTCCGCGCCCGAGAGGTCGGGAAATGCCGCGGTGGCGTCGTCGAGGGTCCCGGTCGCCCCCCTCCCCCTGTCCGCGTTCACGAGCGTGTTCCCCTCCACGACGAGGGAGTGCAACTCGGGCGTGTGCTGACGACGGAGATAGGCAATTTTCCGGCCACAGGGACCGCGCTGTCAACGGCGAAGTGAGCATCGCGGCCCAGACCCGGACAGGTCGCGCAGTGCACCCGAGGAACAGCATGCGTGATCCGACTCGAGGGCCGCACCAAAACCGACCCACCAAACCTAGAAGTGGCCCAAACAGGTACGGCTGCACGCCTCCTGCCGACGAGATGTTCGTCAGCACTGACGAATATCTCGTCACCTGACAACAACACGCCACCTTGTTGTCACGAAAAGACTCAGGAACTCCATTGGCACAGCACGTGCTTAGCCTACCGTGCGTTCAAACGGGCTCGCCGGTCGAGCCGACACCAGCCCCAAGGCCGGTTCCCCCGAGGCGACCCCTATCTGCCGCCAGGTACGCGTCCTCTGAGACGCCACAGACTTCCTCATTCCCTCAGCGCTACAGGACCCCAAAATGCCTACATACACGATCTCCGGCCGCGTCGTCTCCACCGACGGTACCCCCAAATCCACCATCTCCATCTCCGTGTTCGAGCGTGTCGACCTGCTCACCGACACCCTCTTGGTCTCGGGCGGAACCGACACAGATGGAAGATACACCGTCACCTGGACGACCTCTGGGCCCCCCACCACCACCTGGGACCTCTTCGTTCGCGCCGAAGATGGATCCGAGTCGGTCGACTCCGCCCTCGTCAGCGATCTCGATGCGAGCGCGAATGTCGATCTGATCTTGGGGGCGGGTCCCTACCGGGGACTCAGCGAGTGGGACCGAGTCCAAGCAAAGATCGCCCCCCACCTGGGCTCGGCATCGCCGACCGAGGTGCCCCCAGACCGCCTCGAGTGGCTCGCGCGCCGTGCTGATGTCTACGCCCTTCACCTCGGCGCGTACCTGCAGGCCCACCGACTCGCGGACCAACGAAGCGTCAGCCCCGAGACCTGCTACGCGTTCTTGCGCGCGGGGCTCCCGGCCGACCTGCCCTCGCTCTTGGCTATCGGCGAGCCGGCTTGGGAGAGCGCGATGCGTGATGCCTGGGCCCGGGCGACCATCCCCCTCCCTGGACAGGGGACCCCAGCGGATCTCGATGGGCGTGTACAGGTCGAGATCGACGCCATGCGTGAGCTCGTGGTCGAGGCCGCGGTCACCCCCGTCTCGAGCGCGACCAACCAACGCGCCCTGTTCGACGCAGCGGGGCTCCTCGAGACCGAGCAGCGCGAGTTCATGACGCTGTGGCTGGGGCGCAGCGGGTCCCTGTCCGATTTTTGGCAGTCCGTCCGCGACTCGGCCACGCTCGGGGCGACCAAAACCGAGGACTTTCAGTTCGCCATCGCGGCCTCTTCCACCGTCGGCGACCACCCCTCGACGCTCCGGGGTCTCGCCCTCGAGCGCGGCGCCGGGAACATCTCGACGACCGCCGACCTTGCAGCCTGGACGAGCGCCGACTGGGACGGTTTTTTGGTCGCCCGCGTGGTCGAGATCCCCGATTGGGTTCAAGGGTCGACTCCCTCCGAGCGGCACCAAAACTACGCCCGAGGGCTGGCTCGCACACTCGAAGACGGACACCCGACCCTGTTCTTGCGCCACGCGCTGAGCCGCGATGGGGTCTCGGGAAGCGCCCCACCCAACACCGAACACCTCACCACCTTCCTGACCCAAAACCCCGAGTTCGAGCTCACCACCACCACCATCGCCCACTACCTCGACCAGGCCACAGATCCCTGGCAGGGCATCGCCGCCCCCGATCAGGCGCAGGCCCGGACCAACCTCGAGACCCTCCAGCGTGTGTATAGGCTGACCCCGCGCCTGGGTCGCTACGACACCGCCAAAGCCCTGCTCGACAACGGCATCAACGCCGCACGCGACGTCGCTGCGATGACGCGGACCGAGTTCATCGACGAGTTCGCGCCACTGATGCCCGGCGAGCACCACGACTCAGAGGCCCTCGCCGGCGGGGTCTGGGACGCCGCCTCCACGATCCACGCGAGCACCCTGGCCCTGGTCTCCTACTTCGGCATGGCGACCTCGGGCGCGGACTTCGGTCCGATCAAAGACGTGGGAGACTGGGCCTTCGACCAGGCCGGCGGCGGCCTCGAGGGCCTGTCGACGATCCTCGGCAACCTCGACTACTGCGCCTGTACACACTGCCGCTCGGTGTTCAGCCCCGCCGCCTACCTGGCAGATCTGCTGAGCTACCTCGACGACCGCCCTGCGCTGAGCGAATCATCGGCGCTCAAGGTGCTCGGTCTGCGTCGGCCGGACATCGAACACATCCTGCTCGACTGCGCCAACACCAACACGGTCCTTCCCTACATCGACCTCGTCAACGAGCTGCTCGAGCGCAAACTGAAGGGGCAGCTCGGCGCCAGCTCCCACCAGACCACCTGGGCCAGCAGCGAGCTGCGCCTGCACCCCGAGCACCTCGACACGTCGATCTACGACGGCGCCGAGCTCAGCGAGCGTGTGTACCCGTGGGCCCTGCCTTTTTCCCTGCCCGTGCTCGAGTCGAGGCTCTACCTCGAGCACCTGGGGGTCGAGCGTCACGAGCTCATGGCGCTGCTGGTCGACGACGACCTCCCCGCCACACCGACACCCCTGCAGATCGTCGCCGAGCATTTTGGCATGACTGCGCTCGAGGGTGAGATCGTCGCCGGCACCTACACCGGAAACAGTTCGCCCGACGACCGCGAGTATTGGGGGGTCGCCCCCGGTGCGGGGACAGACGGCTGGGTGGGAGCGCTCGCCGACGACATCCCCGCGCTCATGCGCGCGGGAGTGTTCAGCCTCGAGGCACTGCAGGAGCGCCTCTCCCTGACCTTCATCGACCCGAGCCACTACCTGCCTCAGGGCATCGAGTTTCAGTGGGCCGAGACCTGCGCGCTCGAGGACGCGACGCTCCTCAATCTCGACGCGGGCGCCCTCGATCGCCTGCATCGTTTCAGCCGCCTCGAGCGACGTTCGGGCATCGGCGCGCGCATGCTCAACGTGCTCGTCGACGACGTCGGCGGCGGAGTCCTCGACGCCGGCTTCCTCGACCAGCTCGGGAACATGCAGGCCCTACACAGCCGCTTCGCCCTCCCCTGGGACGAACTAGCGACCTGGTGGGCGACCCGCATCGACGCCCGAGTCTACAAGACCGGCACCCCCGCGCTCTACCAGCGGCGCTTCCTGGTCCCCGGAAACGAGACTCCGCCCCCCTTCCAGACCACCAGCGAGCGTGGAGACGCGATCCTGAGCGCGCAGAGCATCGCCCCCGGCGAGCTCCCCACCGTGCTCGCCGCGACCCGGCTCAGTGAGGCCGACTACGACCTGATCGTCGCCAGTTCACTCGCAGACGACGCCTTGAGCTTCAGCAACCTCACCCGCCTGTTCGCCATCGCCAGCTTCACCCGGGCCCTCGAACTCTCCGTCGCGGACTTCCTGGCCCTGCACAGCCTGTCTGGGACCGACCCCTTCTCCAGCCCCGCCGACGCCCTCGAGTTCATCGCCTTCGTCGACGCCGCCCGCAGGGCAGACCTCGGTATAGCGACGCTCGACTGGCTCCTGCGAGGACGCGGGGAGCCCCTCGTCGATGACCAGACTCTCTCCCGCTCGCTCGCGGAGCTGGCCCGCGGGCTCAACACCATCGAGTCCGAGGTCGCCCAGCTGGTCGACAGCGACGGCGAGGGCACCCGCACCAACCTCGACACCTCCACCTTCGACATCGATCTGGCGATGGGGATCGTCGACGGGAACAGCGCCCTCGACGAAACCCAGCAAACCACCTTCGTCACGGCCAACTTCAGCAGCTTCGTGGATGCCCCGCTCGCCATCGCCACGCTGGTGACCGCAGGAGGTGAACTCCAAGACGTCACCGAGCGCAGGACCTGGGTGCTGCGTGCCTTCGTCGGCGCTCGCCGCAAGCGGGCCCTGTTGCTCGACACGGTCGCCTCGACCTTCGAGGTCTCCGCTGCGGTGGCCGAGGCGCTGGTCTTCGACATCCTCACCATCCCGGCCCCCGGCGAGAGCGATGCCCTCGGGCTGACCTACGCGAGTGCCTTCGCCGACGAGTCAGAGATCGTCGCAGGCATCGACTTCGCCTCCCACCCCGACCAGACCTTGGGCTGGCGACGGCTGTTCAAAGCCGCGGTCTTGACCCGTGCCCATACGTTGAACGCCGACGCCCTGCGCTGGTACCCGGGCCACCTCGACCTGTGGCTGGACCTCGACTCGCTGCCCCTACAAGAAGGGGATCCAGACGCGAGTTTCTCGGCCTGGGCCCGGCTCAGCGCCGCCTTGAACCTGCGCAGCATGTTCCAACCAGGAGTGCTCGGGCACCGCGACATGGCCGCTGCCCCGAGCGCGCACGAGGCCCTCGACATCCTCGCCGAGCACACCGGCTGGGCCGCCGACGAGCTCAAGTTCATCGCCGACAAGGTCGGGTGGAGCTCGGTCGCTGACTTCGACGACGAGCTCGCGCTCACCCGCCTACGCAAGATCGGAGACGCCGGCCAGCGCATGGGGGTGGGCCTCGACGTGCTTTGGAGCTGGGTCCACGCCGCCCCCAGCCTCGCCAAGTCCAGCGAGATCAAAGCCGCCGCCCGAGCCAAGTACGGCGAGACCCAGTGGCCCAAGGTCGCCGCGCCTTTGCGCGACGCGATCCGCACCCGCCAGCGCGACGCTCTCGTCGCCGCGGTCTTGGTCTCGGACCCGGCCCTCCATACCCGCGAGGCCCTCTATGAGCACCTGCTCATCGACATCGAGATGAGCCCCTGCATGCTCACCTCGCGCATCAAGCAGGCGATCAGCTCGGTCCAGACCTTCGTCAATCGGGTGTTTCTGAGGCTCGAGTCCGAGGACCTGGTGTTCAAGTCCGACGCCGTGCGGCTCTGGGACTGGATGAAGAGCTACCGGGTGTGGGAGGCCAACCGCAAGGTCTTCCTCTACCCCGAGAACTGGCTCGACCCGCAGCTGCGCAAGGACAAGACCCCCCAGTTCGAGGCCCTCGAGTCCGCGCTGCTCCAAGACAGGCTCGACAACGATAAAGTCGAGCGCGCCCTCGCCGGCTACCTCGACGCCTTCGACCGAATCTCCAACCTGGAGATCAACGCGATCGAGTCGCGCTTCGATGATCTCTGGGTACTCGGGCGAACCCAGAGCGACCCCAGGGAGTGGTATCTGCGGACTCGTCTCAGTGGTAACCAGTGGCAACCCTGGGAGCAGATCCCCGTTCAGATCGACGGCGACAACGTCATCCTCGTGGCTCGAGATGGACGCCTGTTGGTGTTTTGGCTGACCACCATCAACACCGGCGTCCCAGGCAACGGCTTTGAGGACTCCACGGGCAACGCTCACGAGCTGGCGATCTCCTGGACCCAGCGCGGAGAGGAGGGCTGGGGGCGGACCTCGGTCTCGGTTCGAAGCGAAGCGATCCACAACCCTGGGGGCCCGAAGACCCGCCCCTACCTGCTGCGCTGTTTCAAACGCGACTCCGAGGTTCGGCTGATCGTCTATCGCTACAAGGAACCCAACATCAAGCCGATCGCGGAGTTCCGCTACGACGACCGATCTCGACATGTCGACTACATGGGCTCCTCCTTCAACCCGGAGGCCAACGCCTATATCGGCCAAGCGGGATATCTCTACAACCCTGCGATCCTCGGTAAACAGCCGAACTACGCCTTCGATGGCCAGCGCTTCGCCAAGGTCAAACTCGACGAGACCCCCGGCGGCGTCGATAATTTTCAATACTTGGATGACGACCTTCCGCCCTCCGCAGAGTCGACCTCCTTCGTGCAGGGGGATCT
Source organism: uncultured Nannocystaceae bacterium (assembly GCA_964451725.1). Lineage (GTDB taxonomy): Bacteria > Myxococcota_A > Polyangia > Nannocystales > Nannocystaceae > Plesiocystis. The sequence goes on along the minus strand of CAYVJQ010000095.1, from coordinate 5,178 downwards.
CAGCGCGCTGGCCTTCTCCCGGGCGCCCAACGCCGGCTACCGCAGCCTCCTTCATCAGGGCGACTACTGGCGTCCAGACCCGACCAAAGCCCTGCTGCCGGTCGTCTACGACGATCGCCAGCGCAAGTACCTGCTCCAGCCGTTCCCGAGCTTCGCCAACCCAGGGGCCGCGGATCAAGGCGACGGCGTGAGCCCAGCCCAACTCGGTGCCGCCGACACCAAAGCCTACTTCGGGTGCCTGGAGGTCGACCTTTTCAAGACCGTCCAGGCCAACCCACCGCAGGCCCGCGCCCAAAAGCTCAGGGACGCGGTCGTCGAGGTCGACGTCTGGCCAGCCGGTGTCCCCGGTGTCATCCCCGGTCTGGGACAGCTCAGCGGAATCAGCAACTTGGACGCCCCCCTCTTGCTCGCCCCCGACCTGCTCGCCAACGCGCAGCAGACCATGGGCGCCGGCACCCTCGCCGTGACCCCGAACGACCAGGTCGCCCCCCAACAAGCGGGGGTCTCCCTCTCCATCATCCCCCTCTATCACGCCCACGCCGGCGCCCTCGTCGATGCCCTGGCCAAACGCGGCGTCGACGGCCTCTACCGACCCAGCGTCTACGGTGAACTGTTCCGGCAACAGCTCGACTCCGACCCGATGGCCTTCGATGTCCTCGATCTCAACCAGGAGGTCCTCCGGGGCCCCTCTCCGCGAGAAAATTTCGACTTCGACTGGTCGAGCCCCCACGCCATCTACAACTGGGAGCTGTTCTTCCACATCCCCATGCTCCTCGCCGACAAGCTGAGCGCCGACCAACGCTGGGACGAATCGCAGACTTGGTTTCACACCATCTTCGACCCGATCGAGGTCGTCGACCTCCCAGGCGAGACCGAGACCTCGCAGTTTTGGCGTCTCAAGCCTTTTCACGAACAGTCCCAGGCGCTCGCCAAAGATCAGTTCGAAGCCATGCTCGGGATCGGTGTCTCCCAGGCCGAGCAACAGGCGGCTGTCGAGGCCTTCGACGATCAGGTCGAGGTCTGGCGCAAGAACCCCTTCGACCCCCACGCCATCGCCCGGGTCCGGCCTGGCGTCTACCAGCGCAATTTGTTGATGCGCTACCTCGACAACCTCGTCGACTGGGCCGACCAGCTGTTCCGCCGCGACTCCATCGAGTCTGTGAACGAAGCCACGGTCCTCTACGTGCTCGCCTCTCAACTCCTGGGCCCGAAACCCCAGGCGGTCCCCGGCCCGGACGAGGGAGGAGCCGAGGCCAAGAGCTACAGCCAACTCGCCGCCGGTGGACTCGACGCCCTCAACAACGCCGCCCAGCTGCTCGAGAACTGGGTGTTCACCCCGATCTCTGCGCTCAAAAAGCTGGGCTGCGAGAATGAGTTTCCCTCCCAGAAGTGGGTCAGCGAGCTGGTCACCCTGCGGTTTTGGTACTTCTGCTATCCGCCCAACCCCGAGCTCCTGAAGTACTGGGACATCATCGCCGACCGGCTCTGGAAGGTCCGCCACTGCCAGAACATCGAGGGCATCGAGCGTCAGCTCTCGCTCTTCCAGCCGCCCATCGATCCAGGCCTCTTGGTCCGGGCGACCGCCGCTGGCGTCGATCTGGGCTCGGTCCTCGCCGAGCTCGACTCCGGGCTGCCACCCTACCGCTTCCGCTCCGTCTACGGTCGCGCAGACGGCTTTTGTCGGGACCTGCGTAGCCTCGGGGCCGCCCTGCTCCAGGCAATCGAAAAGCGCGATGCGGAGGGCCTCACCAGGATCAGGGCCGAGCAGGAGCTGTCCCTCCTCGAGGAGATCCGCGCTGTTCGTGTGCGCCAGGTCGACGAGGCCAAGGCCGCGATCGCCTCGGTCCGCAAGGCCGCGACGCTCGCTGACCATCGCCAGCAGCGCTACTCGACGCTCGTCGACGACGGACTCTCCAAGGGTGAAAAACACGCCCTCAACCTCTCGCTCTCCGCAGGCATATTTCGTGCGGCCTCTCAGGCTGCCTCTGCCGTGGCGGGTCTGTTCCACTTCGTCCCCGATGTGACGTTTTCGGTCGGCACAGACAGCTCGGTCAAAACGACCTACGGGGGGACCCACCTCGGCGCGGGGTTTAAGGCGATCGCAGACTTCCTCGGGATCGTGCCCCCCGCCCTCGAGTCTGCCGCTGGATGGATCTCGACCAACGCCAGCTACGACCGGCGCGAGGAGGAATGGCAGCACCAGCAAGAGCAGGCCGAGCTCGACATCGACCGTATCGCCGCCGACCTCGCTACAGCGGAGATCCGCCTCGAGATCACAACCCGCCAGCTCGACACCCACGACCGGCAGATCGAGCAATCCACGTCGGTGGAGCTCTACCTGCGCGAGAAGTTCAGCAACCGCGAGCTCTACGACTGGATGGTGAGTCAGCTCTCCACGCTCTACTTCCAGACCTACCAGCTCGCCTTCGACCTCGCCAAGCGGGCTGAGCGTGCCTACCGGCACGAACTCGCCATCACCGGCGATGATCCGGTCATCAAGTACGGCTACTGGGACAGCCTGCACAAGGGGCTGCTCGCAGGGGAGCGCCTCGGGCACGACCTCCAGCGCCTCGACCTCGCCTACATGGATCGCGACGAGCGCGAGTTTGAACTGAGCAAGAGCATCTCCCTCGCCCAGCTCTCGCCCGCCGCCCTGCGTGACCTGCAAGAGACCGGCGAGTGCGAGCTCGAGCTCCCCGAGGCCCTCTTCGACCTCGACCACCCAGGCCACTACCTCAGGAGGATCCGCGGCGTCCGCCTGACGATCCCCGCCGTCGTCGGCCCCTACTCCAGCCTCGGTGTTCGTTTGGAGCTCGACCGGCACAAAACCAGGATGGAGAACACGGTCACCGACGCCGACGACTACCCCGAGCAGCCCCTCGAGGCCGACGCCCGGTTCCGCTACGGCTACGGGGGCGGCGAGGCGATCGCCACCAGCAGCGCCGTCGCCGACGGAGGGGTCTTCAACCTCGACTTCCGCGATGAGCGCTACCTGCCCTTCGAGTACTCGGGCGTCGCCAGCCGCTGGAAGTTGCGCCTCCCCACCGAGGTCCGCAGCTTCGACTACCGGACCATCTCCGATGTGATCATGAGCATCGACTACACCGCCCGCGACGGCGGTGAGGGTCTGCGGGATGCCGCCGAGGGGGCCCTGGCCGCACAGCTCAACGCCCTCTTCCAAGGTCACGAGCTCACCCAGTTGGTCGTCGTTCAGGACGCCATGCCGAACGAATGGGAGCAATTTCTCTCCCCGGCTGAGGATGCCACCAAGCAGAGCCTGAGCTTGCCCATCAAGGGCGAGTACTTCCCTTACTTCGCGCAGCGGCAGGGCTTCGATATCACCCAGATCGAGGTCGCCATGCTCCTCGACGAGGGGGTCGAGAACCCCGCATCCGAGACCTTCACGCTGAGCTTGGGCGCCTCCCAAGCACAAGTGCAGCTCAACAAGGTGAGCTCGGCCGCCTACATGGCTGGCGACTCGGGCGTGCTCCAACAGACCGAGCAACCCGGTACGTGGACCCTCACCCGCGACAAGGGCCCCAACCCCCAGCCCGGCGACCTCGATCATCCAGACGGATGGCTCGACCGCAGCAAGGTCGTGGGGATGTTGATCGCCATTCGATACACGCTCGTCCCTTGAGCGTGCCCGGTGGGGTGAGCACCACGCTCACCCCACCCTCGCCCCTCTCTCACCCGCGCACACACCATGAGCAACGACCCACAAAACCCCTGGCTCACCTCTGGCCCCTCGATCCCCGTGCACGGGCAGCAGCCCAGACAGGCATTCGGCGCGGGCGCGACCCCGGGCCGAGACCCGCGCGGTGCCGGTCCGAGCGCGACCGGCGAGAGCAACCCGTTCTCGGAACAGTTTCGCTCACCCTACGGCGACGCGGCGTCACAGGGCGAAACCAGCCCGACCTCGAGCTTCTCGCCGCTGCTCTCTCTGCCCACGGGTGGCGGCGCCCTGCGGAGCATCGGAGAGAAGTTCTCCCCCAATCCCTTCACAGGTGGCGGATCCATGTCGGTGCCCGTGGCCAGCTCACCCGGCCGCGGAGGCTTTGGGCCATCTTTGGCCCTCTCCTACAGCTCGGGCCTCGGGAACGGTCCCTTTGGCCTCGGCTGGATGCTCGGGGTCCCGGCGATCTCACGCAAGACCGACAAGGGTCTGCCCGAATATCGTGACACGCACCCCGACCTCCATCGGCGAGATACCTTCGTCCTCGCGGGCGTCGAAGATCTGGTCCACACCCTCGACCCACAGGGCCAAGTCTGGGAGGCCGTCCGCGGCGAGCACCTCGTCCATCGCTTCCGCCCGCGGGTCGAGGGCGGGTTCTCATGGATCGAGCGTTGGACCTCGCAGGTGACCGGGCAGGTCCACTGGCGGATCCTCTCTCCGGACAACGTGACGAGCTACTTCGGGTTGAGCGCGGTCGCCCGGGTCAGCGATCCGACGCAGCCCGAGCGGGTGTTTTCATGGTTGCTCGAGGAGAGCCACGACGACCGCGGCAACATCATCGTCTACGAGTACAAACAAGAGGATCTCGCAGGTGTGAATCAAAGCGCTCCCGAAGAGCGCGAGCGCTTGGTCGAGCAACCCATCCAGGCCCAACGCTATCTCAAGCGCATCCTCTACGGGAACACGACCCCCTTCCAAAAGGGGGGCTGGCTGTTCGAGGCTGTGCTCGACTATGGCGAGCACGGCACCTGGCACCCTCACGCCAGCGGTGAACAGCTCGAGGCCTCCACGAGCGAAGACCGACCGTGGCCCAGTCGCCTCGACACCTTTTCAACCCACCGCGCCGGCTTCGAGCTGCGCACCCGTCGGCTCTGTCGACGTGTGCTCATGTTCCACCACTTCGCCGCCGAGCTCGGCCAGAGCGCCTACCTCGTCGCGTCGACCGACTTTGAGCAGGACGAGCAACCCGAGATGACCCGGATCACCGGCGTCGTTCAGCGAAGCTACAGGCTCGACGGCCAGACCGGTCACTTCGAGGTCGCCCAGCTCCCTACCCTCGAGTTCGACTACAGCCCCGCGACGGTCGACGCCACCGTCCACGACATCACCGACCCCGGGACCTTGCGTCACCTCCCGGCGGGGGTCGACGGTCGCCAGCATCGGCTCGTCGACCTCGACGGTGAGGGGCTCCCGGGCATCGTCACCGAGCAGGCCGGCACCTG
>CAYVJQ010000094.1:0-28761 GCA_964451725.1 uncultured Nannocystaceae bacterium | reverse complement strand
CGGGGGGGAGATCTTTGTCCGCCCAGACAGCCCGCTCAAGCCCTTCAGTGGCCGGTTGGTGGCGCTCGACCCGGCTGTGCTCGAGTTCGCCGCGAAAGTGATCGCCGCGCTCACCGAGGGTCGACTCGATTCCGTTCCACCGCTCGACCGGGCTTATGTATTGGACGTCGGCGAGGTCGAGGGCGCGCTGCGTCTGGTCGAGCTCAACCCCTTCAGCGGGGCCGACCTCTACGGCTGTGACCTCCGGAGGGTCGCGGAAGCGATCGCTGTCTCAGCTGAGTGAGCGGCCCGAGCCCGGGCCCGCTCAGGGTTCGAGGAGGGCGGCCGCGGGGGCGCTGCGATCGTCGGGCAGGTCGAGCCCACCCGAGAACCGGCGGGGGTGGTCGCCGTGGTAGACGGGGGTCCGGATCAGGGCGACGTTGGGGACCCCCCGCATCTCGTCGGCCATGTCGCTGCACCAGCCGCGGAGCTCACCCCAAGCTTCGGCCTGGGCCTCGAGCTGTCCGCAGTCCATGCTCGCGCCGGCGGGAGTGTGGGCATCGCCGGATTTGTCGCAGGCTCGCCGCTGTGTCCTCCACTGCCCGGCGTCGGCCTCGAGGGTCACACACCAGGGCTCTCGGCCCACAAAGGGGTCGGCCATACCTTTGGTGGTGATCACCATGGTCAGCAGGCTGGGCGAGCCCTGGGTGAGCAGGGCGGTGTGGGCGACGTCGGCCCAGCCCATGAAGCTCGCATCCAGGAACAGGTATTCGCGGACGTGGCTCGAGCCGCGCAGGGCGATGTTGCGCAGGGCGATGCCGCCGGCGCTGTGACCCTCGACCAGTGCCTGATCGGGGAGCCTGCTCGGGTGTACGCCGAGCGTATCGACGAGCAGGCCTTCGACCTCTCCAAACAGGCGATCGAAGTCGTCTCGAAAGTCGGGGGGCCTGGCCGGGTCCATCCACATGCGGTCGTAGGCGACGTTGCTCCAGCCCTTGTGGTCGGGCTCGAGGCGCTTGCCCGCGCTGATCGGGTAGACCAGCGCGAGGTTGGTGGGTCGGGCCGCCTGGAGGTCGGTGATCGCGGCGATGGTCTGGCCGAGGCGCTCCCACCCGATCCACTCGCGCTTCTTTTTGCTGGTCTCGGTCCGGGCCTCGACCCGCTCGCTGTAGGTGCCGTGGAAGTGGTAGACGAGCTCGAAGTCGGCGTTGGGGTCGACCCCGGCGGGGATCAGGACGAGTACGGGGCGGCCGCCGTTGCCCTCGAGAGGTCCGACCCAGACGCTGGCGGCCGGGTCGAGGGTGTCGAAGAAGGCGACCAGGCCCGCGGGGGTGTCCGGGTCCAAGCTCGAGCCACCGACGATCACCGAGGGAGCCTTGGGTTCGGGCTCGGTCGGGGACTCGCCCATCCGGATCTTCGCGGAGCCGGTCTCGAGATCCCCGGTCGCGTGGCCGCCCACCGGGGAGGGGATTTGGGAGGGGATTTGAGAGGGGATTTGGGAGGGCTCTGGGTCCGCGAACGCGCTCGGCTCGGGCACTTCGACCGGGGCGTCCGAGGGCGCGAAGGCCTGGGGATCCGGGGTGCAGGCGAGCGTGCACAAGAGCGCGCAGGGGAGCCAGCGACGGTCGGCGCGTGGGCAGGGAGCGGACACGGAGGACTCATTGTGAGCCATGTGTGCGGGTGCATCCAGGACCGGGTGGGTTCGGGGAGCGGTCGGGACCGCCGCCGACGCGCTGCAGCGCTGTGCCGCGGTCGGGACAGATCTTCGAGGATCGTCGTAGGAAGGGCGATTGGGGGCGGAGGGGGTCATTGGCGGAGCGCGCGCAGGGAGCCCGAAGACCGCGTGGTCGCGGTCCGTTACCCTCCGCCGATGACCGCGAACCGTGCCGTCGCGCCGCCGTTGTTCGGGCGCCGCAAGTACTGGGCCAAGCGCTTCGGCGTGGCGCCGTTTTTGCCGACCTCGCGGGCGGAGATGGACGCTCTGGGCTGGGACAGCTGCGACGTCATTTTGGTCACCGGCGACGCCTACGTCGACCACGTCAGCTTCGGCGCTGCGGTCATCGGCCGGGTGCTCGAGCACCAGGGCTTTCGGGTCGGGGTCCTGGCTCAGCCCCAGTGGCAGGACCCCGAGGCCTTCGAGGCCCTGGGGGTGCCGAACCTGTTTTGGGGGGTGACGGGCGGCAATATGGACTCGCTCGTCAACCACTACACCTCCGATCGCAAGCGCCGCTCCGACGACGCCTATACGGCCGGCGGCGAGGCGGGGGCCCGGCCCGACCGGGCGGTGATCGTCTACAGCCAGCGCTGCCGCGAGGTCGGTGGTCCACAGATCCCGGTGATCGTCGGCGGCATCGAGGCCAGCTTGCGGCGCATCGCCCACTACGACTACTGGTCCGAGCGGGTGCGCCGGAGCGTGCTGCTCGACAGCAAGGCCGACATGTTGATCTACGGCAACGCGGAGCGCTCGATCCTCGAGCTCGCCCACCGCCTGGCCGAGCGCGAGCCGCTCGCCGAGATCGACGACATCCGGGGCACGGCCGTGCTGCGCCGCGGTCTGCCCTCGGGCTGGGTGGAGATCGACTCGAGCGAGGTCGACCAACCGGCGGGTCTGGTCAGCATCAAGCGCAGGGCCCTGAACCACCCGCGCGAGCGCACGGCTCTGCGGCTGCCCGCCTTCGAGGTCGTCCGCGACGACAAGACCCTCTACGCCCACGCCTCTCGGGTCCTGCACCAAGAGGCCAACCCCCACAATGGCCGGGTGCTGATCCAGCGCCACAGCGGCCGGGACGTCTGGATCAACCCGCCGCCCGTGCCCCTGAGCACCGAGGAGATGGACGCGGTCTACGCGTTGCCCTACCAGCGCCGGCCCCACCCCGAATACGACGTCGAGGCCAAGATCCCCGCCTACGAGATGATCAAGACCTCGGTCATGATCATGCGTGGCTGTTTTGGGGGCTGCACATTTTGCTCGATCACCGAGCACGAAGGCCGGATCATCCAAAGCCGCTCCGAGGCCTCGGTGCTCCGGGAGATCGAGCTCATCCGCGACACGGTGCCGGGGTTCACGGGGATCATCTCCGACGTCGGTGGGCCGACGGCGAACATGTGGCGCCTGGGCTGCAAAGACCCGAACATCGAGGCCGCCTGCCGGCGCCCTTCGTGTGTCTACCCAGGCATCTGCGACAACCTGAACACCGACCACAGCGATCTCATCCAGCTCTACCGCAAGGCCCGGGCGCTGCCGGGGATCAAGAAGGTTTTTGTCGCCTCGGGGCTTCGCTACGACCTGGCCGTCGAGTCGCCCGAGTACGTGCGCGAGCTGGTCCAGCACCACGTCGGGGGCTACCTCAAGATCGCTCCCGAGCACGTCGCCACGGGTCCGCTCTCGAAGATGATGAAGCCCGGTGTGGGCACCTACGAGCGCTTCAAGACCCTGTTCGAGCGCTACACGGAGCAGGCTGGGAAGAAGCAGTATCTGATCCCCTACTTCATCGCCGCCCACCCGGGGACCACCATGGAGGACATGCTCGAGCTTGCCCTGTGGCTCAAGCAAAACCGCTTCCGCCCCGACCAGGTCCAGGCCTTCCTGCCCTCGCCCATGGCGACCGCGACCGCCATGTATCACACGGGCAAGAACCCGCTGAAGAAGGTCACCCGGGCTGAGACCAGCGAGGAGGTGCCGGTGCCCAAGGGCCTCGAGATCCGGCGCTTGCACAAGGCTTTCCTGCGCTACCACGACCCCGAAAACTGGCCCATGTTGCGGGCGGCCCTGCAGCGAATGGGGCGCGAGGATCTGATCGGAAACGGCAAGCGCCACCTGATCCCGACCTATCAGCCCGCCGGCACGGGCCTGGGACGGGGCGGGGAGGGGCGCCGCGCCAAGGGCCGCAACAGCCAGCAAGGTCACAACGGTCAGCAGGGTCACAACGGCCAGCAAGGTCGCAAGGACCAGCAAGGCCGCAAGCGGAAAACGGCAACGGGCAAGAAGTCGCGCCCCCGCGAGGGCACGGCGCTGACCCAGCACACCGGGCTCCCGCCTCGCGAGTGAGCGGGGGCTCGAGTGGGCCGTGGCGGGGGCGATCGCGCTCTTTGCCGCCTAAGCTCGGGGGCTCCAGTACGGCGGCGACCAGACTCTTCGGCAGCGTGGTATCCAAGTGCATGGATTGTCCGCGCCGGTTCTCGCTTCAGCTGTCCGCCCCGTCGATGTGGGCCCTGAGTCTGAGTCTGGGTCTGTCCACGCTGTGTGGGTGTGGGGGAGATCCGAGCACGGATGAAGGGGACGCGGATACCGAGATCGGGTCCGGGGTCGACACGACCGAGACCGAGACCGAGAGCAGCTCAGAGACAGGGACCGCGACCGAGACCGGGACAGGGACCGAGACCGAGACCGGGTCCGAAGACGATACGGGTGAGGGCGGCGTCGCACCCGAGAAGCTCCTGCGCTCCGACGAGTTCATCAACATCGCCCATCGCGGGGGCGGTGCGCTGCGCCCCGAAGAGACCCTGATCGCCTATACCCACGCGCTGTCCGTTGGCGCAGCGGTCATCGAGATGGATCTGCACGCGAGCGCCGACGGGGTCGTGGTGCTCATGCACGACGACACGGTCGACCGGACCACGGACGGCTCGGGGTTGATCCGCGAGCTCAGCCTCGAGGCCCTGCGGGAGCTCGACGCGGGTTACGACTTCAGCCCCGACGGCGGTGAGACCCACCCCTTTCGAGCGATGGGGGTGCAAGTGCCGACCCTCGAGGAGGTCCTCGAGACCTTCCCCGACGCGGTCTACCTCATGGAGATCAAGCAGTCCGAGCCGGACATCGTGCCGGCGGTCTTGGCCCTGCTCGAGGCCCACGATGTCGGCACGCGGGTGGTCGTCGCCTCTTTCAACGACGCGACCATCGAGGCTGTGCGCGCTTCACCTCTCGACTTGCAGACGGCCATGTCGACCGGGGAGATGGTGGCCTTCGTGGCCGCCATGGACGACCCGGAGTACGCGCCACCGTGTCACTTCATTCAGCCGCCCTGGGACCTGTGCAGCGAGGAATTTGTCGAGCGGGCCCACACACTGGATCTCAAGGTCCACCCTTGGACGGTCAACGGAGCCGCGCTGATGGAGGAGCTCATCGGTCGCGGGGTCGACGGGATCATGACCGACGACCCCGCCCTGCTCGCTTCCGTGAGCGAGTAGGGCGAGTCTCGCTATTGTGGAGCCCCGCTATTGGGGGTCGATGGGGAAGCAGCAGCCGGCCTGGCAAAACTCGCCCAAGGCGCAGTCTCCCTGACCGCCGCAGGAGGTCTGGCCCTCGGGGCAGGTCGGCTCGTCGCACTCCTCGGGCAGGTCGTCCGGGTCCTGCCCGAAGCACAGCTCGCAGTCCTCGGGGATGCAGGGGTTGTTGCAGTCTTCGAAGAAGGTGCAGGCCTCGCAGCCCTCGAGGTTGTCGAGTGAGCAATCGGGGCTCGAGTCGAGGTAGATGAACTGGCCTTCGATCTCACAGCAGCCGAAACAGTCGCAGCCGTTGGGGACCAAGGGCACACAGAAGTCGAGGCACTCGGGGGGCATCTGAGTCTCGCACATGCCGAAGTCGGGGTCGTACTCGCAGCCGACCTGGGCGCCCGGGTTCTCCGGGTCGCACTTGAGGTTCCACTCGCACTTGTCGTCGCCCCCGCCGGAGTTGTCGTCGAAGTAACAGTCGGCCTTGCAGTCGTTGTTTTGGCCCGGGAGGTCGGTCTGGAAGCTGGCCTCGTTGTCGTCGCAGGGTGAGATGCACTCTGGGTCGGCGAGGTCGATCTTGCCGTCGTCGTCGTTGTCGATGGTGTCACCGCAGGCGAACACCTTGTTGCCACACAAGATCGCCTCGGGGTCGAGACCCTCGAGCAGGCAGGTGGCCGAGCAGCCGTCCCCGCTCTCGAGGTTGCCGTCGTCACAGCCCTCCTCGGGGCCCTCGAAGCCGTCGCCGCAGATGTTGAGGGTGCAGTCTGAGAGGCAGGCGAAGGTCTCACCGTTGTCGTCGCCGTCGTCGCATTCCTCGCCCTCGTCGATGACCCCGTCACCGCAGGCGGCCCCGCCCTCCGTGTCGAGGCTGGTCTCGGCTTCGGTCTCGGCCGTGGAGTCGCCCTGTGTGGTGTCCGCGTCGGCCCCGGTGCTGCTCTCGGCAGAGCCGGCCTCACCCGCCTCGCCCGCCTCGCCATCCCCGGTGTCGGTGGTGGTCCCGACTTCATCGTCGCTCGCGCTGGTGCTCGACTCGGACTGGGGGTCGTCGCCCTTGCAGGCCGAGAAGGTCAGGGGGAGCGCGGCGAGCAGCAAGAGCGCGCTGCGGGCGAGGGTTTTCGATTGGGCGAGGGCCATCGCCCTTTGGACAGACCCTCGATGAGGAATTCCAAGCAGCGTAGAAATGAGCCGAGAAGATCGGTGAATTCGAGGTGTGCGCTTGCGGACCTGGGCGAGAATGAACCACGCGGCGAGAGCGAGGGCGGATGCGCCCGGATCGCGGCGAACAAGCACGCTGCCCCCGCCTGCGGCGAGTTCTGCAGAGAGAACCGAACTCAGAGCGCGGGGTCGGGTTCGATGTCGAGGGCCTGGCACAGGATCCGCTCGGCACGGCGGGTGCGATGGGAGACCGTACTGACCGGAACCCCGAGCGCGACGCTGGCCTCGTGCAGGCTCAGGCCTCCGATCACCCGGGCGTTGAAGGCATCTCGAAATTTCGGGGCCAGCGCGCCCACGGCCCGACACAGGCGCGCCCGGTGCTCGAGGACCTCGAGGTCTCGGTCTGGGGTTGGGGTCTCGCCCGTGTCAGGGGACGCGGCGAAGCACTCTCGACGGTGTCGGCGGCGGTTGGACTCCCACCAGTTGCGGACCTTGTTGGCCGCGATCGTGTGCATCCAGGTGTCGACCTCGCTCTCACCCCTGAATCGGCCGACCCCGTTGAAGGCCGCGATGAACACCTCCTGGAGAAGATCCTCGACCGAGGTGGGATCGCTGGTCATGCGCAAGATCTGAGCCGAGACCCGGGCTTGATGGCGCAGGTAAAAGGCGCGCTGGGCCGCGGGCTCGCGGGCGCAGACTCCAGCGAGGAGCCCCCGATCGACCCGGGCCGCTCGCCCGGCGTGGCGATGATCCCGGGTCTCGGCCTCGTCTCGGGGTCGGTGATCCACCGCTTCGAGTCTAGTCCCGCCCACGGGCCCGGGCGCGCGCGAGATCCGGAAGATCCAGAAGATCGGACGATCCTGAACGGCCACTCCGCTTCGAATCGCAAGCGCGAGGCCGCGCGGACGGGGCGAGCGACGCTGGCGTGGAACCGGGCTCGAGAGGCTGGGAGTGGCCCTGCATCGAGCCGCTCGAGCCCGTGTTAGCGTCCGCGCGATGAGACCCGAGGTGCTCGCGGCCTTTGCCCCGCCCGACCTCGGTGGGGTGAGTTTGCTGGGTGATCCCTGGCTGGACCTGGGCCTGCTCGTGGTCGCCGGACTCGTCGCTGGAGTCGTCAATGTGATGGCCGGCGGGGGCTCGTTCTTGGTCCTCGCGATCTTGATCGGGCTGGGGCTCCCGGCCGGGACCGCCAACGGCACCATCCGGGTGGCGGTGTTGGCCCAGACTGGGGTCGCGGCGGCGACCTTTCACAAACAAGGGGTCCGCCCCCACGCCCTGACTCGCCGGCTCGCGCCGCCGGTGATCCTCGGCGCCCTGGTCGGCTCGTGGCTCGCCACCCGCCTCGACGACGCCCTGTTTCGCCCCCTGATCGGTGTGCTCTTGCTGGTCTGGGCGGTGCTCTTGCTGGTCAAGCCCGATCGCTTCTTGCACCCGCCGGACGAGGAGCGCGAGCCGACCCCGGTGACCTATGTGTTGGCGGGCGCTGTGGGCCTCTACGGAGGCTTTCTGCAGGCGGGGGTGGGCTTCCCCCTGATCGCCCTGCTCAGCGGCGTGCTCGGCTATGACCTCATCCGGGCCAACGCGGCCAAGGTCGGCCTGGTGTTCGGCTACACCTTGATCGCCCTGCCCGTATTTGCGCTCGCCGGCCAGGTCGCGTGGCTGCCCGCGGGGGTGCTCGCCCTGGCGACCATGCTCGGAGCGTGGGTGGGGGCGCGCTGGCAGGTCGCCAAGGGCACCGACATCGTGCGCTGGTTCGTGCTCGTGATGCTCGTGGTCGGCGGCGTGCTCATGCTTCGCCCGCTGGTCCTGGGGTGGCTCGCTTGAGCGCGTTCAGGTGGCGGAGGGACGCGCCGGTCGCTGGGACCAGGCCAGGGCCGGGTCGAAGCCCAGGGTGATCAACTCTGGGAAGATCTCACCCTCGAGACAGGAGTAGAAGATCATCGCGTACTGCTCCCCGGTCAGGACCCCCAAGTTGGGCTCCCCGCGCACAATCTCGATCGTCCGGCCGGCGACATCCTCGATCGAGAGCTCCCGGCACACGGAGCGCTCGAAGCCGGCGAGATTGCGGGCCAGCTGGGCCTGGAGCTCGGCCTTCGAGCTGTCCTCGAGGCGGGGCAGGAGCAGGGCCAACATCTCCCATCCGAAGCGCGCATGCAGGTGCTCGTCGCGGAGGATCTGCCGGCTCACGGCCTCGGCCAGGGGCTCGGTCGAGACCACGGCGAGGGCCTCGAGCATGGGCTTGGAGAGGGTCTCGCCCAGACAGCAGGAGGTCAGGATCGCCGACGCGGCCCAGGCCAGGGTCGCCTCGGCGCCCGAATCGGGCGCGCTCGACCAGGGGGTTTGGGGCTCGGGCCAGGCGAAGACCCTGGGCTCTCGCTCAGAGCCCTCGGGCCAGATCGCCAGGGCCAGCGCCGCACACAGCTCGGTGTGGCGGATCTCGTCGGTGATCAGTCGGGCCAGACAGCCGAGGACCTCGAGCTCGATGCGCGCCGTGGTCAGGACGTGGCACAGCTCCGAGAACTGGTGCACGGAGCCATGTTCATTGCGGGCCCGCCCTGCCCACTGGAGGGCTGCGGCGCGGCGGTCCTCGGCCGACCAAGGCCCCGCATCGAAGCTCGAAAAATCGGGCCAGGGATCGCGGTGAACCTGGTTGCGGTGGACCCGAGCGAGGCGCTCGCGCGCCGGCGCCAACATCGACGCGATGCCCTGAGAGTCGGCGCTCATCGGGCTCTAGTCGATAGTCTCGGGTCCCGGGTTGGTGTGCTTGGGGACATCGACGATAGGTTTTTTGGGGACCGGATCCGGTCCCGGGTTGACGTGGATGGGCTCGACGGCCTTCTCGAGGGGCTTTGGGTCTGGTTTGGGCTCAGGAACAGGGCTCACGTCCGGCTCTTGTTCGCCGGCGTCGGTCTTGTCGCCGGTGTCGGTCTTGTCGCCGGCGTCGGCTTTGTCGCCGGCCTTGTCGCCGGCGCCGGTGTCGGTCTTGTCGCCGGCGTCGGCCTTGTCGCCGGCGCCGGCCTTGTCGCCGACATCGGCTTTGTCGCCAGCATCGGCTTTGTCGCTCGCGCCGGCGTTGTCGCTCGCGCCGTCGGTACAGGCGGTCGTCAGGGCCAGAGACGCGGCCAGCAGGCTCGTCCCGACGACAACGGTCAAATGACGGTCGGTGCTCATGCTTGCATCATCCCGCACAGGTTTGGGTCAGGCAAACGCCGGCTCAGCCGGGCTTGGGCTCGGGCGCTGGGTTCACCGAGGGCTCCGGACCTGGGTTGACGTGGTCGGGCTCGGGCTCGGGACCCGGGTTGACGTGGTCGGGCTCCAGTTCGAGCTCGGGCTCCGGTTCGGGCTTCGGTTCGAGCTCGGGCTTCGGTTCGGGCTCGGGCTCGGGGTTCACCGAGACCTCGGATTTGTCCGTGTCGGTCTCTCGGGCCTCTGGAGTCTCGTGTGTGGACTCGGGCCCCGGATTGGTCGTGGGTTTGGAGCAGGCCGTCGTGGCGACCGCGAGCGAGGCGGTCAGCAAACTGGTGCCGACGACGAAGGTCAGGGTCCGGGCGGGTCGATCCATCCCGACATTGTGCCCGTCGCCACCTTCGACTTCAACGGCTTCGAGGCCGCGGCGCTCGAGCGCCGAGATGGATCGCTCGAATCACGCCCCGCCGATGAGCGCGGCCATGTCGACGCAGCGGTTCGCGTAGCCCCACTCGTTGTCGTACCAGCTCAGCAGTTTGAAGGTCCGGGCCCCGATCTGCATGGTGCTCTTCGCGTCGATGATCGAAGAGTAGGGGTTGCCGATGATGTCCGCGGACACGAGCTCCGCGTCGCTGACGTCGAGGATGCCCTTCATGGGCCCGGCGGCGGCCTCACGCAGGGCCGTCAACACGGCGTCTATGGTGGTGTCGCGGGACAGGGTGACCACGATGTCGGTGACCGAGCCGTTGGGCACGGGCACACGCAGGGCCATGCCGTCGAGCTTGCCGGCGAGGCTGGGGATGACCTTGGCGGTCGCCCGGGCGGCACCCGTGGAGGTCGGGATGATCGAGGCTGCCGCGGTCCGCCCGCGGCGTCGGTCCTTGGGGTGTGGGCTATCGAGGATCGCCTGGCTGATCGTGTAGGCGTGGATCGTGGTGATCAGCATGTGCTCCACGCCGAAGCTGTCCTCGAGGACCTTGGCCACAGGCGCGAGGCAGTTGGTGGTGCACGAGGCGTTCGAGACCACGCTGTGGTTCGCCGGATCGAAGTCGCCCGCGTTGACGCCGAGCACGAAGGTCGCGTCCTCGCCCTTGGCCGGGGCCGAGATCAGCACCCGCTTGGCCCCGCCATCGATGTGCTTGGCCGCGTCCTCGCGCTTGGTCATCACGCCAGTCGCCTCGATCACCACGTCCACGCCGTAGCGGCCCCAGGGGATCTGCGCAGGGTCTCGCTCTCGGGTGAAGGGGATCCTGCGGTCCCCGATGATCAGGGCGTCGTCGGCCGCGCCCACGGGCTCGCCGAAGTGACGGTGGACCGAGTCGTACTCGAGCAGGTATCCGAGGTCGTGGGGGTCGGCGAGATCGTTGATACCGACGACCTCGATGTCCTCGCGAGCGTGGGCGATGCGAAACACGGCGCGCCCGATGCGTCCAAAACCATTGATCCCGATGCGGGTAGTCACGCCCGGATTCTACAACTCCTCGGCGCGGGTCTCGCAGACCCTCGCCCAGAACCGACCGCAAAACTTGCAAGGTGGCCGGGGCCTGACCGATTGGGGTGGATGCGGAAGGGGGACCCAATCGGTCGAGCCACACAAGACCATGGCCACCATAGCAGTTGGGGAGAATGAAAGGGGCTCCGCGTTACGCGCGCTTCGTCTGTCCACGTACCCAAGGTCTGTCGCTCGGTTGTCTCAAGATGATCTTTGGCTGCTGATCTCCCCGCGAGTTGTTCGGTTCTCGCGCCCGACGCAGGCTGTTAGGTTCTCGGCGATGGGCCTGCGCGCCGCGTTCCGTATTCCGGCCCCCGACCAAAAGGTCGCGGGCTGGCACATCTCTCCCCTGGTCGACCTGAGCGCCTACGCGTTCAGCTGGGTGTTCGTGCTCGTCCCCCTCGTGCTCGCGGGTGACGGCCGCAAGGACTACCTGGGGGTGTACCTGCTCATCATCGCGCTGAGCGACCTCCACCGGCACATCGGCCTGCCCTACGTCTACGCCGATCGCCAGGTCCGCGAGCGCTACCCCGCTCGGTTTTGGCTGTTCCCGGCCCTGCTCTTCGGCGCGTGGTTGGCGAGCCCGTGGTTGGCCCACAGCGGATGGGTGTTGAGCGCCGCGGGGGTCTGCGCGATGGCGGCCATGCTCGTGGTCTTGCTTCAGATCCTGCGTCGTGACGGGGGCCCGGACGCGGTCCCCAACGCCGAGTTGATCGCGGTGCTCGGTGCGGCCATGGGCGCGGCCGCGGGGCTCCACCTGCTGTCTCTGGGCACCCTGGGTTTGGACCCGGCGTGGTGGTGGTTCGCCGCGGCCTTGTTCGCCTCGACCTGGTTCGACTGGCAGCGCCTGCGCGGGCGCTCCAGCAAGCCCGGTCCGTCCGCATCCGGTGAGAGGGGTGCATCGAGCGAGTCCGGCGGGCCCCCGCGCGAGCAGGCGATCGCGGTCTCGGGAGGCCGGGGCTTCATCGCCTCCCTGTGCATCGTCGCGCTCATGGGCGCGGCCTTGCTCGCGGAGCCCCTGCTCGCCAGCGGCGGCGTGGCGATGACCAGCATCCTGGCGCTGATCGGGGTGTTCGCGGCGCTGTGGAACTTCTGGCACGTGTACATGCAGAAGTACGGGATCATGCGCATGTACAACGCCAAGGCGCCCGTACAGCCCGGCACGCCCGGCGCCATGGACAAGCTCCTGCTCCTGTCTTGGCTGCCCCTGTACTTCGCCTGGCTCGGGCCCGTGTACCGCAAGGTCGCGGTCGACTACTTTCACAGCGCGGCCGCTGTGCTCCCGGGCTTCATCGACCTGCTCGAGCAGGCCATGCCCGTGACCGTGCCCTTGACCACGGCCTTCGTCGCCGTGGTCTACATTTTATGGCTGCGCGCCGAGTGGCGGGCCAACAAGCTGCGCAGCGCCCCGCGCTTGCTCATGGTCGCGGGATCCACGGGCCTGGCGCTGTGCTTTTTCGTCTTCGATCCGGTCAAGGTCTACATGGCCTTCGCCTTCAGCCACGCGCTCGAGTACTGCGTGTTCGTCTGGGCCTTTCAGCGCCGTCGCTACCAGAGCAAGCTCAGCCACGACCCGGCCCTCGGGCGCATGCTCCGGCACCCGCTGGTGTTTTATGTGGGCATGATCCTGGCCTTTGGGGTCGCTATTTTGATGCTCAAATACTGGGGCCGGTACATCATGCCCGAGGCCGAGCGGCCTGAGGTCTGGGGCTACCGGACCTCGTACTGGCTGGGGTTTTGGGGGGTGTATCAATCCATGGCCCACTTCTATTTCGACGGCTTCCTCTGGAAGATGCGCCTGCCCAGCGTGCGCGCGAATTTGTAGGGATTCTCGGCGGGGTCGATCGGCGGGTCGATCGGTTGCTAGGGCGGCCATGTGTGATTGCTTCCTGTTCTCGCTTGCTTGACTCCGATGGGGACTGCCCCTAGTTTTCAGTCGATGCGAGCTTGACAGCCTCGGAGGCCCCACCCGGAGTGAGGGGCACAGCCACCAGACCCGTGGAGTGACGCGTCCGCTGAGCGCGGATGCGAGGGGGACCGGGCTTTGGGCTCTCGTTCACCTGCTCCTGAAGTCTGAGAGCAATACGCGTTTGGCCATGCGGATGGGCCCCGGGGGTAAGCACCCTGGATCAAGCGGGTTCGACTCCCGTCAGGCGCAACAACTGACCCACTACTGCCTGATTCGGCAGGATCTCCCGCGGGGAGTCTCGGCCGCGCAGCTCGTTCATGCTGCCGGAGAGAGCGCTCCGGGTGACCTGGCGAGCGGCACCATCGCCGTGGTTTTGGCCGCGAGGGACGAGGCCCACCTCGAACACCTCGCCGCCGAGCTGCGGCGATTACAAATTCCACATCGACCGATCCGAGAGCCGGATCCGCCGTGGAACAACGCGCTCATGGCAATCGGCATTGTGCCGGTCTGCGATCGCGCGACCGTATCAACCATCACGGGCAGCCTGCGGCTGCTCCGATAAAGGACAACTCGAATGCAACACCCAATTGTCGATACCCCTCCCACATCCGCCCCTACCCCCACACTCACCCGCTTCGACCTGGGCGAGCTGCGTCGATATCGGCGGGCCCTCGACCTTCGAATACGGGCCCTCAAGGCGGTGCTGCGCACGCGCTGGACCGAGCCCATGGTGACCCGGCAGGCCACCGAGCTGTGTGTGCTGCGGGCCTGGCTGCGCGGTCGCCTGCACCTGCGCGATGTGGACTTATGTCGGGAGATCGCCCTGCGGCGCCGGGCCGAGCCACTCCGGGAGCTGACCTGAGATGGGTTGGGCAGACCGACAGCTCGCGGCCCTGCGCGCGGGCCAGGTGACGCGCTGCCGACCCCACGGGGGATCGATGCGCGGTCGCATCGAGAGCGGGCAGCTGGTGACCTTGGACCCGAAGGTCGAACCTTCGATCGGTGCCGCGGTCATGTGCCGCTGCAAGGGCAACATCTACATTCACCTGATCAAGGCCATCAAGGGCCACGGCGACAAGCGTCGATTTTTGATTGCGAACAACCGCGGGGGCACCAACGGCTGGGTCGCGCGAGGATCGATCTTCGGGGTCGTCACCGATGTAGGCGACTGAGGGCGGCCCTGCAGTTCGAGGCCAAACCCACATCGTCGTGCTTCTCTCGGGTGTCTCTCTCAGGCGAGCGAGCAGAATTGCTCGTAGTCGATCAGCTCGATGTCCTCACGCTTTTGCGAGCACACGCGACAGTTGGGATCGCGGTGCAATTTCATGGTCCGAAACTTCGTGCCCAGCGCGTCGAGGACCAGCAGGCGCCCCGACAAGGTCGTGCCGATGCCGAGGATGATCTTGAGGGCCTCGTTGGCCTGGAGGGTCCCGATCATGCCGGGCAAGACCCCCAACACGCCGGCCTCCTGGCAGGAGGGGGCCATCCCCGGGGGCGGCGGATCGGGGTAGAGGCAGCGGTAGCAGGGCCCCGCGTCGGGTCCCTCCTCGGCCATGAACGTGGTCAGCTGGCCCTCGAAGCGGAAGATCGAGGCGTGGACGACCGGCTTGCCGAGTTTGAGGCTGGCGTCGTTGAGCAGGTAGCGGGTCGGGAAGTTGTCGGCACCGTCGACGATCAGGTCGTAGCCGGCGATGATCTCCATGATGTTGGAGCTGTCCAGTCGGTCCTGGATGGGGATCACCTTCACGTCGGGGTTGAGGGCCTGCAGGGTCTTGCGGGCGCTCTCGACCTTGGGCATGCCCAGGCGCTCGAGGTTGTGGATGACCTGGCGCTGGAGGTTGGACTCGTCGACCACGTCGTCGTCGATGATCCCGATGGTGCCGACACCGGCCGCCGCCAGGTAGAGGGCGCTGGGGGAGCCGAGTCCGCCCGCCCCCAAGAACAAGACCTTGGCGTCGAGGAGCTTGCCCTGCCCGGCCTCTTTGATCTCGGGCAGCATGATGTGCCGGCTGTAGCGCTTGAGCTGCTCGGGGGTGAGCACCCGCGGACGCTCGAAGGGGTGGCCCGCGTTCTTCCACGCCCGAAAGCCCCCGGCCATCGACGAGACCCGCTCGTAGCCCATCTCTTTGAGCGAGCGCGCGGCCAGGACCGAGCGCACTCCCCCGGCGCAGTACAAGATCACCGGCTGGCTCCGGTCGGTGACCAGATCCTCGATCTTGAGCTCGAGGAAGCCGCGCGGGATCCACTCGGCGTGGGGGATGAAACCCTGCTCGAACTCGTCGCGCTCGCGGACGTCGACCAGGATGGGCGCGTCGGTGCGCGAGTCGATCGCGCGAGCCTTGGTCTCGTCTACAGAGATCTCGTGGACGCCGGCTTTGACTTCGGAGAGGACTTGATTGAAGGTCGCCATATATTCCCTTTGTTTGCCGGGTATTTAGATTGGGTATGTTTCCCAATCAGCGCTGTTCTACGGCGTCTGAACTGTGGCCGAGCCACGTACCCGCGTCAATGTCGATCAATATACGGACAACTGCCGTATATGTGCTTGGGTGGCCGATGGGCGACCGTGGCGACGAGGGTTCAGCGTCGGCCGTGGAGCAAGACTTTGACGCCGAGCGGAAACTCGACCCGGACCTTGTTCTCTTCGAGCGCGATCACGACG
Organism: uncultured Nannocystaceae bacterium; assembly: GCA_964451725.1. Taxonomy (GTDB): domain Bacteria; phylum Myxococcota_A; class Polyangia; order Nannocystales; family Nannocystaceae; genus Plesiocystis. Next base: position 13,167 of record CAYVJQ010000094.1, on the reverse strand, counting down.
CCGTTACCAAAGGTCTTGTGCTTGATCTGCTCGCCCAGGGTGAAGGTCTCGCGGATGCCGTAGGCCCGCGAGGGCAGGTTCGGATCGAAGACCCGGGGGCCGTCTGGGAGCCCGCCCGAACGGCCGGGTGTGGATCGAGCCCGCGTCTTTTTTCCGCCCGCGCTCACGACCCTGCGCCGGGTCGGCTCGAGGTTCGCCTGGGGCGCGTCGCCCGTCGGCTTGAGCCGGTGCGAACCGCCGCACTGCTTGCACTGGACCTTGCTGACCTTGTCCCCGACCTTGGCGACGATCACGTGCCAGACGTCGCCGCAGGTCCTGCACATGCCCTCGATATCTCGACCGACTTCAAAGGCCATGGTTGCGCGAGTGTAGTCCGAAGCCGGGGGCTTGCCGAGGGGTCGGTCGCGTACCGCGTTTCCGCGTTTCCGCGTTACAGTGCGGCGCCCTCGCGCCTGCGGAGGGACCCGCGCCACCGATGGCTCCCATGACCACGAACACCGAAATGGACTCCGACCTGGACCCGGACGAGATGCCCGAGCCGGTCGAGCGGACCCGCGCCGACGATCGCCATGAGGCGGAGGCCTTCGCCGAGATCGCCGAGCGCCTCGCTCGGGCCAAGCCGAACGAGCTGCCCGAGCTCAGCGATCCGCCCTTCGACGCAGACCTGCGCCAGGCCATCGGCGACGCCCAGCGCTTCGTCAAAAATGCGCGGGCTCGCCAGATCCGCCGGGTCGCAAAGTTGCTGCGCGGCGCGGGCAGCCCGGAGGAGGTCCGAGACGCGCTCGAGGGCAAGACCCCCGAGCTGTTGGCGAAGCGGATCAGCGAGCAGGTCAACGAGACCTGGCGAGCGCAGCTGCTCGCGGACGGAGATGTCGCCCTGACCCGCTTTGTCGCCGAGTTTCCAGATGCCGACCGCCGGCAGCTGCGTCAGCTCATGCGCCAGGCCAGGCGCACGCCCCCCGACGCTCGCTCGAAGCGAGCCTCGACGGCCCTGATTCGCCTGGTCCGAGAGGTTCGCCTGGTCCGAGAGGTCCGCCTGAGCCGAGAGGTCCGACTTGTCCAGAGCGCACAGGCGCAGACCTCGGAGCAGGGCGGCACAGACTTCGAGGCCAAGCCCGAGATATAGGGGCTCGAGCCTGAGCCTGAGCCTGAGCCTGAGCCTGAGCCTGAGCCTGAGCCTGACCCTGAGATAGGGACAAGGGCCTGACTCCGAGACAGGGAGCGCTCAGACGTGGGCCGTCTGAGACGGCGCCGGGCTCGGGCTCCAGCCCGAACCCATCTTCCGAAGCCAGCGCTGGTGGGACACGACCGCGTCCAGGAACGTGTCGTAGCAGTTGTAGGGGAGGTCGAACTCCTCACAGGTCTGACGGAAAATCTTGGCGATCTCCGGGTAGTGGATGTGACAGATCTTGGGGAACAGGTGGTGTTCGACCTGAAAGTTGAGTCCGCCCAGGTACCAGTTCCAAAACTTGCTGCGGGGGGCGAAGTCGGCCGTGGTCTCGAGCTGGTGGGTGAGCCAGTCCTTGTCGCAGCGGGCCGGGTCACCGGAGACCTCCGGGAACTTGGCCTTCTCGACCACATGGGCGAGCTGAAACACGATCGCAAGGGTGAAGCCGAGCACGACCGCGGTCAGCAGCATGCCGAACACGGCCAGCGGCCAGGGCTGGACGAAGAACATGCCGCTCCACAGTCCCAGGGCGATGACCTTGCCGAGGACGAACAGCCCCAGCTCGCGGCCGCGGGGCCGGGGAAAGGGATTCTCTCCGCTGAGCCCGGAGGCCATGTTTTGAAAGTCCGAGAGCAGGATCCACCGGAACGCGAGCAGGCAGTACAGGCCCCAGGTGTAGATGTGCTGGTAGCGGTGGCCCGGCTTGTGGGCCTGGACCGGAGACATGCGGGCCAGGCCGTTGAGATCGATGTCGGAGTCGGCCCGGTCGATGTTCGTGAACGTGTGGTGGTTCACGTTGTGCTTGAAGCTCCAGATGTAGGAGCTGCCCCCGAGCATGTCGAGGGTGAACCCGGCGGCGCGCGAGACCCAGGCCGGCCCGGGGTACCCGCCGTGGTTGCCGTCGTGCATGATCGAAAATCCGATCCCCGACATGGCCAGGCCCAGGCTGACCGCCGCGAGGGCGACCTGCCACCAGGTGCTGGCCGCGAACAACAGGAGGGCGTACGAGCCCACCGTCCAGCTCAGGATGACCACGGTCTTGGCGACCATGCGGCGCCGGGCCCCGACATGGTCGGCCGTGCGCATGTAGGCCGCCACGCGCTCGTTGAGGACCGCGTGGGCACGGATGCGGGGCTTGAAACGTACTTTCATGTCGGTCGGCTCCCTCGGGGGCACCTCAAGCAGTACTCCAAACAGGGCCGACCTGACAAACCAAGGGGTGTGTGGCTACCGACAGGCGCTGTGCCGGGGGGTGCCCGCTCGCTCACAGCTGGCCGCGGGCGTGGCCCATCAAGATCAGGTAGGCGGCGAGATCGACCCCCGAGGCGTTCGAATTCGTCTCACTCTTGATGGTCTCATCGCCCTTGCGCTCACTGGTGACCCCGTCCAGCGAGCGTTTGCGCCTCGTGACCCGGAGCTGGTCGTCGTAGATCGCGCCTGGGGCCAGGCGGCGCAGGGCTGTGCAGAGGGCCGCAAAACTCTCGTGGCTGGCCCGGCCCATGGCATCTCCGAGCCCGGTGTAGCGCAGCTGGTGCTGGCAAAAGACCATGGGCTGGGCGAAGTCCCGGCGGATCAGATAGATGCGCTCCTCCGAGCTCGACTCGGTGATCGTCGAGGTCGAGGAGGTCGAGCGGGTCATGACCATGCCGCCGCTGAGCACGGCCCGGGCGGCGCTGAACTGCTTGCTGTGCCGCTCGCTGATGGTCTGGGCGTCGCTCACGACCATGGCGTGGATCAGGGCGTAGATCTCGGCGCCGTCGACCTGGGCCCGCTCACGGGTCGCGCTGGTCGTGCGCAGGTGGCCGCCCTCGAAGTCCAGCTCGAACTCCCGGGGTTGGTGCATCTGCTCGGTCGTGGGGACCTTGGCCGTGTCCCCGCCGACCGCGCCGTGGCCCCACCCGCGCAGCTTGGCGACCAGGGCCGAGGCTGCCTCGGCCCCAGACACCCGGGCGACGACCACGGGCAGGGGGCCGTTGAGGCGCATGCGAAGGTCGTAGGGGAACACGCCGAGCTCGGCGGCGAGCGTCGGGAGCTGCTCGCTGAGGCCCGGGCCCCAGCGGGTGACGGCGACCACGAACATGGCTCAGGGGGCCTCCCCAGGGGTCGCTCGAGTCTCGCGCAGGCCGAAACACTCGTTGTTCCCGGGCCCGGCGTGGTGCCGGCGGCTGAGGAAGGTGGGGTGAACCAGGGTGCTGCCCGCCCCCTCGCGGCAGCTCCAGACGCTCCCGTCCCAGGCCGCGCCGCTGCCCGTGTCGTCCCAGGTGAACTCGACCACGGCGGGCTGGAGGTAGCGCTCGTGCACGCAGCGGGTCTCGCCGAGGGCCGGTGGTCCACCGTGGTCGGGCTTGGCGATCTGTCCGGGGCAGATGTAGGGCCCGGCCGGCGGGAGCGGGTTCCAGAGCGTGACCTCGAGCTCCCCGCCTGCGCCCGCGTCGGACCAGATCTTCTCGTAGGCGATAGGTTCGACCAGCGCGGGGTGATCGGCGGCGACGGTCACGGCGGGGTGATCGGGAGCTCCGTGACCGGCGACGGCCACGTCGCCCAGCGAGATGTAGCCCTCGGGGACCACCGGCCGCCAAAACGACACGTCCGAGAACGCCCCCGTGCCCGTGTCGTCGTAGATCTTGGTGTACCCGTCCCCGCTCAGGTAGGGCAGGGGCAGGGTGGGGGCCGGGTCGATGCTCCCGCTGAGGGCCGGGTTCTCGATGGCCTCGTAGACCGGTTGTCCGACCCACTGGGGCGGGGCTTCGATCTCGAGCAGGTGCGCGGCCGTGGCCGCGATATCCCAGATCCGAAGCTCGCGCTGGAGGGTGATCGTCGGACCCTGAGGGGTGTGTACCAAAAACGGGATCGCCCGCTCCGCCGGTGTGTCTGTGCTGTGAAAGAGGCCCACGCCCCCGTGGTCGGCCGAGATGATCAGCGCCGTGTAGGGCCACATGTCGACGGCCTCGAGGGCCGTGCGCAGCTGGCCCAAGAGCGCGTCTGCGTCCTCGACAGCCTGGTTGTAGGGCCCGCTCGCCCAGCCGTTGAAGTGGCCGACGTGGTCGACGTGATCGAGGTGGATCATCAGCAGATCCGGGCGCTTGGCGATCGCCCAGGCGACCGCTGCGTCCATGGTCTGGTGCTCGTCGCCCGGGTGCTGGAGCTCGTCGACCACGCCCGGCTCGACCAGCACGTCGAAGCCGTCCCAGTCGTGGAACACGCCGATCTGGGCGTCGGGTCGAGCCGCCCGGAGGACCGCGAACAGGGTCGGGGGCGGCGAGGTGTCGCCCGGGCTCCAGTCGTTGTCGAGGACGCCGTGCTGATCGGGGGAGCCCCCGCCGATCATCGACATCCAGTTGGTCGCGCTCCAGGTCGGGATCGCGTTTTGCATGCCCAGGGTCCAGCTCGAGGTCTCGGCCAGGGCGTCGAACTCGGGGCTCGCGGGCGCGCTCACAAAATTGCCGCCGAGCCCATCGATGCCCAGGATCACGACGTGGCGAATGGGGGTCACACAGCGGACCACGACGCCGTCGAAGTCGGCGTTTTCGATGTCGCCCTCGCCCGCATCGACGACACAGCTCTGGTCGGGCCCCTCGGGCTGGGCGCTGACCACGACCGAGAAGCTCGTGCCCGTGGCCAGGGCCTCGGGGAAGTCGAAGGCCCCATCGGCCGAGATCACCACCGCCCCCCCGGCTCCGTCGCTCAGGCTCAGGGAGGCCCCCTGGAGGCCGACCACCGTCCCCGAGAGCGAGAACTGCTGGGTTCCGGTCTCCGTGCTGGAGTCGCCCTCGCCGCTGGAGTCGTCCTCGCTCGCCGAGTCCCCCGAGCTGTGTGTGTCGGGCCCGTCGGTCTCGGGACTGCCGACCTCGTCGTCTCCGCTTGTCGGCGGGGCGCAGGCGAGGGCCAGCGAGCCTGCGAGCAACACAGGGAGGCGTCCGGGTTGCCGGGGCGATGGCATCGGTCATCGTCCCACGCTCGCGGGGCAGGGTCGACCCTCGGGCGAACGATTACCCCGGGTTGCGCCCACGACCATCGTCGTCGGTGGGTCCTGCCCGGCGCAGGCTGATGAGCTGTGACTCCGATATCGCCGACGCCCGAACGAGGGGGCTGTGGCGATATCGATGGTCCGGGCTGCCAGGCTAGGAGTCGTTGGGTTTGCGTTTGGGCTGGGTTGCTAGCGGCTTCGGCTTCTGCCTCTGCCTCTGCCTCTGCCTCTGCCTCTGCTTCTGCCTCTGCCTCTGCTCCTGCTTCTGCGGCTCCTGCTCCTGCTCCTGCTCCCGCTTCCGCTTCTGCTCCCGGTCCCGGTCCAGCTTCGGCCCCACATCGAGTAGGTAGTCGAGATGACCAAACAGTAGATTGTGCTTCAGGTTGGGGTGCCTTTTGTGGGCGGCGGCGGCGGTCTCGACCAACTGGAAAGGCAGGTCCGGGGGGCGGCTGGATGGAATGACGTCGAGGCCGCCGAGCCATGCTAGCAGAGGGGCACTGTCCAACAGAGGTTTACTGTCCGAGCGGTCCTGCCTCAGGCTACCAACCGACATAAATGGATGAGCCATCCACAGCCTGGCATACTCCGTCTGTTCCACGCCGATCGGTCGCGCGATGATGTCCCATGAGAACCCACGCACCCCCATGAAACATGCAATGTCGAGTGATCCGCTGCGTCCGCCGATCACCCAGATGTTTCCAAGGTCGGCGACTCGTTTCCAAAAATAGGCTGTGCGACGCATGTCGACTTCAATGGGAGAATCGGAGTCAGTCTGGTTGACATCGTAGATGTCGATTGCCGGTTCCTTCAGCGCTCTCATCCAGTCGCGCCCCGTGCGCTGGCTGCGCACTTGGGGGATGCCTACACGGACGACTTTGCGGCCGAACCTGCGAGCATGTTTTAGAATTTGATCATATGTTGAACTGGCGATGTTGTGTTCCTTGTTGTGTGTCGCGTATCGCATGTTGACGAACAGGTACTTGCAGTCGAGGTCGATGAAATTCAGTTTTAGATTAATATAGTTTTCTGTGATCGCGCTCAGACCGGTCGTGAATGCAGTGCGCATCCGTTCTTGGGCATGGTGGATTCCATTGCGTTCAGCCGCATCCATGATGATCGATGTCGACGCCCATGTCATGCCGTACTGCCGTGTTCCCCGTCCCTTACCGTTGAGATGTTTTATCCCCATATTGAAGGACTCTGTCCAGTTTCGGCCAGCCTCGACATCTTTGATAACCTTGATGCGCGTACGTTCGATACCGATGGCACTGTAGAACTCAGTCGCCTGGTTGAACTTCAAAAGAAACTTCGAGATCGTATCTAGAGCGAGTTGGGAAGTGAAACTTGTATCGCGGACCTCATAGGTCAGGGTCACTTTGATGTTGGGAATGGGCTTGTCGGGTGTCTTTCTCCGCTTGTTGTTGGTCAATGTCCGTTTAGTGGGATGGGTGGCCTCGAGATGTAGAACGATCGAACCGCCAGATGTTTTGGGTGGAAATGGCTTCGAGGTTTTCTGCAGGATGTACTGGTCCGTGGAAGTAAGGGGTGAATCACCCCTTACTTCGAGCACCGCAGTAAGGGTGACATTGACGAGACCTTCGAACTCGCAGTCTGGATTTTCGTTTATGTTGGTACCGAGATTGCAGGAGAGATTATCGGAGTCGACGCGAAGTGTCTGGATGTCGTTGGGTGTAATCTTGTCGCACTTGCTCGAAAACCCGGTGAACACGATGCGCTGGCGAGTATTTGTCGTGCTGCCGCTCCCGGGTCGGGTGGTTATAATCAGCCTCAGCCGAGAGTTCAGAATCAGGGCGGCCGCGATCGCCCAAGTGTCGCCCGAATGATCGCCAGGCTGGCATATGTAGATCGGTCGGTCTGTTGAAATTGTGTTGGGTTGGCTAAGGTGCATGGGATAGGGCAGGCTACTCGTCTCCTCAGTGATCCGTTTTGACTTGAATTGGGGTATAGTTCTACAGTTATTCAGTCTGTCGACTCTAAGATCGACTCGTACGGATGGCAGGATTTCCATCTCAAACTCGAACGAGTCTTTTGGATAGCCCCTGATTGTATCAGGGGAGTCACCAAGACCATAGGTGAGCAGCTCGCCTGGTTCGAATTCGCGGAATCCTTCGCCTTTCTCCGTGATCGCCAGCGAGGATGAAAATATTATACGTGAATAGAATACGGAAGTGCTATCTTTTCCTTCTTTCGCGACTACCTTGAGGACTGCGACAATTCTGCATGGTAATGTGACGATCGAAAGCCACCGCCAGCGGCCGCCTCCTGTAAGCTGGTCGCCTCCTGTAAGCTGGATGCACTCTTGCGTGTGGCCTGGCTTATCAAGATGGACCTCCATCGATAAAACTTCGAAACGGTCGTCGAGAATTGACATTCTGATCAGGAATATTTCGGGCATCTAGATCCTCACCTTGTTTCGTGGAGATCGCGCAATGCGAGGGCCGTTTGCGCGTCGAGCACGGCGCTCTCCTCCAAGCTCTGTCGGCGCTGGAAAACGATCAGCGCCTCACGGGTGGCCGCATCCAGTTCTCCATGGATTGCTCCAGAGTACAGCCCGAGGTTGCGTAGGCGTCCCTGAGCCCCACTGATCTCCACGCTCGGATCGAGGTGGCCGATCGCCAGCACGAGCTCATCACCATCGACATCGACGACGAGCGTGGCCTGCTTCGCGCCGGGCGAGACCGTGGTTCGCAGGAATCCATCGTCGTCGGTGACGATCTCACGGGCAACACCATCGACTCGTAGTATGCAGGGCACGTCGACGATAGGGGTGCCGTCCTGATTGCAGAGCCGAATGTCGAGGTGTGCTGGAACGCCGCGTCGACGAAAGACATGGCGTTGGTCCGTCATCGCGGCTACGTGTTTCTGAGCGGGGCTCGGGATGTACAATGAATCACCGGGGAGCAGCGCGTCAGGGTTGGGGCGAGTCTCTCGTAGGGCTTGATTGTTTGGGTCATCCCAAATCGTCTCGGGCGAGAACCCTAGTGAGAAGGCAATGCTTTGTAGGCTCTCGCCTTGTCGAATGATATGTTTAGATTCCATTGCGAGATGAGGCAGGGTCCCGATGTGGGACTGTCAATGCCAATTTATATTCACGATTTAAATATGACCTGGCTCGGAAATGAATGACGTGGACACTCCGCCCGTACATGGGACCAATTCGGGAGATTGGGCCCTTGGGCCAGGGGGGGGGCTTTTGGTCTGCTCTAATGGGCACTTCGTCGTCGTTGGTGCAGTGCCAAAAGGAAAGGCCGAGGTCTCCCTCCGCTTCGTTGCTCGGGCTCGGGGGGTCCCCTGGAGACCGACCACCGTCCCCGAGAGTGAGAATTTCTGGGTCCGGTGTCGCTGCTGCCACCCGAGGGGCACCTTGTATCCAGTCCATACATGTCGGAGACGGGGAACGGAGAAGGGCGAGGTGTATTACACCTCGCCCTTCTCCGTTCCCCGTGGGCTCCCGTGGGAGCCCACGCCCACTCAGGGGCTGTAGTTGATCCAGCTGGCGGCGGTCCAGTTGTCGCCGGCCGGGTCGACCGCGCCGATGTAGTCGGTCCCACCGCAGCCACTCCCGTCACCGGAGACATCGCCCGCGGGGGTGATGTCGGGGCTGCCCCAGGAGGTGCTGGTCAGGCCCGGGTCGGCGCTGAGGTTGGCACGCGGGGCGTCCTCGATCCACGCGGCCCAGCCGGCGCTGTCGAGGCTGTCGGCGCCCGAGTTGTGTTGGGGGTCACCGAGGTTGCCGAAGAAGATGCTGTTGGCGATGACGATGTTGTCGGCGGCGGCCTCGACCGCGCTGGCCTCGTCGGCGAGCAAGGTGGCCTCGTTGGTCACGTTGGTGAAGATGCTGGCGTGCCAGCTGCCGTTGGTGCCCTCTTTGACGGTGATGCCCTTGCTCTTCCCACCGCTCGCGCCCGAGCCGATGCAGGTCGCGTTGCAGATCTCCGGGTTGGTCTTGGGCGTGGCGCTGAAGTCCGTGCCTTGGTTGGAGACCTCGAAGCAGTTGTCACCCACGGAGTCGCTCTGGTGAATGAAGATGTTGGTCAACCGACCACGGAAGCCCTGGTCGACGTCCACGGAGTCGTCGGAGGCGCCGGTGACCACGAGGTGGTCGATGTCGAAGGTGCCACCGAACATCTCGACACCGTCGTCGAGGCCCATGTGGGACTGGACGTGGTCGACGGTGGTCGCGGAGCCGCAGGCGTAGAAGGTGATGCCGTTGAGCTCGTTGCCGTCGGAGATGGCGAAGCCGGCGTACTCGACCCGCACATACTGGAGCGTGCCGCAGTTGTGGGTGTCGTCGGTGCCGCCGTAGGTCGGGGGCACGGGGAAGCCTTCGGCCTGGCCGACGCCGCCCTGGATGTTGATGCGCGCCGAGCCCAGGAGCACGAGCCCACCCCAGTCACCCGGAGAGGGGTTTTGGTCGTCGAAGGAGGTGAACACGATCGGGGCCTCGGCGGTGCCGGTGGCCTCGATGCGCGCATCCTTTTCGATCACCAGGCCCGAGCCGGCCAGGCCGATGATGGTGGTGCCGGGCTCGATGGTGAGCACAGCGCCGTTGACGAAGATGAGCGTGTCGCCAGCGAGCACGTAGGTGTTGTCGCTGGTCCAGGTCGTGTCTTCATTGATGTCGCCGGTGACGTCGACGGTCTGTCCGGCGCCGGTATCGGCAGTATCGGCGGTGTCGGCGGTGTCGGCGGACTCGGTCGCGCCGTCGGTGTCGGATTCAGCGCCGCCATCGTCGGTGCAAGCGGTGAGCGCGAAGGACGAGAGGCCACACAGAGCCAGGAACAAGGGAAGTCGTTTCATGATGATGAAGTCTCCTCAGCCGTGCTCGTACCCGTCGTCTGTGACGGTTGGCGCCCAGCAATGCGAAGCTTGTGTGACACTGAGCTCGCGCGGCAGGCGGAGCGCGCTCAGTACTTCCACTCGAGCCCGATCGTGATGTCGACGCCCCGGCGGGTCCGGTAGGTGGTTGTGCCACCTTGGGTGCGCAGCTCGGGGGTGTTGAGCGCGTTGGCGACCTGGAGGCTCAACAGCAGCTGGTTGCGGAGGTCGCCCCACTCGTTGCGCTTGTAGGAGAGCAGGCGCTGGGAGGCGGTGACGTCGACGACATGCATGGGCTGCCGAATGAGATCGGGCAGACCCAGGCCGCTGACCTGGGCGATGTAGGGGCCGACGGCGTTGTACATGAGCCTGACATTCGTGCCGGTGTCGCTGTTTTCGTAGTCGATAAAGGCGTTGGCGATCCACGGGGACTGACCCTGGAGGGGGCGCGCCCGACTTGTCGAGACCTGGTAGGGGTCGCGGCAGCCGTCTCGTTCGACATAGTTGGGCCGAGGGTTGCCCTCCGGGTCGGTGGGGCGGCCCTGCTCGGGGGAGTAACAGGGCGCGGCCAGGCTCACGCGGGAGTAGATATAGGCGAAGTTTGCCCCGAACGAGAAGTCGCGGAGGACCGCGCGGGCGCGGACCTTGTCCCTGGACGCGAGGAAGTCGAGGCGCTTTTGGAACTCGATCTCGACGCCGCCGTTGTAGGCGGTCAGGACGTTGGCGAACGAAGAGGTGGGGTTGGTGGTCGCGCCGATGACCTCTTCGATGGGGTCTTTGAAGTGCTTGAAGAATCCGCTGAGGGCGACGACCTCGGATTCGCGCGGGAACCACTCCAGGCGCAGGTCTGCGTTCCAGACCTTGGTCGAGCGCAGGCCCTCGAAACCTTGTTTGGTGAACCCACCCACGTAGTCTTGGAACTGGAAGGGGGCGAGCTCGCGGAACTCGGGGCGGGCGACGGTGCGGCTGCCGGTGAGCCGAATGTTGAGGTCGCCGCGGCCCTCGGGGAGGGCGGGAGAGACGATCAACGAGGCGGAGGGCAGGACGTCGAGGTCGGCGAGTCGGGCTCCTTGGAGGGTCGGGTCATCGACCGCGGCCAAAGGGTCGAAAGGGTCGAAAGGGTCGACCGAGATCAGGTTTGATTCGAGGCGAGCGCCGCCCGAGATTTTGAGCCAGCGCGCGAAGGGAAGGTCGAGCATGGCGTAGGCGGCCACATTTCGGGACCAGGCTGTATAGTTGTCTTGGGGCCGGGTCCGATCCCAGAGCGTGAATGGGCGGGTGCCGCCGTTCGCTTCGTTGATGTTGCCACCGATGGAGCCGTCGTTGATGGGGTTGTCCCGACCACTGGGGACATCGACGTCGGTGGCGTAGGCGAAATCGTAGCGGCGGGCCCCAAAATCGCGCTGCTTGGCGTCGAACCACGCGCCGAACTTGAACTGGGCGTCGAGGCCCCGCCACTGGCGAAAGGGGGCGCTCAGGTCGAGCGCCAGGTTCTGGTTGTCGTCGACCAGGTCCAAAAACAGCTGGGAACCGGTCGGGCCGTTGCTTTGGTCGATGGTGTAGATCTGATCTTTGTATCGAAACAGCATCTCGCGCATGGCCGGGTCTTCTCGCCGGGCGCGGGCGTAGCTGGCGAAGTACTCGATACGCAGGTTTCCGGCTCGAGGGATCTTGTGTCGACCCTTGAGCTGGGCCGAGGCGATCGAGCGCATGACGTAGCGCAGGCGTGTGTAGTTGAGGGTGTCGAGGCCCGCGACGCCGCGGGCGGTGCCGTACATGTCGCGGGTCTCGTCTTGGCCCTCGCGCGAGTAGAATCCGGTCAGGTCCCAGCGGTTGTTCGAGTTGGCGTGGAGCTGAAACTTGAGCAGACCATTGTAGCTGGTCGTGTATACGGTCTTGGTCGATTCGAGGGCGACCTGGGGGTCGTTGAGGGTGAGCGCTTCGTTGTCGGAGCTGTACTGGCGTACGAGCTCGTGGGTCGTCCGGTGTTTGTTCTTGTAGCCGCCGGCGAACAGGAGCCCGAACTTGCCGCCGTTGTCGTTGAGGCTCCAGCTGTCGCCGGCGGTGAGCCCGAGCCCGAGGTTGGCGGGAGCCCGGGCCCCGCGCATGACCCGGGTGCGGGTGTCGAGGGCCCTGCCCTCAGCCTCGATGTCTGCGGGAGTCCCCTGGCCGCGGCCGACCCGTCGATCACCCGAGAGCAGGGAGGGGAGGGCCCGGGGGATGTTGCCCATGGCCAGCAGGTCGTAGCCCGCGTAGCCGGCGTGGGTCAGCATGGGCTGAAAGCTGGTGTTGGTATTGATGCCGGCGCCGACCTTGACGTTGAAGGTGGGGTCGTCGGGTGCGTCGCGGGTCACGAACTGGACCGAGCCGCCCACGAAGTCGCCGGGGACGTCGGGGGAGAAGGTCTTTTGCACGTCGATGGCCGCGAGCGCCCCCGAGGGGATCACGTCGAGGGGCACGGTGCGGATCTCGGGCTCGGGGCTGGGCACGCGGGCGCCATCGAGCAAGGTGTTGCCGTAGCGGTGGCCGAGCCCGCGGATGAAGAGGTAGCGCTCGTCGACCACGGTCGCGCCGACGATGCGCACGGCGACGCTCGAGACCTTGCCCCCGCCGGACTTGCCGATCTCGGTGGCGTCGACTCCGTCGTTGACGGTGGTCTTGGCCTTGCGGGCCTCCTGGAGCGCACCCTCGGCCTCCATGTTGAGATCGTCGGCGACCTCGAAGGTCTCCATGAAGCCGGCGAGGGGCACGAGCTCGGCGTCCTGTGACGCGCGCTCGCCCGCGACCACGGTGACCTCGCTGGCCTCCCCACCTTTGTAGAGGTCGAGCTGGAACTCGAGGGAGTGGGTGCCCGGGGGCAGGTTCAATTCGTAGCGGCCGTCGACACCGGTCCGACCCACGAACTTCGCGTCTTTGACTCGGACATAGACGCCGGCGAGGGGCTCACCCTTGGCGTTGAGGACCGTACCCGAGACCGTGCCGACCTGGCCCTGGGCCTGGACTTCGCCGGACTTGAGTTCGGCGTCGAGGGCGTCTTCGTCCTCCGAGATGTCTTCGAAGGTGAAGGCGTCATCGGCTGAGATCTCGCCCTCTTCACCCGGGTCGTCGAAGCCGTCATCCAGGTCGTCGAAGCCGTCATCTAGCAGCCCGTGGTGAAACCGGCGGCAACCACGCTGGGCGGCAACCACGCTGG
>CAYVJQ010000093.1:0-29303 GCA_964451725.1 uncultured Nannocystaceae bacterium | reverse complement strand
AGGCGGAACCCGTCGCCGAGGCGGAACCCGTCGCCGAGGCCCCGGTGGCGCCGAGGTACCTGGCCAGGGCCCAGGACGGGAACACCAACTTGTAGAGCCGGTAGTCCAACACGGCGCTGTTGAAAAATACCCCCACACTCGCGTCGTGGGGCCAGCCGCCGTCGGCATTCTGGCGCTCGAGCAAGAACCCGATCCCCGCGACGATGGCCGTGTCCCCGAGTTCGGGGGCGGCCTGCTGCAGGGTCAGCACGGCCCATGAGGTCTGCACGATTCGACTGGGCTCAGCTTCGGGGATGGGTCGTTCGCGCGCCTCGAGCACACCCTCGTAGGACTCGCCCCACCCCCCATCTCGACGCTGGCGCGAGAGCAGCCAGCGGACGCTGCGGCGGATGGCGACGTGCTCCCGGCTGAGGCCTGCGGCGAGCAGTCCGGCGACCACGAAGAAGGTGCCGTAGGTATAATTGACACCCCAGAATCCAGGCCAGGCCCCGGTCTCAGGGTCCTGGGCGGAGAGCAGGAACCGGACCCCGCCCTCGATCGCCGCTTGTGTGCGGCTGTGCAGCGCCCCGGGGAGGTGGCTGCCCAGCGCATCGCGGGCGACAGCCAGACCGCGCACGCAGCTCGCCGTGCACTCGGCGTAGGAGTACTCGAGCATGCAGTTGCCGTACATCTCGGCGGGGTTGAAGCGCTTGAGGATCATGGACCCCCGCCGGGACTCGTAGGACCCGAACCCGCCATCGTCGTTTTGGCGTTCGAGCAAGAACTCGATCGCCCAGAGCTTGCGATCGAGATCGAGGTGGTCGCCCTCGTCGCTCCAGCCCCGGGCCTCGCAGTGGAGCAGAGCCTCGAGGGCCTCGGCTGTACAGTCGCTGACCGGCCACGGGTGATGTTCGTCGGCGAAGCCCCAGCCTCCGCGGGCCGGGCTGCGATAGTGGGCGGCACCGTCGGGGATGTCGGCGCGCAGCTGAGCCCGGGGTAGCCAGGCCGCGGCCCGGGCGACGATGGCCGCGCTGCGCTCGGACTCGGGGCCCTCACACAGGGCCTGAAGCGCGAAGCTCGTGTCCCAGATGTTCGAGCGGGCGCCGCAGATCCGCAGGCCCTCGACCTCGTCCTCCCAAAACCAATACTCGATGCCCTGGACCGCCCGATCGAGGTCGGGGTCGGTCGGATCACGGTCGGCCATCGCCAGGCAGAACAACATGCCGTTGACTGGGCTCAGGCAGACCCAGTCCGTGCTCTCGAATTCGAAGCGGATGTGCTCCCACGCCCGGTCGAGGGCCCGCCGACGCAGGACCTCGGGGACGACCTTGGCGAGCGCGCGGGCGCCCGAGAACACCCACTCGAGGGCGGTGCCGATCGGCTCATAGAGATCGGTCTCGGCGATGTCGTCGCGGCTGGCGGCAAAGCGCTCGAGGCTCCACCCCTCCGGGTACAGGGCCCGGCGCAGAGACTCGATCAGGGGGCTCGACGGAGCCTGGACCTCGGCACCGTAGAGGTAGGAGAGCCCCAGATAGATCAGGCGCATGTGGCAGTAGAGGCGCCGAGGATGCATGGGGGACTCCCGGGGGAGGAGCCACAGCTCGGGCAACAGGGGTTGGATCTGGTCCCAGGGGTAGAGCCCGAGCAGGGCCAGCCACACGCGGCCCCAGGTCGGGGCCCGGCAGGGGCCGCCGTGAGCGTGGATCCAGGCCAGGGCATCGCGGAGCAGCGGCGAGTCGGGATCCTCGCCGATCAGGCGCAGGGCCACGTAGCCCAGGACCGTGTGGAACATCCACGACTCGTGTTTGCCGGCGAGACCAGAGGACGGCGGCGCGGTGTCTACCGGACGGGGAGATGGGGGAGAGGGGCGGGGAGAGGGGGGAGATGGGGGAGATGGAGGCGGGTCGGGGTGCATGCCCCAGCCACCGTCGATCTTGAGTTGGCAGACCAAGCTCGCCCGCACTCGAGCCCGCCGTGGGGCAGGGATCTCACGACCGAGGACGTGCATGCAGATCACGTACTGGCAGACCAGCATGGGGTTCCAGACCACCTCGCCCGCCCAGGCACCATTTGGGCCCTGGGCGGCCTCGAGCGCCATCAGGGCGCGCTCATAGGCCTGCGAGATTGCGCCTCGATCGAAGGAGGGGGCGTCCGATCGGGCTTCGCTAGTTGCTGTGTCCACGGGGGGGCTCGGTGTCGGCGAGGGTGTCTTCGGGGCTGGGCGAGGGCACACCGGTGGGCTCGCTCGAGGTGGGATCAGGCTCGGTGGGCGTCGGCGCTGCGCGGCGGATCGGCTGCTCAGGGCGCAGGTCTTCGGTCCGGCCGAGCACCAAAAAATATTGGTACTCGAGAAATTTATACTGCTCGAGAACCACAAAGCCGACCCCAGACAGCTCCCTGCGTGCGATCGCTTCGGGCACCCGCTGGTTGGATTTGGGGCAGCCGAACTCGCGGGGGCACTCGGCCTCGACCCGCCAGTCGATCAGCGCCAGGCGACCACCCGGGCGCAGGGCCTTGTGGACCGCCGTGAAGTAGGCGTGTCGATCTTGGAGGAAGGAGTAGGTGTTCGAGATGAACACCAAATCGACGCTTCCCTTGGGCAGCAGAGGGTGCTCGTAGACCGCCAGTCGCGTGATGATGTTGGGGGTCCCCCAGCCGTCGCGGTGGGTCTCGATGTAGTCTTTGAAGTCTGCGTCCACATCGACGGCGTAGGTGCTGCCCTGGCTGGCCGCGTGCGCCAACCGGCGGGTGAAGTAGCCCGAGCCCGCACCGATGTCGGCGAGGTCCATCGACGGCGTGATGTGGAGGAGGTCGACGATCCTCCCGGGTTGGGCCCAGGCGTCTCGGTCCGGGACCTCGAAGTGGGCGAGGGCGGCCTCCTTGTCGTCGTAGTGCTGTGGAGGTGGGGTCGTGGTCCGCGGTTGGCAGCCGCAGATCGCGGTGAACGCCAGCGCAGCGATCGTGCTCACGCCGAGGCGGTCCGCGCCGACGCGCCGACGCGCCGAGGCACCAGGGAGACGCAGGGGAGGCCGCATAGCCCCACGATAGACAGGCGCGCGGGGGCTGAAAAGGGGTGCCTGTCGGGGGTGCCTGTCGGGGGTGCGAGCCGGGTCACGTATCGGCTACACTCCACGACCTTGGGTCGGGCCGCCGCGAACAACCAGCGCAACCGCGAAGCGAGCGTACAGAGCAACTGTGCCCGCTGTGGTGAGCCCTTTGCGAGCTTCGACGATCGTCGGGCGCAGGTCGACGCACCGGACTTGTGCCGCAGCTGCCACCTCGATCCGCGGGCGCGGGTGCTGTCGATCGACGCCGACCATGATCGGGAGAGAGATGGGGGTCGGGGCCGGGGCTGGCTGGGGCGCTGCGGGCGGACCCTCGTTCAGCTGGTCGGGTCGCCCAACTCCAGCTTTCGGGAGGTCGAGGAGCCGGTCGCCCATGCGCGGGTGTTGGTGTTCCTCTCGACCTTGCGCCTGCCCCTGTGGATCGCCGCGATCGCCTGGGCCACCGGGGTGTGGCTGTTCGACGCCGGCCCCCACGAACTCGCCCGCCCAAGCGTGATCGGAGAGATCGTGGGGGCCCAGTTCGCCGATGTTCTGCGCCTGTGGCTACTCCTGCTGGTGCCCATCGGTCTGCCCCTGCTCTACTTTTTCGGCGGTGTCTTGGCGCACTCGGGCATGGCCCTGACCGGGGGAGCGCGGCGCTCCATCGGCGCGACCATGCGGGCCTTTGGGCTGGCCCTCGCGCCGGCCTTGTTGGTGGTCGGCCTGCTCGATCTGCTGGTGATCGGCGCCGGGGTCGAGCCCGAAATCTGGATTGTGGGCGTGAGCGTGGGGGTGATCTCCACCTTGCTGTTGTCGACCGTGGCTCTGGCTCGGACCCACACGACTTCTCTGGTCCGAGGCTTCTTGGTCGCCCTGTTGCCGGTCGCATTTTTTGCCTCCGTCTGTCTCGGCCGAGGCCTGCTCGAGTTCTATCGCCTGCCCTTCCAGGCGGCCCCCGAGATCGAGCACTACGCGCCATACCCGATCGAGTGACTGCCATGAACGTGCCTCCAGGTTTCAGCGTGCCCGACTCGCTCGAGGGCCCCGTCAGCATCCGCCAGCCCGTCGCCTGGGGGGAACTCGATGTGCTCGGACACGTCAACCACACCGTGCACCTGCGGTGGTTCGAGAACGCTCGCTTTCAGTGGTTCGAGCGGGTCGGAGTGGCTGCGCTCACACGCGAGACCTCCTCCGAGATCGGGCCGATCTTGGCGCGTGTGACCTGTGAATACCGAGCGCCCGTCGAGTTTCCGGATGTGATCTGGGCGCGGGTCGCCTGTGTCGAACTCGGGGGCAGCAGCCTGCGCCTGCAGACCCACATCTGGTCGGAGGCCCGGGGTCGAGAGGTCGCGCAGGGCGAAGCCGTGGTCGTCTTGGTCGACTACGCCTCGGGCCGATCCTCGCCCATACCCGAGACGATCCGCGCGGCGATCCGAGCGTCGGACGGAGCCGGGCTCAGCGAGCGCGCTCGGCCGGGTCCACAGGAGCCGGTGTGAGCCCGGAGCCGCGCGCTGACGCGGGGATCCGAGCCTCTCGGGGGTCGAGTTTAGGAGTCCGTGGTGAAACCCATCGCGGTGCCTCGCGCAGGATTTTTCGTCGAGGGCGAGGCGTTGAAACGCCGCTGTACCGGGCGTACTGCAAGTTTTGGCAACACTGCCGTCGGCGGAAGGGCCAAGCGAGGCGTCGTGAGGAATTTTGCCGCGGGCTGCTAGTGCTCGTCACTTTGCTCGTGGTCGCGCTGACCGCCTGTCGGGGGGGGGACAGTGGGGCTTCCGCGACCGAGTCGCACCTGGATGCGGCCCGCGGGGACTCGGCTCGCGCGGGAGCTGTCCCCGAGCGGCCCGACCAAGTCGCGGCCTGGAACGCGATGCGGCGCGATCAAAGCGAGGGCCGGCCGGAACTCGGGATGGGGCTCCGAGGTCTGGACAGGGCCGGAGCCGAGCTCGCGGGCCTCGATCTTTCGGGCCTCGACCTGCGTGAGGCGGTGTTCAAGGGGGCGAAGCTCGACGGTGCGGACCTCCGCTCGACGCGGCTGGACAAAGCCGATCTGCGTGGGGTCTCCCTCGCCGAAGCCCAGCTCGACGACGCTGTGTTGGACCACGCCCAGACCTCGGACATCGACCTTCACGATGCCCGGGCCCAGGGTCTGAGCCTGCGCTGGGTCGGCCTCGACGGCGCGGACCTGCGGCGCGCGGACCTGCGGCGCGCGGACCTGCGGGGAGCGAGCGTTGTAGGTGCGCAGCTCGAGGGTGCAGACCTGCGTGGAGCGGACCTGCGTGGGGCGGACCTGCGGGGCGTCGATCTTTCCGAGGTGAAGGTCGAGAAGGTCGATCTACGCGGGGCCAAGGCCAGCGCCGCGACCCAGTGGCCGGTCGGGTTCGGCTCGCCGCTGGCCCTGGGGGTCGCGGTCGACGGGGTGACCGCGTCGCAGCTCGCGCTCGAGCGAGAGCAGCTCGGCACGGCTACTGGCCCTTGATTGAGCGCCGAAAACCAGCCGGACCATGGCGTTCACCTGAGGAGCTCAGCGTACGAGGGTCTGGAGCAACCGACCATGTCCTGAACATCGCAAACAACTTTCTGTGCGGCGGGTTTCGGCACAAGCCCGCGCGGGCCAAGAACTCCTATCGGATGACCGTGCTGCGCAAGCACCCTCGCCCGCACCGACCTTCCCGGATGCGCTGGGATCCGAAGTTCCGAGGTTCCGAGGTTCCCATCATTGTCAATGACGTCTCTTTCTCGCTTTATCTGTATGTGGGTACCCATCTTTTCCAGCAGTTTCCCGACCGTCTACATTTACGGCGGTGCTGTCCCACGAGTGTCACCACCTTCGTCCAGCGCACATCAGGTCGGCTCGGGCCGAGGTATAGCCCTCCTTTCGGAAGGGATCCTTCTCTGATAGTCTACCTATTAACATGCTTGACCACATTGCAGCCATCCCGAAATGGATTCTGGCATCTGCTCTGGTGAGCGCGTGCGTCGTCGGAGGCTGCGACAGTTCACCTTCGAATGAAGGTCCGAAGGAGGAGGCGGCCGACGCCAATGTGCCGGATTCGAAGGACGAACCGGCCGACGGCGGGATGGACGCGTGGGAGAAGGAGCGAATCGAGCGGTTCGAGTTCGTGCGTGAGGCCTTTCTTGAAGCGGTGAAAGAGCCGATGCAGTGCAAGGATGTCTCGCTCACGTACCAGCTCAGCGAGCAGGAGGACGACTGGACCTTCGACGTCTACTCGGCCAAGGGGTGCGGTAAGAAAACCGATGCTCACATGCGATGGAAGAGCCACGGTCCTGGCACCGTCGACATGCAGTGGAGCTTCCGCCTCGTCCCGTCGGAGAAACAGCTCAAAGCCGAGGTGGAGAAGTTGACGTTGAAGGTCGCCAAGGCCGAGCTCGACTGCGAGACCATGCTCGGGCTGGTGCCCGACGGCACACTTTCGGCGGGGCACAACGCCTACTCAGCCAAGGTCGCCGCCACGGGCTGTGACAGGGAGAGCGAGTTCGTCGTCTCGTGTTCCGGCCAGCGGTACACGGCCGGGAAACACGAGGTCGTCTGCACTCGAGAGCGCTAGCGCTTCCGCATGCTCGAAGCGACAGCCGTGGATACCTCTTGACCGAGGTTTGTGCCGCTTCGATTCCCGGCGCCTTCACCCAATAGACGCCCGCCTGGGTCGATGGAACCGTCAGCCGACGGTGGCCTTGATCGCCGCGTCGAGAGCGGCGTAGTCCTCCGGCGCGATCTCGCTGTACTGGACCTTATTCTGGCCGTCTGCGAACATGATCGTCCGGCTCTTCGAGACCTGGTAGTGGTCCTCGAACACACCGTTGGGGCCGGAGTCCTTGGGGGCGGGGATGACCACCGGCATGTCGATGTCGAGCTCGGTGCGCAGGGCCTTGGCCTGGGCGATGAGCGCGTCCTTGTCGCCGGTGGGGGTCACCAGGACCCCGTCCTTGTCGATAGCGATGACGGCGAAGGCCTTGACCTTGTCCGACCCGAACTTGGCGACGATGGCGTCGAGATCTTGCAGATCTTTGCGGAACGCTGGGTCGTCGATGGTGCCGATCGCCATGATCTTGGGTGAGGGTCCGTACTTGCAGACCTGACAGTACTCGTCACCGGTGTCGCAGTTGATGATGTCGAAGGCCTTGAAGCGCATGCCGACGTCGAGGCCACTCGCGGCCACGCGGGCATCGACGGCCGGGTCGGCGGGGGTGTCTGCGGCCGGCTTTGTGTCCCCGTCCTTGTGGTTGGCGTCTCTGTCCCCGTCCTTGTGCTTGGCGTCTGCGGCGGCCTTGGCCTGGGTGGCGTCGGTTTTGGCCGGGGTGGCGTCACAGGCGGCGGTCGCGGAGGAGAGGAGCAAAGAGGCGATGAGCAGGGAGTAGCGGCGTTTCATGATGGTCACAGGTCTTGTGCGGTGCACATACGGACCTCGGTCCGCGGTGTTTCCGAGGCTCCCGCGGTGTTTCCGAGGCTCCCGCGGTGTTTCCGAGTTCGGGCGGCAGTTCTGGGTATCATCCAGCGGATGGCGACCTCTCGACGGAGCTTCCTGAGGGCCTCGGGCGCGGCGTTGGGCGCCGGTTCCCTGTGGCCGGGCGACGCACACGCCGACCCGGCCGGGAGTCGGGAGCCGGCACCGGTCAAGGCACCCCCCAGCGCCGACCTCGGGCTGCTCGCCGCGAGCCCCCTGGTCGCCGACGAGCTGCTCGCCGCCCGGGCTCTGGGTGCCGCCCGGAAGGCCGGAGCGACATACGCCGACGCGCGCCTGGTGATGTGGCGGCGCGAGCGGGTCTCGGTCCGCGACGACCACATCTCTCAGGTGTGGCGATCGAACGAGTATGGGTTGGGCCTGCGGGTGCTCGCCGACGGGGCCTGGGGGTTCGCGGCGACCCACCGCCTCGAACCCAGGGCGATCGACGATCTGGCGAAGCGGGCGGTCGCCGCCGCCAAGGTCAACGCGGGTCTGCGCAAGCGCCCCGTCGAGCTGGCCCCGGTCGCGGCCATCACCGGCCGCTGGGTGGCGCCCCACCGGGTCGATCCCTTCGCGGTCCCACCCAGGGACAAGGCCGAGCTCCTGATCCGCGCCACCAAAGCGCTGCTCGCGGTCGCCGGGGTCTCCCACGCCTCGGCCTCGGTCGACACGCAGCGCGAAGAAAAACTATTTTTGAGCTCCGAGGGGGCCCGGGTCCACCAACTCATGTTCCGAATCCTGCCAGCGCTCGAGGCCACGGCCATCGACCGTCGGCGCGGCCTGATCGCCAGCTGCAAACACGAGATCGCCCCCATGCTCGCCGGGTGGGAGCACCTCGACGACGCGGACATCGTCGCCGACGCCCCGCAGATCGGCGAGGACACGGTCCGCAAGCTGCACGCCAAGTCGGTCGAGCCTGGAGAGCAGACCGTGATCTTGGCGCCGAGCAACTTGTGGCTGACCATCCACGAGAGCATCGGGCATTCCACCGAGCTCGATCGGGCGCTTGGCCTCGAGGCCAACTTCGCGGGCACGAGCTTCATGCGTCCCGATCAGACCGGCGAGCTGAGCTTGGGCGGAGAGCACATCAACTTCGTGGCCGATCGAACCCAGCCCGGTGGGCTGGCGACCTGCGCCTGGGACGACGACGGGGTCGGGACCGAGCGCTGGAACCTGGTCGAGGCCGGGGTGCTCGTCGACTGGCAGACCACGCGCGACCAGGCCCACTGGATCCAGGCCGAGACCGGCGACAAAGACGGGCACGCCTGCAGCTACGCCGACTCCTACGCCAAGGTCGCTTTCCAGCGCATGCCCAACATCTCTCTGCAACCGGGGACCGAGGGCTACACCACCGAGGATCTGATCAACGCCACCGAAGAGGGCATCTTGGTCAGTGGCCGCGGGAGCTGGTCCATCGACCATCAGCGCTACAATTTCCAGTTCTCCGGGCAGCGGTTCTGGAAAATCGAGAAGGGACGCCTGGCCAGGCCCCTGCGCGACGTCGCCTACCAGGCCAACACGATCGATTTTTGGCGCTCCTGCGACATGGTCGGCGGGGCCGGAAGTTTTCGCCTCGGGGGCAGCTTCAGGGACGGCAAGGGGGCGCCGCGCCAGGCCAACGCGGTCAGCCACGGCTGCCCGCCCGCCCGCTTCAAGGTCGATGTCGTCAACACCGGGGGGAGTCGATAGTGGGGACGCTCACCGAGGCCCGGGCCAAGGCGCTCACGCGCGTGATTTTCGATGCAGCGATGGCCCCGGAGGTCGTCGTCGAGGTCCACGATCGGCGGGCCGGAAACACTCGTTTCGCCAACAACCAGCCGACGACCGAGGGCGACGTCGAGACCCTCAGCGTCACGGTCACAGCCTCGATTCAGGGCCGATCGGCGACCGTGGTCGGGAACCGCTCCGACCCGGCCTCCCTGCGCGCGCTGACGGCCGAGGCCGAGGAGCTCGCAGCCCTGAGTCCCATCGACCCGGAGCACGTGGCGCCCATGGGGGCCGAGCGCATGCTCGAGGTCGACGCCCACGATCGGAGTACGGCCAAGCTCGGCGCCGAGCAGCGGGTTCGTATGGTCGCCTCGGCGGTCGCGGTCGCAGAGTCGGAGGGGGTCCAGGCCGCCGGTTTCGTCCATCACAGCGAGTCGAGCTTCACCGTGGCGACGAGCGGGGGGGCGTTCGCCTACTGGCCGAGCACGGAAGCGGCCCTGTCCGTGACCTGTAGGACCGCCGACGGCAGCGGCAGCGGTCGCGGAGCGGCTGTCTCCCATCTCGCCAAGCGCATCGACGCGACGGCCCTGGCGGAGTTGGCCGCGGACAAGGCCGACCTCTCTCGTTCACCCAAGGCCCACGCGCCCGGCAAACAGCTGGTCATCCTCGAGGCCCAGGCGGTCGGCGACCTGCTCAGCTTTCTGCTCCGGGCCATGGATGCCCGAGCGGCCGACGAGGGGCGGAGTGTGTTCTCCCATCCCGACGGCGGTGACCGCAGGGGAGAGGAGCTGGTTCATACCAGCGTGAACCTGCGCTCGAACCCCGCGGACCCCCTCCACCCGTCGCGGCCCTTCGCGGCCGACGGTCAGGTCCACAAGGTCCGCGACTGGATCCGCGACGGGGCCCTGCGCCAATTGTTTCGCTCTCGGCACTGGGCCGAGCAACAGGGGGGAGAGGCCGTGCCCCGGCCCGGATCCCTGTTCCTCGACGGCCAGGACGTGGACCTCCTCGATCTGATCCAGGCCGTGGACAAGGCCGTGTTGGTCACGCGTTTTTGGTATAATCGCGTGCTCGATCCGCGGCGTGTCCTGGCGACGGGTCTGACCCGAGACGGGACCTTTTTGGTCGAGCAAGGCAAGATCACCACGGCCGTGAAAAACCTCCGCTACAACGACAGTCCTCTAACCCTGCTGCGAAATGTGCTGGCCATGGGCCGACCCGAGCGGGTCGAGACCCGCTCGGGCCTGGTCCTGGTCGTGCCGCCCATGGTCGTGCGTGACTTCAACTTCTCGAGCCTCTCCGACGCGGTCTGATGGGCCATTCGCTCGCTCTGTATGACCGTTACAGTTGCGCCATCTTCGACTGCGATGGCGTGCTCCTCGACTCCAACCCGGTCAAGATCGAGGCCTTCCGGGTCGCCCTTTCGGGTCGAGACCCGGCCGTAGTCGAGGCCTTCATCGCCGAGCACCGGCGCACTGGAGGCATCTCGCGGTTCGAGAAGTTGGCCCGCTTCTTTCGGGAGCTCGCCCCGGTGGACGCGCCTGAACAGGCCACCGCGGAGGCCGTGGCCCGCTTTGGGGAGGCTGCCCGCGTGGGCCTGAGCAGCTGCGCAGAGGTCCCCGGTGCCCGGGCCCTGATCCAGGCCTTCGCGGCCCGGGGGGTGGCCGTGCACGTGGTCAGCGGTGGGGCGCAAGACGAGGTTCGAGAGGTCCTCGAGGCGCGCGGTCTGGACGAGTGGATCACGGGGATCCACGGTAGCCCCACGCCCAAGCACGTCCACCTCGAGCGCCTGCGTGAGAGCGGTGATCTGTTGCCTGGGGGGGTGTTTTTTGGCGATGCCCGCCTCGACATGGAGCTCGCCGAGGCCTTCGGCATGAGCTTCGTGTTCGTGGCTGGGGTCAGCGATTGGCCCGAGGGCCGAGCGGTCGCGGAGGCCCGGGGACACCTGGCGTTCACCGACCTGACGCTGGCTTAAAAACCAACGCCTCATCCCACAGAGCGGGGAGAGGCGGTGTCGGTGTCGAGACGCCGGGCTCAGCCCGGGTTGCAGAAGTACTGGACCTCTGCGTTTTGGACGTCTCCGAGATCCACGCAGCCCTGCCCACACATGGTGATCTGGCTGTACTCGGGGTCGCCGCTGTAGATGAACCCGTCCTCGTTTTCACAGTCTTCGATCAGATCGTAGATGTTCCCGCCGATCACGACCTTGGTGAACTCGGGGAAGAAGGGCGGCTCGTCCAAGTCGAGCAGGCAGCTCTTGCCGTAGGAGTCCTCGACCACCTGCTCGAGGGCGGCGGCGAGCATGTCGGCGTCGTCGGCCTTGTAGTAGTCCTGACCGAATTCATCCGAGGGCGCGCCCCCAGCGACGGCCATGGCGTTGAGCTGGTCGGTGATCGGGCCGAAGATCGAGGGAGCGATACCGACGACGTAGGTCGTGATCTCATCGTCGGCGAGGGCGGTCTCGAGCACCTCGACGGCGTCGGCGATCGCCTCGGCGTCACTGTTGGCGCAGCCGATACGCCCGTCGGTCAACAAGATCACGATCTTGTCACCGTCGGTCTCGTAGCCCTGCATGTAGCCCATGGTGTTGACGAGGGCGAGGTTGGTGGGCGTGCCACCGTTGACCACGGTGAGGGGCCCAGGGATGTCGTCCAAGAGCGTGCTCGCGTTGTTGAGGGCCAGGGGGACATCGGGCGCCCCCGAGACCCCGCAACCGCCGAAACCCGCGGTCGAGAAGGTCTTCGCTCCAAACGAGATCGTCGTGTCTGCGCCGTCGTCTACGACGGCCTCGACGGCCTCGTAGAGGGACTGCCAGCGGGTCTTGTCCTCGTCGTCGAGGTCGAAGCCGGTCTCCATCATGGACCCGGAGCGGTCGAGCAAGAACAGGACGTCTGGAGGGATCGGGGCGACGTCGCTGTTGAATTCTTCACAGGCCATGTCCGAGGTGTTGCTGCTCTCGCCCTGAGTCTCGGACTCGGACTCGGACTCGGACTCGGATCCGGCGTCGGTGTCACTGGCGGTCTCGTCGCCGGTTTCGGCCTCCTCGCCGATCTCCGTGTCTGTCCCGTCTCCGGTTCCTTCTGCGGACTCGGACTCTGCGCTCCCGGACTCGTCCTGGGTGCCTACGCTGTCGCTGCTGCTGTCCCCGACGAAGTCGTCGTTGGACTCACCATCGCCCGCGCCGCCACTGTCCCCACACCCCGGGGCGAGCGCCGTCACGGTCAGGATTAGGGCAAGCGAGACTGGTAGTCTGGCTGACAAATACATGGGCGCAGTGTACATGCATTTCTGTGGATAGTGCGTTGATATGGATATTGTTTGCTGGGTGCACCGGTACGCAAAAAGTACATATCAGCTGTAAAGGACCATGGAAATTGGCGGAACGAGCGATATCGCTCGAATCTCTACACTTTCACATACATGGTCACACCTGCTCACGATGTGGACTATAGGAATCTACCCTGCTGCGACTGTTTGGGACTGCTTGCGACTATTCGGCCAGGTCGAGGCGGCGGACCCTGCGGCGCTCGATCGGCTGGCCGTCTCGACGCGCGCGCTCCATCTGAATGAGGTCGCGGAAGTTCAGCTCGCCAACCCGGTGGGTCTGGGCTGCATCGAGCTCGTCGAAGAGGGCCGCCAGCGCGTCTGCGCGGGCCGACTTGAGGTCGCCGCCGTCGAACATGTGAAGCACGTGGGCGAGCTCGATCTGGTCGAGGGGCTTGCCTGGCATGTAGCCGTGGTCATTTCCGAGCGAGACCACAAACCCGGCTCGCTCGAGGCGGTCGGAGATGGCGACGATCGGAGCGAGCCCGAGGTCGAAGCGCTCGTTGAGGCCGTCCGCGGTGATACCGAGCGGACGACCGGGCTCGGGGTCGTCCTCGGAGCCGGCCGGATCCGAGGCCCGGTCGTAGTTGTCGGCGATGGCGAGCATCAGACGCGCGGCTGTGCGCCCTGGGGCGGGCAGGAGGCGACGCTGGACCCGGTGGCTGGGCTGGACGTAGCCCTCCCGGGCCACCGAGCCGAGGTGGTGAACCACGAATGTTATCTCTGTGCCCAAAAGGACGATCATCCAGCTCATGTATGCCCACACCACAAATACGGGCAAAATGGCGAGTGATCCGTAGATGCCCTCATAAGTGTGGATGGCGACCATGCTCAGGTACTGGCCAAAGGCGATCTTGCCGAACTCGAACAAGGCCGCGGAGAACAGGCCGCCGAACAGGGCCGCGCGCCAGCGCACCGTCTGATTGGGGAGGAAACGATTGAGCAGGATCAGGCCGATGCTCGTGGTCACGACCGGGGTGATGGCCCACGACCCGACCTGGGCGAGGACCGGCTGGGCCAGGCTGTAGAACACGACGATCGGGCCGAGGCTCGCCAGCGTGTAGAACATGGTGAACTTGGCGATCACGGTTCGAGACCGGGACACGCGCCAGATCTCGTTGATGGTCTTCTCTAGGGTCGAGAACAGCAAAAACGCGAGCACGACCACCACGAGCAGGCCCCAGCGACCGAGCTCTTGAATGTTCACGCCGCTGGCGAGGGTGACCAGTCCATCCGCCATCTCGCCCGCCCGGTCCATATCTGGGCCGAGTGCGAATACGATCTGAGACACAAAAGCGGTCCCGAAGCTCGGGTCGAGCTTGCCGATGAAAAACAGGATCACGCCGACCATGGGCACGACCGAGAGCAGGGTCTGGAGCGCCAACCCGGAGGCCAGGGCCGAACACCGGTCCGTGAACAGCCACCGGCGGACGGTGTAGATGGCGAGCAGCCACAGCCGCCGGCCGGGCGCGGGGTCGTGCTCGGGCTCTGTCGGCACCAGCCAGTGCTGGAGCCGAGTCAGGCGAGCCCGAAGGTTCTGAGCGGGGGGGAGCTCCAAGGGCCGAGTGTATCCATGTGCCCGACCGAGCGCATCAGCTGGACGATGAGATCGCGGTCACGGGTGCTGGAGCGAGCCTTTAGGCCGACTTGGTCTTTTTCTTGGCTGCGGCCACGCGTTTGGCCGGTCGGCTCTTGGGCGCGTCCTGTTGGAGCTCCTCGGCGAGCTGGGCGCGCTCACGCAGGGCCCGCTTGTCCGAGCGCACCGTCGCCCGGGCGACCTGTTTTTTGATCGGCTCGGCGAGGTCGTCGAGGTTCGCCCGCAGCTTGCCGAGATCGACCTCGAGCTTGCGGACCTGGCTGTCGGGGAGGCCGTCGATCTCGGCGATCAGCTCGGCGAGCTTGCGGGCTGTGGCGTTGGCCTTTTTGATCCGATCGAGGTCCTCGGCGCCCTTGGGCTTGGGGAAGAAGTGAGGATCGAAGCGCTTGCGCAGCTCCGTGACGGGCTGCCCCTCGTCGAAGACCGCCTCCTCGAACTCGCGGCGGAGCTCGGGGGTGGGGGCCTGAGGCACCCGACCTCGGCGCTTGGGGGCCTCGTTGGCGGCCGACTCGTCCTCGGTGACCACGGGCGCGGCGACCTCGAGGTCACCGACGGTGCGCTGGTAGTAGTCGAGGGAGTCGTAGGAGGGGATGGCCCGGGCCACGCCGTCGCGCTCGAGGACCTCCGGGGCGTGGCGCTCGAGGGTGTTGAAGCTGATCGTCAGCTTGTCGACCGTGGCCCGCTTGAGGGTCAGCTCGTCCTTGCAGTAGTCGTAGAAGTCGGAGAAGCCCCATTTCTCGTGCAGGTTCTCGTCTCGGACCTCACACAGTACCTGCGCGAGATCGATCCACGAGCGGCGAAAATTTTGGGCGCGGCGCACGGCCTCGATCCGGTTTGGATCGCCACCTGTGCGCTCGAGGAGGGCGGCGAGGGCGTCGAGCTTGCGGGCGCTTTTTGGCACGGGGGTTTCTAGCGCAGCCCGACCTCCCAGCGCCAGCCATCGGCCGTCCCCCGTGTTACCTTGCTCAGGTGGCGGGCTCTGCACGATCTGGGACGGCCGTGTGGTTGCCCAAGCGGCCGGACCAGCGCCCTGCCTCCCGCAGAGCAGGGGCCGCCGTGGTCGGTGGATCACGGCTGAGTTCGGATTGGACGGGCGCGCAAACTCTGCCCCCGGGACGCCGAACCCGGCCGTTTCGCTTCGGCAGCGAGGAGCTCGTGGACCCGGATCCGGTGCTCGAGCCCGGGACCCTGATCGGCGGGCGCTACCAGATCGAGCGACTGTTGGGAGAGGGGGGCATGGGCCGGGTCTATGCCGCACGACATACGGCGCTCGCGCGCAAGGTCGCGCTCAAGCTCCTGCGTCGGGACGCAGCCCAGTCTGAGGACGGGGTCGCCCGGTTTCGGCAAGAGGCCTATGCAGCGAGCAGCGTGGGCGCGCCCCAGATTGTCGAGATCCTCGATTTCGCCACCCACGGGGAGGGGGCCCTCGCCCAGACCTACATGGTCATGGAGCTGCTCGTGGGCGAGTCGCTCGAGGACTGGATGGACCGGGAAGCGACCTTGGACGGGGCCCTCGCCCTGCTCGCCGAGCTGTGTGAAGGGCTGGCGGCGGCCCATGAGGCCGGGGTGATCCACCGGGACATCAAGCCTGCCAACGTGTTTCTCCGGGACTGCGATCCAGACGAAGCCCAGCCCGTGAGGGTCAAGATCCTCGACTTCGGGATCGCCAAGGTCACGGTGGGGAGCGGGGGCTTCAAGACCCAGCGTGGCTCGATCTTGGGGACTCCCTACTACCTGGCACCCGAGCGTGTGCTGGGTGAGCCCCTGAGCGCGGCCGCCGATATCTACAGCGTGGGGGTGATCCTCTACGAGATGCTCACCGGCGACGTGCCCTTCTCGGGGGCGACCTTCATGACCGTGCTCGCCCAGCACGTCAACGAGCTGCCCCTCGATCCACGCCAGGCTGCACCCGAGCGGCCGTTCCCGGATCCGGTCGCCGATTTTTGTATGCGCCTGTTGGCCAAGCGCCCTCGAGATCGGCCCGACGCACACGAGGTCGCCGCGACGGCGCGGGCGCTGCTGGTTGCCTACGGGGTCGCGCTGGCGCGGGTGCCCACCGGGCCGCGATCCATCGCCGCAGCCTCGAGCGAGGGGGGCGATTGTGAGGGCACCCAGCGCCTGGCCGAGTCGCTCTCGATGCGGCCCACCGTGCCACCGGTGGAGCGCATGCATTTCGCGGGCGATGCACGAGCGGTGCTCGAGCGCCCAGTCTCGGCTGCGACCACGACCTCGATGGGCGTCGAGGTCGGCCGCACCCGCGGGCGGGGGTGGGCAGCGCTCGCGGTCGCCGTACTCGGGACCGCGGGGACGGTGTGGGTGGGGACCATGTGGGGACAAGACGGCCTCGAGCAGGCGGGACAAGTGTCCGGGCCGTCCGGTGCGGGGGAGACTCTCGGTCCGGGCTTGGAGGACGCCGCAGAGCCGGCGCTCGGGGGCCCTCCGGCGGTCTCCTCTGGGCCTGGCCCGGTGCTCGAGCTTCCGGCGACGGCGCTCGAGGCTCCGGGGACGGTGCTCGCCGCCGCGCCTGAAGACGGCGAGTTGGACGAGCCCGAGTCTCCGCCCGCAGGCACGACACGCGAGCGACGTGGCTCGGGTTCAGGCGGGAAGGGGAGCCGCAACTCGAAGTCCAAACCGGCCGCGCCCAAGAACACGGAGCCTGCGGATCCGGAGGCCAAGAACCCGGAGCCGGAGGCCAAGAACCCGGAGCCGGAGACCAAGAACCCGGAGCCGGAGACCAAGAACCCGGAGCCGGAGCCAAAGAGCCCGGAGCCCGAGCTCCCTGGCCTCCCGACCATCAAAGACGACGTCTATGACTGACCGACCTCGCCACCGCGTACCACTTCGTCGCCGGGCACTGACAGCGGGTTTCGTCGCCCTGAGTCTGCTCGCGGTGCTCCCTGCCGGGGTCGCGCGCGCCTCGGGGCCGGCCGGCCATGACCTGAACCCTCCAGCCGACGCGGTCGCCGAACTCGAGGCCACGAGCACCGGAGTCGAGGCCTCGCTCACCGACGGAGACCTGAGTGCGGCCCGAGACGCCGCTGTGGCCCTCAGCAGCGCGGAGCCGACGACCGAAAATTTCATGCTCGAGTCGGAGGTCTGGCTCGCCCTCGGGGACTACGACGAGGCCAAAACCGCGATCCTCGACGCCGCTGAGGCGCTCCCGGACGACGCTCCCGCTCAGGCTCGAGTCGATCTCGAGGCCGAACTCCAGCGAATCGATACACGCTCACGCGGGACGGTGGACGACGAGCCCGAGTCGACCGTCCGCGCCGAGCTCGACGGGCGTCTGGGCCGAGGCGTGAGTCTGCCCGGGACCGCGCCCGCTCCAGGGCCGGCCGTCGTCGATGTGTCGACGCCCGAGCCAATTATCAAGAAGTGGTACTTCTGGGTCACTCTGGCCGCGATCGCGGCGTCGGCGGGGGCCATCGCAGGGGTCGCTATTTCGTCCAATCTCGAGCACGGCCAGGGGGGCGCGGTCAGCCTCCAGCCTGCTCCACCCACGGGCGGCTTGGTGCTCCGGTTTTGAGCGCGGGCCGTCGAACACCTGCTCGCTGCGGCGCCGTCCATGCTGGGACTGGGATCGGGATCGGGATCGGGACTGGGATCGGGACGGCCAGGGGGATCGCTCTGCTCGGACTCTCGACCGCGATGTCGGCTTGCGCTTGCGCGAGCCGAGAGGCCCCGCCCGAGCGGCGGGCCCAGGTCGTCGAGATCCTCGGTGACGACGCCCCTGGCACCCGAGCATCGTCGCTGGTGATCGAGGTCGGCGGCGGAAAGATCATCCATCCGAGCGTGGCGAAGCTCCCGATCCCGCCCACGTGGGTCGGTGTGGCGCCCCACCTGAGCGTCGAGTTTGAAACCGAGGGCCTCGAGGGGGCGAGCGGCTGGCTGGGACTGCTCCCGGCCGACGCCGCCGCGCATCAAGAGGTCGCGTTCGGGAGCCCTGGCCAGCCCCGAGATGCTCGCGCGCGCTGGGTGGAGGTCGAGATCGGACCCGACGGCGTCCAGCATCTGGAGCTGCCCGGTCCCGGTCCCGGGTGGCACGCCGCCCAGGGGGTGGTCGTGCTCGAGCTGAGCAGGGGAGGGCGCCCCCTGACGGTGAGCGCCGGACCCCGCAGCGAGATGATTCGGGGCGGGCGCCTCCCCGGCGGGCGAGCCGTGCTCGCAGTGGTGGACATCGAGCGACGTCCGACCCGGGTCGACGCGCCGCGTGTCGCCAGCGGTGAAGTGACGCTCGACGGTCGCCTCGACGAGCCGGTCTGGGCGCTCCGGTCCGGGGACACGCTCGTCCACAGCCGCAGGGGCGAGCCGGGTGGCTCCATCGACGCGGCGCTGGGGGGGCCCTCGACGGTGTGGTTCGCCTGGGACGACGAGCATCTCTACGTTGCCGCGTCGCTCCCAGACCTCGACCTCTACGCTCCCCACACCCGCCGAGACGATCCCCTCTATCGGGACGAGGCTCTCGAGGTCTTCCTCGCTGCCGACGGCTCGGGGGTGCGCTATCTCGAGCATCAGGTCTCGCCGCGTGGAGTCCACTTCGACGCCCGTTTCCCCCAATACCGTCGTGGGGACGAGGCCTGGAACGGGAGCTGGCGCAGCGCCGTGGTCCTCGACGGCGATCTCGAGGCGCGGGGGGGAGACCAGGGGTGGACTGTGGAGCTCGCCTTTCCCTGGATCGAGCTGTGTGCGGACACGGCCATCAGCTGCCCACCGACCCCCGACCAAATGTTGCGCACAAACGTGTTTCGTCTCGACAAACCCGACCGTAAACGCCAGGTTGGGCTGGCCTTGAGTCCGACCCTCAGCCCCGATTTTCACGCCTGGGACAACGCCGCACAGCTGGTGCTCAGGGGGGCGCCGCGATGAGCGAGCGGCCATCGTCGCGCCTGGTCCGGACCCTGGGCTCGGGCCTGATCCTGGTCTCGATTTCGATACTGAGCGCGATCCTGTGCGCCTGCACCCCCGACCCGAGTTCGAGTCGCCCGCCGGGACCCACACGGGCAGGTCGAGGGCATGTGTCCGAGCTTCAGGGCGAGGCGCGGCCCGAGGCAGAGGCTGCGTTGCGCTACGGCGAGGATCGGCCCTACGCCCTCAACGTGGTCGAGGCTGCGATTGTCGAAGTGCTGCTCAGCGGGGCCGAGCGCGAGCTCAGCTATGACCCGAGCCTGTCGGCGTTGGCCCGGGACCTCGCCCGCGTGAGCCCGAGCCGCTACGACATGCCGCCGAGTCTGGTCGACGCGCTCATGGCCTGGCACGGGGTCATCGATCCTCCGCCCGCGCTGCTCGTCGTCGAGCTCGAGGCCAGCCACGGCTGCCACCTCGCGCTCGAGCCGGTCTGCGAGGAGGCCGTGGAGGCCCTGCGCACAGAGGCCCTGCGCACCGTGCTCGAGCGCGCTGGGGCCGGGGGGGCCCCACGTTGGCGGGTCGGGGTAGGGGTCGCGCCCGTGTCCAGCGGAGCCAGCACACGCATGGTCGTCGCCCTGGTCGAGCGCCGCATCGTGCTCGAGCCGATTCCGGTGGTGGTCCCGGCAGCGGGCAGTGTGCAGATCGAGGGCCGACTCTTGGGGGGGCGGGTCGATCCGCGCCTCGAGCGGGTCGACCCCCATGGCAAGTGGTCGCGGGTCCCTGCGGTGATCGGCGACGACGGCAGCATCGAGGCCGAGCTTCGCTGTGACGCGGGGAGCGGCGTCTACCAGGTCGAGGTCTTGGCCGACGGGGAGCACGGGCCCGAGGTCGTCGCCAACTTCCGCGTGTTTTGTGGCGTCGACCGGCCCAGCAAGATCGCGTTTCACTACGAGCGCCTCGGCCTGGAGGTCACGGTCGCCGACATCGTGCGCGAGAACTTCGATCGCCTCAACGAGGCCCGGGAGGCGCGGGGCCTGGCGCTGCTGCGCTGGGACGACCGGGCCGCGCAGGTCGCCCAGGCCCACAGCGCAGACATGGAGTCGGCGGGCTTTGTGGGCCACGTCTCGCCGACCACGGGCGACGCCTCGGCCCGCTTCGATCGTGCCGGGATCGTGGGCGGGGTCGTGCGGGAGAACGTCGGCCGGGGTTACGGCCCCAACGGCATCCATGAGAGCCTCATGAACAGCCCGGGGCACCGGGCCAACATGCTGGCCGAGGACGTCACCCATGTGGGTATAGGTGTCGTCTTCGGCGAGCCTGTGGGCACGGCCAGCGAGGCGCCACGGCCCGTGTTCTTGACCCAAAATTTCTACGCCAAACCCGGCGCCCTCGCGCCCGCTCGCCCGCGCGCCGAGCTGCGCCAGCTGGTCGAGGCCGCCCGCGCCGAGGCTGGTCTGTCCGCGCCGCGATGGCACCGGGGGCTCGGCAAGCTGGCCCAGCGCCGCGCCGAGGCTGCCGCTGGAGTCGGGCCAGCGGTCAGCGACGAAGACGTTCAGGACCAGCTGCGGGCCCTCGATATGGACTCGCTCGAACAGCACCAGGTCTCGGGCCAGTTCTCGGCCTTTGCCGACTTGGAACTGTGGACCGAGCTCGACCCCGGCGCGTCGCTGGGTCTGGGCGTGGTCGAGGCCCAAGGTGGGCGCTACATCTTGGTGATCCTCGTCGGCCGTTGAGCGCGACCCGTGGTCGGCGGTCGCGGTCGGGCGCGACTCCGCGGCGGTGATCCGGTGAGCATCGCCGCCGTCGACAGAGACGCAGATGTCGCGGGAGGGGCGCGAAGTCCCTCGTTCGAGCGCACTCTGCCGGGTCTGGGCGCCGTGGTGAATCGGGGATCGGGCTGATACGATGCGCCGCCGCGCCAGGGGGAGTCATCCCAGGGCGCCCGAGGACCCGACCACGATGAGCCCGACGACGCCGCACCCCGCCTCCCCCGAAGCCCGCGCCGAGATCGTCCTCGGTGTCATCGGAGGTTCGGGCCTCTACGCGATGGACGCCCTCGAGGCCGTCGAGAGCGTCACCTTGGACACGCCCTTCGGGGCCCCCTCTGGGCCGTTCACGGTCGGGCAGATCCCGCGCCCGGAGGGTCCGCCCCTGCGCACCGTGTTCATCTCGCGGCATGGGCCTGGGCACCTCGTGCTCCCCGGCGAGATCAACTACCGCGCCAACATCCACGGGCTCAAGCAGCTCGGGGTGACTCACGTGCTGAGCGCCTCGGCGGTCGGCTCCCTGCGCGCGGCCATCGTTCCAGGCCACGCCGTGATCCCCGACCAGCTCATCGACCGGACCAAGCACCGGGCGGCCAGCTTCTTCGGGGCCGGCTGCGTGGCTCACGTCCAGTTCGGCGAGCCCATGGACCCGGGTTTTCGCGCCGAGCTCTCGGCCGCGGCCGGGGAGGTGCTCGCGGACGACGAGCTCGCCGAGCTCCACGATGGCGGCACCTTGGTGGTCATGGAGGGCCCCGCGTTCTCGACCCGGGCCGAGTCCGAGCTCTACCGTAGCTTCGGCGCCGACATCATCGGGATGACGGCCCTGCCCGAGGCCAAGCTCGCCCGCGAGGCGGAGATGGCCTACGCCCTGTTGGCGACCTCGACCGACTACGACTGTTGGCACCAGAGCGAGGACGAGGTCAGCGTGGACGCGGTCGTCGCTATCATGCGGGCCAACGTCGCACGGGTTCGGAAGATCGTCGTCGCCCTGGCCGAGCGCCTCCCGCTACGCTGCGAGGCTCTGCCTTGGCCCCGGGCGCTCAGTGGCGCCCTCATGACCGACCCCAGCAAGATCCCCGCGGCCACCCGGGCGCGCCTCGATCTGATCGTCGGGCACCTCCTGCCCGAGGTCACCAACGCCTGAGTCCAGCCGGCCTGATTTCAGGCTGGCCTGCTCTCAGGCTGGCCTCGAAGCCTCGAAGCAACAACCAGAACAATCTGACATGGAAGCCATGGAAGCCAAGAACAAGCTTGTGGTCGTCGGCAGCGTCGCCGTCGACTGGGTCATCACGCCGAGCGCCGAGCGCGAGCACAGCGTGGGCGGTGCAGCCGTCTACTTCGCAATGGCGGCCGCCTGGGCCTGCCCCGTGCAGCTCGTGGGGGTGATCGGCGGAGACTTCCCCGCGACCGCGCTCGCCGATCTGGAGGCCGCGGGTGTCGACCTTCAGGGCCTCGAGCGCAGCGACGGACTGACCTTCCGCTGGAAGGGTCGCTACCACGAGAACATGAACTCCCGGGACACGCTCGAGACCCACCTCAACGTGTTCGAGCGCTTCTCACCCAAGTTGCCCGAGAGCTATAGGGGGGCCGGATTCCTGTTCTTGGCCAACATTCAGCCGAGCCTTCAGATGGCCGTGCTCGACCAGATGAGCACCCGGCCGACCCTGGTCGGCCTCGACACCATGAACCTGTGGATCGACATCGCCAACGATGATCTGGTGGCGATCCTCGCCCGGGTCGACGTGTTGACGATCAACGAAGAGGAGGCCCTGCAGCTGACCGGCGAGACCAACCTGGTCCGGGCCGCCACCAAGATTCGGGGCATGGGACCGACCACCCTCGTGATCAAGCGCGGGGAGTACGGGGCCCTGTGTTTTGGACCCGACGGGGCGCTGTTCGCTGCGCCGGCGCTGCCCCTCGAGTCTGTGGTCGATCCGACCGGGGCCGGCGACTGCTTCGCGGGGGGGTTCATGGCCCACCTCGCGGCGACGGGTGATCTCTCGGTCGCCAACGTCCGCAAGGCCGTGATCTGGGGCTCGACGATGGCGAGCTACTGTGTCGAGGGCTTCTCCTATGATGCACTCCGCGGCCTGAGCCGAGAGGACATCGAGGCCCGCTACCAACGCTTCGTCGATCTGACCCGCTTCTAACCGACTGGGCCGGGAGGATATCGAAGGCGATCAGCCGATGTCTCGTCGATCGGACTCGGCTCTGAGGGGCGCGGCCCGGGGGAGCTCTATGCGGGCGGGACTTCGTCCCTGGAAAAAATCCTGTGCAGACAGGGCCCCGGCGGCGCCGGTCCTCGGGCTGAACCGGGATGGAAACTCGCATCAGCCCGACACGCCGTCGTCCCCTGCGGTCGACGTGGACGAAATTCCTGCATGTGGAGACGGCCTGGGCCGGAGGGGGAACGCTCGGTAACGCTGAGCCGGCCGTCAGGCCAGGTTGGGCGCCAGATGCGAGCTGGCCGAAAGCCCAAAACCGAGACGATTGGGATTAAGTCGTTCGCGATGTCGACGTTGCGTGGACACGAGGCGACTCGACTTGATACCTAATGCCCGTGAGCGAGATGAACCCCAAGCCCGGTGCCAAGCAACGATGGATCCCAGACATCCCTTCGAGTCTCGGCAAAGTCGCCCGGGCCAAGCCTAAAGTTTTAGTTGTTGAGGACATGGAGATTGTCCTCGAGAGCTACCTTCGATCGCTCCGAAAGGCCGGCTACGAGCCGGTGGGTGTGGCCAGCAACGCCGAGGCCTTGGAAGCCCTGAAACAGCACCCCGACTTCGACGCGGCGCTGCTCGACTTCTCCCTGCCCGACGGGACGGCCTTCGACATCCTGCCCGTGTTGATGGATCGCAAACCGCTGACCAAGGCGATCGTCATCACCGGTCAAGACGACGATGAGGTGCCCGCACAGCTCATGAACGCGGGCGCGCACGGATACATCCAAAAGCCCGTCGAGGATGCGGCCTTGCTTGGAGGCGTGGCCGCGACCGTGCGGGCGACCCAAGCTTGGCGGGTCGCCCTGGGCCAGCAGAGCGAGTCCGACGATCCTCAGAGCGAGGACGATCTGCTCGAGCGCTACCGGACCCAGCCCATCGAGATCAACCTCCAGCATATGCTCGAGCGGTTGAGCTTTGTGGCCGGACTGAGCCCCGTCCAGGCGATCACGGCGTGGCGCCTGCTCTGGGGTGACCCGGACCAGCGTATCTCCGAGTCCATCGGTTGCACCAAGCGCACGGTCAAATATCACGTGTCGCAGGTACTCGCGCGGACCGGCGCTCGCTCGCGCTCGGACCTGCTGCGTATCCTGCTCGAGGATGCAGGGGTCGAGGACCCGTGGGCAAAACCCGACGGTCCGCCGGCGCGCTCCGGTCAGCGCTGACACAGCGCCGAGGGGGTCGGTCGGTGACGACGACCTCCTCAAAAAACAAATTGCGAACGGGCAGACGGTGGTTCACCGCGCTGCCCGTTCGCAATTCAAGTGGGGGACCACTCGAGGATCCGGGGGGGATCCTCGAGCGGGGTCGGCTCAGCGACGCTCGGTGGCGGCGCGGACGACCATGGTGCGGCCCTCGAGGTCGCTTCCATTGATCTTCGCGATCGCGTCGGCGGCGTCTCGGTGGTGGCTCATGGTCACGAACCCAAAACCGCGTGAGTCACCGGTGTCGCGGTCGGTGATCACCGCCGCATCGTTGACCA
The DNA here is from genome assembly GCA_964451725.1 of uncultured Nannocystaceae bacterium. Classification (GTDB taxonomy): domain Bacteria; phylum Myxococcota_A; class Polyangia; order Nannocystales; family Nannocystaceae; genus Plesiocystis. Next base: position 4,876 of record CAYVJQ010000093.1, on the reverse strand, counting down.
CGCCGACCTCCTCGAACAGCTCACGCAGCTGTTGGGTGGTCACTCGCCAGTCAAGACCGCCAACAAACAAACGAGTAGGGACGCCTCGGCCGCGGGTGCCCGTGGCCGAAGGCCCGTTCGCCACGTTGTTGACGACCTCTTCGATGGACAGCAGCCCACCTTGGATCTCGTCGACAGTGGCGATCGGGATGTTGCCGCCGCCGTTGGCTCGGTTCGCACGGACGCGCTCTTGCTTGTCCCGCTTTTTTCGTTCTCGTTCTCGTTCTCGTTGTCGCTTGGCTGCCGAGGAGTTGCTTTTTCCCATGTGTCCTTTTCGGTTGAGGTCGTGCGGGGCTGGGCACCGCGCCCAGACAGGCGCCTCTTGGCGTCCCGCGGAGCCCTTATAGCCTCGTGAATGCCCGGCGCGCCAGTCGGCGCGTCGGCTCTGTGTTCAAATTCGATGACCTGGAGATCGCGCCTGTGCCCGGCCCCGGGTCCTCGAGCAGACGCCGCCCGCGCTTCGAGAGAGCGAGGCTGTCGAGCAACTCCAGGGGTGCTTGCGCCAGGGGGCCCGCTTCGCAATCGCAGATGTGCATGCGCACAAACCCTGCCTCAAGGGCGGATGGTGAACGCCGTGGCGCGGGCGGATCTGCCCAGGGGAGCGTGGATCAGGTGCTCTTCACCCGGCGAATCAAGAAGGTGTAGACCCGAGGAAAGATGGGGGCGAGCTTGGCTGCCCAGACCTCGAGTCCACCGATCATCACCTCGTCCCGACGCTGGGCGATCGCGTTTGCGGCCTTGCCCGCGAACACCTCGGCGGTCATCGCTTTGGATTGAGCGTCCCCCATTTCGTCGAAGGTCGACCCGTCCCCGGTCAGCGCATTTTTTGTGATCTCTGTGCGCACGTAGCCCGGACAGATCACCAACACGTTCACACCTCGGTCGTGGACCTCCGCCCGGAGACAGTCGAAGAAGCCCTGGAGGGCGTGCTTGGAGGCCGCGTAGGCCGAGCGCAGGGGCGTACCGATCTTCCCCATCAGCGAGCTGATCGCCACGATCTGACCATCGCGGCGCTCGAGCATCGAGGGCAGCACGGCCTTGGTCAAGGCGATCGTGCCCATGTAGTTGACCTCCATGATCCGCCGGTCGACCTCGATGTCGGTTTCGAGGACCGTGCCCCGTTGGCTGACCCCGCCGTTGTTCACCAGCACATCGATGTGACCGAAGCGCTCGAGCACCTGCTCGGTGGCCTGGGCCAGGGACGCGGTCTCGGTCAGATCCAGAGGCAGGACCAGGTGCTCGCTCGATCGAGGGCAGCGCTCACGCACGGCCTCGAGTTGAGCCTCGCGGCGCGCCGAGAGCACCAGCCGAGCCCCGCGACGGGCGAGCTCGTAGGCGAGAGCCTCGCCGATGCCCGAGGACGCGCCAGTAATCCAGACGACCTTGCCAGTGAAGTGCCCCATTGGGCGCGGATGGTGAACCAGGCGGGGCAGGGGCGCAAGGCGCCTCGATGCCGACGTTTGGGTCGGGGTCTCGATCGCTCATGATAGGGGGTGACTTCCGAGCCGCCCCTCGACCTCTCCGAGCTCCGCGCGACCATCGATGATGTCGATCGGGAGTTGGTCGCGCTGCTCGAGCGCCGGGCCCAGACCGTGATCGACATCGGCCGCCACAAACGCGACACCGGCGGTCCGATCTACGCCCCCCACCGCGAGGCCGAGGTCCTCCAGCGGGCCCTCGACCGGGCCCAGGCGCTCGGCGGCCGTCTACCCAGCCGGACCATCGAGGCCATCTTTCGCGAGATCATGTCCGGTTCCTTCGTGCTCGAGAGGCCGCTCTCGATCGGCTACCTCGGGCCCCGCGGGTCCTTCTCTCACCAGGCCGCGCTCGCCCAGTTTGGGAGGTCTGTGAGCTTTGTAGAGCTGTGGACGATCGAGGCGGTGTTCTCGACCATGCGCCGGGGCGACATCGACTACGGGCTCGTGCCGATCGAGAACTCCACGGGCGGCAGCGTGTGCGAGACCCTCGATGCCTTTGCGCTGCACGGGGGGTTCATGTGTGTCTACGCCGAGGCCGTGATGCAGATCCGTCACGCCCTGTTGACCCTCGGCGAGCTCTCGCAGATCGAGCGTATCCACAGCAAGGCCGAGGCCCTGGCCCAGTGCGCCGGCTTCCTCGCCCGGCGCTTCCCCGACGCCGAGCTGATCACGACCGCGAGCACCAGCGCAGCCGTGCTCCACGTGCGGGAGCAGGCTGGGACCGGCACCGTCGCGGACGCGGCGATCGGATCGGAGCTCGCCGGAGAACTCCACAGCGTGCCCGCGCTCCTGTGTGGGGTCGAGGACCGGCCCGACAACTTGACCCGCTTCGTCGTCCTCGCAAGGGCGGCCGCCGAGCCGACCGGGGACGACAAGAGCTCCATCATGTTCACGGTCGGAGACGCGCCCGGGGCTCTGGTGGAAGTGTTGGCGTGTTTTGGGGCCGCGGGTGTCAACCTCAGCCATATCGACAAGCGCCCGAGCGGCCGGGAAAACTGGACCTACACCTTCTTTGTCGACGCGCTGGCTCACCACACCGACGCTCCTTTGCGTGACGCGTTGGTCGCCGCGCGGGCACACTGCCGCGAGTTGACGGTCCTGGGCAGCTACCCCCGCGCGGGTCGTATCCTCTAGGTGTATGTCCAGCGTGCTGCGACAACTGGCCCCGGAGCTGTGGTGTGTGGAGGCCGAGATGGCGGTCGCCGGCATGCCGCTGGCGCTGCGCATGACCGTGATCCGCCATCCCGATGGGAGCCTGATCCTGCACTCTCCGGTCGAGATCGACGATGATCTCGCGGCAGATATCTCGGCCCTCGGCCCGGTGTCGCTCCTGCTCGCGCCCAACCGTTTTCACCATCTGTTCTTGCTCGGTGCTGGGCGGCGTTGGCCCGGGGCGCAGACCTGGGTCGCGCCCGGTTTGGCCCGCAAACGTCCCGATCTCCTCTTCGACGGCGTGCTCGGTGACGAGGCCCCGCCGGAGCTCGCCCCAGCCCTCGAGACCGTGTTGTTCGCGGGTGCGCCCGTGGCCAGCGAGGTGTTGTGTCTACACCGAAGCTCGCGGACGCTGATCGTCGCCGACTTGGTGTTCAACATTCACCGCAGTGAATCGCTGCTCTCACGCCTCTACCTCCGGGCCAACGGGGCCTGGAAACGGGTCGCTCAGACGGCGGTCATCAAACTGGCGACCCGCGATCGGGCAGCTGCCCGATCGAGTCTCGAGCGTGTGTTCGCCTGGGATTTCGATCGCCTGATCATGGCTCACGGTGACGTCGTCGATCGGGGGGCGAAGCCGGTGTTGGCGAGGGCCCTCGACTGGGACCTCGGCCCCGGTGTGTCCCGATGGCGATGAGGTGGGGGCTGACAGAGGAGGCTGACAGAGGCGGCAGGGCAGTCAGCGGTGGCCGATCACAAACCAGTCCCAGAGCTCATCCGCGCCCGGGAAGGAGCCCCAACCCGACTCGGCGATCATGGACCAGGGGTAGTGCACCCGCGTCAGGGTGAGGTCTCGAAGCCCCGCGTCGCGCAGACCATTCTCGAGCTCCAGAGGCCGCCAAAAACGCTGAAGTCCACCCTCTGCGTCTCGGTAGGTGTGGCCCCCGTCGACGAAGTCACCGAGCCCAGACGGCCGCTCGACTCCGTTGATCATGAACAGCTTGTCCAGGTGGTCCATGGTGTCCCGCGAGGGGAAGACGCCCCAGAACTGTCCTCCGGGGGCGACACAGGCGCAGGCCTGCGCGAGCATGGTCTCGCTCTCCGGTCCCGTGATCGAGTTGATGGCGAGCACCCGGTCGGCCTGCCCGTGGAAGCGATCGAGGGAGCGCATGTCTCCCTGGACCAGGCAGGTGCTCGGGCCCGAACGCCGGAGCGAGGGATCTCGGACCTGGTCGACCATCGTGCGCGCGCCGAGCTGAGTCTCGACCGACACGCTCGCGCCCGTGTTCTCGATCCGCTGGGCGCTCGCCCGGAGCATGCCCGGCGAAAAATCGAGGCCGATGCTGAGTCCGACCTTTTCGGCGTGCAGGGCTAGCGAGGCTCCCGTGCCGACTCCGAGATCCAAGACCACCGCGTGCTCCGGGTCGGGCATGGACTCGAGATCCCGTTGGAGCCGGGCGGGTAGGGAAAAGCTGACTCGTGTGTCGAAAGGGGTGATGACCTCGTCGTCGTAGCGACCTGCGAGCGCATCCCAGTAGCGCGGGTTCCCGGTGTCGACCACGTTCGGCCATACTTGGCACGGCCTATGATTTGGCGAAAGGTAGGTGACCGTACTGAATCGGAGCGATACGCGACAAAGGCGCGTCGGGGCGATCTGGTCCTGGCAGAGGCTGTCAAATCGCGTTTTTTTGGCGCTGCGGGCGGATTTTTGGCGGCTCCGGAGCCGGGGGGCCGCGTCGAACCCCAACCCCCGTTGGGCCTCATGTGGTCGGTCCTGCGCGGATTGGCTCTCCTGTGCGTGAGTTCAGAGCTGCTCAATTGTCCCGGGAGGTGGCCCGATTCGAACTTGACCGCCGATGTGGCCTCGCTAAGGTTGCGGAGTGGCGAAGGGTGGAGACCGGCCGACGGACAAGAGTCTGTTTTGGCGCATCGTGGAGGACGTCGACGTGCGTATTGACTACGTGCAGCGCGCACTCCTGAGGTACCTGGCGGATGTCGGCGGGAGTGCGACGGACTTCGAGCTGCGTACTCGAATCCACCACCCGCCGCCTCGGATTCGCACGGCCCTGTCCGGGCTCGTGTCCGAGGGCCTGATCGAGCTGGCCTCCACCGATGGCTACGAGGTCGCCAGCTTGACTCGAAACGGCCGTCGGATCACCTGATCACCTGATCACCTGATCACCTGATCACCTGATCACCTGATCACC
>CAYVJQ010000092.1:23277-29358 GCA_964451725.1 uncultured Nannocystaceae bacterium | reverse complement strand
CCTTCCGCCCCCGTTTGGGGGCGGCCTCATTGAAGCGATCGGCCCCGCCCCTTCCGCCCTGTGGCTCGGTTGGAAGCCGTCATCAACCCTGGTTGATCGGGTTCCGCTAAATTTCAGACGGGGTTGACCCAGGGTCGAGCAGCACGACCTCGACTACCGTCCCTAATTCCACCATCTCCCCACCCTCGATCCGCGCCTCGACCATCACCAACCCCGAGACCGGATCGACGACCGGGTCCCGCCGTACCACGCGCGCGCGCGTGAACCCTTCCAGCCCCCCACAGCCCGCCCCTTCAGCTCCCCAGCCCACGAAGTCACCGTCTCCAATCATCCGCGCCCGCCTCGGCGAGAGGGCGAATCGGACCCGGGGTCCATCGCTCGCCTCGAGGCGCAACACAGTCCCGCCGGTACCGACCCAGGCCCCCGGCTGGACATCGAGGGCAGTGACCCGCCCGGCAAAGGGAGCCGTGACCCGGGCGCCCAGGAGAGTCGACTCGAGGGCCTCCAGTTGAGCACGAGCGACTTGCTCGCGCCCGCGGGCGGCCTGGCTGTCGGCGTCCCTGAGCTCGCTGAGGTCGCGTGCAGCGTCGCGCTCGCGCCGGGCGAGTACCGGGCCCAGCGCGGCGCTCTCTCGGGCGTCCCGGGCGCTGTGGTCACGCTCGAGCGCAGCTCGGCGTCGCTCGGCCGAGGACGAGGTGACGGTCGCCCGCGCGGCTTTGGTCCGCGCTTCGTCTCCACTTTGAACGACTGTAAAAAGGAGCTGACCCTCGTCCACGCGCCGCCCCAGGGCGCCCTCCAAGCCCGCGACCAGCCCTGCGCGCGTGGCCGCGATCTCCAGGCTGCGCGAGGCGACGATGACCGCGACGTGGGAGTCGCAGCCAACCGCGGTCGGATCCGGCTCGGCGCTCGGCTGGGCTCGCGGACCTCCAGTCGGCTGGTGGGTCCCGAGCGGGTCGCCGCGATCTCGCCCCGGCCGCAGATCGGGCTGCGGCGCTCCGAGACAGGCACTCCCCAAACCCGCGAGCAAGAGGGACGCCAACAGGACACGAACTTGATTCCCACCCATCAGCCGGCCTCCATCTGGGCGGCGACCAGGCGCGCGTAGTGTCCATCGCGCTCGATCAACGCGGCGTGGGTGCCCTGTTCGACGATCTTCCCCCGGTCCATGACCACGATGCAGTCGGCTCCCCGCACAGTCGACAGCCGATGGGCAATGACGATCTTGGTGCAGGGCAGCTCGCCGAGGCGGCGGTGGACCTCGGCCTCGGTGTGGGTGTCGAGGGCGCTGGTGGCCTCGTCGAGGATCAACAGCTTGGGCCGACCGACGAGGGCCCGGGCGAGGGCCAGGCGCTGGGCCTCTCCACCCGAGAGTGAGCTGCCCCCCTCGCTGACCAGGGCCTCGTAGCCGCTCGCCTCCTCCATGATCCGATCGTGGATCAGGGCCACGCGGGCGGCCCTTTCAATGTCGGCCTGGCCGACGTCGAGACCGAAGCTGATGTTGCTGCGCAGGCTGCCGTCGAGCAGCTCGACGCGCTGCGGGACGACGCCGACCTGGCGCCGCAGACCGACGATGTCGAGGCTGGCGAGCGGCCGGCCGTCGATTCGAAGTTCGCCGGCGTCGGGGGTCTGGAGGCCGAGCATGAGCTTGGCGAGGGTGCTCTTGCCCGATCCGGTGGGACCGACGAGGGCGACCATGGCCCCGGCTGGGATGTCGAGGGAGAAGCCGGACAAGATCGGCCGCTGGGGGTCGTAGGCGAAGTCGACGTTGGAGAACGAGAGGGCGCCGACGAGAGTGTGGGCACCGGGACTTCGAGCGCGCCCGCCGAGCCCGTCGTGGTCATCGTCTACGGGCGCGAGCTCACTGGTCTCGGCGAGTACGTCGTTGACCCGGATGGCGACGCTGCGGGCTTCGGCCAGGCCCTCCACGGCGGCGACCAAGGCGGCGACAGGGGTCATGAACGCGGGCGCGAGGGCGCTGACTGCAAACAGGGCGCCGACGCTCATCTCGCCCTGAATCACGGCGTAGCCGGCGTAGGTGACGACGGCCGCGGGGACCAAGGTGGAGATCAGGGGACCGAGGGCGAGCAGCCCGATCTGGAGGTTGCCCCGGCGCCGGGCGTTTCTCAGGACATCGACGAAGCTGGCGGACCAGCGCTGCAACATGGGCAGCTCCCGGCCCATGGCTTTGATGCTGTAGATGTTCTGGATCATCTCGATCTGCTGGGCCTGACACTTGGCGTCGGCGTGCAGGTACTCGGTCATGAGTCGCTCGCGCAGGCCCCGGGTGCTGCGGACCACGAGCGCGTGGGCGGCCGCGAGCAGGGCGATGATCAGCGCCACGCGGGGCACGAGCCAGACCAGGGCAGCGAAGAAACACAGGGCCAGGGCAGCATCGAGGACGGCCGAGAGGGCGAGGCCGGCGAGGGCGTCGCGGATGCGGCCGTGGCTGTTGACGCGCTGGATGATGTCGCCGGTGGTCAAGCTGGTGTGGAAGCGATAGGGGAGGTGGAGCAGGTGAAAGAGGAAGCTCGAGCGCATGTCGGCCTCGAGCTCGACGTCCATCTGGGTCAAGGTCCGCCCCCGGACGACCTGCGCCCACATGCTGGCGAGGCCGGAGACGGCCAGACCCAGGCCCAGGAGCTCGAGGCCCCGGGCCTCCCGCCAGGGGATCAGCTCTTCGATAGCGAGCGCGAAGCCTGCGGGCAGAGCGAAGCCGAGGACCTGCAAGACCAGCGAACACAGCAAGGCGGCGCCGAGGGCCCGCCGCTCGTTGAGGACCCGGCGTAGGTGTGGCCACAGGGGTCGCTCGCGGTGCCTCGCGCCGACGAAATTCTGGCTTGGGCGCAGGCACAAGGCGATGCCGGTGAAGTGCTCGGAGACCGCCTCGAGGGTCATGTCTCGCCTGCCGATGGCCGGGTCGAAGATCTCCACCCTGGTGGCCGAGCTCCGGCCCAAGACCACGAAGTGGTTCATGTCCCAGTGCAGGATGGCGCCGGGTTCGAGCGCGGCGAGGCCCTCGAGCTCGACCTGGTAGCCCTGAGCGAGGACGTCGAAGCGGCTCGCGGCCTGGGCCAGCTGGGCTAAGGTCACGCCGCCTCCACCCCCGGCGTGGATGGGGCCGACGAGCTTGCGCAAGGTGGCGAGCGGGACCTCGCGGCCGAGGGCCGCCAGGGCCATGGCCAGGGACGCGAGCCCACACTCGCTGGCGGTGGACTGGGCGACGAAGCGGAGGCGACGACGACCGAGGCGGGCCTGGTCGACGCGGCGGCGCAGGGGAGCGACCACGCCCTGGGCAAAAGTCGTGGCGCTCATCGCTTGCCACCGGGCTCGGGTTTGGGCTCGGGTTTGGGCTCGGGTCCGGGTTGGGCCTCGGCGGGGCCGCCACGCCGGGCCAGGGGCTGGTCTGGGCGCCCTGAGTCCGGGCCAGGAGGGGGTGGGCGACGGTCGACAAAGCCCAGGCTCTCGAGGCCCCGACGGAGCAGGGAGCGCTCACGCAAGACCAGCTCGGCCTCGCCGATCATGCCGTCGTAGAGCACGGGGGTGGGCTCGCCGGGGGTCGGGCGTAGGTAGCCACGGACGACGGCGACCGCGGGTTGGGGCCCCGAGTCGAGGGCCGCGAGCTCGGCGATCTCCCGGGGGCTGCCCGGGTGGACCAGCTCGCGCCCGACCGAGCTGACCTCGAACCACAGCGTGTCCTCTGGGCGGTCTCCGAGCCGTACACGAATGGCGGCTCCAGCTTCGATCTGGGCGGCGGCGGTCCCGGGGAAGTAGGCGACGAGCTCTGGAGCAGGCCCGCGAGCATCGCTGCCGGCCCCGGTCGGGTCGAGGGTGTCGACCGAGAGCACGATGTCACCGCTGTGGACCCGGGCGCCGACCTCGGCCCGGAGCGAGGACACGACCCCTGCCTCGCGGGCCCGAAGCTCGGCGCTGGTGTGGCGCAAGGCGGCGGCGCGGCGCTCGACTGCGCGATCGTGCACGGCCGCCCGGAGCGGGGCGCTGTTCGGCGCGCGGAGCATGGCGATGGTCGCCTCGCGCTCGGCCAACTCGGCGAGCGCGAGCTCCCGATCGAGGGCCGGAGCCTCGAGCCGGGCGAGCAGCTGACCTGGGACCACGGGGTCGCCCGGGCGCACGTAGACCTCGGCCACGGCGGCATCGATGGAGCAGCGGATGTAGTGGGTACCGGCGATCCGCACGACGACCTGGCCCCGGGTGAGCTCGTCACCGCGAACCATGCCCGCGGTGAGCAGGCCCAGACACAGCAGGGCGATCAGGAGCAGGGGCAGGCGGAGCAGGGCGGGCTCCCGCTCGAGCGGGCAAACGCGTGCGTAGGCGGTATCGCGCAGGTATCGGTGCACTTCGTCGCGGAACTGCATGCAGCCCCCTTTGCGCCGTGGGCTGGAGATCCGTCGGGGTCATCGAACTGGGCCAATCCGAAGATCGAAGTTTTTTCGTCAGGCTTTCGGCGCGGCCAACGAAAGGACATGCGACCCGAGCGCGACGTCGCCGGGCAGGACAACACCGATATGAGCACCAAAAAAGAACTCTCCCTCCACGAGCTTCAAAACGTCCGGGGCGCCGCCCAATCGGGCTTCAAGATGAGCACGACCAGCGAGAACGGTGACTGGACCGAAAAGGTCACCACCGAGACCGAGGCGACCTCCGCCTCCGGGACCAAAGGGCAGGCCCCCGAGGCCGTCGAGGCGCTTCAAAACCTCGGCGAGTGAGCCGCTCGCGGGTGCCCGATCGCTCGGGTGCCCGCGGAGCTTTTGCCTCGACTTCATCCACTTCACCCATTTCACCCACTTCACCCACTTCAACGCAGATGAACCTCCCCGTTCAGACCCCCGCCTGCACAGGTGCCGCGGATCCCTCGACGATCCTGCGTGGGCTCGGTCCTGTCGATCACATGCTCCGCGACCCGAATATTCGGATCGTCCGCCGGGAGGTCGATTCAGAGTGGTTCTACCGCCGCCTGACCCCGCGCTCGAGTGTGGGTTTCAACCCGCTGCGAGCTGAGGTCTATGTCTGCGACGACGGCCTCGTCGCGCGCTGGCTCGACGGTGAACAGGGCGACCTGCGGGCCCTCAACGAGGGCGACGCGTTCATCCGCGAGCTCTTGTTTTGTGTGCACGACTACCTGCATGCTTGGGCGACGGGGCAGATCCGGGCGCTCGCTCCTGAGCTCGATTTCGGATCCGGGCGGCTGCGCGCCGAGACGCTCGAAGATCAGATCTTCGCCCTGCTCGTCACCGAGGCCGTGGCGACCGTCGGCTGCGACTATTGGTGGCTCAGCGCCATCGACCTGCCGAGGACCCTGGGGATCGGCAGCGAGATCGAGACCCTCACGGTCAGCTATCGGGATGCACAGCTGCCCGAGTTTCGGCGTGCGAGCCCGGACTTCGAGGTCGATGGGGCGTCGTTTTTTGTCGATATCGCCCGCTTCTACTGCACGGGGCGGTTCCCGGGCTTCGATGTCGCGGACGTCCGCCGCAGCCCCAAACTGCTGCGCTGGCTGAGCCACGAGCTGAGCTACGGCCAACGTCAGCGCCGCTACTCCCGACAGTGGCTGGCCTACCTCGCGGGCTTGCCCGCCGCCGGCCCGGCGCAGATCGACGCGGCCGTGGCCTGCGACGCGCCCTGGCAGCGCGAGCTGCTCGACACACTGGGGGAGCGGCTGTGGGCCAAGATCCGCGGGTCTTCACCCGGGGCCCCGCTCGTCGATGATGGCTGCCCCCTCGACCCCGGCGAGAGCTGGCGCGCACCCGAGCGTGGGCCGATCGACTTTCGGTTCGAGAACCTGGCGAGCTTCGAGGACCCCGATGGAGCGCTCGAAGCCCGCGGCCTGGTCCATGCCTCTTTGGGCGAGTGGGCCGAGCAGCGCCTGCGCCTGCACGCCTGCCCGGTGGGCGACCCGGAGGCCCTCGATGTCGTCTCGGGTCTGCGCGCGAGTGTCCTCAAGGATGGGGGCGCGCTGCTGCGTTGGGTGCTGCGCGACCGACCGCTGCGCCGGACCCGGGTCGATCCGGTGCGCTCCCTGTTCTGTCTCAAGTGAGCCCCGTCGACCGACCGACCGACCGACCG
>CAYVJQ010000092.1:20842-23177 GCA_964451725.1 uncultured Nannocystaceae bacterium | reverse complement strand
CGACCGACCGACCGACCGACCGCCATGCCCTACCTCCAGTCCAGCACACGCGCCCCGTGGTCGGCCGCGGTCCCGCTCCAGGCGGGTCGTTTCGAGAGCCTGCTGCCCGAGCACCGCGGGTGCAATCGGATCACCGACTTCTCTGCCTACGCGCCGTTTTCGGTCCCCAGCGCCGAGCCCCCGCCCATGCTGGGTTTCGCCGACTATCAGCTCGAGCCCCAGTACCCCGGGCGCCGTCGCCAGGGCGCGGGCCGAGCCGTGTTCTATGACGGCTACTATCTCAAGGGCACGGGGCGCACACCGCTGGCCCTCAACTGGATCGATCGGGGAGACAGCGCCCACGCCACCGGACACATGAGCCCGAGCGCGGCGACCCGGGAGCTCGTGGTCAGCCGCTACCTGCGAGCCAAGGGCCTGGGCGCGCACATCGTGGCTTGTGAGGGGCTGCTGCTGGCGCCCCTGGACCCGGCGCTCGCGGACCCCTACCGGGGCTACTACGCCGAACAGGGCATTCCTTTGGCGCCGAGTGACCAGAGCATGCAGGCGATCAGCGTCAAGCGGGCCGACTTCGCCCGGTGGAGCAACCTGTGGTGGCTGGCCCAGCACAGCGCGGGCTCGCCCGACGACCTTCTCGAGTTTGCGTGGTTGACCGAGCACTTCGCGAGTGTGCGCGGACCCGACGAGCTGGCTCTGCCCCACACCCGCGACTGCACCCCCTCGTCGATCGCCGCGGCCCTCGGCGCCGCTTTCGAGCGTGGCCTGGCGAGCTTCGAGGCCTTCTATCGCGGCGGCGTATTTTGGGGCTCGTACCACAACAACTTCACCCTCGATGGGCGCTTCCTCGATCTCGAGCTGCCGCTGATCGTCGGCGAGCCCCTGTTTTGCAAACATGCGACCCGTGGTCCCAAGGCCCGCGCGGGTCTGGCCGAGCCACCCGTGGCCCATCGTGGTCGGGCCTTTGGGACCGAGATTCTATTTTACCTGCGCCAGCTGAGGAACGTGTTGGACTGCCTCGACAGCCGCCTGGGGTTCCTCGAAACGGCGACCTTCAGCGCCGAGGTCCGCACCTTCATCGTTCAGCTGCGCGAGGCTCTGCGGGCGGGCTTCGACGACCTTCACCCGCTGCGCGACCGGGGTGCCCAGGCCGAGCTGCTCGCGGGTCTCTACGCCGAGACCGGGGCCTCCGACTCGGCCGTCGCCGGACTCGTCGCGGTCCAGCTCGCCGAAGAGCACGACAAGCGCAGTCCGCCGGCCCTGCCCGGTGTGCTCGCGCCCTTGGATACCGCGCCGGTCGAGGCGGGGGTCGACATCGACGTGATCGTCATGGCGGGGGCGCCAGGCCCCCGATCGCCGCAGGCGGCCGAGGAGCGGGCGCTGTTGTTGGCCGTCTACAGCGAGCTCGACCAGATCCGTGAGCCGCAGGCCTACCTCGAGCGGCTGGAGGCGTGGCTCGGGGTGATCGAGCGCGAAGTTCGGCCTCGAGCTCCGTTCGAGCAGGTCTCGAGCGTGCCGCTATACTCCGCGCCGTGAAGGGCAACAGCAAGCTGCGGATCCTGGGGGGCGCCGTGCTCGTGATTCTCCTGGGGGTCGGCGCGACCGGGTGGGCCATGTGGCCCGAGGTCGACGATATCCCCGAGGTTCTCGAGGCCATCGACGAAGAGGTCTCGATCGCCGACCTCGTGCTCGTGGGTCAGGGACCCGTCGATTCGGTGCGCCTGGGCGACCTCGAGGGTCAGCGTGTGTTCATCATGATCGAGGGTCGAGAGAGCCTGCGCGGTGGTGAGGGCAAGGCCCTGCGCCGGGCGCTGCACCGCTGGGAGATGCCCGCGGACACGGTCGGGTTCTCGATCGGAGATGCGCCCGGGGGCGCGGCCGTGATGAAAGGGAAGATCGAGCGTGAGTTCGTGGGTCCCATGCGCGACGAGATGAAGTGGCCGATCTATGTCGACTACGGCGGCAAGATCACGACCGCCTTCAGCCTGCCCCGGGGCCACCTCGGGCTGGTGATCCTCGACGCGCAGGGCGAGGTCGTGATGCGCCACGCGGGCGACGCGAGCGAGGCGGAGATCCGCGAGATTCAAGCGGCGCTCGGAGCCAGTGAGCCCGCCTCGGGCCCCGAGGCGCCGGAGTTCTCGATCGCCGGGGTCTACAACGGCTCGTGTCGAGCCCGGGCCTGTGTGCTCGTGTTCCTCGACGAGAAGGTCGGCCGCGCCGAGATCCCGGGCCTCGACGAGGGCGGCTTCGAGGGCGAGATGAGTGAGGCCTTCGAGCAGATCCGCCAGCCTTCGGTGCGCCTGGCCCGGGTCATGTTGGCAGATTGGGAGCCCGACCAGCG
>CAYVJQ010000092.1:9468-20742 GCA_964451725.1 uncultured Nannocystaceae bacterium | reverse complement strand
AGCCTTCGGTGCGCCTGGCCCGGGTCATGTTGGCAGATTGGGAGCCCGACCAGCGTGGGGCGATCGCGGGTGTGGTCGTAGGTGAGGCCGAGGGGTGGGAGGTCGAAGGCTGGCCGTTCGTGGATCCGGCGGATCCCGATGCGGGCGTCGCGGAGGCCCGCGAAGCGTTCGGGATCGGTGACCAGGCGGCCCTGGTGATCGTCGATTCAGACAACAAGGTGGCGTTTTCGGCGACGGGTCGCATACCATTTTGGCAGCTCTCGGTCGCGGCCGACATCCTGGGTATCACGCCCAAGCCCTACGGCAAGAAGCACGAGCAGTGAGGAGCGCGGGGCTCCGCCCGGACTGAAGCCGTGGGTCAATCGGCGCAACAAACCCTCGTGAGGCCGCTGGGCCCTGTAGGTGGAGGTTCGGAGCGCGAGCCGACAGTCTCAGCAGGTCGCGCTGCTATCGCTTTCGGCACATATGTCCCAGCCGTGAAACAATGCGCTTCAGCGTGGAGCCCCGTCGAAAATCCAGCGAGCCCGATTCCTCGACTTTGCGTGTCGGCATGCTCGGCGGGTGGAGCGGGCTCGATCCATGGGAGGCCCAGGACCTCGCCACAGTGGTGGTGCGCAACCAGTGTTTCGAGACCCTCTATCACTGGCGCGGCGCGGAGCTCCGGGCGGACCGTCGCTACCTCGCCCATCCTCTGCGCATGTCGACCATGGGGGCGGGGGGCCTGCCCAACTACTCGGCCCGGCTGGTCGAGGACATCAAGTTTTGCGACGGCCGGTCGATGACGCCCGAGCACGTGGCGTCCTCCCTCTCGCGCGTGGCTCCGCTGCGCGGCAAGGTCACGGTCAACGCGGCAGGGGGGCGCCGAGTTCAGTTTGTGTGCGAGGAGGCCGATGTCGTCCTCGAGCCCCAGCTGGCTCAGATCTGGAGCGTGATCGGCAGGCGCGGGCCGAATTCGTGGCTGGGCACGGGGCCCTACATGATCGTGGAGGAGCACCACCGCGAGGTCGGTCATGTCCTCACTCTCGAGCGCAACCCGCACTGGAACCCCGGTGCGGGCAAGGCCCCGAGCATCGAGAGGATCACCTTCCACTCCTATCCGGTCGACGCCAAAGGGGTGCCCACCGCTCTGCGCGCGGCGGTCGAGGCCGGTGAGGTCGACTTCACGCTGATGTTGCCCCGAGAGGTCGCCAAGGGCCTCCAGGGGGTCCGCAAGATCTATCAGCCCGGACAGAGCACGGCGTTTCTGGCCTTCGGCTGCAAGCGGCCGTGGCTGGATCGACCCGAGGTTCGCCGGGCCCTCTCGGCGGCCATCGATCCCTGGGCCGTCGCCGGGGTCTGCCATGACAACCCGGCGGCGTTCGCTGCCCGGGGCCTGCTGCCGCCCGCGATGGCGCCCTCCCGGCGAAGCTTGCCGCGCTACGGCACAGCGGTCGCGGCCGAGGCTCTGTCGGCCCTCGGCGGGCGCGCTCCCAAGCTGCGCATGCTGACGGTCTGGGGTCCACGCCCCTACCTGCCCAAGCCGCGCGCGGTGGCCAAGCTCATCGTCTCTCAGTTCGCCGCGGTCGGGGTGGCCGTGGAGGTCGAGCAGGCCCGCAACGCCGACGAATTTTTCAAGGCCGTGCGCGCGGGCGAACACGACCTCATCTTGACCGGCTACATCGCCGAGACTCCCGACCCGGTCGAGTTCCTCGCAGCGCAGCTGTCGTCGACACGTGTGCCCAGGCGGGGCGCGCCCATGGCCAGCACGACCAACATGGGTCACTTCGTCGATGCCGAGATGGACAAGCTTTTGTCCGCCGCTCAGCGAGACCCGACACAGATCGATGCAGTCAACGCCCGCTTCGAACTCATGCGTCCGGTCGTGCCCCTGATGTATGGCGCCAGCGTCGTCGTCCACTCGTGGCGGGTCCAGCACTTCGAACTCGATCCGCGTGGGATCCCGAGCTTTGCCGAGCTCTCGCTGGGTTGAGCGCCGAAAATGTTGCGGATCCGGGTTCGTGGTCAGCGGCCTCGATGCAGCTACGAATAAGGGCGATCAGGGAGCAGCATGAAGTCGTTCGAAATTCGGGAGGTCACCTCTGGTGTGCATGTCGTCGAAGCAGCGCAGCGGTTCATGGGCCTCGAGGTCGGCGCTCGCATGACTGTATTGGAGCTCGACGGTGGTCTGCTCGTCCACTCCCCAGTGGCGATCGAGCCCGCTGCGATCGCGCATTTGGGGACGCCCCGTTGGGTGCTGGCGCCGAACCTCTTGCATCACCTCTATGTGGGGCCCTGGGTCGCCGCGGGTCTCGAGCAACCCTGGGTGGCGCCAGGGGTGCCCGAGAAGCGCAGGGATCTTTGCTTTCACGGGGTCGTGGAGCCGAAGGGGAGCCCCTTTGGTGAGGATGTGTGGCTCATGCCCCTCCAGAGCATCCCGTTCACGAACGAGGTCGTCGTCCTGCACCGACCGAGCCGGACGCTGGTGCTCTGTGATCTCGTGGTCAATCTTTCGCCGACCTCACCCTGGTCGACCCGGGCGGCGATGCGCTGCGTGTGTGGGTACCCCGGCTGTCGCAGCACCTTGCTCGAGCGTCTGGGTATGCGCCGCCCGGCGGCCCGGCGGGAGCTGAGCACACTCGCGGGGTGGGATTTCGATCGGGTGATCATGGCCCACGGTGAAATCATCGAGACCGGTGGCAAGCAGGCCCTGCTCGATGCCTTCGGTTGGCTTTCAGTGCCGGCCACGAGTTGACCCAGATGGCGAGGTCTCTGGTGCTCGCTGGAGCCACCTCGCTGGAGCCACCTCGCTGGAGCCACAGGGGGGTGACAAAATTGGTCATCAGTCCGCAGCCCCTGCATAGTTGCACCCAACACGGGGTTGGTTGGTGTCTGTCGGTGTCTGTCGGCTTCATGCAAGCGAGGCGGAGCGGAGTCGGCGCGGGCTGCTAGGGTGTCGGTATGGATCGATTTGCCGTTGCTTGGATGCTGAGTTTGGGTCTTGTGGGGTGTTCGCTGACAAACGGCGCCTACGACGGTGAGGATAAAGCCGACGGGGAGACCGCGGATGTCGGCGATGGAGAGAGCGGCAAGGGCGAGAGCAGCGAGGGTGAGAGCAGCGAGAGCGAGAGCAGCGAGAGCAGCGAGAGCGAGACCAGCGAGAGCGAGACCAGCGGTGAGAGTGGCGAGGAGCTCGATACGGGCTTCGACGAGGGCTGGGAAGACACGGGCGAGATGTGTGGGATTCAACCGATGCCGCCGCTGGCGTTGGCCGTGGGGCACGCCGCCAACCCCAATGTCATCAATTGCCCATCCTTCGTGGCTCGGGACTTCAAATACAGCGAGGGGGTCATGGGGGACATCCGAGCCCAGGAATGTCCCCAGGGTTGTGATGAATGCTGGGAAGAACCGAACGATCGCATCCTCTCCATTGCGCCGCTCCACCTCGATAGCGTGCTCGACCTGGAGCCCGGAGAGTGCATCTATGTGGAGGCCGAGGGGCTGATTCCGCAGGATGTAGATGGCCCTTGTATGTACCGATCGCTGGCCATCTACCTTGGATTCGAGGGGATCCCGTGGGTGGCGGCGGTTCGGGACGATGCTCCGCTGACGGTCTCGGCGAGCGATGCTCTGCTTGGCTGGGCACCCGGAATCTATGAGCTGGGGGCCTGCTCGTGTGACGACCCTGAAATCGATTGTTGTGCAAACAACGACCTGGCGACCGTGTCCGATTTTTTTGTCGAGGATAATTTCTATGCGCCGCCGGCGACTGTGAATGTGGAAATCGCCGACCTACCTTTCACCTTCCACGGGCAGCAGGCTCAGAGCGGCTTCGCCTGCGGCGTCGAGGACGAGGTGTCCTGGGCTCTGGTGGCGTACTGAGGGTCGTCGCTCGCGCTCGCGAACGAACAAGAACGAACAAGAACGATCGAGGGCGAGCTCGACCGGAGTCGGGCTCGCCCTTGGAGAGTCGGCTGAAAGCTGTCGAACTCAGTCTGCGACGGCCGCTGCGGCGACCTCGTTGAGCACCTTTTGGAAGCGCTTGGCGGTGCCCGCCGGATCCGGGACCGTGCCCTCCGACAGAGCTGCGAGATCGTGGAGGATCTCGATCCACTCCCGCACACGCGGGTCGTCCTTGTCGGCCTCACTCAGGGTATTGGCGGCCCTGACGAAGGGGTGGTCCGGGTTGAGCTCCAAGATCTGGGGGCTCATGCCCGCGGCCATCCCTGGCTGGGACATGCGGAGGATCCGCTCCATGTTTCGGCTCATCCCGCCGGCCGCGTCGACCAGGCAAGAGGGAGACTCGGTCAGGCGCTTGGAGGCCCGGACGTCGCGCAGGCGCGGGCCGAAGACGACCTTCGCCAGGTTGATCAGGGGGTCGATGGGCGAGGGGACACGTTTGTCCTTGTCCTTGTCGTCAGAGTCGTCGTCGTCCTTGTCGGGGTCGTCGTCGCTGTCGGCTTTGTTTTCGGCGTCCTCGAGCTCCCCCTGGGTGACGCTGCGGAAGCTCTTGCCTTCGTAGTCGGCCAGGCTCTGGAGCACCCACTCGTCGACCGGGTCGCTCATGAGCAGGACATCTTCGCCCTTGGCGCGGACCGCCTCGATGTGGGGGCTGTTGCGCAGAGCGTCTTCGTTGGGCCCGGCGATGTACCAGATGATCTCTTGGTCCTCGGCCATGGCCGCGACGTAGGCCGAGAGCGAGACCAGGTCTTGGCCCTTGTCGACGCTGCGCCAGCGCATGAGCTCGGTGAGCTCCTTGCGTTGGGCGCCGTCGGTGTGCAGGCCCTCCTTGATGACCGAGCCGAACTCGGCCCACAGCTTGGCGTATTTCTCCGCGTCCTCCTCGGCCAGCTCGGTGAGCAGCTTGAGGGTCTTGCGGGTCAGCTGACGGCGGATCGCGGCCAGGGACTTGTGCTCTTGGAGCATCTCGCGAGAGACGTTCAGGGGCAGGTCCTCCGAGTCGACGACGCCACGGACGAAGCGCAGGTACTGGGGCAGCAAGCTGTCACAGCTCTCCATCACCATCACCCGGCGGGCGTAGAGCTGGAGCGACTTGCGGTCTTCCTGGAACAGGTCTGCGGGGGCCCGGCCGGGGATGAAGAGCAGGGCGTGGAACTGGATCGGAGCGTCGGCGGAGTAGTGCAGCCGGCCAAAGGGCTCGTCGCCCGGGAGCACGAAGCCGCCCATGACGTGCTTGTAGAACTCCTGGTAGTCCTCGTCCTCGAGGTCGGCGCTGCTCTTGGCCCAGATCGCCGAGGCGGCGTTGATCTGTTTGGGCTCCGGGTCCTTGTCCTCGCCCTCGGCGTCGATGACCCGAAGCTTGATCGGGTGCATGACATAGTTGCTGTAGCGGGTGATCAGGGCCTGGAGGCGCCAGCGGTCGAGGAACTCCTTGGCTTCGTCCTTCTTGAGAGTGAGCTCGATGCGGGTGCCGCGGGTGTCGCGGGTGCCGGGCTCGAAGGTGTAGCTCCCGTCGTTCTTGCTGCGCCAGATGATCGGCTCGCTGCCCGGCTTGCCCGAGAGGGTGTGGACGCAGACTTCGTCGGCGACCATGAAGGCCGAGTAGAAGCCGACCCCGAACTGACCGATGAGGTTGAGCTCGCCGTTCTCGTTGGTGTCGCCGGACTCGCGCGCCTTCTTGGCCTGCTCGAGGTAGGCCAAGGTCCCGGAGTGGGCGATGGTCCCGAGGTTCTGCGCGGCCTCGTCCTGGTCCATACCGATGCCCGTGTCCTCGATGGTGAGAACACCGGTCTTGGCGTCGGCGGTGATGAGGATCTCGGGTTCGAGGTCTTTGCCGCCCAGCTGATCATCGATGAGGGCCTGGTAGCGGGCCTTGTCGATGGCATCGGCGGCGTTGGAGATCAGTTCGCGGAGGAAGATCTCGCTGTTGGTGTAGAGCGAGTTGGTGACGAGTTTCAGGAGGGCGGTGACTTCGGCCTTGAACTCGTGGGTTTCGCTGCTCACGTTTGCGGTCCTTTCAAAAGAGGGGGACGGGCTGGGCGCTCGCGCCCAGGGAGGAGAAAAGGAGAGGAGATGCGGTGGGGTCGGCCGGGCTGTGGAGCATCGACCGGGTTTCGTTGGGCATCGCCGGCCCGCAACCTAAACAGGTCCGGGTGAGGGTCAAGCGCCTCCCCTCAGTGAGCCAGCTCAAGCTCGGATGGCGCGGGCTGCTGTGCGGGCGGGAGTCGGGCACAAAAAAGCCGGGGCCCGATCGGGCCCCGGCTTCGTCCGTAGCGCCGGCCTTCTTAGATGAAGCCCTGGAGCTTCGGTGTACCGCCGGGCGTCACGCGTCGGTGCCAGAGCTGGCCTCCGACGTACTCGTCGCCACGCACCAGATGATCGGTGAGCTTGGCGGTGACCTTGAAGTCGAGGTTGGCGACGACCTGCTGGCTGGCCATCATGTCCGCGCCGATCAGCGAGAATATGCTGGCCATCTGGCGGCTGGCGAGTTCGTCGAGGAGACCCTGGAGGAGATACTCGAGCACGGCCGTGTCGGCCTCGCCGTCTTTGTCGGCTCGGGGGGGGGTCATCAAGTCGACCTTGGCGTGGCCGAAGGAGGAGTCTGTCTCGGCTCCGACCCAAAACTCGCGCTTGCCCTGCCTGCCGACCACGGCGATGTCGGGGCGGAAGGTGGCGCGGCGAAAGGGCGCGTAGAGAGCGGGGACGGCCTGCTCGTCGGCGACCTGCTGGAGCCGATCCGCGTCCTCGACCAGGGCGACGCTCAGACCCCTGGGCTTGGTCACGTTGGGTGTGTTGGCCGTCAGAGAGGTCCCGTTGAGCTTGGGGGCGCCGCCTTGGATGGCCTCCCCATCTTCGGTGTAGACCCGGCTCATGACGTAGGCGTCGGCCGTGCGGAAGTAGCCCGGGATCGCACCCTCGCGGGAGAATCCGACGCTGCGCCAGCTCTTCGAGTCTTGCTTCTCGACGACCGTGAACACCTTCTTGAGGCCCTCGGAGCGCGCGATGCGGTCGAAGAAGTCACGTTTTTGCTGGTAGTTGCCGACGCGGTAGTCGAACACGCGAAGGTTGTGGTGCGGTCGATTCAAGAGGAAACAAAAGTCGATATCGCCGCGGCGATAGTAACGCTCCTCGATCGGACCTGTGGGCTCGCTCGCCTCAACAGCCTCATCTGACATGTGTGCTCCGTGGGGTGAAGGGGCGTCACCCGGGGATGGGCAACGCGCAGAAGTTTTTTCGACCACATATTCCAGAACCTGTCAAGGCCTGGTCTCTGAGGTCCATGAAATGTCTCTCTCGTCGTGGGCGTGGTGGTGGCGCGGTCCGAAAGCGATCGAGGATCGCGCGAACACCAATGCTAGAGCGAGATGAGCCAAGAATTCCGGGGATCGCGGCCAAATCCAGCCGCAGACCCAGCACTACCATCGCTCATTTACGACGACAAGGCGGGTATGAGAAGTTCGGGCCGCGCGCCAGGCCTCGCCCGGTCCGCCGAGACCCGACGATGATCGCACCGGACCCCTCTCAGCTCGGTCTGCGCCAAACTTCAGGAGCCACACCGGCCCGGCTCGACCCGGCGATCGGTGTGAGCTTCCCGGCGTTCTCTCTCGGACCGTGGTTCAGGAAGTTGTTCGGGAAGTTGTTCGGGACGGGGCTCGGATTCAGCGTCCCGGCGCTCGTGGCTCTGAGCGGGTGTCCCGGTGCCCATGCGCCCAGTGTCGGGTGCGGAAAAGATATCGACTGCAAAGGGTCCCGGGTGTGCACCGACGGCGCCTGTGTGGTCGCCCCCCTGACCGGGGAGGCGGGGGAGGCCCCAAAACACGTTCTCCAGCCCGCCCCCGAGGAGCGGTCTGCCGCCAAGCCGAGCGCCGGTCAGGGCGAGCGCTGGTTTCGGGGCGGTCCGGGCCACGCGGGTGCGACCACGGCGATCGGGCCCACTGTCGAGCCCCGCATCCTGTGGGAGGTCGACCTCGACGCCGTGGTGTTCGCTACTCCGACCTTGGTCGAGCTCGAGGGCGAGCTCGTAGCGTTTGTCGGCACCCACGGCGGGCGCTTTGTGGGTGTGACGGTGGAGGGGGAGCGGGCCGGGGAGCTGCGCTTCGATCTCAAACTCGGCGGCCAAGTGTGGGGGACCGCGGCGCGCTCGCGCCCGGGCGCGGATCACACGGTGCTCTACGTCGGCAACGACGAGGACACCCTGTTCGCCATCGATCCGAGCGCGGAGGACCCCAGGGGCGCGAAAGATGGGCCCGCGCTGCTGTGGCGCAAGCGCCTGGGGAACTGTGCCCAGACCCACGCGCCCGGGCCGGAGGGGGCCCGCTGTGACGTCGATGGAGGCCCGACGGTGGGTCCGGACGGCGATCTCTTCGTGGGTGCAGATGGGGTCTATCGGCTCTCGCCGGAGGGGGATATCCGGTGGCACTGGCCTCCAGAGGAGGTCAGCGAGCGACCCAAACACGTGTTCTCCACGCCCGTGCTCACGGCCGACGGCAAGGTCTACTTTGGGGGCCAAGACGGGAATGTGACGGCCCTCGACGCCGAGACTGGGGAGCAGCGCTGGCAGTACTCGGTCCGCGCCGACGTCGATGGTTCGGGCGTGATCGGGCCGGAGGGGGCATTTTTTGTAGGTGCAGACGACGGCCGGGTGCACGCGCTGCGATCCGACGGGAGCCTGCGCTGGAGCTTCGTGGCTCAGCGGGACATTCGCTCGAGTCTCGGGGTCGGCCCCGATGGAAGCCTCTACGTGAGCAGCTTCGACGGCAATCTTTATTCTCTCGAGCCCAGCGGAGAGGTCGCGTGGGTCCTGCCCACGGGCGGGATCATCCACGCTTCGCCCGTGGTCGACGCCGACGGGACCGTGTTTGTGGGCTCTCAAGATGATCATCTCTATGCCGTTTCGCCCAAGGGCGAGGTCCTGTGGGCCCTGGACCTCGGCGCCGACATCGACAGTTCGGTGGTCATCAGCGACAGCGGCGTGTTGATCGTCGGCTCGGACGACGGCGTGCTGCGAGCTCTGAAGTAGGCCCTGACTTGCCGGCGAGGCGTTCCCGTGCCACGTTCCGCCCCGCCTCGTCCCAGAGAGCTCAATGCCAAAAAACTCGCAACTACGTGCAGCCCTCCATGTGAACCCCGGGGGATACGGCTTCGCGCAGTCGCTCGATGGCGAACAAGAGCGCGGTATTTTCATCCCCCCTGGCCACCTGCGCGGAGCCCTCGATGGCGACGAGATCGAGGTCGTCTATTGGGAGTCCGAGAAGGGCCTCGAGGGTCGAATCGAGGAGATCCTCGTGCGCAAGCGGACCCGGGTCGTGGGCCTGTTGACACGGGCGGGCCAGCGTCGCTGGGTGCTGGAGGTCGACGATCCTCGCCTGATATGGCCGGTCACGTGCATCGGTGGGCCAGGCCCGGGTGAGCCTGGGAAGGTCGTGGTCGCCGAGATCGTGAACTACCCGGAGGGCCCCCGCCCCGAGCTCGGCGTGCGGGTCAAGCGGACCGTGGGCGAGCCCGGGGCCCTCGAGACCGAGGTCCAGTCGATCCTCATCGACCACCGCATCGACGACAGCTTCAGCGAGGCCGTGCTCGGCGAGGCGCGGGCGGTACCCACGGAGGTCCGCGAGTCGGACCTCGAGGGCCGGGCAGACCTTCGGGGCCTGGCGTTCATGACCATCGATCCTCCCGACGCCCGCGACTTCGACGACGCTGTGTGTGTCGAGCTGCTGAGTGAAGATCGAGACAACCCGGTGTATCGGCTGCACGTCGCGGTCGCCGATGTCTCCCATTACGTCCGCGAGGGCACGGCGATCGACGATGAGGCCCAGGTCCGCTGCTTTTCGACCTACCTGCCGGATCGCTCGATCCCCATGCTGCCCCAGGAGCTCAGCTCGCACATGTGTTCGCTGGTGCCCAAGGAAGACCGCCTGGCCATGATCGTCAGCATGCGGGTCGACGCCCGCGGCCAGACCTCGGAGCATATCGTTCGGGCCGGGGTCATCCACAGCCGGCGTCGGCTGAGCTACGGAGACGCCGCGGAGACGCTCGACGGGGCCGAGAACCTGGGTAAGAAGGTCCGGGTCCGGGTGTTCGCCCTGCGCGACTGCGCCGACCGCCTGCGCCGGGCTCGGATGAAGCGCGGCGCCCTCGAGCTCAACTTGGCCGAGGCCAAGGTGGTGCTCGAGGACGACGACCGCAGCCGGATCCTCGACGTGGTCAAGAGCCGCTCGAGCGAGTCCATGACCCGGGCCTACAACCTCATCGAGGAGATGATGATCGCGGCCAACGAGGCCGTGGGCGCGCTCGCGGTCGAGCACAAGCTGCCCGCGGTCTACCGGGTCCACGACAAGCCCGACCCGGACAAGCTCGGCCTGCTCGGTCAGGCGGCGGGTGTGCTCGGGATCAAGGTCGATCCCGAGCGGCTCTCGAGCCCCCTGGGTGCGCAGAAGTTCCTCAAGCGGGTGGCCGAGAAGCAGAGTGCGACGGCCCTCAACATGCTCATGCTCCGGGCCATGTCTCAGGCCCACTACTCGACCAAGAACCTGGGCCACTTCGCCCTGGCGTCCTCGGCCTACAGTCACTTCACGAGCCCGATCCGTCGCTACGCCGACTTGATCTCGCACCGGGTGCTCAAGGCCTGGGTAGCGAGCAAGGGCGGGGAGGGCGGGCCCAAGGACGCCGTGCCCCGCATGCCCAAGCGGACCGAGAGCGAGGGCCTGGCCGTGCGCTCCAGCGAGCGCGAGCGCGAGGTCAGCGGGGCCGAGCGCGAGACCCAGAACTTGTTCGCGGCCTTGTTCATGCGCGACCGGATCGGCGACCGTTTCGAAGGATCCATCTCTGGGCTGTCCCAAAACGGGATCTTCGTCCAGCTCGACAGCCCCTTCGTCGACGGCATGGTTCGGGTCGGCGACATCGAGAAGGCGCGGGGCGAGCCCTACAACCGCGACGAGACGGGCGTCCGGACCGTGGGCGAGCGCAGCGGCAAGGTCATCACGATCGGTGATCGTGTGCTCGTGGAGGTGGTCGACGTCTCGGTGCCCCGACGTCAGATCGATCTTGTGTTGGTCGAGGTCCTCGGCGCGGCGACCGGCCGCAGCTGAGGCGACCACCTCACAGAAGGCCACAGGAATCGCAGGAATCGCTTCAGGGGCGATTCAGTGCGCAGTCGGGCCCGGTTTTAGAGACCGGGCTCGGTTTTAGAGACCGGGCTCGGCTCCTCATCGGGGCCCGAGGTGCCAGCGGGATTCGAAGCGTCGGCCGGAACGGAATCGTCAGCGGGACCCGAGGCATCGGCCGGACCCGAAGCATCGGCGGGAAGCGAATCGCCGTCCGGAACCGAGGCGCCAGCGG
>CAYVJQ010000092.1:8078-9368 GCA_964451725.1 uncultured Nannocystaceae bacterium | reverse complement strand
GGACCCGAAGCATCGGCGGGAAGCGAATCGCCGTCCGGAACCGAGGCGCCAGCGGGAAGGGAATCGTCGGCCGGAACCGGGCGCTCGACCTCGACCCTTGCGTCGGGAGCATCCAGGTCCAGGGTGCAGCAGCGGGCGCCTCCACAGACAGGCGGGTCGACGGGTCCGCAGCTCACGGGCCCGCGCACCCACACCGGCTCCGTGCTCCGGCAGCGATCGCTGACCCGGCAGCCGCGGAAGCTGGCGTGGTCTACGCTGACCTCGCGGCAGCACAGCTCTCGGTGGCCGTCGATGGGCGAGCGAGTGAGGTCGTCGCTCGTGCAACCCGCGAGCGCGGCCATCGACAGCACGCCGACGGTCCATAGGATGGCCCAGGACTCACGCCATGAGCTCCTCTTGGGGCAGGAACTGGGACCGCCGGGGCCGTGTGTGGGGCTCTGCATTGGGCTTCGACGATCCGTGATCCGGCCTAGAATTCGAAGGCCAGGCCCAGCGTGAAGGTGTCGTCGCCGACGACCATGGCGGTGTCGCTCCCAAAGCTGTCGAGGTGGGAGAACTGCCACTCACCCACGATGTAGGTGTGGTTGATGCCGGCCGCGCGATCGAGGTCGAAGGCCGCGGCGCGCTCGATGAAGTCGAGCCGAAGCATCAGACCCAAGTTGGCCTGCCAGCCCCAACTCCCGCCGCGACTCGACTGGCCGGCGTCGTTGGTGGTCCGCCGGCCGCCCTTGGAGGCGATCCAAAACCCGTGCGCGATACCGGCGCGGGCGTAGGGGACCAAGGGCACGTGGAAGCGGTCGGCGAGCAGCTCGAAGCGGTAGCCGAGCAGCAAGGTGACGGGCACGACGGTGAACACGGTCGCGTCTGCGGACGAGCGCAGGGAATCGGTGCCGGGGATGGGTTCAGCGAGCAGGGCGTCGGCCTTGTCGCGGAACAGGCCGATGGTGGTCCCGACCGAGAACGGGCCGCCGAGGTGGACGAACTGCCATTCGAAGCCGACTACGGAGAGCACGCCCTTGCGGGGCTGCTCGGTGGCAGTTCCTTCGTCGTCTTGTTCGCCGAAGATGGTCGCGTAGGGACCGAGCCCCGAGCCGCTCCAGCGGCTGTCGACATCGGGCAGGTAGGGGCCGAATTTGACCTCGATGGCGAAGCGCTGGGGCGAAGCCTGGCGACCGACAAATACGGGTTCACCCGGGCCCTGGGCCTCGGCCGATTCGCGGATCAGGGCCTCCTCGTCGGGGCTGCGGCGCTGGATCGTCTGGTCGTAGGGGAGGGCCTCGTCGGGCGGGG
>CAYVJQ010000092.1:0-7978 GCA_964451725.1 uncultured Nannocystaceae bacterium | reverse complement strand
GCGGGGTCCGTGGGCGGTGGAGGGGGCCCCTCGAGCGAGAGCGCCGTGGAGGCGGCGAGTAGGGTCGCCAGCAAGCTCGCGCTCACGCACGCCTCCTTCGGCGAATGGAGTGGCCGAGACCGAGGGCCCCCAGCCCAAACAACGGTCCAAACAGAGCGAAGAGCCAGCCGCGTCCCGAGCCGTCGGCGTCGGTGCCCGCGGTGACGCTGCAACCCCAGCCCTCGCCACACACGCCGCTCTGTTCGTCACACTGCTCCCACAGGCCGTTGGTGGGGACGGGAGTCCCATCGATCACCCCGCTCGAGACCGGGTTCCCGGCCGAGTCGTAGGCGACCACCACGAACTGATAGCTGCGGTTGTTCTCGAGCCCCTCGATCGTCACCGAGGTGCTGTTGGCGCTGACGTTGCCGCTGCACACGTAGTCCCAGTCGAGGCTCTGGATGCCGGAGCTGGGGAGCTGGCAGAAGTTGCTCTCACAGTTCAGACCCTCGTCGCAGGTTCCCTCGGCCGTGCACACGCAGCTCAGTTCACCCGGGGTGCAGCCCACGAAGGTACAGACGTCCTCGATGCAGTCGAGACCCTCGTCGCAGGTCTCGCCCTCGAGGCAGGCGCAGCCATCGCTGCCCTCGACGCAGTCGGTGTCGGTCTCGCCGGTATCGGTGTCGGTCTCGTCGCCAGTGTCGGTCTCGCCGGTATCGGTATCGGTCTCGTCGCCGGTGTCGGTCTCGTCGCCGGTGTCGGTCTCGTCGCCGGTGTCGGCGCCGCCCCAGCCGTCGGCGTCGGGGTCGTAGTCGGGCCCAAAGGCGCCGCCAGGGCACAGGTTTTCGCGGGTGTAGTAGACCGTGCCCAGGACTTGGGCGCCTGGGGCCGGCGGTTTGAAACTGGTCCCGTTGTCGATCGGGTCGCCATTTTCGTCCGCACACAGCACCCGGTAGCCCGCGATGTCGGCGGTCGCGGTCAGGTCCCAGCTGATCTTCACCCGTGAGTCACCGGGCTCGACCTTGAAGTTGCTCGGTGGGGTCAGGGGCGGGATGAAGTCGAAGTTGATGCCCTGGGGGCTGTCGCTGTTCTGGGTGTTGAAATTGACGTCCCCCATCATGAAGAAGTCGCCCGTGTTGCACGAGTTGATGCCCGAGCACATCCAGATGCCGCCTTGGCCCTCGACGGAGTTGCAACCCCCATCGGGTGTCGCAGACGCGATCGACTGATCCCCGGAGGAGCCGTAGGCCAGCCAGATCGGATCGAAGGTGTAGCCGGCGACGGCGTTGATGAACTGCTGGGGCTCGGTCGCAGCCAGCTGCGCACAGGGGGCGAACTGACCGATGCCAGGGGTAGCCTCGGCGTTCGCGCACTGCTGGCCGATCATCACCTTGAGAATCTCGCTGTCGTTGTCGCTGTTGCTCAGGCCGATACTCACGGCGATGTCTTGACCACACTCGCAGCGCGCCTGATTGACGAACTGCTGCATGTCTTGGGTCCCCATCTGCTCCGAGCGCTCGCCCTGCGAGTCGGTGAGGAAGTAGGTGATCGTGAAGTCCTCGGAGGCGGGGGGAGCGGCCTCGACCCATGTCGGCGCGAGTGAGAGGCCGAACCCGAGGCCGAGGCTCAGGCCTGACCCGAGTAGACCGAGGAGACGGCGCCCGGGCGCGAGCGCCGAGCGGTCTGGGAGCCCCGCGCGCGCCGAGTTCGGGCGGCGCGCCGATCGTGGTGCCGAAGGCTGCATCGTCCGGGGATTATGCAACGCCGGTGCCAGCGAGCCCAGAGGGCATTTGTGTTGTTCTGTGGGGTCTCGCGGCCGTGTGCTCCGCCGCGCTGTCATCTCGCAGGGGTGGCCGTGCCAGTTTGTCAGCTGGAGCTTTGGGGCTCACGACATTTTCTACACTGCGGATCGTCCGCGACGGGCCGCGCGCTGAGGCGTAGTCGCCGCGCGGTCCCGTGTCGGCGAACGCCGCTCATCATGATCAGTAGATGAACGGGATCATCCGAAACTTGGCGATCTTCGTGTACTCGACCCAGAGGTCGCCGTACTTCGCAGCGCAGCGCTGCTCGTCGCGCCAGGCTCGGTGCGGCAGGAGGGCGCACAGCCACAGGGGCAGGAGAAAGGGGATGATCGAGCTGAAGCCCGCGCACAGAGCGAAGGAGCTGTAGACCATGATCTCGCCGCTGTAGTTGATCTTGCGTCCGATCCCCCACCAGCCCGAGATCAGCAGGCGGCCGCCGAGGAGCTGGGCGGGCTTGCCCCAGATGAGCGTGTTTCGGTCCTTCTTGAACCGGTTCTTCTGGGCGTTGGACTCGCGGAAGATCCACAGGCCGACGATGTGCAAGAGGGCGATCCCACCGACTTGCCACAGGGGCATGGGGATGGGGTTCTGAAGGATCCACCAGCCGGCGATGCAGTAGAAAAACGGCACCAATACGAGGTCGCCCCACAGCAGCATGAAGCCGAACTTCTCGGCGATCACGTCCCACATGGACAGGACGTTGTCCTCGATCCAGTAGTGGGTGAAGAGGTAGCCCCACCAAAACACCTGGTAGGCCAGCATCTGCGGGGTCAGGGCGCCGAGCTGCTCGTACTGGGCCCAGCCGAAGGCGACGTTGAGCACGCCCAGCCCGATCAGGGAGGGCTGGTAGGCGAACACCTTGAGGTCGACACCGAGGAACTCGGGGTTGAGCTCGATGCCGTACCAAAACCGGGCGAGGGCGCCGCGGCCGACGGTCTCGCCGTCCTCTTCACCGGCGCGCGCAGCCGAAGCCAGGCGCTTGCGTCCGGCCCGATACATGAGCCCCAGCCAGACCAAGGTGATGAGGTTGGCGGCGACCAGGAGCGACCAAAAATGGCGCAGCAGCGGGGTCAGGCTCATGCCGAAGAAGCGCGCACCCACAAACACCAGCATGTGGGTGGCGACGAACAGGGCCATGCCGTTGATCTTGTAGGTCCGGCGCTGACCGTCGGTATTGGGCAAGGGCTGGCCGAGCACACGCTTGCCGGGCAAGAACTTGGCGAGCAGGAACAGCACGGCGATGAACCCTCCGTAGACCGCGAGGCCAAAGAGGACACCTTCGAGAGACACTGGTTGGCGCAGGCCGTCCACGGAGGGGATGATGGCCAACCCGAGCCCCGAGCCCAAGCCGCCCCCGAGCCACTCATGGTGAACCCCCTCACGGCGCAGGCCGGGCCGAGACACGGATCACACTGGAACTGGGTTCAGTGTGATCCCTGACCGTCGTTCGGCCGGGAAATGTGCCCGCGCAGGGACTGCTGATAAACTCGTGTCATGCGCTCGGCCTATCTTGTGATGTTGACGGCGAGCTCGGCGCTCACGCTGGCCTGTGGCCCAGCCCGGCCCGGCAACCTGGAGGGCTTTGGAGACACGGTGGGCGACACCGAGGTCGGCTCCGAAGACACGGATACGGACACGGAGACGGGCGACGAAGAGTGTGTGGTCGCCTACTTCGGGGCCGACGAGTCGGTCCACTGGCTCGAGTTCATCGACGCGAGCGCGGGCGACGACTTCGAGGATGTCTGCGGCCAGCTCGACGGGGCGGACAAGGCCCTGCGCTGGGTCGCACCGAGCTCCGGTCCCTACCGCGCCCGCCTGTTCTCGGAGTTCGGCAGCTCCTTGCTCATGCTCCGGGGCGACGACTGCGAGGCCCCGCTCGAGGCCTGCGGCGACCAGGGGGTGGACACGAATTTACTCGTCTTCGAGGCCGAGGCCGGGCAGAGCTACGTGTTTGTGGCCGACGCGAATTCGGCCGAGGACACCGTCGAGTTCTTTCTCGAGCCGATCATGGTCAGCGATGGGGAGTGCCCCGACGCTTCGATCGACGCGCTGCCCCATCAGGGTTTCGGCGACACTCAGGGGGGGAGCTTTCAGTTCGACTCGAGCTGCGGTGGCGAGTCTGCGCCAGAGCGGACGTTCTTGTTTGTCCCGCCGTTTACGGGGCCCTACGTGTTCAGCACCGCGGGCTCCGACTTCGACACGGTCTTGTATCTGCTCGACGGGAGCTGCGGCGGGGCGGTCATCGACTGCAACGACGACTTCGACGACGTGACCTCGCTGTTGTTCGTCGACCTCGTCGCGGGACAGCCCACGACGATCGTGGTCGACGGCTTTGGAAACGCCACGGGTAACTACGGGCTCGAGGTGATCTACGATGGCGATGGACCGCCACCGCCCACACCGATCTGTGAGGACGCCACCGCGCTGCCCTCTGTAGTCCCCGTGGTCCTCTCGTGGTCGGCGGTCGAGCCCACCGAGAGCACCATCGAGGTCTGCAACGGGTTTCCCTTCGAGCGTCGCTTCACCTGGGTCGCGCCCGAGGACGGTTTCTACGACTTCAGCTTCGACACTGCCGGAAACCCAGGGGGGGTGACCGTGTTTCCGCAGGGTTGTGGGTCCCCCTGGCTGTGTGGCGATGGGGTGACCCCAGGGGTCGTCAGCTTCGTGGCCGGGGGCGAAGAGGTGGTTTTTGCGGCCGAGTGGTCGCCCGAGCAACCCGGGGCGACCGCCATCCGCATCGACCCGGCCGAGGGCGGGATGCCCGGCTGTGGCATGGAACTCGAGGGTCTCTCGGTTGCGGTCGAGGGGTCGACCGCGGCCGCGGGCGACGACTCGGCGGGCAGCTGTGTGGGGGTCCCCGGACCCGAGCAGGAATTTTGGTGGGTCGTCCCCGCGACGGGGATCTACGCGTTCTCGCTCACAGGGAACTTCGACACCGTGCTCTATGTCCGCGACGGTGGCTGCGAGGGTCCGGAGCTCAGCTGTGACGACGACGGTGGCGGGGGGACAAACTCGAGTTTGGTCCTCGACCTCATCATTGGTCAGACGATCTCGATCTTCGTCGATGGGTTTGATGACGCGGGCGCCTTCGAGCTCTCGATCGTCGAGCTTCCCTGAGCGTGTTAGATCGAGCGCATGCGTTTGAAGCTTGCATCGACGACCTTCTGTGCCTCGGCTTTGCTGAGTTCGGCCTGCGTCATTTCGATCGCCGACGACGTCGCCGAGGACGTGGGCGACGGCCCTACCGAGGATGGGGACACGGAGACCGGGGGCGACGAGTGCCGGCCCGTAGGCGGGGCGACCTTCAGCTATGTGTTCAATTGGGAGGAGCTCGAGCCCTTCCAGTCGGACCTCGAGGCGACCTGTGAAGTGCTCACGGCGGATGTGGAAAACGGCCTGGCGCTGAGCCTGAACTGCGAGGGGGCGACCGCGCCCGTCACGATCTCGGTGACCGCGAGCCCGACCTTCACGGCGCCGGTCGAGGTCGGCGATCTCGTCTCGATCCACTATGTGTTCGACGGGCCGTGGTGGTTCAACTCCCACCTGCGCCTGGACGTGCAGGGCCAGGGCCACCTCTTGACCATCATCGATGGGGACGCCCTGAACCCGCCGGAGCAGTATGGGTTCGCCCCGCCCTTGGAGCTGAGTCGGGTCTACGATCAGTGCAGCTGGGAAGACGGTTTCTGTGGCCAGGTCGAGCGTCTGTCTCTGGCCGTGGGCGGAGGCGACGAGGCGGTCTTCGACGGGAACTTCGAGGTTGTGGGGGACGACCCGGGGACGGCGCTGTGGGTGGACACGGCCGAGCTCCTGCACGAGGTCGACTGCACCGATACGCCCGACGAGTGGTTCCGGCTATTGATCGTGAACTCGGGCGGGGAGTAGACGCCCCTCGCCCCTCGCCCCTTGCGCAGACACGGGGGCCTATCATCGGCCGATGCGTGTCGCTGCTCGTCTGTGTGCCCCCGATCTCGGCTCTGACCTCGGCTCTGACCTCGGTCTGGGGTTGGGTGTCGCGGTGCTGGGTCTGAGCCTGCTGCTCTCCCCACCAGCGAGCGCCGCCGAGCCCAGTCTCGAGGCACCCTCGGGCCCGCCCGTGGACACGGAGATCTACGGAGGGATGAGCGCGGGCAGCTGTCAGTGGCCGACGACCGTGGGTCTGTTCAACGGCTCTGCGATCTGCAGCGGGACCTTGGTCCACCCGCGTGTGGTCCTGACCGCGGCCCACTGTATCGACGCGCAGGCGGGCGGGCCCCCCGATGAGATTCGCTTTGGTGAGGATATTTTCGATCCGGCGTTCACCGTCGATGTCCAAGATTGCGAGATCAACGATGGGTGGCTGGGCATGGTCGGGTCCGCGGACTTCGCCTACTGCGTGCTCCAACAGCCGGTCGCGCTCGCGCCCACGCCTCCGGTGATGGGCTGCGAACTCGAGGCGCTCGCGCTCGGGGCCGAGGTCACGCTCGTCGGTTTCGGTTTGACCGACGAAGGGGCCAACGACGCGGGTACCAAGCGCTGGGGCCAGGCGCAGATCGAGTCGGACATGGTCACCGACACGCTGAGCGCTGGAGATGCCGCGCTCTCGACCTGCGGTGGAGACTCGGGTGGCACGGGCTACATCCAGCTCGAAGACGGGGGCTGGCGGTCCTGGGGGATCCTCTCCGGGGGACCCGAGGGCTGCGACAACTTTGGAATCTACATGTCGATGGCGGCCATGGTGGGCTGGGTCGAGGCGCAGAGCGGGATCGACATCACCCCTTGCCACGACGCCGAGGGCAGCTGGGATCCGGGCCCCGCGTGCACCGGTTTCGCCAGCGAGCCCGGGGCGGGAGGGAGCTGGGGTCAGGGCTGCGCGGGGAGTCTCGGGGCGGAGCCGGCGACCTGCGGTCCAGGTTTGTCCTGGCCCGAGGACCTCGACGGCCCGCAGGTCGTGGTTGTCGACCCGATCGACGGGGCGGCGTTCCTGGACTCGCCCAGTGTGTTCGACATCAGCATCGAGGCCGACGACGGGGTGGGCTACGCCGTCGTCCGGGTCGAGCTTTATGTCGACGGCGTGTCGATCGCCGAGCGGGAGCGGGATGCCTGGGCCGAGCCCGAGCCCTGGGTGTTCGGCAACGCCGTGTTCACGACCGGGACCTACTCGCTGCACGCGGTCGGCTACGACTACTTCGGCAATCCCGGTGAGTCGCCGAGCGTGACCTTCACGGTTGGCGAGCCCCCAGGTGAGAGTGAAGAGAGCGAGAGCGATAGCGAAGAGAGTGAGAGTGAAGAGGAAGAGGGTGAGAGTGAGAGTGGAGAGAGCGAGAGCGAAGAGAGCGACACAGGCGACGACGAACTCGGTGGTGAGCCCGACTTCGAGGACGGCGGGGACGGCGGGGCCTGTGCCTGCTCGAGCCGAGGGGGCGCAGGTGGGGCTGGGGGCTTCGGTCTCTTGTTCGTGATCATGGGGGTGGGCCTGCGACGCCGCTCCCGGCGGTGACCCGTCTGGTTTTGGGTTTTGGTTCTTGGCCGACAACCTGGGGCCTACGACCCTCGGGACCGACCGTCACGGGTGCCGAAGCTGTAACAATATCGTCTGGCGGCTTGCGGTATGGTGTGCGCCGGTGTCGTTGAATGTGCCCAAGCTGTCCGGCAGGCAGCGGTCCCCCCGGCCCGGCGCCGCGCGGACCGAGGTCGTGGCCAGCTTTTATCTGGGCTTGGCGATACTCGGGTTCCTCTGGCACGCGATCAGCCAGGAGAACAACGACTTTTGGGGGGTGAGCGAAGTCGGGGGGTGGCGGCTCGTGTGGACTCCTGTGCTGGGGGTCGCCCTGGGTCTGGCCGTGGTCCTCGGGTTCCGGGCGCTCGAGCGTCGCTGGCGATGGCTGCCGGCGCTGCACCGGGAGTTTCGAGGGGTGCTCGGCCAACTGAGCACCCGTGAGCTGCTCCTGCTCGCGGCGGCCAGCGCGATCGGTGAAGAGATCCTGTTTCGCGGGGCCATGCTGGATGCCTGGGGCCCGTGGCTGAGCACGCTCGCGTTTGCGCTGCTGCATGTGCCTCCACGCCGGGAGCTGTGGGCCTGGACTGTGTCGGCGGCGCTCCTGGGCCTGGTCCTCGCAGGCTTGACCCTGTGGACCGGGAACCTCGGGCCGGCGATCGCGGCACACTTCGTGATCAACTTGATCAACCTCGCCTACATCACTCGGCATGACCCGGCGATG
>CAYVJQ010000091.1:2010-29813 GCA_964451725.1 uncultured Nannocystaceae bacterium | reverse complement strand
TGCCCAGTGGGCCCACACACGTCAGCCCCAGCTCGCCGCAGTTCCAAGCGTCATCCGGGGAGCCCGGCTCCTCGGCCCTGTCGCCGTCGGCGTTCGCCTGGGTGTCTGGGTCGCCTGCCTCCTCCCCTGGGTCCGGCTGGCAAGCCAGAACCCAGAGCCAGCCAAAAACCAGCGCCGCTGTCGGAGGAAGACGGGTCATCACTGAAACTGCCGTTGAGGAAAGCTCCGCACGGGCATGAGCACGCTACCAAAGCGATCGCCTGGAGCGCTGTCGCCAAGAATATCATCCTGGCTCAGCGCCACCAGATCTGTAAACACGAGCGGGTTGAAACCAAGAGACGAGTCGGTGGTTCGGTAGAGCCGAATCTCCCCCCGACCATCGTTCTCCCCAGGCACACCCACCACCACCACCCTAGCGGGTACCTTCCCGCCCCCGAAGAGATTGGTCCAAGACAGGGCGAACCCATACTGATCCCCTGGTTCATCGGCCCCGGCGAGACCTCCGCCCTGCCTCAGGACCGTGGCAGCTTCGAGGACCAAGCCGGCGGGGGAGCCAGGGATGACCGAAACCGACCCACCCAGGCCATCGCCTGGTGCGCCGACGATCAGGTCATCGAAGCCGTCCCGGTTCAGATCTCCCGCGCTCAAGCTATAACCAAAGTGGTCTCCGGGGTCTGAGGACAAGTCGAAGAGGTCCGCCAACTGGATGACGAGCCCGCCAAACACGAGCCCGTTTGGGCTGCCCTCGAAGAGTTGGATTTCACCCGCCCCCTCATCTTCCCCCGGAGCGGAGACCACCAGATCATAGCAAGAGCGGTCGTTCGAGAGTCTGCGTGCCCCGTTGAAATTGCCGAACACCAGGGCATGTCCAAAACGCTCCTCTTCCTCGGGGTTTCCTCCCACCTCGAAGGCCCCCTGACGAAGAACAGTGGGCGCGACGGAGCCGAATACCCCATCCGACGCCCGATAGACGTAGACAGCTCCCGCGCCTGGGATCGTACTGGGCCCGTCCATTGGCAGCGCTGCCCCGGGAGCACCCACCGCCAGATCCTCGGCGCCATCGCAGTCCAGATCTCCCGTGGCCAGAGAAGCGCCGAACTCCTCATCGGCAAAGGAACCGGCTAGCACTCCCTCCCAAGGGTTGCAGTCGATGTTCCCCGGTCCTTCCAGAGCACACTGACACTCCCGAACACCGCCGAGCATCCCCTCGAGGTTCGCGTCCGCCGCCTGAGGAACCAAACTCGGATCCCAGCGTCGGTAGGCCTGTTCGGAGGTCACCGCAACCTGCCCATCTCCAAGGCCGGGGGAACCGATGAAGAGTCGCTCCGTACTCTGGCCCGATACCCCCACGGCCATGCTGCTTCCAAATCGACCGCCCTGGAGGTTCTCCAGACCATCGGGCTTCGGGAACAGGGCGCAGCTGTAGCAGCCCTGCCACACCACAGCCCGGCCGCTCTGAGCTCCGGCCGTTGGCGCGGCCAGGATCGGCGTGTTGTGGTACTCGGCGAACGATCCTCCCAGATGACGGCTGAAGAAGGTGAAGGCAGCACCGAGTTGTCTATTGGGGAGTCGATCCCAGGCAAACCGCTGAGAAGCCTCGCAGACGGCCGCATGTTTCTCCTCCACGTAAGTCGAAGGGGAAGTCGAGGGTGGAGTGAGCCCCGACATGCCATCTCCAATGAGCAGCGATGCCTGCCCCGCCTGCGGCACCCCTTCCCAGGTCTCCTCTGGGGCGCCCACTCCGATCGAGTCTCTCGCGATCGGCGACAGCCCGAATCCAGCGTTGTCCTTGATCCTGGCAGGTTGGATGGTGCCCTTGCCGCGTCCATCGAAGGCGACCTCTCCATCGTCTTCTTCAGTCGGATCTCCGGTGCCGGTTTCGGTGTCGAAGTCGGGTGGAGGCTCAAAGTCTGCGCAGCCGATCGAAACCGACGCACCCAAGAGTAGCAGGGAGGGTTTCCAGATCTGATGTAGAAGATTTGCGACGTTATTGCGGGCGATCACGAGAACTCCAAACGAGATCAAACGACCCCGACGACGAGCCCGCTGAGGACCCTATGGTGTACTCAACCGGGATGCGATGCCCGGGGTGGGGTTGTCTCGACTTGAATCTGACCCTCATTCCGATCAGTCTTTCAGTTTGGCCTGCCTCTATTTTTTTTACTCGTTGCACGATCATCGTTTGCCCCGAATCCTGTCGCTGAGGAAGTATACTGACTGGTGATCCCGGGTCGAAGTAGCGAGCGGGAAGAGCACCATCTAAAATTCTATATTCCTCACCACCTTCGAACACACGGATTTCGTTTCCAGAATCAAAAGGGAAAACCAACTCTACCTCAACGTCACGGACGACACTGGATCCTGCGTTTTCAACCTTCAACATGAGTGTGTGTGCACCATTCAGAGTGGTCGCATTTTTTGTCCGATGTCGAGTAACAATCTCCCCGTCTCTTAGTCCCTTGAGAACAAGATCTTCAGACTGCCCCTCAGCACCCTGAAGGCTATCCCCCTCGACCTCGACCAACGGGGAAATGCGCTCCAGATAGTCCGCTATCTTGACATTCCAACGCTGATACGAAGGCCTACCCAGATCCAAGAGACCCCATACCTCCTCAAGCATCCCGGCAATCTCGAGTTCGTCGTTTACCCTGACCGCCAGTGTTTCCTTCTCCAGAACCCCACGGAGAGCCTCGTCATAGCTCAGCGGCGGCACCAGCAGGGGGACAACATGCTTATCCAAGACCCACGCAGCCCCCAGCTCACAAATACAGGCAGGGCTCCTCCAGAAATTATCGGTCGACACGACAATCACAACATCGACAGAAGAGATTACCTCCCGAAGACATCGGATAAGATTGGTCCCGGCAGGAACCCCTTGGCCTGACTGACTAGTACAAAACACTGACCCGTGAGGAGCTCCGCAACTTTCCAAAAGTTCGACAAGGCATTTAACCAGTTCCGCGTCCAAATGCGCATGGCTGATAAATATCCTCTTTCCATTCACATCGAGCGAACCCACCAATGATGTCGAACTGCGACTTTCGACTACAGGGTTTCCTCCAGCGGAACCCACAGTTGGGAGCAGGTCGAGATTCTCTGTCTGAGGAGATGCCTCTATGCTTCCCGCGGAGCCACTGACGTCTGCATCTCGAATCTGGACACGCACTCCCGTTTCAGTCTTCTCGAGTCGGCAATCATCTTCCTCCAGATACCCAGACAAGTATTCGAACGCGCGATCCCTCTGTTCGTCATTGGCAATCCATTTTTTATTTAGAGTCGCCTCAATCACCTGGCCCATGATTTTGGCCATTCCAGAGCACCGCAATGCGTTTTTAACCATAAGCCGCCGGGATACACTTTTCCTCCAATCAGACTCGCCGTCTTCCAAGCGGACATCAAACTCGTCCAGAAACACCCTGATTTGGTCTCGACTCCGATCAGGGAGGTTCACTTTCTCGAGATTCTCCGTATCCCTATGAATCAGGACGGCCAGCGCGTTCAGAGTCGATTCCTTGAGTTGCTCCACAGGACACTCACCGTAACGAACCCATTTCTCCATGTCTATTCCCATCCAACCCAGTTTCCTGGCTCGTTGCTTCTCATCAGCGCTCTCGCAGGTCACTCGGCCCCCAGAGCGTCCGCAGGCTCGACATCGAGCGACCCCCTGTGAGCGATCGCCTGGCGAGACTTCAGCCCGAGCCGCGCTCAACGAGACAGCAGGGCGAAGACCTCGTCGGCCGCCGCCAAAGTGTGGTCGATCGCGGCGTCGTCGTGGGCCGTGGACATGAACCCGGCCTCGAACTGCGACGGTGCCAGATACACACCGCGGGCGAGCATTCCCGTGTGCCAACGGGCGAAGCGCTCGAGGTCGCTGGCCTTGGCGTCGGCGTAGTTCCAGACCTCGCCGCCGCGAAAGAAGCCAGAGAACATGGGCCCGACCCGCGTGCCGGTCCACGCGACGCCGTGCTTGGCCGCCCGCGCTGCCAGGCCGTCGCACAGGCGCGCGGTCGAAGCTTCGAGGGCCTCGTGGGGCGCGTCGCGGGCGATGATCTCGAGGGTCTTGAGCCCCGCGGCGACCGAGAGCGGGTTCCCGCTGAGGGTCCCGGCTTGGTAGACCGGGCCCAGGGGGGCGATCCGGCTCATGATGTCTCGGCGTCCACCGTAGGCCCCCACGGGCATGCCCCCACCGACGATCTTCCCGAGGCAGGTCAGGTCGGGGGTGATCCCGAAGCGAGCCTGGGCGCCGCCTGGGTGCACACGGAAGCCGGTCATGACCTCGTCGAAGATCAGCAGGGCGCCGCTGGCCTCGGTGATCTCCCGCAGCCGCTCGTGGTAGCCGGGCCGGGGCGGGACGCAGCCCATGTTCCCGGCCACGGGCTCGATGATGATCGCGGCGATCTCCGAGCCGTGGGCCGCGAACACGGCCTCGACGGCCTCGACATCGTTGTAGGGCACGGTCAGCGTGTCGCCGACGACCTCGGCGGGGACCCCTGCGCTGCCGGGGATGCCCAGCGTGGCCGCGCCCGAGCCGGCCGCAACCAAGAGCATGTCGGCGTGGCCGTGGTAGCCGCCCTCACACTTGACGATCTTGTTGCGACCGGTGAACCCCCGAGCGAGGCGCAGCGCGCTCATGGTCGCCTCGGTACCCGAGGACACGAGCCGAACCATGCCGTCGGCGAGGCTCGGGACCATGGCGCAGATACGCTCGGCGAACTCGACCTCGGCGGCCGTGGCTGCGCCGAAGCTCAGGCCGTCGCGGGCGGCCGCACAGACCGCCTCGACGACCTCCGGGTGGGCGTGTCCGAGCAGGGCCGGCCCCCAGCTGCCGACATAGTCGACCAGCGTGGCGCCGTCCTCGGTCTCGAGGTGACAACCGCTGGCCTTGCGGATGAAGGGCGGTGCGCCCCCGACCGCCGAGAACGCCCGGACCGGGCTGTTGACGCCACCAGGGATCACCTTTTGGGCGGCCTCGAACAGGGCCTGGCTACGGGCGCCGGCGCGCCCGTCGACGATCAAGAAGGCTCCTCGCCACTGTCGGCTTCGGGCTCGGGCTCGGGCTCTTCGTCACCCTCGCTCGTGGTCGTTTCCGCGTCCGCGGGCGCGTCTGAATCGGAACCGGGCTCCTGCTCCGCCCCATCTTCCTTGGTCTCGCTCTCGTCCTCCGGGTCGTTGATGCGGGCAAGCCCGACCACGAGCTCATCCTCGCCCAGACGGATCAAGCGGACACCTTGGGTCGCCCGACCGAGCTCGCTGATCCCCGAGACCGGCGTACGAATGATCTTCCCGTTCGAGGTCACGACCATGAGCTGATCGTTCTCTCGCAGCTTGAGCATGCCGACGACCTTGCCGTTGCGCTCGCTGACCTTGATGGTCTTGAGGCCCAGGCCCGAGCGACTCTGGCTCCGGTACTCGCTGGCCGGCGTGCGCTTGCCGTAGCCGTTCTCGCACACGGTCAGGAGCCCGATCTCGTCCTCTTCGCCGCGCTTGAGGACCATGATGTTGACGACCTCGTCGCCCTCGCGCAGGCCCATGCCGCGCACGCCCCGGGCGGTCCGCCCCATGGGTCGGACGTCGGTCTCGTCGAAGCGGATCGCCTGCCCCTCGCGGCTGACCATCATGACGTCACAGCCACCGCGGGTGAGCTTGGCGTCGATGAGCATGTCGCCCTCGGCGACGCTCGCCGCGATCAGCCCGGTGGTCCGAATGTTGGCGAACTCGGCCAGCGAGGTCCGCTTGATGTAGCCCTGCTGCGAGGCCAGGACCACGAAGTTTTCGTCGTCCACGTTCTCCTCGCGGTAGGCGACCATCTCGAGCACCTTCTCGCCCTCCTTGAGGTTCAAGAAGTTGACCAGGGCCTTGGGCCGCTGGCCCCGGCTGCCCAGGGGGAACTCGAACACACGCTTGCGGAACACCCGGCCGGTGTTCGTAAACAGCAGGATAAAGGCGTGGGCCGAGGCCTCGAAGAGCTCGATGATCTGGTCGTCGTCGTCGCGGCGCGAGCCCGACTTGAGCCCGACGCCGCCCCGGTTTTGAACCCGGTACTCGGTGATGGGCATGCGTTTGACGTAGCCCTTGCGGGTGATCATCACGACCATGGACTCGTCGGCCACCAGGTCGATGGGCTGGATCTCGAGCTCGTTGGCGACCAACTCCGTGCGCCGCGAGCCCTTGTCGGCGAGCGAGCCGTCGCCGCTGTCGCGACCCTCGGGATCGCCGTACTCGAAGCGGATCGCGAGCAGCTCCTCGCGGATCACCCCCATGAGCTTGTCGAAGTCGGTGAGGATGGCCTCGAGCCCGGAGATGGTCACGCACAGCTCCCTGTACTCGGACTCGACCCTCTCGCGCTCGAGCCCGGTGAGCCGCTGCAGACGCATGTCCAAGATGGCCTTGGCCTGGCGCTCGTTGAGGCGGTAGGGACCCTGGGCCCGCTCGATCTCCTCGGCTGGGCGGCCGCAGCGCTCGAGAAACTTGGCGAAGCCCTCGAGCGGCTCGGCCATGAGCTTGGCCTTGGCCTCGTCTGGATCGGCGCTCCCGCGGATCAGCGCGATGACCCTGTCGATGGAGTCGACCGCGACGCCCAGGCCCTCCACGATCTCGCGCCGAGCCATGGCCTTGCCCAGCTCGTAGCGACAGCGGCGCGTGACCACCGTGCGCCGGTGATCGATGAAGTGGCGCAGGCACTTCTCGAGGTTCAAGACCTCGGGCCGGCCGTTGACGATGGCGATCATGTTGACCCCGAAGGAGGTCTGCAGATCGCTCATCTTGTAGAGCTTGTTGAGGACGATCTGGGCCGCGTGATCACGCTTGACCAAGATCCAGATCCGCATGCCCGTGCGGTCGGAGTAGTCCTGGATGTCCGAGATGCCCTCGAGCTTCTTGTCGCGCACCAGCGACGCGATCCGCTCGATCAGCCGGGTCTTGTTCACCTGGTAGGGGATCTCGGTGACGATGATCGACTCGCGCCCCTTGGCGTCCTCCTCGATCTCGCAGCGAGCCCTCACGGTCACGCTGCCGCGGCCGTGGAGGTAGGCCTGCCGGATGCCCGCCGTGCCCAAGATGATGCCGCCGGTGGGGAAATCTGGGCCCTTGACGAACTGGGTCAGCTCCGGGACCCCGATGCTCGGATCATCGATCAGCGCGATCGTGGCATCGAGCAGCTCGGTCAGGTTGTGGGGCGGGATGTTGGTGGCCATGCCCACCGCGATGCCGACCGCGCCGTTGAGCAGGAGGTTGGGCACCTTGGCCGGCAAGACCGAGGGCTCGAGCTCCTTCTCGTCGTAGTTGGGGACCCAGTCGACCGTCTCTTTGTCGAGGTCGGCCAGCATCTCGCTGGCCAACTTCTGCATGCGCACCTCCGTGTAGCGCATGGCGGCCGGAGAGTCGCCGTCGACGGAACCGAAGTTGCCCTGACCGTCGACCAGCGGGTAGCGCATGGCGAAGTGCTGCGCGAGGCGGACCAGGGCGTCGTAGACCGCCGAGTCGCCGTGTGGGTGGTACTTGCCGATCACATCGCCGACCACGCGCGCCGACTTCTTGTAAGCCTGGGTGTGTGTGTTCTTCAGCTGGTGCATCGCGTACAAAATTCGGCGGTGCACAGGCTTGAGCCCGTCGCGGACGTCGGGGAGGGCGCGGGAGATGATGACGGACATGGCGTAGTCCAAAAAGGAGCTACGCATCTCGTCTTCGATGTTGAGGATCGACTTCGTCTCGGCCATGCGATTTGTGATCTGGAAGGGGTCTCAGGAGGTCGCGGCGCCAGTGCTGACGCCACCGCCCGAGGCCGGCGCAGCATAGCCGTCATGGGGGGCCCTTGCACGCCTCCAAACCCCGAAATTCGCCTGAAATTGCCAGGGTTTTCAAGATTTTCGCGCGCGGATATCCGGGCCGAAATCCAGGCCCGGGCCCGGGTCGGCGAAAGCCCCCTAAACAGCCGAAATCGGGGGTGGTTCTGGCCTTCAAGGGGTCTTCTAGACGTGAGTTGGCCAACGGTATTGCTCGGCTTCAACACACCTCCGACTCGCGCTGCTGCTCGGGGCTCTCCAAAGACCGAAACGTGGCGCTCTCGTGAGCACCGCCGATATCGTCGAGCAGGATCTGAGCGAGGTTGGCGACCGTCTGTTCGCTCCCGCTGGCCGCGGAGCGTCTCGCCTACAGTCGAGTCGTATTTGTATCCACCGAAGACGCCGTAGACCTCGCCTCCCGCAAACCTGCGATCGTCCAGATCCTCGGGCATACCGGCTTCAGCGACAGGCTGCCGGTCCTGCCACGGGTCGACGCGCTCGCCGGGGACGGGGTCGCTCCGGGGACGGCGAGCGTCAAAGAGCGGGAGAGTGGGCTCATGGTGGTGGTGTCGAGAGTCAGCCAGACCACCTTTGTCACTCGTTCGAGGAAAGTCTGGCGTGGAGGCAGAGACTTGCAGCGCTGGGGCCACCGCATATTCGAACGTCAAAGGTCGCGGTCGTCGACCATCCCCATATCGAGATAATCATCGTTGTGCACAATGAGCGAATCGTCGGTCTCGGTCGAGATTCGAAACAGCTCCCGAAGGAGAACCCGACACAGCGCCGGCGTCGAGCGAACACGAGTCCTGTTAGAGTGGCGGGGTGCCGAGCCGCGAAGATCCCGATCCGACGTCGGCCCACAGCCCACCGCGGCGCGCCCGAGTTCACAGGTTCGGGGCGACCCCGACCCTGAGGGTGGCCCTTGGCCTAGCAGTCCTGTCTGCCGGTGCGGGCTGTGGGCCGAAGATCATCATCGAGGAGCCCAGCGACGCCCCCGAGGACGGGCACCCCGGGACCGCCACGGCCACCACCGAAGACCACCGCGTCCTGGTCCAGGCCGCGGCCTCGGCCTACGCCGATGCCCTGGCCAAACGCGACGCCCCGACAGCCGCGACCTGGGTGGTGCCCGAGACCTTCACCCTCTACGAGGAGCTGCGCAGCGCGGCCTTGCACGCCGACCGCGAGACCCTGGAGCAGCGCTCGCTGCTGACCGTCGTCATGATCCTCGAGATGCGGGTGCGCCTGAGCCCCGAGGCCCTCGAGGCCCTCGACGGCCGGGCCCTGTTCGAACATGCGGTCGCCGAGGGCCTGACCGGGGAGGGCCTCGAGCGGATCGATCTGAGCGAGGTCTGGGTCGGCGAGGGCCCCGAGCGTGGACGCGCGGAGATCCGGGTGGACGGCCAGACCCTCCTGACCCTCGCTCGCAGCGGGCATGAGAGGCATGACGATCCCCCTGCCCGCTGGCTGGTCGACGTGCCCGAGCTGCTCCGCCGCCTCGCCCCGACCTTCGAACAACTCGCCAGCGAGCGGGTCGAGGTGACCAGTAAATTCGAGACCGCCCGCAACTTTTTGAGCCTGCGGATGGACGAGGAGCCCGACCTCGCGGCGCTCGAGGCTCCCAGGCCGTAGGGAACTCTCCCCGCAGAGGGGGAATCCAGCGCCCGTCTGCCCCAGACCGGGCCACCCGATCTGCGCGCTGCTTGTTTCGGTACAGCGCGACAGTCGGTATGGTTGCAGCCCCGCAGGATCAGGAGGTAGCGCCATGGCTGACGACAACGAACACGGAACACCCCCCGACTCGCCCAGCCCCCCGAGCGACGATTCCGATCCGGATGATGCGGATGATGCGAATGATGGGGGAGATATGGGAGATATGGCCGAGCAGACCGCCGGCCAAGTCGCCCAACAAGGGGCGAGCCAGGCCGTCGACGGTCTGAGCTCCGGGGCCTCCCCCGAGGACATCGCCAGCGGAGTCGGCGTAGGGGCAGCGACCACCGCGGCCACAGCTGCTGCCGACGCCGCCGGCATTCCCAGCGAGGCCGTACAAGCCACGAGTTCGGTCGCCCAGGGGGCCGTCGCCGGCGGTGCAGGGGGAGCCGCGAGCGCGGGTGCGGGCGTCGCAGGTGCGGCGGCGACCAGCGCGGTCGGGGGCGCCCTCTCAGACGCAGGCCTGCCCCCGGAGGTCGCCAGCGCAGGCCTAGGCATGGGCCTGGCCCAACAGGGCATCGAGGCCGCGGCGGGAGCCCTCGCGGGCATGGCCTCCGGCGAGGAGACCCTGCCCCGAGCCCGCTACTACGTCACGATCACCGACGGCCCCGACGCCCACTGGCAGCTGCGCCACCTGCACCTGCGCGAGGCCCTGTCCGAGCCCTACCTGGCCGTCCTCGACCTGGTCACCGACGACCTCGCCGCCGACACCGA
Source organism: uncultured Nannocystaceae bacterium (assembly GCA_964451725.1). Classification (GTDB taxonomy): domain Bacteria; phylum Myxococcota_A; class Polyangia; order Nannocystales; family Nannocystaceae; genus Plesiocystis. The sequence continues at coordinate 19,611 of CAYVJQ010000091.1, read as the reverse complement.
GGCCCTGTTGGGGGCCAGCTGCGAGCTGACCATTCACCGTGGCGGGGTCATGCGTACGGTCGACGGCCTGATCCACCAAGTCGAGTTCATCGGCGTCGACAGTGACCGGCTCCAGGTTCGGCTCGAGATGGTCCCGGCTCTGTACCTCCTGGGCCAGCGCGTCGACACCCGCCTGTGGCAGAACATCACGGTCCCGGACGTCGTCGTGGAGGTGCTCGAGGCGGCCCTGGGCGACTACGAGCGCGAGGTCGACATTTCGGGCCTGACCGGTGAGTACGAACCCCGGACATACATCGTCCAGTATCACGAGAGCGACCTCGAGTTCGTCAGCCGCCTGCTCGAGGCCGAGGGCATCAGCTATTGGTTCGACCACGAGCGCGAGGAGGGCAAGGAGATCCTCATGCTCGAGGACGGCGCCGACAACTACCTCGACGTCGAGACCATCGACGACAACCCCGAGCTCAACATCATCGCCAGCCAAAAGGACCAGGCCGAGATCGAGAGTGTCCAATACCTCGACTGGACCCGGGAGCTGACCACCACCATGGTCCACCAGCGGACCTTCGACTGGATGTCCTCCAGACCCACCGACCCCCTCGAGGCCGACGCGGGTGAGGGCGACACCGACTCCCACGGCGATGTCCGCGAGGTCTATCACCACGGCCGCTTCGTCGAGGGCGACGCCGATCCCCGGACCGTGCGTCGACTCGACCACCGCAAGCGCCGCGACAAGGTCGCCCGCGGGATCGCCAACGTCACCGGCATCTACCCCGGCCGCAAGTTCGCCATCGTCGGCCACCAACGCGGCGATCTCGACCAGGAGTACCTGGTCCGCAACGTCGTCCACACCGCCGACTGCCCCGAGGTCCTCTCGGGCAGCCGCTCCGGCGGCGGCGCCCGCTATGAGTGCCGCTTCGAGTGCAGCGTCTTTGACCCGGACCTCCCCCCCCGCCCGGCTCCGGTCACCCGCATACCCCGAATCTACGGCCCCCAGACCGCGATCGTCACCGGCCCCGACAGCGAGGAGATCCACACCGACAGACACGGCCGCATCAAGGTTCGTTTCGACTGGGATCGGATCCACGAGCTCAGCCAAGACACCTCCATGTGGATCCGCGTCGCCCACAACTGGGCCGGACCGGGCTTTGGGACCTTTTTTGTGCCCCGCATCGGCATGGAGGTCCTGGTCGAGTTCCTCGAGGGCAACCCCGCCCAGCCCCTGGTCGTCGGCTGCGTCTACAACGGCGCCAACGGGATCAGCGTCGACCTGCCTGGGAGCAAGACCCAGAGCACCATCCGCACCTGCAGCTCCCCCGGCGGCGACGGCTACAACGAGCTGCGCTTCGAGGATGCCGCGGGCAGCGAACAGATCTTTTTGCATGCTCAAAAGGACCTCAGCGAGGTCGTGGAGAACAACCACTCGACCTCGGTGGGCGCCGACCAGAGCAACAGCGTCAGCGGCAACCAGACCAACTCGATCACCAAGGACCAAACCGAGAGCATCGAGGGCAAGCAGACCATGACGGTCACCAAGACCCGGACCAAGGAGGTCACGGGCGACGAGGACAACACCCTCCACGCCAAGCGCAAGACCCTCGTGGAGGGCGACGAGCTGCTCGAGGTCATCGGTACGACCACCCTGATCTCGGGGAAGAAAGTGACCGTGACCTACAAGGACGCCCACAGCCAGAGCGTGGGAGGGAAGAGCGACACCGCCATCGATTCGGGGCCCGCCGGCCCCGGCGACGGCTCGATCTCGGCAGCCAACAACTTCGAGCTCACGGCGACCACCAAGGTCGCTATCGGTCAGGCCGAGGCCTCGACTATCGTGCTCTCGGGCGGCAACGCGGCCCACGCCACCGACGCCAAATTCACGGTCGAGGCGACCGGCGACCTGACCTTGAACTCGACCGGCGGCAAGCTGCTCGCCGAGGGATCGTCCAAGCTGATGATCAAACAAGGCGGCGCAACCGTGACCCTCGAGGGCGGCAAGGTTGCGATCAGCGCCTCCGAGATCACCCTCAGCGCGGGCGGCAGCGTGATCAAGATCGACGGGAGCGGCGTGGCCATCTCCGGCGCCAAGATCGATGTCGCGGCCTCGGGCGTCACGACGATCGCCGGATCGCTGGTCAAAGTGAACTGAGGTGCCTCGGCTCGGGCCGCTCAGCCGAGATTGCTCGGCCGAGATTGCTCAGGGCGCGTCGACCGGGCCGCCCGTGTCCATGTCGATAAAGCTGTGGATGTAGCCACAGCTCGAACACACATAGCTGCGAACCGGTGCCGAGGCCGTGAACCCGCCCTCGGGCGAGCCGAAGCGCAGCGTGCTCATCTTCAGGGGCAGGGGGTTGCGGACGTCGTGACCCGCGACGATGGCCACGGCCAAGAGGTTGCTCGAGCACATCACGCAGTGCATGCGCAGATTCTTGAGTCGATCCGCGGCCTGCTCATGGAGGAGCCCTCGAAAGCGGGAGTCGGCGTGCTCCAGCTCGCCCTCGAGGCGGGCCTTGTCACGCTGGAGGGCCTGAACCTCGAGCAGGAGGGCCTGCTGCTCGTCGCGGTAGGACACGGGCGACGACTATATAACAGGCGACTTCGCCAAATTATGCGACTACACCGCGGCCATGTCGGAGCAGGTAGGCCGCGATCCCGAACGCGACCGAGACGTTGAGTGAGCCCTTGACTCCCGCCATGGGGATGCGGAGCACCCGCTCACAGCGGGCGAGCACCCGAGGATCGACACCCGAGACCTCGTGGCCCAAGACCAGGACGATCGGCGTGGAGCCCGGTCCGAGCGGCCCGAGCTCCGCGGACGTCGAAGCGAGCAGCGCGAACAGATCTTCAGAGCGGGGCCCACCCTCGAGCGCCCACAGCCGCCTGCCCCCAGCGACCAGGGCCTCGGCGGCCGCGGCCGGGTCGAAGTGGTGGGTCCAAGAGACGCTGCGCTCGGACCCGAGCGCAGTCTTGGCGAGCTTGGGGTGCTCAGGGGTAGGCGTGAAGCCACCGAGGTGCAGGTGGCCGACCCCGGCCCCGTCGGCGCTGCGGAAGATCGAGCCGACGTTGCTGAGGCTGCGGACGTTGTCGAGCAGGGCCTCCATGGGCGGGCCTGCGGCGATCCGGGGCTCTCGGACCTCGTGGCTGATGTAGGGCTCGCCCACAAACCGGGTCTGTGCGCTACACAGCGGGCAGCTCGCACCGAGCTCGCTGCCCTCGGAGACGGGGAAGCGCAGGCCACAGGTGGACGACGAACACTCGCGCTGGTGGTAGCGCATGGCCGGACCATACGCGCTGAGCCCCGGGTCTCGCCAAAAATTTCGTGCCCCCCCCTGCCTATGCAAGCGTCCCGCGATGCGCGAATACGGCGATCTAGAGGAAGAGCTCGACGCTGACGTGGGCGATCTCGGCTCCGACCCCGGGTCTCGCTCGGACGACCCCGGGTCTCGCTCGGGCGACCCCGGGTCACGCCCCAGGCTCAGGTCCAGGGTCAGCCGCTGGCTGTTCGCCAACAGCTGGCTGGTCCTGGCCACCGGCGCCGCCTTGGTGCTCGCCAACGTCGTCGAGTTCGAGCCTCCCGAAGATGTCCGCATCGACGATGCCAGCGTGGACCTCATCGGTGAGGCCCCGGCCCAGACCTTCGACGCCCAGCTCGCCAACCCCCAGTCGGTCCAGATGCGCGCGACTTTGCGCCTGTACCCGCGCCCCGACATGGACGTGCGCGAGCCCGACCCCAAGCTCGACGCCAAGGCCCGGATCTTGTCGCAGCCGGTGGTCACCACCATCTACGCGATGAACGCGAACATCGATCAGACCGTGCGCCTGGAGGGTGGAGACCTCGAGATCGACATCCAGCTGGCCGGGGCCCCACGCCTGGGTGAGGCGGGGAAGAACAAGGTGCCCCCGCTGCGCCTCGAGCAGGAGCTCACCGTCAGCAGCCGCACCAAACGCTGGCTGCGCGAGCCCATCGAGCAGGTCCACCTGCACACGCGCGGCACCCTCACCGACCTCGAAGACCGGCCCTACCGGTGGGTGTTCTTGATCGACGGCAAGCTCTTCGCCCTCGATCTCGAGCTCTACCGCGGTCTCTGAGGACCCCGACGCCCCACCCCACACCACTGACCACCGGCGAGGCTCCCGGAGGAGCCCTGGCAACCACTGTGGCCGCCGGGTGGACTCACGACATTGGGGTGTCCCGCCCGAATTCGCACCGCCTCGGGTGACCCCTTTTGGGGCCCGAGAGGGACGCGGTGATCGCCCATGGCCGAACGGCATGGGCGCTCACAATTCCGTCGTCCGGCGCCAGCGAGGAGCTGCCAGTCCTGCCCGACAAGCTCGTATTTCGACTTGTTTTTACGGGCTCGAAAGTTGGCCTCGGCTTTGCACAGAGGCGCCGGCGAATCACCCGGGAGAGTCCGGCACAGGCGACAGACCGCCGAGCCCCACCTCCCGACCACCAACCCCCGCGCCACACCGCGCGAGCCCAAGAGAAACCGACCATGTTCAATTTCGCCAAGCCCACCCGCCTCGCCCTGATGCTCCTCGCCGGCCTGACCTTCGTCGGCTGTGAGGCCAGCACGGAGGCGGTTGAGATCGAGATGAGCTACGAGGCCTTCGCGGCCCTCGACGAGGACCAGCGCCTCGAGATCGACGCCCTCGAGGCCGACGGCCTGCTCGAGCTGACGCTCGTAGAGGACGGGGCCGTGGCCGACGAGTTCGAGGTCCCCGAGCCCGTCCCCGGCGACCCGCCGCCGGCCTCGGACCTCGACTACGAGGCCCCCGAGCAGGAGCAGACCCCGCTCATGCCCATCAAGCCCCTCGGGCTCCAGGCCCCCGACCTCAATGACGAGGCCGACGACGACGACCAAGATGAGAGCGAGGACGAGGGCGCCATGCCCATCAAGCCCCTCGGTCTCCAGGCCCCCGACCTCAATGACGAGGACGAGGACGAGGATGACGACGACCAGGACGAGAACGAGGACGAGGACATGCCCATCAAGCCCCTCGGCTACGCTGGCCTCGAGGGTGGCCTGGCTGAGATCGCGCCGACCTACGATCCGGACGCCCTGCACCCGCCCGTGCCCGCGCCGGTCGCCCCTGCGGATCAGCCCTACCCCAACACCGTGATCCCAGCGTCGTAGCCGCTGTCGTGACCGCCCGTCGGTCACGCTTCACCCTGAGCCCGGTGCCCTCGTCCAGTCGAGGCGCCGGGCTCTCACTGTTCAGCCCAGGTCGTTCAGCCCAGGTCGCGGTCTTCCGACCGCTCCGACTTTTCCGAGCGCTCTCTCGCCCGAGCTGTAGCTGACCCCACAACCCGCGCTGTGGCGGCAATGACCAACCACGGCCTCACGGCAGGTTCACTTGCGAGCACGCCTCGCCGGGACGATCCTCGGGTGTGCGCTCGCCTAGCTTGCCTCGTCTGTCGCCGGTCATCGCCGCCCTGTTCACCGTGTCGACCTCGTGCGGAGGCGACGACACCGGCACGGCGGAGGACATCGGGGCCGACACGGTCGCCGAGACCAGCGACCCGGTCGAGCCACCCCCGCCGTCTTGCGATCCAGCTGATGGTGCCTCGGCCGAGGTCCAGGCGCCGGTCTTGCGCGCGACCTTGGCGGGCAGCTGGGACGAGAACTGGTTCGCGTCCCCGGCCCTGGTCGACGTCGACGGGGACGGCTCCCTGGACATCGTCGCCCCCCGCCACTCGGTGCTCTATGTGTATAGGGGCGACGGCGAGCTGATGTGGCAGACCGCTTGGGCCCACAGCGCCTCCGACAGCCCTGAACACGCCGGCGTGCGCATGTGGCCCTCGGCCGTGGTCGGCGACCTCGACGGCGACGGCGACACGGAGATCGCCGTCAGCGCACACCCCGACGACGATGGCTACAACGTCGCCGTCTACGACCACAACGGCGAGCTGCTCCCGGGCTGGCCCCAGGCCTACGGCGACGTCGAGGTCCGCAGCATCGCCAGCGCCGACGTCGATGGCGACGGGCAGCACGAGATCCTGATCAACAGGCAGGCCCAGGGACCCGCAACAAACGTCTTCGAGCTCGACGGCAGCACCGCCGCGGGCTGGCCCCAAGTCGGCGAATGTCAGGCCCCCGAGGGCGACTGCATCGACTACGGCGGCTTCAATCAAAACATCGGCGCCGGAGACCTCGACGGCGACGGAGTCCTCGACGTGGTCTCGACCTACGACGCGATCGGGTTCGGGATCTGGGACGGGGCGGGTGTCAATTTCCAGACCCACCCCGACTTCAGCGACAGCTGGGTGACCGGGGTCGAGGCCTACCACGACCTCGCCTTCGCCATGCAGGGCTGGGGCAACGGCGACCGCTCCGAGTTCACCTATTCGCCGCCCGTCATCGCCGACATCGACGCAGACGGGGAGATGGAGATCGTCCTCGGGGGCGACCACGAACACAGCGAATCGACCGACAACCAGGGTGTGAGCCTGTGGGTGCTCAACGCCGACATGACCCGCCCCGCCGGCTGGGAGTGGCCCAAGGACAGCGATCCGCCCCTGGCCTACGCCAACCTCGGCAACAACATCGTGCCCACCTACCCGGCCCCCGCCGTCGGCGACCTCGACGGCGAGCCCGGCCTCGAGATCGTGCTGCCCACCTACGACGGCCGCCTCTACGCCTACCTCTCGGGCGGCGAGCGCATGTGGAGCTACGGCTTCGGCCAGGCCCAGCCCTTCGTGGGCGCGAGCGAGGCCCTGATCGTCGACCTCAACGGCGACGGCTCCCCCGAGGTCCTGTTCACCACCTACGCCGCCGGGGAGCCACGCATGCCCGAGACCCCCGCCCACCTGATCGTCCTCGACGCCGGTGGCAACGAGCTGCACAAGATCGAGCTCGACGGGCGCGGATCCATGGCCGCACCCGCGGTCGGCGACCTCGACGGAGACGGCCAGCTCGAGCTGGTCATCTCGCTCAAGGACTCGCTGGGCGGCCAACAAGGCGGCGTACAGATCTGGGACTTGCCCGGGTCCGCCGACAACTGTGTGCTGTGGGGGACCGGCCGCGGCACTCCCCTGCGCACCGGCTACGTGCCCCTCCAATAGAGTAAAATGAAATCCGACAAACCCAGCAGGACCGCCCTCAAGGTCGCCGCGATCATCGTGGCATTGGCCGAGCTCGAGGAGTGGGCGCGGCGACTGCCCGCCGCAATGGCGGCGATCAGCGAGCGGCTGATCTTGGCCGCGGACGCGCCCGGGTTTGGACCCTGGGCGCTCGAGTGGTCCAAGAAGCCGGCCTTGATCGCCCTCAAACAGCTCACCGAGCGCCGGCTCCCGGGCAGCTTCACGGGCATCGGTGACCGCAAGCTGTTCATCGACCACCCAGGTGCTCGCCGCGATCGAGGCCGGGGCCAGCCAGGTGTTGATCGTCGGCGCCGGCTTCGACACCTTGAGCCTGCGGCGCGCGCCCGAACATCCGGAGGTCCACTTCTTCGAGCTCGATCACCCGGCCACCTCCGCCGCCAAGCGAAAGGGGGTGCGGGCCGAGGGCAAGCCGCCGAATATGACCATGATCTCCGCCGATCTCGCGCAGGTGAAGCTCTCGTCCGTCATGGCCGACCAGGCCGACTGGGATCCGCGTGCGCGCTCGGTGCTCGTCGTCGAGGGCTTGCTCATGTACCTGAGCGACACCCAGGTCCGAGACCTGTTCCGCGAGGCCGCAACCTGCACGGGACCGGGCTCGCGGCTGGCCCTGACCCACGTCGTCGACCTGGATCTCTTGGGCCCGGTGGCGCGGCTCACCCTGAAGGCGCTGGGGGAGCCATGGCTGTCGCAGATCAGTCGAGCGGGACTCGGCACCTACCTCGGGGAGGTCGGCTGGCGGCTGCGTGTCCAAAATGAGCAGCGCAGCGAGCGAGAGTTCGAGGCCTTCGCGGTCGCCGAGCTGCCCGGCTGAGCGCGAGCTCTCCAGGGAGAGGGTCGCCCGCTCCGACCACGGGCATGTGATGTCGGTGCCGAGGGCCGGGCGTTGGGTCAGGAAGGGACCTCTACCTCCTCGACATCGAGCTGTCCCACTCGACGCCAGACTCGGCGACCTCCTTCACGACCACATTGCGCCTCTCCAGCAGCTTGGACATGTATCGTTCGAGGAACACAATATCCGCGAGCCGCCCCATCACCCCAAAGGGAGACTCATAGTCGAATCGGTCGGTCATGATCGTGAACTCCCCGTCTTCGACAAACACATGGTCATGGTCGAAGCGTTTGAACGCACCCGCGACCATCGAGTCTCGAAAGTGGTTCGGGCGCTCGAACGCGGTGATCTTCGAGCTCAGGCGCTGGCGAACGCCGAAATGAGTCGCCTCCCAGGTGACGGATTCCCCATCTTCGATCAACCCCGAAGTCCGGCCGGCGACGACGACCTCCCTGGTCTGGGCGGTCGATTCTTGGTGTAGGTCGATGCTGCGCGCGAGGTCGAAGGCGAGCTCGATGGGGCAGCGAATTCGAGTGCTGAGGTGGATGATCGGCATGTTCCCCGGAGCCCTGATTCGACCTGATTCGGCCTGATTCGACCTGATTCGACCTACTTCGACAGGGGCGGCGCCTCGTCGACTTTGCGGCAGCGGATCGTCCCACCCACGCCCACGGCTTTCCCCTCGTGCCCCACAGCGCCGAAGAAGTCGGCGTTCCAGATGGTCTTGTCGCTCATGTGGAAGAACATCCGAATCCGGCCGTAGTCCTCGTAGCCCGCCTGGCATCCGGCCGCCTGCTCGCCGGTCGACTCACCCGCGAACACCTGGGCCTCGTCGACGGCGTCCCAGTCGATGGCCTCGTGACAAAAATGCAGGCGGGCCTCGATCTGCTTGTTGTCGCCGGTCTCGGGGAGCTCGGGACAAGGGTCGGCCAAGACGCCGCCGCCGAGGTCGGTCAGCCCCAGGAGCAAGTCGAGGTCGTCTGTGCGCAGGGCGTCGAAGGCGATCTTGCCGATGTCGGCCAGGGCCCGCCGCTCGGCGTCGAGACCCTGCTCGTCGAGACCCTGCTCGTCGAGACCCTCCTGCGGCGCCCGGTCTGCATGACGAGAAACCTGGGCCTCGGGCTCGGACACAGGCTTGGGCTTGGGCGGCGGCGCGGTCGGCCACTGGACCACACGCGTGGGCCCCTCGGCCGCCCCCTCGATCCCCGCTTGGGCGACCGGGCCGTCCCACTCCCCGTCACAGCCCGAGACAGCGACCATGGTGAGAACGAGCGATATGGCCAGGCAGGCCCCCCGCGCGACACCGGTGCCCACCGAGTGTGCAAGCGAGACCTGAGAGTGCGTCGAGATCTCGTGCTGCTTGAAGCCGTTCACACGCACAGGGTACCCGCTCCCCGAGCTCCCTCATCCCGGTCTCGGTCTCAGGTCCCGCCCTCGGTCGAGCGGGCGGGCACAGGCGGCAGCGCCAAAGAGGGACGCTCGATCTGGGGCCGCCCCGGACGCGAGATCCGGCGCCAGATCAGGTGCGCCCCCGGACCGACGAGCGGCCGACTCAAGCGGTAGCGCAGTGTCGCGCGAGCCTGGTCGCCCGCTCCGAGACCGAGCGTCGAGCTCCCTCCGGATCCGGCTCCCGGTACCGGTCCATACTCGAGGCCCTCCCAGGCCAAGAACACCCCCCCGAGGTCGATCTCCAGCGCGTCGGGCCCGTGGTTATCGAGATCGACGTCGATCTCGAGAGACTCGGGTGCATAGCGGATCGCACTCACGCGCAGCTCCAAGCCCAACTCGAACACACTCACCTCGGGCTGAGCCGGCTGCCCGGGGGTGTCGGCCGAGTCAGCCGAGTCAGCCGAGTCAGCCGAGTCAGCCCAATGGAGCTCCCGAGCCACCGCCTCGCCCGCGCCCACACAGGCGACCGTGAGCGAGCTCAGCAACAGAATCCAGGTCCCCAGCGAACTCGAGATCGGGTCCACGAGCGAGCGGCTCCGGGGGGAGTGCAAGCGCCTTTGCACCCCTTCATGGTACACGCGGCCGCGAGAGACCTCGCCATGAAACTCGCGCTCCCCAAGTTCAAGTTCCGGTTCATGCGTGCGGCCGGCAATGTCATCTTTCCGGGCAACTTTCACCCCGTGGGCAGCCAGCGCGAGGCCGAACATCAGGTCGCGCGCGCGCTCGCGGATCGCGGGCAGGCACCCGAGCCGGGGGCCGCGGGGCTGTGGCTGATCGTCGGCGGCTCGGGGGGCTTCGGCAGCGCGGCCCGGATCGCCCTGGCCTGTGACCACGGGGCCCACACCATCAACCTCAGCTACGACGCGCCCCCGAACCCGGACAGCCGCAACAAGATCCGCAAGATCGGTTCACCCGCGTGGCACCGCAACGTGGCGATCGAGCGCAGCTTGCGGGCCCAGGGTCTCGAGGCGGTCACCCACAACGTCGACGCCTTCGACCCCGCGTCCCGGGTGACGGTCATCGCCGACATTCGAGCCCGCTTCCCCGGGCAGAAGTTGGCCGGCGTGGTCTGGTCGCTCGCCGCCCCCCGGGGCCTCGATCCGCGCTCGGGCGAGACGGTCGCCAGCAGCCTCAAGCCCCTGGGCAAACCCGCGACGGTCAAGACCTTCACGGGCCCCGACGGCGATGTGCCGCCGCAGATCGTCGAACTGGAGATCCCCCCGGGCACCCCCGAGGAGGCCGTGGCCACCCAGTGGGTCATGGGCGGGCGCGTGGTCGAGGACTGGATGAACGCGCTCTTGGCCGCCGACTTGGTCGCCGAGGGCCACACCCTGCTGACGATCTCCTACCGCGGCAACCCCCTCAACGCGCCCCTGTACCGCGACGGGTTGATCGGCCTGGCCAAGGCCGACCTCGAGTTCACGACCGAGGCCCTGGGCGGTCTGCTCGGGCGAGAGGTGGGCGGCCGAGCGATGGCCGTGGAGGGCCCGGCCGTGGTCACCGAGGCCTCGGGTGGGATCCCCGGAGTGCCCCTGTACATGGCCCTGCTCTTCGACATCATGGGTGACGCCCACGAAGATCCGCTGGCCAGCATGCGCCGCATGTTCCGGGAGTACTTCTTCGGCGGCAGCGCCGAGCCCGACGCCGAGGGCCTGATCCGCATGGACGCGCGCGAGCTGGGCGAGTCCGTCCAACGTGTGCTCGGCGAGCGCTTCGCCGCGCTGGGCCCGGGCGACAGCCTGGACATGGACCTCTACACCCGGTTCATGGCCCGCTACGCCCGGACCCGGGGGTTCGAGGTCGAGGGCGTGGACTACGAGGCCGAGTTCGATACCGACGAGATCTGCCGCGACTGACCGAGGACCCCCCCGAGTGCCCTCCAAGTCGGGCCCACCAGTCGGGCCCACCAGTCGGGCCTACCAGTCGGGCCTACCAGTCAGGCAGGGCGCCCTGCCCCGCACGCAGGACCTCGATGTCGCCGTCTTCGTCGAAGCGCAGCACCGTGGACGGCTCGGGCCACAGGTGGCCGGCGTCGATCATCAGACCGACCTCCCGGGCGTAGCGAGACTCGAGCTCGGCCGGGTCCTCGAGCTCGGGCTCGCCCTCGCCGGGGGTCACCGAGCCGGTCAGCAGGGGCTCCCCCAAGGTCTCCACCAGCATGGTGCAGGTCGCGTGATCGGGCAGCCGCATGCCGACTTCGTGGGCCCGGTTTTTCATCGCCCGGGGGACGTCGGAGGTCGCCTTCAAGACCACCGTGTAGGGCCCCGGCAACAGCCGGCGGACGACCCGAAAGGCGGCGTTGCCCATGACCCCGTAGCGACCCATGTCGTTGAGGCTCTGGATGAGCATGGTCAGGGGCTTGGGGTGTTTGACCGGGTAGCCCTTGAGTCTACGCAGCTCGGCGATACCCCGGACGCTCGACAGGGCGCATCCGAAGGCGTAGCCGGTGTCGGTGGGGTAGATGATGACCTCACCCCGGGAGAGGGCCACGACCGCGGGCTCGAGCTTGCGCGGGTCGGGGCGCTCCGGATCCAGGCGCAGGCGCTGGAAATTTTGTTTGGCTGACATCGCTGTTGCGCTCGCTTGCGGCGCTCGTCTGGGGCGGCGGCCGCGGAGAATAGCCGAGCCCTGGGGCCTGGGACAGCGCCCCAGCTCCCTCCAGGTCCCGCCAGGTCCCGCCCTCGCAGGCGCTGGGACACCGCCTCCAGACCCAGGAGGAACCCCAGGAGCAGGTAGGGATCGTAGGGCGCGCGCAGGCGTGGCGAGCCGAAGAACAAGGCCGCGACGATCACCAGCGAGATCAGCTGGAGGGCGGCCAAACCCGCGCCGACCCGGGCGTACTCGGGCCTGTCTCGCCACGCCCGCTTGGGCCTGCGAGCTGTCCAGCCCATCCAGTTCATCAGGCCCAGACCCAGACCCGACACGGCCAGCGGCGCGATCCAGGCGGCCGCGCGCCGCCACTTCTGTGAGGCCGGCAGCAGCCACGGCGCCCCATGGTCGCCGCTCTCGGGCCAGGGGCGTGCGAGCGTCCAGAGCATGGCCACGTGGGTGGTGGCGTAGCGCAGCTGACCCCCGAGACCGGTCGCCGCGCGACACTGGGCCCGGAGCCCACGATGGATCTCCGGGTCGCCCAGCGGGCCCACAAAAGCCAGCGTCTCGCCGCCCAGGGCCGGGCGCAGCCCGAGGGGATGGGTCTCGCCCAGGCGCTCGAGCGCTCGAAAGCCCGGCAGGCTGACCCGCTGGCCCAGGCCCGCCTCCCCGGCCTCGCTCGCGGCTCGAGCCTCGGGGGTCGGGAAGGCGTGGGTGACGATGTTGTGACAGCGCCCAGCTGTGAGGTTCATGGTCGCGCTCTCCGAGACCCCGCCCCAGTGCCCGGCATGGACCCGCATCCGAACCGCCGACACGGCCACAACCAGCGCGAGCGGGAGGGCGAAGGCCAGGGCCTGAGGGGCGCAGACCCGCCGCGACCAGGACCCAGGCCGAGCGCGCAGCCGGTCGTAGGCCCACAATCCCGCCGACAGCCCCAAGAACACTCCCACCTGCGGGCGCAGACAAAATGCCAGCGCCCCCGCCAGGCCCGTCCACGCGGCGCCGCGCCCGGTCTCGATCAACCTGCCCAGACCCAGGGTCAGGGCCAAGAGCGCGCAGGTGAAGGGGGCCTCGCTCGAGAAGTAGCCGGCGTGGGACAGCAGCGGCAGCCACGCGAGCAGGGCCAGGCCGAGCGCCCGCGCGGGCCAGCGCCGCTCGGGACCGAACACCGCCAGCGCCCTGCGCCCCAAGCCATAGCCGAGCGCGACCGTGAGCGCCGCACACACAGCCCACAGACCCTCGGCCACAGCCAGCGCGACCGGTCCATCCCCAAACACGAGCAGGGGCAGGGCCAGCAGGGCGTGGGTCCCCCAGGGCTGCCAGACCAGATCGCGGGTCGGCCCGGGCCCCGGGAGGCCGGCGTCCGCGATCAGCCGGGCCCGGTGGAGGTAGTGGGCCATGTCGCTGAACAGGGCCTCGCGCGGCGGGTGCACCCAGATCACCCAGACCCCGCGGGTGACGATCGCGGCGGCGAGCAGGGCCCAGAAGAACCAGTCCCGATGCAGGCCCGACTCGAGACCTGATGAATCGAGACCTGACTCGAGACCTGAATCGAGGGCCGGATTCGGGGCGCCCGAGAAGCCTCCTGGATGCAGGGCCACCGATCCCCGCTCCTGCAGGGGCGACCTGCCCCCGCTCTCTGCTTCGTCCTCGGCCGGCACCGGACCGAGCTTTGCAACTCCCGCCCGGACGCGCCAACCTCAGTTCGGGCAGATCGGCGCGCTCAGCCCTCGATTTCGAGCTTCCCCTGCGCAGACGGCCCGTGGGCGGCGCCGCGTGTTAGGCTAGCCATCGATCTCGGTCCGCGCCGCCCTGGCGCCAGCCGGGTCTGGAGATAGCCTACATGCACGCGCTCAACCCCGTCCGCAGCATCCAACGCGTAGCGATGATCCTCCCGGCGATCGCCCTGCTGGCGACCGGCTGCAACAACCGCGACTCGCTGGCCCCCGACTGCTTCGAGTACGACCCCGTCCAAGACATCTGTCTGGTCCCGGATCCAGGCGGTACCGCGGTCGGCATCAATTGCCAGTTGTTCCCGGAGGCGGCCGTGGGCGCGGACTACAGCTTCACCCCCGAGGTCGGGGGCGGCAGCGGCAACTACACGATGTGGGAGGCCACGAACCTCCCCCCCGGGCTCGACATCGACTCGGACACGGGTGAGATCTCCGGCGTGCCGACCACGCCCATGGCCTACCAAGACATCACGATCTCCGTGTTCGATTCGGGCAAGGGCTCGAGCTTCGACGCCGAGTGTGGCGAGCTGGTCGTCAACCCGGCCCTGAGCTCGAACCCGATCGCCAGCGAGGCCCTGCACTGCCTGCCCTACACGGCCACCAAGGCCGAGATGGTGGCCCTGCTCAGCGGCGGCGACGGCAGCGAGATCACCTGCATCCCGCCCGTCGACAGCGGCTCGGACACCTGCCCCTACGGCGACGGCAACGGCCGCCCGGCCCCCGGCATCACCTTCGACGGCGACAGCTGCACACACGGCGGATCCCTGGTCAACGACGCGCTCGGGACCTGGGTCTGGATGGTCGAGGTCGAGCAAAACGGGTACCGGACCGCGGTCCCCTACTGCGCCACCAACGACGTCTCGACCTACCACGACATCAGCCTGACCGCGCTCCAAAACCCGGACGACGGCCTGACCCCGGGCTTCCTCGAGTACGACCTCACCCAGCCCCTGAGCTTCGGCTCGGGCAGCTACGCCTGGGAGATCGACGACCCCAACTGCCCGGGGGTGGACTGCAACAACTTCGGGTTCCGCTTCGACGTGACCTGCTCGCCCTTCGACGCCGTCGCGCCCTGGGAGATCACCCTCAGCCCGAGCATGGGCACCGAGACCGGCCTCATTCACGAGATGACCGCGACCGGTCCAGTGGTCAGCGACAAGTTCACACGCAGGCCGTTCGTGACCTCCTTCGAGATGGCCTACTGCACATCTGCAGAGGGGTCATTTTGTGATGTCGACAGCGCCTCGTTCGGCACCAACGCGCAGACCAAGCATCACTTCGACGTGATCGGGTTCCCGGACAACTGAGCGACCACCGACCACCGACATTCGGGCCGCGTCCAGCGATGCCCGACCTCCAAGCCCGCCCGCGCTCGACGTCGGCGGGCTCGGTGTTTGCGCGACCCCGGTGCCCCGGTTCTGCGGCCCGAAGTTCGCTACACTGACGCCGTGGCGAGCCCTCGCAGCGCAGCGGCCAGTGTCCGCGAGCAGAAGCTCGCCCGCGTGATCGACCGAGAGGTCGCCCCCATCTGGCACGACCGCTTCGCCCGGCTGTTGGTCCGCGAGCTCCCCGACGCCGACGAGACCTTCACCCTCGACATCCACAGCGGACCCGGGCACACGACCGGCGAGCTGCTCCAGCGGCTCGGGGACAGCTCGCGCGTCGTCGCCCTCGGGCCGGATCCATGGCTGATGCAAATCGCCAAGTCGAAGATCCTCCCCGAGTGGAAGCGGCGGGTCTACTTCAAGACCGGCGACATGGACGACGTCACCGAGATGGGTGACGACACCTACGACCTCACGACCGCCAACTTGGTGCTCGGCGAGCAGGTCGTCGATTGGAAGGCCGCCCTGGCCGAGCTCATCCGGGTGACCAAGCCCGGCGGCCAAGTGCTAGCGACCTTGCCTCTCAACGGCACCTGGCGCGAGGTCGAAGATCTGTTCGAGGAGCTCCTGCGCGACGAGGGCATGGGCAGGGAGGTCGTCACCCTGCGCAAGCTCCGTCGTCGCCGCCCCAAGCCCTCGCAGATCGTCACCGGCCTCCACGACATGGGGCTCTCGGACGACGACTTCGTGCTCGAGCACGAGTGTTTCGAGATGCTGTTCCCCAGCGGACGCGAGTTCCTGTTCGCCCCGGTGGTCGAGCACGGTCCCCTGCGCCTGTGGAAGGCCATCCTGGGCCGAGCCGAGAAACCCCAGGCCCTGTTTTGGCGGTTCAAGGAGACCATCGACACCTACTACGCGGGCCACGTATTGGGGGTCAGCGTGGTCGCCGGGCTGATCCGTGTGCGGGTCCCCGGGGGCGACCAGGCGGGCAGTTCAGGGAGCTACTCGGCCTCGCATTGGGCCCGCTATCCCTCGCTCTCACGGCTGTGGAACGGCGACGACGACGACGACGACAGCGATGAAGACGAGTTCGAGCTCGACCTCGAGTTCGAGACCGACGACGACGACGACCCCGACCCCGACCCCGACCCCGACCCCGACCCTGGGCAGTCCGCCTCCGCATCGACCTCGGCCGCGAGGCTCGAGGTCCCCCGGCCCAAGACCCGGACCCGGCCGCTCGAGGGCTTCGGCGGCGAGGAACTCAGCATCGCCAGCGCCCTGCCCGCTGTCGCCGATCCCGCCTACATTGCGAACGACGACCCCTTCGCCGGGCTCCTCGACGAGCTCCGCTCGGAGGACGTGGACGAGCCAGAGGACGAACCCCGCACGCCCACACCCACGGGCAGGGCCGCGACCTTGGGGGGGGCCATCGAGGCCACCATCGAGGCCCCCATCGAGGCCCCCATCGAGGCCCCCACACCCACCCACACCACACCGGACACACCCAAGCCAGAGGACAGCAGCTCCCGCGCGCCCAAGCTACAGCGCAGCGCAGCGCAGCCCCCCCCGCCCGCTGTCCGAGCCCCCACGCCGACGCTGCGCCCCAAACACACACGTGACGCCTCCGCCAGCCACCACATCCTGGCGGCCGAGTCTCAGTCTGCGCTCTCGACCGCGGGCCTCGTCGAGGCCCGTCCCACATCCAAGACCGGCGGCTTTCCCCTGGCTCCCCCCGTCGTCGGGACCAAGCCCGAGCCTCGGCCGGCGCCCCTGGTTGCCCCGGCATCCGTCCCCGCCCCCAGGCCCGAACCCACCTCCGACCCCAGGCCCGAACCCGATCCCTTCGCATCCATGTTCGAGGACGACGAAGACAGCCTCGAGGAGATCGACGAGTTCGAGGAGATCGACGAGATCCTCGACCGAGGGGCCCTGCTCCCAGATCCGGACAGCGTAGACGGCGAGCTCGCGGACCTCTTCGACGACCTCAGCCCCGAGCGCTCGAGCCCCTCGATCAAACGCCGGGTCACACCCCCGCCGCGGCCTCCGAACAAGCCCAAGAAACCAAAGTGATGCCCAGCGGCCTGCGGCGATCCCCACACTCGTCCTCTCAG
The DNA here is from genome assembly GCA_964451725.1 of uncultured Nannocystaceae bacterium. Taxonomy (GTDB): domain Bacteria; phylum Myxococcota_A; class Polyangia; order Nannocystales; family Nannocystaceae; genus Plesiocystis. The sequence continues at coordinate 2,476 of CAYVJQ010000091.1, read as the reverse complement.
CGACGCCGCGCTGCGGTCCGCCGTGGGTGTCTGAGCCCGCTCCTGTGTTCGAGCCTGCTCGCGTGTGGGCCCCGAGACCAGAGCCAGGACCCACACCGGGACCCACACCGGTCTCGGGACCAGAGCTCGGCCCTCGAGTCGCAGCCCGACCCCAGGCCCGACCCCCTCGGCCCCGCGACGTCGAGGGCGGCCGCAGACCTGGTCCGAGCCGACGGTACGATCTTCGCCGAGTCGGAGATGATGGGAACCCGAGTCTCGATCGCCGTGTGGTTGGGCGACGGCGACCCGGCCAAGGCCCAAGCTGCGATCACCGACGCCATGCTCGAGATCTCCCGCATCGAGGCCATCGCCTCGGAGTGGCAGCCGGACTCGGACCTGAGCCTGCTCAACGCCCAGGCTGGGGGCGAACCCGTGTCCGTGGCCCCCGAGCTCATCGAGATCCTCGACCGGGCGCGGACGATCTCCG
>CAYVJQ010000091.1:0-1910 GCA_964451725.1 uncultured Nannocystaceae bacterium | reverse complement strand
GTGTCCGTGGCCCCCGAGCTCATCGAGATCCTCGACCGGGCGCGGACGATCTCCGCGCGCACCGAGGGCCTGTTCGACGTCAGCTTCTACGCCGTCGGTGTGCTGTGGACCTTCAAACCCGGGGCCGAGCCGCCGAGCGCAGAGGCCATCTCGCGCGAGCTCCCGCTGGTGAACTGGCGCGAGATCGAGACCGACCCCACCGCCCTCACGGCGCGCCTGCGCCTGCCCGGCATGAAGGTCGGTCTCGGCGCGATCGCCAAGGGCTACGCCGTCGACCGGGCCGCCGCCCTGCTGGCCGAGCGTGGGTTCACCGACACCATCGTCGAAGCCGGCGGCGACACCTATGTCAGCGGCGCGAAGGGGACCCGGAGCTGGCGTGTCGGCGTCCAAGATCCCGACCAGGCGGGCGGCCGGATCGGCTCGCTGCACGCCCGCGACCAGGCCGTGGTCACCTCTGGCAACTACGCCCGCTTCTTTGTGTGGGAGGGCGTGCACTACACCCACATCCTCGATCCGCGCACGGGCTGGCCGATCCCCGCCGAGCGCAGCCCCAAGAGCGTCACCTTGGTCGCCACCGACGCGGCCACGGCCGACGCCTACTGCACGGCCGTCAGCGTGATGACTCCCGCGGCGGGGCTGGCCTTTGTGGAGGCCCACGACGAGCTTGAAGCCGTGATCATCGGGCCCGACGGTACGGTCCTGGTCTCGAGCGGACTGAGCGAGACCTTCAAGGCAGACTGAGCACAGCCGACCGAAGCCCTCGCTCAGTCGTCAGACGTTGAAGCGAAAGTGCATCACGTCACCGTCGGCGACGACGTACTCTTTGCCCTCGATGCGCAGCTTGCCGGCGGCCCTGGCAGCCGCCTCCGAGCCGAGCTCGATCAAGGTCGCCCAGTGCACGACCTCGGCCTTGATGAAGCCACGCTCGAAGTCGGTGTGGATGACCCCCGCCGCCCCGGGGGCCTTGGTGCCTCGCTTGATGGTCCACGCCCGGCACTCCGTCTCGCCGGCCGTGAAGTAGGTGATCAGCTCCAAGAGGTCGTAGGCCGTACGGATCAGCCGGTTGAGACCGGCCTCCTCGAGTCCCGCCTCGACCAGGAAGTCGGCCCGCTCCTCGGGTTCGAGGGCGGCGATGTCGGCCTCGAGGTTCGCCGAGATCACCACCACCGCGACCTCGGTGCCCACCTTCTCGACCAGCTTGGCGACCAAGGGATCGCCGAGCCCGGCCTCGAGTTGATCTTCGCCGACGTTGGCGACGTAAAACAGCGGCTTGGCGGTCAGCAGGTCGAGCTCGTCGATGATCCCGGCCTCGTCCGTGCTGAACTCGAGCCCACGCACGGCCTGGCCGTCGTTGAGGGCCTCGATGACCCGCTCACACAAGACCACGGCCAACTTCTCGATCTTGTCGCCCGAGCGGGCGAGCTTGCGGGCCCGGTCGAGGCGCTTCTCCACCGACTGGAGGTCGCGGAGCATGAGCTCGGTGTCGATGGTGTCGACGTCGTCGATGGGGTCGATCTTGTTGGCGACGTGCTGGATGTTGTCGTCTTCGAAACAGCGGACCACGTGGGCGATCGCATCGACGCCGCGGATGTGGGCGAGGAACTTGTTGCCCAGGCCCTCCCCCTTGCTCGCCCCCGCCACCAAGCCGGCGATGTCGACGAACTCGACCGTGGTCTGGACCGTGTTCTTGGGCTTGATCACCTCGACCAGCGCGTCGAGGCGCTCGTCGGGCACGGGCACGATCCCGTGGTTGGGATCGATCGTACAAAACGCGTAGTTCGCCGCCTCGGCACCGGCGTCCGAGAGCGCGTTGAAGAGGGTGGACTTGCCGACATTGGGCAGACCGACGATGCCGACCGAGAGCGCCATAGTGCGCTGAGGTAACACGTTTGGCAGGCCCAACCCAGCGC
>CAYVJQ010000090.1:28969-30175 GCA_964451725.1 uncultured Nannocystaceae bacterium | reverse complement strand
CATCCGGCTGGCCTCCCCCGTCATGAAACGAAGCGTCCTCATCTGTCTGGTCCCCGCCGTCTTCATCCTCGCTTGTATGGAGGCAGCTGGGAGCGACGAAGTCGGTGGCGGCGAGACAGGCGAGACGAACGAGACAGGCGAGACGAACGAGACAGGCGAGGGTGCTGAGACTGGCGGGGATACCGGTGAATCCCAGACTCCGATCCCCGTGCTCGGGAACGGCACCCACGACATCGACGAGGTCGTGGTCGAGGTCCTCTCCACGCCCCAGGATGGATTGAACTTTCCGACCGACGCCGAGTTCAAGCCTGACACTCGACAGCTCTGGGTGACGAACCGGGCGGACTTCTCGATCGTGATCTACGACCAGGCAGGGTTGGTCGATCAAAGCGTCGCCAAATATCAAGATCCACTCGGGAATGGACCCCACTTCCTCGCCAAGCCGGCGGCGCTGGCCTTCGGCGACAACGGCAATCTGGCGACGGCCCAACAGGAGGGCGAGGTCACCCAGCCCGGCGATCCGGCCGATGGCAGCTTCATGGGGCCCACGCTGTGGACCTCCGATCTACCGACCTTCAAGGGCGGGCACGAGTCGCACCTCGACATGCTCCACAACAGTCCGCTCTCGTCCGGCATCGCCTTCGACACGGGCAACGCGTACTGGGTGTACGACGGGCGCCACGGTTCGCTGACCTACTACGATTTCAACGCAGACCACGGCCTCGGGGGGACGGACCACGAGGATGGGGAGATCTACCGCTACGTCGATGGCCAGATGGGCTATGTCAACAGTGTCCCCTCTCACCTGGTGTGGGACAGGGACGCGAGTCGGCTCTACGCTGCCGATACCCAGCACAATCGGATCGTGGTGCTCGAGCCCGAGACGGCCGAGATGGGGGGCTCGATCTCCCCCAATTACGACGGCTGCACGATGCGCTACATGAGTGGCGCCCAGCTGACCACGCTGGTCGATGGTGAGACCCTCGAGATGCCGATGTCGGGTCCCTCGGGCCTCGAGATGTTCGACGACAAGTTGTTCGTCACCGATCCCTTCACTGGGATCATCTATGCCTTCGACCTCGACGGGAAGCTGCTCGATTGGCTGGATACGGGCTTCCCGGAGGGCAGCTTGCTGGGCTTCACCTTCGACGCCGAGGGCAGCATCTATGTCACCGATGCGGCGGCCAATCGGCTGATCAAGATCTC
>CAYVJQ010000090.1:15914-28869 GCA_964451725.1 uncultured Nannocystaceae bacterium | reverse complement strand
AGAGCGCGGACCCACAGACGCCGAGCGCCGCGGAGACCGAGGTCGCCGCGGCGCTGTCGCGTGCTCCGGGCGGGCCGGAGTTCCCTCGGCCTACTGGGGCAGGACGGAGAATACGCCCGCGCCCCACCAGCTGTTGTTCGAGTCGGCGACCTCGGTCACGACCCCGGACTCGGGATCGATCAGGATTACCTGGCCGCCCGAGTTGAAGCCGAAGATCTTGCCTTCCCAACCCGCGAGGCCGAAGAGGGAGGAGTAGCCCACGGTCGTGGCCAGCTCGCTGAGGACCGTGCCGTCGGTGGGATCACACTCGACGATGACGTCACCGTTGTTGACGCCCGGCTTGTTGACGGCGCCGTAGGTGCCCGTGCCCTCGATCGAGAACACGTCGCCAGACGAGGTCATGCCGCCGCCGTAGGAGCCGAGATTGACCAGCTGAGCCTCCTCATCGACGATCGTGATGTCGTACCAGGTGCCGTTGCTGGCGATGCCGATCAGGCCGTCGTCGTCTTCGTAGAGGGTGCCCGGGGGGACCATGGTCAAGCCGTTGAAGCTCGAGGGCAGGTCGCCGAGGTAGATGCAGGCGGCCGTCTCTGGATCACAGACGAAGATGTCGTTGAAGGTGACGGCGTAGAGGACCCCCCAGCGGTCGATGGCGATGTCGGTGACCGAGCCGGGGCTCTGGTCGTAGGTGAAGTTGCCGACCGAGCTGATTTCGTAGGAGAAGGGATCCATCGTGAATAGGCCCGCCGCGGTCTGGGCATACACGAGGTTGGGCTCGGCGACGCCGGGCAGGTCGGGGTCGTTGGGGAAGGGATCGTCGGGATCGGGGATGCCGTCTTCGTCGGAGTCGGGGACCGGGTCGGGGCCGGTGTCGGTCTCCGTGTCGGTGTCGGTCTCGTCGGTCTCGTCGTCGGTCTCGCCCGTGTCCTCGGTGGAGCCGGACTCTGTGTCCTCGGTGGAGCCGGTCTCTGTGTCTTCGGTGGACTCGGTCTCTTCGGTGGACTCGGTGTCGTCCTCGGTGGAGCTGGTCTCGGTGTCCGTGCCGCTCGTACCCGTCTCCGTGTCAGGATTCGTGTTTGTGTCGGTCTCGGTGTCGGCCGAGGCCGAGGCCGAGTCGTCGCCGATGTCGTCGTCGCCGCCGTCGTCGGTGCAGGCGGTGGTGAAGAGGAGCGCCAAGCTGGCAATGCTCGAGTTGAAAATGCGCGATCGTGATTTCATGGCAAACCCCGGGCGCACCAGCGCCCGGGGTCATCATACATGTCGTGCCCACCTCTGGGCCTGGGGCCTGGGCCGCGAGTCAGCCGTAGCGGCCTTCGATGTAGTCGGCCGTCTCTTTGTTGATGGGTGACACGAACATTTTGTCGGTCTCGGTGTGCTCGACGAGGCGCCCGTGCAACATGAAGGCGCACTCTTCGCTGGCACGACGTGCCTGGGCCATGTTGTGGGTGACGATCAAGATCGTGTAATCGCCACGCAGCGACCAGATCAGCTCTTCGACAGCGGCCGTGCCGTCGGGATCGAGGGCCGAGCAGGGTTCGTCCATGAGCAGGACTTTGGGTTTGACCGGGAGCAGCCGGGCGATACAGAGTTTTTGTTGCTCCTCGAGGGAGAGCTTGGTCGCCGGACTGCCGAGCCGATCTTTGACTTTGTCCCAGAGCAGGACCTCGCGCAGGGCCGATTCGATGATCTGCTCTTGCTCGGTCCTGCCGGGCATGGACTTGCGGTTGTTGTGGACCCGGAGCCCAAACAAGACGTTGTCCCGGATCGACAGGGGCAGGGGATTGGGCCGCTGAAAGACCATACCGACCTGCTTGCGGACCTGGAGGATCTCGACATGGTCGCCGAAGATGTCGTGGCCGTGGACCTCGATACTGCCCTCGGTGCGCACGTAGTCGAGGCGCTCGATGATGCGGTTGATGCTGCGCAGGAGGGTGGACTTGCCACAGCCCGAAGGCCCGATGAGCCCCGTGATCCGCCCGGCGCGAACTTTGAAGTCGACGTCGAAGAGGGCCTGGAAGTCGTCGTACCAGAGGTTGAGACCGCGGGTCTCGATGGCGTATGTCGGTGGTTCAGCCAAAACGCCCCTGAATGTAGTCTTTGGTCTTCTCTCGCTTGGGATCCATGAATAGTTGGTCGGTGGGCCCGACCTCTATGCACTGGCCCTTGAGGAAAAATGCGGTCCGATCGGCGAGCCTGCGAGCCTGCTGCGTCAAGTTGGTGACCAAGACGATGGTCATCTCGGACTTGAGCTCCTTGAGCACGTCTTCGATGCGCATGGTGGTCACCGGGTCGACCGCGATCGAGAACTCGTCGAGGAGCAGGAGATCGGGCTCTTGGGAGAGGGCTCGGGCGATGGTCAGGCGCTGCTGCTGGCCGCCCGAGAGCAGGCTGCCCAGGGCGTCGAGCCGGTCTTTGACCTCGTCCCAGAGGGCCGCGCGTCGCAGGCAGCGCTCGACGATCCCCTCGAGGTCGGCCTTGGCTCGGGTTCCGCGCAAACGGGGGGCGAGGGCGACGTTGTCGTAGATCGAGAGGGGCAGGCCGACCGGGAGCGGGAACACCACGCCGATGCTGCGCCGCAGGGCGTAGAGGTTGCGCCAGTCGCGGATGTTCTTGCCCCGGTAGACGACCTCACCCTCGAAGCGCATGTTCGGGTTGAAGGCATCCATGCGGTTGAGGACCCGCAAAAACGAGGTCTTGCCGCTGTTGGCGGGGCCGATGATCCCGAAGATCTCGTTGCGGTAGATGTCGAAGTTCACGCCCGACAACGCGGTGTGTGAGCCGTAGTGGATCGAGAGCTTCTTGGCCTCGATCTCCTTGACCTGCCTGGTCTGCCTGGTCTGCGTGGTCTGCCCGGTCTGATTGTCCTCGTCCATCACCACTTCTTCCTGTTGCGAAGGACCATCCGAAACGCGATCGACACCGAGTTCATCACCAGGACCATGCCGATGAGCACCAAGGCCACGCCAAAGGGCAGGGATTCGGGGACATCGGGGACCTGGGTAGCGACCACGAACAGGTGCAGCGACATGGCCATGGTCTGGTCGAAGACGCTCTCGGGCAAAAACGGCAGGAAGAAGGCGGCGCCCGTGAACATGATCGGGGCGGTCTCGCCGGCGGTTCGGGAGACCTCGAGGATGATGCCGGTCAAGATGCCGCTGACGGCGTTGGGCAGGACCACGCGCCAGATGGTCTGCCAGCGAGTCGCGCCCATGTTCCAGCAGGCCTCGCGAAAGGCCATGGGCACGGCCTGCAGAGATTCTCGGGTCGCGACGATGACGACCGGCAAGGTCATGACCGCGAGCGTGAAGCTGGCGGCCAAGATGCTGGTGCCGAACTTGAAAAACAGGACGAAGGCGCCGACCCCGAACAGGGCGTGGACGATGGAGGGGACCCCGGCGAGGTTGATGATCGCCAGGTTGATCAGCCGGGTCAGCCAGTTGTCGGGGGCGTACTCGCTGAGGTAGAGGGCAGCCGCGATGCCCACCGGGATCGAGGCGATCAGGGCGACGACGACCAGGGCGACGGTGCCCATGAGCGCCGGAAAGATGCCGCCCGCGGTCATGCCCGAGACCGGGTCTTCGGTCAGGAAGGCCCACGACAGGGACGGCCCACCCTTGTCCAAGAGCACGCCCAAGATGATGATCACCGGGAGCACGAGCATGAGGGTCATGCTCAGGTAGAGGATGCGCATCCCCTGCTCGATGCGCCGGTTTTGGGCGTTGAGGTCGGTGGACTCGAACATCAGCTCTTGCGGATCCCACGCAACACGAGGTCGGCGGTGAGGTTGATGATGAAGGTGACGGCGAAGAGCAGGATGCCGAGGGTGAACAGGGCCTGGTAGTGCTCGCTGCCGACGGCGGTCTCGCCGAGCTCGGCGGCGATGGTCGCCGTGAGCGCGCGGACCGAGTCGAAGATGCTGGTGGGGACGTTCACCGAGTGGCCGCTGGCCATGAGCACGGCCATGGTCTCGCCGAAGCCGCGCCCGACCCCGAGCAGCACGGCGGCCGTGAGCCCGTTCTTGGCTGCGGGGAGCACGACCTTCCAGGTCACCTGCCAGCGGGTCGCGCCCATCGCCTCGGCGGCCTCGCGGTAGCGATCGGGGACGGCCTTGAGCGCGTCCTCGGCGATGGTGGTCATGATCGGCGCGGCCATGAGCGCGAGGATCAAGCCGGCGTTGAAGATGCCGAGGCCGACCGGGACGTCGAAGGTCTCGATGATCAGCGGGTTCATGATCGACAGACCGATGAACCCCCACACGACCGAGGGGATCGCGGCCAGCAGCTCGATGAGGATCTTGAGGACCTCGCGGGTGCGGCCCTTGGCGAACTCGGCGATGTAGATGGCCGCGCCGAGGGAGAAGGGGATCGCCAGCAGCACGGCCATGCCGGTGACGCTGGCCGTACCGGCGATCAGGGCGAAGGCGCCGTAGGTCGGGTTGTTGTCCGAGGTCGGGCGCCAGGCCGGATCGAAGAAGAACTCGCGGAAGTCCATCGTGTTGGCGATGAACCCGAAGCCCTCGCGCGTGATGAACAAGAAGATCCCGAGGATAAATACGATCGCCGAGATTCCGCCGAGAAAGACCAGGCTTGCGACGGCCTTGTCCACGTACCAGTGGATGTCACGAACGTCTTCGTGTTGCATGGGAGTACCCGTTTGGCCGCCGGGGCGTGCTCAGGCTGGGTTGGTACCACGAAGGCGCTCCATGAGGGAGCGAATGTGAGCGGTCAGCTCACGGACCATGGCGTCGAGGAGCGCGGGGCGTTCGGCCTCGGGCGTGCCGGGTGAGGGAGTCGGGATGTCCCAGCGCCGCAACATGGTGTGATAGGGGATGTTTGGCAGCTGGTCTTCGTCGATGTTGAGTGCGACGACCACCTGATACTTGACCGGCGACTCGACCAGCTCAGTGATTTTGCGCGGCCGAACTCGGCTGACATCGAGGGTAAAACGCTCGGCGACGTCATCGAGTTCTGGGTGTCGGTCTTTGGCGGGGTTCCAGCCGGCGCTTGAGTAGACGCCGGCCTCGGGGAACTGCTTCCAGGCGATCGCCGCGGCGAGCGGGCTGACCAGGTCGTTGCGTTCGTCGAAGAACAACATCCGGAACACGCGCGGGGCCTTGAGCTCGCCGGTGGTCACAAACAGGGTCTCCTCGCAGATGTTCTTGGCCTGGTCGCTGAAACGCTCGATCTTGCCGAAGATCTTGAGCAGCGAGGCGAGCTGGAGGGCCGGGAGCATGGGATCGGACTCGATCAGGCCCTGGAAGAGCTCGTCGTAGACCCGGTCGATGCGGTTGCCGATGTGTTTGGTGGCTCGTGCGAGCTCGACGTTGCCCTCCAAGAAGGCGTGCATCGCGTCGCTGAGCATGCCCCACGAGAGCTCTGCGAGCTCCTCGATCTTGTCGACGATGTCGGCCGAGAGCTCGGCCTCGAGCTGGAGCATGACGCGGCTGATGGTCACGGCGTAGTCGCCGGCTCGCTCGAGGGCGACGGTCAGCCGCAACACGGAAGAGATGAAGCGCAGGTGACCGGCAGCCGGGAGGTGGCGGGCGACGAAGGCGTGGCACAGGGCATCGATCGCCCTGATCTGCCGGTTGATCGAGAGGTCGTCCAGGACCACGTCGTTCAACATGTCGCGGTCGCGGTCGCGGACCGCCTTGACCGAGCGCTCGAGCGCCGAGACCACGTCTGTGGTCACGCGATCGAGGGCGCTGCGGATGGTGCTGAGATCCTCGGAGAGGCGTTGCTCGTAGTGGGACATCGGACGCTCTCATCCTCGTCGCGCGAGGGCTTTCACTTGCAGGTAATGGCGCGCACGGGTGCGTAGCCCTTGTCCTGCATGATACACTGACCGACGTCGCTGAGGACCCAGTCGAGGTACTTCTTGATCGCGTCCTTGGGCTCGCCGGCGGTGTACATGAGCAGGGGGCGAGCGATCGGGTAGCTGCCGTCGCTGGCGGAGTCGATCGAGGGGGCCACGCAGACCGAGCTCTCGTCCTTCTTGACGCAGGGCATCTTGATGTCGTCGGTGGCGTAGGCGAGGCCGCTGTAGCCGATCGCGCAGGGAGTGTTCTCGACCAGGTCGACGACGTCCTTCGAGCCGTGCATGTCGCGTGAGCCGAGCTTGTACTCACCGGTCTTCCCGAGCACCGCTTTTTTGAAGTAGGCGTAGGTGCCCGAGTTGTTCTGCCGGCTGACCCGGACGATCTCGTCGCTCGAGCAGCCGGGCACGGTGATGCCCATGTCGCCCCACTTGTCGTACTTCCCACCCTCGCCGTAGATGTCGGCGAGCTGGGCGAGGGTGACCTCGCTCAGAGGGTTGTCCTCGTGGACGAACACGGCGAGCGCGTCGTGGCCGACCACGTGCTCGACCGGCTCGATGCCGTTGGCCTTGGCCTGCTCGATCTCCTTGTCCTTCATCTTGCGCGAGGCGTTGGCGATGTCGACGGTGCCGTTGATCATGGCCGAGATCCCGGTACCGGATCCGCCGCCGGTGACGGCCACGACCGTGTTCTTCTCGATCTTGGAGTACTCCTCGGCCCAGGCTTGGGCGACGTTGACGAGGGTGTCGGAGCCCTTGTTTTGAATCACGGTGCGGTTGGACCTCTCGCCACAGCTGGCGGCGACGAGGGTGAGCGCGATGCAAGAGAGCAGGGGGATCACGTTGCGCATGGCGAGCGCAAGGTACTCAAAGCAGGGCCGGACGATAGCCCCCTCGGGCGCTGACACACAAATGTCACAATCCCCTATTCAAGGGCGATCTGCGCATGGCAGGGCCTCATCTGGGGATCTCGAATGGGCGCCGAGCAACCCCGGGGTGAAGGCCCTCACCAACCCAGCATGAACGCTACCCGTTTCGGTGCCTGTCGGAGGTCCGGCTCGAGCGCGCTCGAGCCGTGGAGCAAAGCCGCTCTAGAACGAAAGTTGGGTCTGCAGGCGGATCTGATCGTCGCCCGCACCGATGTCGTCGCTCCAGCCTCGGAAGTAGTCGAGCTGGATCTTGAAGGGGTGACCGGCCACGTACCAGCTGAGGCCACCACCAACCTCTTGCTTGTCGCTGGTCGAGGTCTGGGTCGCGTCGCCGAGGGCGATCACTTGACTGAAGCGGGCGGCGAGCTCCAGGGGGACACGGGGGATCATGTAGCCGGCTTGGGCATACCAGCCCATGCCGTTGCGGGGCGGGGTCACGGGTGCGGGGACCAGGTCGCCCATGTCGTCTTCGATCATCGCGTCGCCCGGGCTGCGGGTGCCCTTGCGCCAGAAGAACTCACTGGTCAGGGAGAAGCCCAGGATCTTGAACACGGCGCTGGCGTTGACGTTGTGATAGTTCGAGGTGCCCTCGTCCTCGAAGTAGCTGCCCTTGGTCCCGCGGTCGAACACGGCGTCGTCCATGAACGAATAGGTGGCGCCGAGGGCCAGGTGGGGCTTGCGCTCGCGCCTGAAGTCGCCCTCGAGGTGATCTTTGAAGAAGCCCAGGGGCGAGACCTCGATGCGGGCCAGGTAGACCAGACCGCCGCCTCGGGTCACGGGCTCGGCGGCGAAGTTGTCGCGGCCCCCACCCATGTACACGCCGGCGTAGTAGCGCAGCTTGCCCAGGCCCAAGAAGTCCTTCGAGCGCAGGTCGAGGCCGATATCGCGATCGAAGTCGAACTCCTTGCCGACGATCGAGCGGTCGACCAGCTGGAGCTTGCTCGAGGAGGTGACCCGCTGTTGGCTGTAGGGGAGCTTGTACTGGCCGATGCGGACGGTGAGGTCGCGGAGGTGGTCGAACTCCACGTAGAAGTCGCGCATGATCGTGAACCGGGCACCGCTGCCTGCCTGGCCGATGTCCTTGGGCGAGAACGAGAGCTCGAGCTTGAACTTGTTGTGCTTGCCGAACATGTTGCCGGCGAACACGAGCCGGGCGCGGCGGATCTGGAACGAGTGGGCGGTGGCCGGGGCGGTGTCGTCCTCGTCCTGCTCGTTGGCGTGGTCGAGGGTGTAGAGGAGCTGAATGCGGGCGCCGGTGGTCAGCGAGAAGTCGCCACCTTGGCTCTTGAAGGTCAGGCCCTTGCCCGGTCGAAACTGGGCCTTCTCCAGGTTGATGGGCTTGGAGGCCCAGCGTGCGAGGTCGTTCTTGGGGACCAGCGGGGAGATCTCTGGATCCTGTTTCGAATTGGCCTCTCCGGCGGGGACGTCCGGGTGCTCGTCAGCGGGCTCGGGCTGGTCAGCGGGCTCGGGCTGTTCGGGGGGCGCGGGTTGTTCCGCGGGCGCGGACTCTTCAACTGGCGCGGGCTGGTCGGGGGGCGCGCTCGGCTGACTCTCAGTCGACGTTGTGGACACGTCGACCTCGGTCGCGGGCACACCTGGGGCAGCGTCGGCGGGAGGGGCGAACGTGAGAGACAAGAACAATGGAAGTGTGGAGAGATCCATGCTGGCCGTCCGAGTTTTGCGGACCCTAGGCCGGATGTGTCACGTCTGAGTGACAGCTGGGTGTCGTTGTGACCATCCCTCGACTTTCGGTGGTCGCGCCGTAACGTGGAGGGACAGCCCGTGACATGCAGGGGCGACCCGTGACAGGGGGCCCAGCATCGCGGGTCTGCGCTCAGAGCGTGGCTGTCGAGGGGCCTAAGCCCTGGTCTCAGCCTCGAGCCGGACCCAAAATACGGAGCCGCCGCCCTCGCGCGGTTCGACACCCACGGTCCCGCCCATCGCCTCGCTGAGGTTTTTGACGATCGCGAGGCCGAGGCCGGTGCCACCCATGTGGCGAGATCGTCCCGGGTCGATGCGATAGAAGCGCTCGAATACACGTCCGCGTTGGCTGTCGGAGATCCCCGGGCCCCGGTCCCGAACTTCGATGCGCAGCTCCTCCGCCTCGGGGATGGCGACCAGCTCGATGAGGCCGCCCTCGGGGCCGTACTTGACCGCGTTCTCGACCAGGTTCACGAGCACCTGCTCGAGGGCGCCCGCATCGGCGCGGACGAGCAAGGTCGGATCGATATCCAAGGTCAGCTCGGCGCTCCGTCGGCGGCAGGCCCCACCGACGGCGGCGTGCACGGAGGTGGCGACCTCGTCGAGGGGAAAGAGGCGGATGTCGAGCTCGTACTTGCCGGCCTCGATGCGCGAGATGTCGAGGAGGTCGGTGATCAGCTGACCCAGGCGCAGGGCGTTGCGGTTGATCGCGTCGAGGAAGCGGGCGGCCATGACCGGCTGCTCGATGGCCCCGGCCAAGAGGGTCTCGGTGTTGGCCTGGATCACGCTGACGGGGGTCCGCAGCTCATGGGAGACGTTGGCCACGAAGTCGCGGCGGACATTCTCGAGCCGGCGGATCTCGGTGACGTCGTGGAGCACGAGCACGGCGCCTCCACCCTCGTTGCGGGGGGTCGCGCGGACCATCAAATTGCGCACGTCGCCGGCCCGGTCGAGCTCCGCGCTGATGTTGCGGGATTCGCCGTCGAGGGCGGCGTCGATGAGCGTCGAGAGCTCAGGGAGGGCGACCGAGTCGAGGAGCTGGTGGCCGCGGATCTCAGGGTTGAGCCCGAGCAGATCCTGGGCTGCGCCGTTGATGGCGATGACCTCGCGATCGCGGTCGACGGCCAGCACGGCCTCGTTCATGGCCTCGAGCACGGTCTCGAACAGGTTTCGTTCGGCGGCCAGCTCGTTGACGGTCCACTCGAGCTGCTCGGAGACCTTGTGGATGGAGCCCAGGGCCTTGGCTTCGGCCTTGGCCTTGGCCCGGGCCTCGGAGCTCAAGGTCGCGGTCGGGTTGTCGTCGAAGATGAACCACGCCAGGAAGCTGACGAACAGGGCCAGGGCCAGGGCCGGGAGCCCGGCGAACACGAGCTCACCCTCGAGTTGGACGAGGGGGCTGTCGACGCCCGAGAGCGCAGTGGAGACCTGGATGAAGCCGCGGCGATCGGTGAGCGCCATGGTGCAGTACAAGGCTCGATCGTCGCGCGTGAACAGACAGGTCTGGGGACGCCCGGGGATCTGGGCAGGATCGAGGTCGGTGGGCTCCGCAGTCAGGACCGCCGTGAGCGGGCGGGTGGAGTCACCGAGGAGTCGGCCGTCCGGACCGAGCACGGTCACATCGACGGTCATGGTCTCGCTGAGCTGGGTGGCCCAGGGGTCGATCTGTGCGGGGGTCCAGGGCGTGGCCTGGCCGCCCAAGAGGGTGCTGATGGTCCGGGCTTGGTCGCTGAGGCGGGCCTCGACGTGGGCTTCTTGGCTGGCCCGGATCTGGACCAGAAAGTAGGCGCCGGCGATCAGACCCGCGACGATCATCGCGACGCTGATGACGACGATCTTTCCTCGATTGCCGAGCTGCATGGCGGGTCGACCTGGCCGGGACACTAGCAGACCGGGCCCCGGTGGGTCGGAGGGTATCGCTAGAGCGTGCTCCCGACTCGCCTCAGTCCCCGCGGTGCTTGAGCTGGAGCCCGCGCAGGAAATTTCGCAGAATTTGGTCTTTGCATTCCCGCCAGTGTTTGTGCCCCGGCTTGCGCAGCAGCGCGCTGATCTCGTGCTCGCTGATCCGATAGCCGGCGAGCTTCATGATCTCCAGCAGGTCGCTCGAGCGCAGACTCAGAGCGATCTTGAGCTTGGTCAGGATCTGGTTGTTGTTGAGGCGCTTCTCGGGCTTCGGGGTGGGACCCTCCCGCTTGCCCCGCCGCTCGATGATCAGCCCGTTCAAAAACGTGGCGAGCACGATGTCGTGGCACGAGCGCCAGTTCGGATCGTCGTCCTTCTTGAGCCAGTCGCTGACATCGGCGCGGGTGACCTCGCGCTCGCCGAGCTTGAACAGGGCGATCATCTCGTCGTCGCTGAAGTCGAAGACGTAGCGGATGCGGCGGAGGATGTCGTTGTTGGTCATGACGAGGGAAGGGGGGGAGTTCAGCTGCCGGCGCGGCGGGCTCGGAGTCGGCGCCACCCCACAAACACGCCGAAGCCGAAGCCGAAGCCGCCCAAGAGAATGCCCAGGACCTGGGCCCAGGCTGAGGTCAGGACGACCTTGTCCATGAGCGCCTCGTGCTGGTCGTGGCTGACCGGGCGCTGAATGTCGAACTGCTGGGAGATGTGGCTCAGGGCCGACACGGCCAGGCTCTCCCGGGGGATCTCCTGGTGGCAGCCGACGCAGATGTTCTTCCGATCCATGCGCTCGCGCATGTCGGCGGGCAGGGGACCGGAGCCGGCGAAGTGGTGGCCCACGGTCTGGAGCTGGTTGCCGTCCCGATCGAGGATCGCGGTCCAGTCCTGGAGGCCCTCGATGCCCTCGACCTGGGTCCGGGCCGAGCGGGGGATCACCCGGCCGTCGGCGGTGGTCAGGTCGACGACCTTGTCCCTGTCCATGGGCGCGGTCATGGTCCCGCCGCCGATGCCGTAGCCCAGGGCCTTGTCCGAGCCGTGGCAGGACTCGCAGCTGCGCGATTTGCCGGTGGTGTGGGGCTGGACCGGGCTCATGTCGATGCCGAGTTGGCCCTGGGCGCCGCCCCCCTCCGTGCCCGGGGGGGTCCGGAAGATTTGGTTTTTGGCGAGCACTTCGCCGTTGGGCCCGATGACCGTAGCGGTGGTCTGGCAACCGGGGATCAGGGGTGTCACCCGACCCTCGCCGTTGATCCCCAAGACCGGGTCCTCCCAGCGCATGAACGAGCGCATCTCGGTGACCTTGCCCGGGATCATGAGGTCGTCCCAGCCGCTCTCGTCGGGCTTGGCGGGCTCGCTGTCGAGGTGCCGGTTGCCGGCGGCGACCCAGTCGAAGCCGCCCTTCAGATCGGTGTAGTCGACCTTGACGTGGCAGCCGTAACACTGGGGGGCCCAGCCCGAGTGGCAGGCGTAACACTCGAGGGTCTCGATGTGGTCGGTGTGGACCATGGCGACCTCCCCCTCTTTGGACAGGGCGCCCTCCTCGACTTTGGCCTTGAGCGGGCTCAGGACCAGGGTCTTGCCGCCTGCGGTATAGATATAGATCTTCCGGCCCTGGCGGACGACCTCGGGCATGGGGTTGCCCCGGGCGGTGAGGATGTAACCCACGTCCTCGCCGGGCGTGCCCGGGGGCAGGGGGGCGACGGCGCCCTTTTTGAGGTGCTGGGGGACCTCGGTGGCGACCCCGCGCGGGGTGTCGCCCAAGGTCCCGAGGGTCTCGCGTCCATCCTCGTCTCCCCAGCCCAGGGGCAGCTCCCAGGGGTAGGCGCTGGGCGTGCCGTGGCAGTCGCTACACTCGATCTCGATGGGCCCGAGGTTGGCGGCGGCCAGGAAACCGTCGCCGTGCACGTCGCCGCTGGTGTGGCAGTCCTGGCAGAGCATCCCCCGCTTGAAGTGGACGTCCTCCTCCATGGCCAGGTAGTGCTTGGTGTGCAGGCCGGGCTGGGGCTCGACGCCCGGGGGCGGATCTTCGGTGATCGCCCCGCCGCCGCCCTCGGTGTAGGGCGAGCCCCAGGCCGACTCCATGAGCCCCTGATAGCTGACGCCGATGCGCTTGCCCCGGTTGTGACAGGTGGTGCAGGTCTCGACCGGGATGCCCGTGTAGCCCTGGCCGTGGGCGAATACCCAGGCGTCGCGGGTGCCCTGGATCGAGTGGACCAGGGGCCGGCCGGGGGCGTCCTTGGGGATGCTGGCGTCGCCGCCCTCGTAGAGGCCCTCGTTGCCGTAGGGCATGTGGCAGGCGCCGCAGCCCATGCCCCGGAAATCGCCTCGCTTTTGTCGACCCTTGACCCCGAGGTGGCAGCGCTGACATTCGGTGCGCAGGTAGGTGAGGGCGGCCTGGCTGGGGTCGGCGGCGAGCTCCTCACCCCACTGGTCATCCTCGAAGCCGGAGAGCCCGGGCGCGGGAGCCGGGGGCAGGCGCTCGTGGCGATCGACAAATACGTCCGGGTGGGCCGCTTTCTTGGCCTCCATGTAGACCCGGTAGGTCTCCGTTCCCAGGCGTGAGTGTGGGTCCTCCGGGTTCTCGCTGTCGTAGTTGGCCCACCGGTGCCCGTAGTCAC
>CAYVJQ010000090.1:5181-15814 GCA_964451725.1 uncultured Nannocystaceae bacterium | reverse complement strand
GCTCGCAGCCGCCCGGCCGCGGTCTTGAGGGCGCCCGTGGCCGGGATCCTGGGCACGGCCGCGCCCAGGCCGAAGCGGGGCATGTGGTGGTAGACACACTCGTAGTTGCCCGGTTCGATCCGGTAGGTCTCGTGCCAAATCCCGACCGCGCCGCCGAGCCCCCAGCGCTGGATCCACTGGCGCCAGGCTGGGGCGTGGGCCTGGCTCTTGTTTTTGGCGTAGGCCAGGAGCGCCTCCTCGGAGCGCCAGTACTGGATCATGAGGGTCGTGCGCCCGCTGTAGGACTCGTAGTTGAGCAGGCCCGAGTCGGGGTCGGCGCAGAGCTCCCGAACCATGCGAGCCATGGACGCGCCGACCCCCCAGAGAATCGGCAACATCCACCATTTGTTGACCCGCATGCCGACCAGGAACACGACGGCGTGGTGGTGAGGAGAGACGGTGAGGCGTTTGTTGGAGATCGACATGGAGGTGTGGGGAGTCTCGACGCGACAATGTTGCCGCTGTCATCTTTGTTGACAGCAGCAACATAGGGGATGTGTTGTCGTTGTCAACATTGACGTGCACAATCGTCTCATCGCCCGTTTACGGACCAGCAAGACCCCCTACCACCACGGCGATCTCCGCTCTGCCCTGCTCGACGCGGCGGTCGCGGCGATCGCTGAGTCTGGGCTCCCGAGTCTCAGTCTCCGCGAGTGTGCGCGCCGGGTGGGGGTGAGCCACGCGGCCCCCTACCGCCACTTCGAGGACAAGCGGGCGCTGCTCATGGCGATCGCCACCCAGGGTTTCCAGTGGCTGACCGCCGCGGGCCGGGCGGCCATCGACGAGGTCGAAGATCCCAAGTCGCGCCTCGACGCCTACGGGGCGGCCTACGTTCGCTTCGCCTTCGAACACCCGGTCCACCATCGGGTCATGTTTTCGGTCGAGCTCGGTCCTATCCAGGCGGATCTGGAACAGATCTCGGGGGGGGCCTTCGGGCTGCTGCTCGAGTGCGCGGCCGGGTTGGTTGGACCAGGCGAGGATCCCGAGCTCGCCGCGGTCGCGGCCTGGTCGCTGACCCACGGCTTGGCGATGTTGATCTTGGATGGGCGGATCCCCGCCGATCGGGTTGCGAACGCCGACGGCGCGGCGGCCTTGGCCCACGCCGTGTTCGGCCAGTGGCGCGGGCCCCTGAGTGGCGGTGGGCCCTGAGTGGCGGTGGGCCTCGGAGTGGGGGAGTTCGGAGTGAGGGCCCTCAGTGGCGGTGGGCCACCGAGTACGCCGACAGGCCATCGGGGGGGGGACCCGGATGGCCTGTCGGTCGGTGTCGCTAGATCCTCACGCGGGCCCGCGGACGGCTTGGGACGGGGTCAGCAGAGCCCGGTGCCGGTCTTGCGCTTGATCTTGAAGATCGGGTCGTGGGTGAACGGGGTCCCGGCCGCGTTGAAGGCCGTGATGCCGAACTGGTGGTCGATCTCCTCGTTGACGGCCGGGATCGAGAAGGTCGAGCTGCTCTTGTTGGTCCAATCGGCGACGCTGTCGGTGCTGACGACGGCCTCGCAGGTCGAGTCGCTGGTCATGATGAGCGTGAGCGAGGCGGAGCCGTTGTCGGTGCCGAGGTTGTAGATGAGGGGCGAGCTGACCGGCGATCCGGTGCCGAGGTCGATGATCTGGAGCGTGCTCGAGACGACCCTGGCCTCGAGCTTGCCGATCGCCGTGGACGGGTTGCTGCTGGCGGCCGAGGCGTTGATGACGAGGCTGAAAGACGCGGTGCCGAGGGACCCGCCGGAGGAGTCGAAGCCCTCGACCGAGATGGTGTGGGTCTCGCTCGCGCTCGAGCTGGTGGTGAGGGTCCAGGTCTTGGTGGCCCAGGTCTCCCAGACGTCGCCGCTGGTCGTCGGTTGGACCGTGACCTCCGCGGCGCCGTCGCCGGGCTCGACGTTGAGGGTGACCGAGCTGAACGGGCAGTTCTCGTCGTAGAGGCCGATGAAGGTGTCGGTGAGTGAGCCGCTTTGCGAGGGGGTGCTGTAGGTCAGGACGACGCTGCCGTGCTGGATGGCGGCAAAGATGGCGATGGTTTCGGCGCAGTTGATGGTGGTGTCGGACATGGAGAGAGGGCTCGTTTCAGGAGGGGGAGGGGTCTCTAGCGGAGCTCGCGTGGTCGCGCACGGGCTCGATGATTGCGAACTGGAGACGGTGTGTCCATGACGCTCGCCGGGGGCCGAGCGAGCGTCGCAAATTGTTCGCCGCCGACGGGTCGGCAGCTGGGGCAGCTGGGGCAGCTAGGGTCGCTCGCGCCAAGCAGCGATCTCTGCCGCGCGGGCCGGGACCTCGAGGGCCAGGAAGGCGGCCTCGGCCGCGCCGGCCAGGCCGTCGACCGTCGGGTCGTCGGGATCGAGCCCATAGCGGGCCTGGGCGAGGCCAAAACGGGTCCTGGCGAGCTCGTGGGGCTCGCCCCCGTCGCGCTCCCACAGGGCCAGGGCACGCTCGAGATCGGGGATGGCGTCGCTGAAGTCGCCCTCGGCGAGGGCGGCGAGGCCACGGCCCTCGAGGGGCAGGGCGGCGAGGGGGTGGTCCAGCGACAGGCTGCGCTCGAGGATGGCGAGCGCGCGGGAGTAGGCGTCGAGGGCCTCGTCGCCGCGGCCGAGGGCGAGCAGGGCGTCGCCCGAGTTGGCGAGCGCGAGGGCGAGGCGCTCGTGGTCTGGGCCGAGGGCGTCGGCGTAGATCCGGGCGCTGTTCTCGAACGAGCGCAGGGCGCTGGGATAGTCGCCACCATAGAAGCTCAGCACGCCCAGGGCGCTGTGGACGTCGCCGGTCTGATCGTGGTCTGGGCCGAGCTCGCGCCTGTAGCTGACCAGGGCCTGCTCGGCGTAGAGCAGGGCGGAGTCGGGCTCGCCCTCGGCTATGGCGAGTTTGGCCCGGGTGAACTGGACCTGGGCGACGGGCAGGGAGCCGGGGCCGTGGGCGCGGCGATAGTGGAGATCGGCGGCGTCGAGCCTGCTGCGGGCGGCGTCGAAGTTGCCCTGGTCGAGCTCGACCAGGGCGAGGTCGTAGTCGATGTCGGCGACCCGGGGTGACTCGGGGCCCCAGCGCTCGACGGCGGTCTGACGGGCGAGTGTGTACTCGCGCTCGGCCTGTCCGTAGTCGCCGAGCGCGGCGGCCGAGTTGGCGAGGTGGAGGCGGAGGGCCTCGGCCTCGGGGTGGAGGCCGGCGCGGGCAGCCTGGGCGCGGGCGGCCTCAAAGTGTTCGAGGGCCTCGCCGTGTCGCCCCTCTCCGTCGAGCAGCAGGCCCTGGGCAACGGCGAGCTGGATCGCGCGAGGGTCGTTGGTGACGGCCAGGCGGGCGATGGCGGCGGCGGCATCGTCGACGATCCAACGCTCGAGCGTGGGCTGGGCCCACTCACCCGCCGCCTCGCGGGCGGCTCGCAACCGGGCGTCGGCGGCGAGCTCGTCGAGCTGGTTGGCCTCGGCCGTGCGGGCGGTGGCGATCAGGGCTTCGAGCCCGTCGTCGAGCTGCTCGGCGTAGAGCTGGCGCTCGGCGGCGACGAGCTCGGCCTCCAGGGTCAGGGGCAGGTGTTCGGCTCGCTCGACGAGCTCGCGGCCGCCGGCCACGAGTTTGTCGGCGGCCTCGAAGTCGCCGACGGCCATGAGCGCGCGGGCTCGGGCCAGGGCCTGGAACTGGCTGAAGATCTGCTTGCGCGCGTCTGGGTCGGCGGGCAGGGGGTGGGGATCGGCGAGCCGGCTGGGGGTGCAGCGATCTGGATTGGGGAGCTCCGCGAGCAGCGTGGGGGTGGCGATCACGACGTGGTCGCCAGTCACGCTGAGCTGCTCGACGATCACGCTGAAGGCCCGCTGTTGGCGCTCGAGGCAGGCGTTTTGCCGGTCGAGGATGGCGGGGGACTGGCGGTGCTCGATGTGTGTGGCGACGCAGGCCTGGTGCTGGAGCGCGAGCCATCCGTGGGCCCAGGCGTCGAGGGTGAGCTCGGCCTCGCGCAAGCTCGCGGCGGCGAAGGGCAGGCCGCTGGCGCCGAAGGCCCGCTCCAAGTCGGCGTGCGCCGAGGGGCCCCAACTGTCGTCGAGCGCGGCGCTCTGGTCTGTGCACAGGGGGGCGGGGTCGCTGTCCGTGGCCGCGATCGCCACGCTCGCGCTGACCACCGCACCCAGCAGGCCGGCTCCGAGGGCGGTCCACAGCCGGCTTCGGGCGGGGGCGCGGGCCTCCTCGAAGACCTCGAGGAGCGCCTCCATGTCGGGCCACCGGCGTTTGGGATCGACGCTGAGGCCGCGGAGGATCGCCTCTTGGATGGGGCGCGGGACCTCGGAGCGGGGAGGGATGTCCCGGTGATGCCCACCACACACGGCCTCGTGCAGCTGGGTCATGGTCGCGCCGACGAACGGCCGGTTCCCAAACAGGCACTCGAAGGCGGTCACACAAAACGCGAACTGGTCGCTCAGGGCGTCGCAGATCTGGCCGTCGTGCTGCTCAGGAGACATGTAGGCGGGCGTGCCCATGACCGTGCCCTGAACGGTGAGGTCGTCCTGAAGGGCGCTGCGCAGGCCCCTGACCCAGCCGGAGCCGAGCGTCTCGTCGAGGTCCTCGGGACCGTCGATGGTGGGGGGCATGATGAGGGGGGAGTCGGCCGGGGAGTCGGCCGGTGAGCCGGGGGGATCGGGGGCGGCGTGCTCGAGGACCTGTGGGAGCTCGAATTCGGGCTCTGAAATTTCGGCAGGGGTCGAAGACGGTGGCGGCTCGCAGACCCGGTCCTCGTCCATGGTCGTGCCGCGGGCGAGGCCGAAGTCGAGCACGCGGACCCGGGCGTCGTCACCGATCATGACGTTGTCGGGCTTGAAGTCCCGGTGCACGAGGCCCGCGGCGTGGGCCGCCTGGAGGCCCCGCCCGGCCTGAATGAGCACGGCCAAGATCTCCCGCCAGTCGCTGGTGTCGCGCTTCCAGGCCCGGAGCGTGCGGCCGGCGATGAACTCCATGGCGACGAAGATCGAGCCTTGGTAGACGCCGATCTCGTGGACCTGGACGACGTTGGGGTGGGACAGGCGGGCGAGGGCCTGGGCCTCACGCTCGAGGCGTAGGCCGGCCTGTTCGTGGCGGGAGGAGCGGATCAGTTTGATCGCGACTTTGCGCTCGAGGCGATCGTCGTAGCCCGCGAACACGACCCCCATGCCACCCTCGCCGAGCTTGCGCAGCACGGCGAAACGACCGATCTGCGAGGCGGTTCCAGGTTGCTCTTCAGGGACGGCGGCGGCCGGAAACAGGCGCCGTCGGATCGCGGCTGCGACCAGCTTCTCGGGCAGCTCTTCACTGGACGGAGAGAGCTTCGTGCGCACTCGTCTCGGTGTGAGCACGGTCGACACGATGGCGCTGTCGAGTGGGGCGTCCTGGGGGTCGTCGACGTGCATCAGGAGAGACCTTCCGGGACCAGGCCCGATCTATCGGGCCCAATCTACAGGGGTAGTAACCGCCAGCGTAGGTTCCATTGGGATGTCGGAACATTTTTGTTTGTGGCCGCCGTAGGTGTCGTTGCGCCGCGCAAGAACGTGTTTCCGGCCCCAAACCAACACGCGCGACTCGAGCCGAGTGTGGACAGACCCGCGGTCAGCGGCGCTCGAGCTCGAGCGCGAGCACCCGGCCTCGGTCGACGCGGCGACCCTCGAGGGTGTGGGGGTAGAGGGACAGGCGCTCGCGGATCAGGGCGCTGCCCGGTCGGCTCGGGAATCCACCGGGGAGGGAACCCGAGGGCAGGGCGACCTCGAAGTCGTCGGCCTCGCCCTCGAGGCTGCCGGGGCTGGCCGCCTCGATCGCGGCGAGGACCTGGGGGAGGGCGCTCGGGCCGGCGAACAGCAGCTGCTCGATCGACCGGCCGCGGAGCAGGAACAGATCTTCGGTGCCCGTGCGCGCGGCTTGGAAGCTGGGCTCGTGTTCGAGTTGAGCCAGGGTGCTCAGGGCATCCCGGAGCTCGAGCCCGTCGACCCCGTCGAGCCAGCGTCGGCCGTCCTCGGTCAGGCGCAGACGCAGGTGCAAGGCCGTGCCCTCGGTGCCGAAGGGGACCTGAACCGCGATGCGATCGACCAGCGCCGTGGGCAGGACCCGGCGCTCCCGGGCCTCGTCGTACTGGAACTGGGCGAAGTTCGCAGCGACGAGCGTGGCTTGGTCGACACGCTCGAGGCCGGCGTGATCGAGCTCGATGAGGTAGCCCTTCGTGGGCGCGAGCATGGTCTTTCGCGGATCGCTGGGAGCTGTCAGGGCCTCCAGGTAGCGGGGGATCTGGGCGTCGTCCAGGTAGGGCAAGAGCGCGTAGATGTGGGCGGGGACATGTGTGCCCCAGTCGGGGTACGCGAAGTGATCCAAGATCAGCTGAGCGTCGAGTTCACGGACGATCAAGAGCGCCCGGCCGCTGTCTTGGCGGACCACGGCGACGACCCCCTCGAGGGTCAGGAGCTTGGCGATCAGCTTGGTGCCGTGGCGCGGCGGCAGGGGGGTCTTGGCCAGGAACACCTCGGAGCCGCCTGGGTGCCTGGAGATCAGTCTGTCGTGGAGGACGGCGAACCGGCCCGGTCGATCGTTGCGACCGGCGAGGCGCCAGTGGATACGCGGGACCTCGGTGCGCCCGAGCTGGTCGTAGAGCGGCTCGAGGATGGTCGCCAGCTCCCGGACTTTGTCGCTCTGGGCGACGCAGTTCGGGTCGGTGGCCTGGGTCACGCATCCAGACACGAGCCCGCTCGCGTCGATGGCGGCCGCGTAGGTGCAGCGGCACGAGCCCAGCTCCCGGACCTTCCGGCCGACCTCCCGGCGGACCTCCTCGAGCTCGGCGATGGCCTCCGAGGCCCGCTCGATCTCGCTGGCCGGGGGGCTGACCAAGCTCGCGCACACGGGTCGATCACGCTCGAAACCGAGCTGGTCGAGGGCGATGGGATCCATGCTTCGGGCGAGCAGGCCGGTCGGGATCTTGGGGGTGGGCAGCTCGTCGAGGAGCTTGGGAAGCTGGAGGTTGGGCCCGGACACGGTGCAGCGGATCACGGCGGCGTCGTTGGGGATCCACTCGGGGGCGCCCTTGCGGACCCCGCAGCCCAGGCCCGGGATGAGCACGAGTACGAGTACGATCGAGGCCAGAGCGCCGAGCGAGACCCCGGGTCTGGGCGAGCTTCCGCGGCTCAGCCATCGACGAACCGCCCGGTCCGGGGGAGGCGACGGATCTCTGCGCGGGCCGGGAGGGGGCAGCGCGGGGCTCGGGGGGGCGTCTGGGGGCACCGGGTCGAGCATATCAGGGCCGTGGAGCGGTCCGGGGATGGGGCGCTGAAGTCGATCTCCGGTGTGGGGTAGGCTCCGCCCGGTGCTGCTGCGAGCCTTCGCCCTCCTCGCCGCCTTGGCGATCCCCCTGTTGTGGTCCGTGGACGCGGTGACTGGAGCGCTGGGGGGGACACTCGCCATGTGGGGGGGACCGATCTTGGCGGCCCTGTGCACCCTGCCGATTCTCTACACAGCCACGGAGCACCGGGGGCAGGCCGTGCTCGGGGCGGCGCTCGCGGCCATGGCCACGGGCATGAGCCCCGAGGTTCCCGAGCTCCTGCGGGTCACGGGTGACGAGGCGGGGCTCTCGGTGCACGATCTGCGCGAGGCCCCGCTGGCCCTCGATGCGGGTACGGAGGGGGACTACGTCGCGCTGCGTGGCTACCTGCGCCAGGAGTGGGTGGTCGACGAGTACGCGGTGGCCAGCGGCCAGCGCCCCGACCAGAACGAGCGAGCGCAGGCCGTGCTCCTGCCCCTGCTTGGGACCCAAGACGCGACGGTCGCCGATCGGGGGGGGGTGCTGGTGGTCGCCCGGGTCGACCCAGAGCGCCTGGAGCTGCCCGACCTCCAAGTCTTGCGCGGTCGTCTCGCGCCCGTCTCCCCGGAGATCGGGGAGGCCCTGTTCGCGGTCCAGGGCGGTGAGCGAGTGGGCCAGGTCACCGCGCCGGTGATCATGCTCGACACCTTCGACCTGCCGACCCGAGGCCAGGCCTTGACCCGGATGGCCCTGGCTGTGGGTGCGGCGTTGCTGGCCCTGGTGTTGCTGTTGACTGCGATCCCCAAGCCCGAGGGAGAGGGCAAGGGGGGAGAGGGCAAGGGGGGAGAAAACCAGGGGGGAGAAAACCAGGAGGGAGCAGCATGAGCGACTCGCCCAGCACCCGGATCAACAAATACCTCAGCGAGGTCGGCTACTGCTCCCGGCGCGCCGCCGACAAGTTGATCGCCGCGGGTCGGGTGACCCTCAACGGGGTGGTCCCCGAGATCGGCGTGAAGATCGGACCTGGAGACCGGGTCTGCGTCGACGGCCGGCCCGTGCGTCCGCCCGAAGAGGCGCGGGTCTACCTGGCCTACAACAAGCCTGTGGGGGTGGTGTGCACCACCGACACCACCCAGCCCGGAAACATAGTCGACGCGATCGACTACCCGACCCGGATCTTTCCTATCGGTCGGCTCGACAAGCCCAGCCAGGGCCTGATCTTCCTGACCAACGACGGCGACATCGTCAACAAGATCCTCCGGGCCCGGAACAACCACGAGAAGGAGTACGTGGTCACCGTCGACCGCCCGATCAGCCCTCGCTTTCTCGCCGCCATGGGGGCCGGGGTGCCGATCTTGGACACGGTCACGGCCCCCTGTGCGCTCCGGCAACGCGGGAAATTCGTGTTCGAGATCGTGCTGACGCAGGGCCTCAACCGACAGATCCGACGGATGTGTAGCCACCTCGGCTACGCGGTCACCAAGCTCGAGCGGGTGCGGATCATGAACGTCTCCCTCGATCTTCCCGTGGGTCGCTGGCGCCCGCTGACGGCCGGAGAGCTGGCACAGATCGAGCGCTTGGTGGCGGGCTCCGCCAAGACCCACGACTGAGGGGCAAAGCTCGCGGCGGGCGCTGGTCGGCCGGCGGCGGTCGGCCGGCGGCGGTCGGCCGGCGGCTCCGGGCGCTCGCCGGAGTTGCCCACGGGCGGGTATGCTGCGTGTCGACCATGCCGACGACCTCTGCTTTTGTTCTCCGCTCGAGCCTCCTCCTGTGCCTGGCCGCGGGCGCGGCTCCCCTCGCCTGCACCGATGATCCAGAGAGCGAGAGTGAGGCCGGCGAGGCGGGCGAGGCTGCCGACACGGGAACCGAGACCGCAGAGACCGGCGAGACCGGCGAGACCGGCGAGACCGGGACCGAGACCGCCGACACGGGAACCGAGACTGGGCACGACTCGAGCGTCCCCGCGGCCCTGCCCGAGCCCACGGGGGCCTGCCCGAGCTTCGGACCCGGGAACGTCCAGGTCAGCCCCGCGGGCATCGACACGCGTACGGTGAAGGTGTGGGCCAGCGAAGACGGAGAGCACACGGGGGGCCCCCTGGTGATCTATTGGCACGCCTACACCTCGGCGCCCGAAGAGGCGATCTTCGGCCTCGGCACGCCGGTGATCGAGGAGATCATCGAGCAGGGGGGCATGGTGGTCGCGCCCTATCCGGCGGCGGACGTGGGCGAGTATCCCTGGTTTGCGGTCACCGGCGACCCGCGCCAGGACGACATGATGGTCGCCGACGAGCTCGTCGCCTGCGCGATCCAGGAGCGGGGCATCGACCCGGGTCGGATCCACAGCGTGGGTATGTCGGCGGGCGGGCTGCAGACCGCGGCCTTCGCCATGGCGCGCTCGCGCTACATCGCCAGCGTCACGACCTACTCGGGGGGCGTGTACGACGAGCCGGCTTTTGAAGACCCGAACAACCACTTTGCGGCGATGATCGTCCACGGGGGGCCAGGCGACGTGTTTGGGCCCTCCGTGAATTTTCAGGAGCTCAGCGTGGCCTGGCATGGCCAGCTCCAGGACAACGGAAACTTCGCGTTCATGTGCGACCACGGAGGCGGCCACGTGCTCCCGCCACAGGGGACCGGAGCCGACGTGTGGCGCTTCTTCCAGGCTCACCCCTTCAACACCGAGCCCTCGCCCTGGGCCGGGGGCCTACCGGCAGACTTCTACGCCGACTGCTCGCTCTGAGCGAGGTACTGGGTCCGGAGCACGGTGAGCTCGCGGGTCAGGCGACGGCGTGTGTGGCTCATGCGGGCGAAGCGACGGCGCTCCCGCAGGCGCTTGAGGTTGCTGCGCAGGCCGAAGCGATACAGGCGTAGGTCGATGGCGTAGCGGTGTGCAAACACCGTCAGGGGCGGGAGGGCGAGGCCGAGCCCCAGGGCCGGCCAGAACCCCGCGAGCTCCAGGGTCGCCCAGGTCAAGAGCGCGAACCAGGCTCCAAACAGGGCGATCCCACCGAGGAGCTTGGTCAGGGCGATCCGGTAGGTGCTGGGTCGGCCCAGGAGCAAGATCAGGCGTAGCACCAGGTAGGGCAAGAGCGCGGCGGTGATACCCGCGAGCCCCAGAGGCGCGCCCAGGATCAGGCCCAGGGGACCGAGGATGGAGCGGTCTTCCCGGCCCAGGCATCGCTCGCCCCGCTTTTGGAGCGCCCTGTGTCGATCGCCCACGCCCAGGTGCCGGCGCTCGTCGATGTAGTGGACCACGCGCTCGCGCAGGCGGGCGCAGCGAATCGGATCTTCAGTCTCGAGCCAGCGGTAGGCGTCGATGATCCGGCGGACCAGGGCCGTGCGCTCGGCCGGGGACTGACCCTCGCTGTCGAGCCCCTCTTC
>CAYVJQ010000090.1:0-5081 GCA_964451725.1 uncultured Nannocystaceae bacterium | reverse complement strand
GGACCAGGGCCGTGCGCTCGGCCGGGGACTGACCCTCGCTGTCGAGCCCCTCTTCATTGCGAATGCCGACCACGATCGCGGTCACCTGGGCGATGAGGCGCTCGTCCTCCTCGCGCTCGACGTGGACCGCGAGTGCCCGCATGCCCGCACCGACGCGCTCGGTGAGGGCCCGGACTCGCTCACGGGCGTCGGCCTCGGTTTGGGTGTCGGAGTTGGAGGACACGACCACGATGGGCGGGCCAAAGGCGACATGGACGTCGCTGCGGAAAGCCTCGCGGACCAGGTAGTTGAGGCCGATCGGGATGATGTGCAGGCGCTCGGGGCCGCCGGCCTCGTCGACCGCATCGATGGCGATACGCGAGATGCCGGTCTTGACCGGCTCGACCCGCATGCGGGCGTGGGTCTTGCCTTCAGGGAAAATCGAGATCACGCCCGCGCGTGCAAGCACAGCGCGGCACTCGGCGAAGGCCTGGCTGTTGTCGACCGCGCCGGCGTGGTCGCTGCGTCGGCGGATCGGCACGGCGCCCACCGCCCGGAGCAGGGTCCCGAATACAGGGACTCGAAACAGGCCGTCTCGAGCACAGAAGGTGACCTGACGGTGCTCCGAGAGGCCCACCAACAGAGGATCGACGATCGAGTTGGGGTGGGTGGAGGCCAAGATCGTCGGCACAGTGGGATCGATGTGCTCGAGCCCCGTGACCTCGATGTGGCGATAGAAGCTGCCCAGGACCCCGCGTGCGATCAGGCGCAGGGCCCGATAGAGAAGCGAGGGGGTCGTCGCGCTCGCCATCCCCCGACCATACACCCACGGGCGGGAGGCTGCGGTCGGGGGCAATTCCGGTTGCACCCAGGGGCGCACAAATGGAGGATGCAGCGATGCGACCCTCTCTCTCTTCTCTCGTGCTCCCCCTCGTTGGCGCAGCGTTGATGACGACCCTGGCTTGCACCCCCAGCGAGAGCAGCGTGGACAAGAGAGACGCGAAATTGGATGCCGGCGCGAAGCCGAATGCCGACGCGAAGTCGGGCGCCGATGTGAAAGCGGGCGCTGACACCGAGACGGGCAAGGGCGAAGAGACGGGCACGGGCACGGGCGAAGACACGGGCACGGGCGAAGACACGGACACGGGCGAAGACTCGGGCACGGGCGAAGACACGGACACGGGTGCGTCGCCGACCTCGGCGGAAGTCGGCGACTGGTCTCGGCGCGTGGTCCCAGGCAGCGCATGGGCCAGCCCGGTGCCGGGGAGCCTGCTCGCTGAAGCCAAGGCCAAGGCCAAGGCCAAGGGCGCCGCCGTGGCCTTGACGTCGACACCCAAGGGTCTGCGCCTCGAGGCGACCCGCGGTGGATGGAGTCGGGACCTGGGGACCGAGGCGACCCTGAATTCGCTCTACGACTCGCGCAGCGGGCTCGTTGTGTTCACGGTCGAGGGCGCGCTCATGGCTCTCGACCTGGCCGAGGCCCCCAAACAGGGCAAGCCGCCCGTCGCCGTCACGCTGGCCAAACTCGACGATGTACGGGGGGTCGGGCTGTGGATCGCCTATCCCGACAACCACGCTGTGGTCGACCCGGATCCGGGCTCGCCCTACCTCCGCCTCGAGTGGAGTGACACCCCCAAGCTGGCGCGGGTTCCGGCCTCCTACCCACCCGAGGACGAAGAGAAACCCACGCCCCTGGAGCTCGAGGAGGCAGGGCGCAAGTGGCTCGAGGCCCGGCAGGCACGCCGGAGCTGGACCCCGATCGAGCCCGCGAGCGCGGCCATCGAGTTCGCCTATGTCGAATTCGACGCGCCCAAGCCCCCGGCCGGCAAGCTCGACCCCCGGCTCGCCGGTCGCTGCTTCGATCACGTCTGCGGTGACACCCTCGCGCTGGGCACCACCGGGCTCGAGCTCATGGTCGTCAGGGACGACTCCGGCGATTTCATGCACCTTATGACCGTGCTCCGAGACCCCACCAAAAACCGGTGGGCCTCGCTCGAAGGTCTGGCCGAGAGTGGCGCGCTGACCTGGGTCGCCGACGCCGACCTCGATCTGGACAGCCTCGAGAGTGAGGTCGAGCCGCTGGTGGATACGGGGGGAGCCGCGTTCGCGCCTCACCGGGGTGCCAAGGTGGTCTGCGACAAGGATGGCTGCAGCGCGCTATCGGGGACGATCGTCGATTTTCTCAGCGGCGGGGTGCGGGTCGGAGCCGTCTACACAGGCCGACCCTGAGGCCGGGTAATTTCGCGCCGAGACATGGTCGGACTCGTGATAGGGGCGATACTGACTGAGCAAGGACAGCCCTTTGTCGATGGTGTTGGCGAGCCCGAGAGAACGGGCGAGGTTGTGAATGGCACCGATGCCACCGCAGGAAATGGCTCGTGTTCGGCTTGAGATCCCGTATCGGGCTCGCTGGGCGCGAAACTCAGGGCCGGAATCGGGGGGGCCGTACCACCCTGGGCCTGTCCGAGGCGGCGGTCGATTTTGTACTTTCAGCTCGTAGTCGTTGGAGTAGAATTCGGTTCACCTGAAGAGCTCCTTGCCGCGTGCGGTGGAGGTGTCGCAACCCCTCGTACGCTGAGCTCCTCAGGTGAGTCCCCTGTCTCTGCGGGTTTTCAGCGCTTGATCAAGGGCCGGCCAGCCGGTCCAAAGCGCCCACACCCTCTGTGGCCAGATGTGACTTTTTCACATAGTATTGGCGTGTGCCACTCTTCAGTTCGATGGTTCTCGCATCAAGTATTCTGTCTGCACGCCTCGTCGTCACTGCAACAAACGAGAGCAGCGAGGAACAAGTCGTTTCTGTCACCGTAACCAGAAGAAGGCGATCCAAATACTATAAATCGCAAGTTGTCCCAGCTTATGAACAGCGAAAGATCGTGTTTCCCACTGTTTCGCGTGGTCAGGAGTTCACAGTGAAAGTCAGTTCTGACGGAGAGTCAACCCTGATCAGATCAGGCTACATCACTCAGGAAATTATGCGCCCATCATTCACGATTGCTGGAGACGATCAAAATAATGCGTCCCTTGACGACATGGGTTTAGCCATCGAGTCCCTAGGTGCTTCGGGTAAAGGCTGGCAGGACATTGTCTCAATGGTGGATGTTGAACGCCGTTTGGGTTCCGTGATTGTCGCTACACGAAATTACGATGACACCTTTACGTATCATGGGTACATCTCCCTGGAAGAGGTGTCTCTGGCTCCACGGCATCCAGAGACGCTTCGTGGTCATATCTACACCAATCGCGATAGGGCGGTGAGCACAGGTGCATTTTTTTTGTTTGGGAGTGCTACGGCCAATATGAGTTATGACTCGGTCTATTCCTTGACCTATCAGGTCTCTCGCAATGTATACGAGAACCCCTTTGAAGTTCAGCTCGCCCTCCAAAATGCATCGCCCGATAAGCTTCAGGCCATTCTGTCGCTCCTTGAGGGGAATCCGATGGCCAACGTATATACGATTCATCGAATAATGTGCATTGAAAATGCAATGTTTTCTCTGATAGAAGGTGAATCGGTGTCTGTGGATGCATCCGCGTCTGTTGCGGTGGCGACGGCAATGGGAACGTTCAATTTCAACCATGAGCGGCAACAGTTTTACCAATCTGAAGATTATGCAATTGAAGTCGTTCCTGCACTCGTCTCAAGTCGTTCATTTTTGAAGACATACCTGCGCTCAAAGATTCGAGGGTCAGGTCGAGGCCTCAAATTAGGAGAGCCTTCGATTATGGATGCCAGGGCTGGCGCTTTTACGTCTTCCCTTGGTGCAGGGGTCCGCTAGTCCTTGATCAAGGACTAGCAGCCCGTGGCAAAACCCCTCACGACGCCTCGCTTGGCCCTTCCGCCGAGGGCCGCGTTGCCGAAACTTGCAGTACGCCCGGTACAGCGGCGTTTCAGCGCCTCGCCCTCGACAAAAAATCCTGCGCGAAGCGACGCGATGGGTTTCACCACGGACTGCTAGGCACATCGCTCCACCGGGCTACTACATGCTATTCTTGTTGTCCGACCAGGGACAGCCCTCGGCAGGTGCCTACATCCGGGTTGGAGCGCCGCTCCCATGAAAACTATCCTCCAAATCGGCGCAACCATCGCCTTGATGAGCCTCTCGATCGGGTGTCATCGGATCGAGGAGGACGAGGATCCGCCGGCATGGATTTTCGATGTGTACTCGGATCGAACGACCAGCGGGATCGACTCGGGCTCCGTCACCCGGTACACATTTTACGAAGATCATCGTGTGGAAGTGGAGCGGGACAGTTCCTGTGGCGGGTTTAACGAGTCCTGGGAGCTGGAGTGGGAGATGAGCGGCTCGGGGGCACTCACCTTGTCGGTGCCCGAGGGCGTCAGCTCCACCCCTGACTCAGGCTTCGCCAGCCAGTGGTGGGTCCGGTTCTCGGACGAGTGCGACGCCCTCGAACTGGGGTTCATCCGAGTGGGGAGTGGGGAGCGGGGAGAGCGAGTCGCTCGGACCACTGCATCGTGGGGCAGTCTGTGGAGAGCCTGTTCCGCCGCCCGAGGACTGGGGCGGCGGCCAGTGGGATGAATGTGCTTGGGACTGGTGTGACGGCCCGCCCCTCGAGTCCCCGGGCTGTTAGGGAAAGGGCCGCTGCTTGGCGGGGACGCCGAGGTCGACCTCGATCACCGCGTGGTCGTTGTAGGGCTGCGGCAGGTACAGGGCCCGGCTGTTCCACTCGCCCAAGCCCGATCCCCACTCGAGGCCGTGGCCGTACTCGCTGTCTTCCCAGCCGACGAGCAGCTCGGCCTCGCCACCCTCGGGTCCGAATCGATACAGAGCGTGCGAGTAGAACTCGGCGACGTAGACGTTGCCGCAGGCGTCGACACCCAGCCCATCGACGAGGTGGAGATCCTCGTGGGGTTCGCCGGTCTCGCCGCCGGTCTCGTCTTCGCCGGTCTCGTCTCCACTCTCTTCGCCGTCGGTCCCGCCTCCCTCACCCGTCTCCGTACTACCGTCATCGGGGGGCGCCGGATCGGGCGCGCCCTCGCCGGCTTCGTCCACGGGCAGGGTCCCGAACACCTCGAGCGGTCCAGCCTGCCCGGCCTCGTCGATGTCGACCCGGTAGATGGTGGTCGAGCGTCCACCGATAAA
>CAYVJQ010000089.1:7617-30267 GCA_964451725.1 uncultured Nannocystaceae bacterium | reverse complement strand
CACGAGGTCCTCGCGGAGGTGGAGCTGGCACAAGGGCGGAGCGAGGAGGCTCGGCGTGCCCTCGAGTCGGCGCTGGCCGACCTCGAGGCGGGCCAGGGCTGGGAGCTCGAACGCGCGCGCATCCAGGCCCGTCTCGACGCGCTCTCGGAGTAGGAGCGGATCAGAACTCGACGCGTGTGTAGCCGATGTCGGGGTCGTCGCGAAACTGGCCGAAGTAGACATGGCTGGTCGTGCCCTCGTTGCGTACGGCGAAGCATCCGGCATCGAGCCCCGCACGAGAGGCGATCTCAGTGAAGTCGTTGGCGCCGACCTCGAAGGCGGTGAGGCCATGGTTGTTCGACCCGAACCACAGCCGACCCATGTTGTCGATTTGCATCTGGGAATCCCAGACCGTGTCCCCGAGTCGATGGCTCTGAATCATGGATCCGTCCGAGAGCCGGAACTGCCAGATCATGTCTTCGTTGTGGGCGAAGAGGTACTCGACACCCCCGATCATGCCGACCGCGACGGTCATGCCGATCTCGTTTTGGTCCCAGAGTCCGACCCCCTCTTGCCAGAGCTCCCAGATGTTCCCCGAATCGCGCTGAACGATGCCCTGGCGGTCGGGTCCGCCGAAGAAGTTCCCGAACCCGAAAAACAGGCGCCCGTCTCCCGCACGCGCGGTCGACTGGATCTCGTCGAGGCTGTCGTAGGGGGGGGGCAGCGAGGGGGAGTCGATGATCTCTTGGAGGTTGAGGTTGCCGCCGACGTTGATTTGGTAGCGGGCGACCGCCGAGGGGTAGGACATGGAGACCAGGAGATTGTTGCCGTAGAGATCGAGGCCATAGCTGTAGGGTCCGCTGAATCCGGCGGTCGGGAGGGCGGCGGTGGTGGCCGGCTGAGGGGAGCCGTTGGGGAGGGGGACGCGGCGGATCACAGGCCCGTCTGGATTCTCGTCGCCATCGCCCGAGAGGTACAGCGACTCGCTGACCGGGTCGTAGGCGATGCCCCAGAGTTCATCGAGGCCGGCGTTGTCGTCGTACCAAGATTCCTCGTAGAAGAAAGTGCGGAAGTCGACGATTTGGTCGGTCTCGTTAGTCAGGCCGTCTGGGTCGGGGAACGCAGCCGAGACGATGATCTGGTGGTCGGTGTCGCCCGGGAGGCTGTTTTGGTCGCCGAAGCTCTCGGGGTAGAGGCCGACGAGGCAGGCCGGGTCGAGGCTCGGACAGGGCATGATCACGACCGCGACCGGGTCACTGTCGCCTTGGCTGGCGAGGATCTTTCCGGTTGCGTCCGCGCTGGAGACTGGACGGTCGAAGGTGAGGAAAAAGTAGCCGTTGATGCCCGCCTGGAGATCGCCGTTGGTGGGCACACTCTCGACGATCTGGGGACCGAGTTCACCGGTCTCGGCGGTCGAGGTCTCGGTGGTCGAGGTCTCGGAGTCGGTCTCGGCGGTCGAGGTCTCGGTTCCGGACGAGGTCTCGGAGTCGGTCTCGGATTCGGTCTGGCCGACCTCGTCGTCGCTCGAATCGGTCTCATTGACCGCGTTGGGATCCTCGAAACAACCGAGCGCGAGAACACAGGGCAAGGTGCAAAGTAAGGCAGGGCGCAGGGCGTCGATCATGAGCAGAGTGTGCGTAGGGGGGACTGAGGGTGCAAGGCCGTCGCTCCTGGCCGCGGCCCAAGCCGGTTTGAATCGACGCCGCCAGGCAGATCGGGGACAGCGACGGAGCGGTGGCCCAAAATGGAAGCGATCGGGAGGGGTCGCGGCCAGGAGCGACGGTGACAATTCGATGGGCCCCCACGGGGCAATCTCGCGCTCTACGCGTGACGCGCGGGACGGCCTGGAGCGGGTTTCAAACAGGCCTTCTGAGTCGTGTGGGGGGGTCTCGTCCAAGTCCTTCGGACGGTGCGTAGGCGCGCCTGTTAGCATCCCCCGGTGAATTCCGCCGTGCTCACCGTCAACGGTAAGGTGCTCTCCGTCGCCGATGTCGATCCGCATATGAGCGTGCTGGATTTTCTTCGGGCGCGCGCTTTGGTGGGCACGAAGGAGGGCTGCGCCGAGGGGGAATGCGGGGCCTGTGCGGTCATCTTGGTCCGTCCTCCGGCCGAGGTGAAGGGCGTCCGTGGCGACCGTGCGGCCCGATATGTGCCTGTCAACAGTTGCCTGACCCTGGTCGGTTCGGTTCTGGGCAGCGAGCTGCTCACGGTCGAGGGCCTCCGCCCGAAGCCGGGGGCGCTCCACCCCGTCCAGAAGGCGATGATCGCGGAGGGGGGGTCCCAGTGTGGCTACTGCACGCCGGGTTTCGTGGTCAGCATGTTCGCGGAGTACTACCGGAGCGATCGACCGGACTGGGACCCGGAGAGCCTCGCGGGCAACCTGTGCCGGTGTACGGGCTACCGCCCGATCAAAGCCGCCATGCTGAGCCTCGCCGGGGCCGGGGTCGAAGACTCGGACCGTTTCTTGGCCCGTCTGCGAACGGCCCCGCCGACCCTGGCTTCGGAGGGACTCCTTCAACTCCGCCGATCCGGCGATCTGCGGACGCTGCTCCGACCCACGAGCCTCGACGAGGCGCTCACCGAATTGGCCGCAGACCCCGAGACCAAAGTGGTCGCCGGAGGAACCGATGTGGTCGTCCAGATCAACCAAAGTGGCGCACGCTGGGCGAAAATTCTGGCCCTCGAGGCGGTGTCCGAGCTCCAGATCATGACCTTCGAGGCCGACTGGATCGAGATCGGTGCGGGCGTGAGTCTCAGCGATCTCGAGCACCGCCTCGCCGGTGCGCTGCCGCTCTTGGATGCCCTCTTCCCCCTGTTCTCTTCGCGCTTGATCCGGAACCGAGCGACGCTCGGCGGCAACCTGGCCAACGCGTCCCCGATCGGTGACTCCCCGCCGGTGCTCCTGGCTCTGGACGCAGAGCTGATCTTGGCGTCGAAAGCTCGGGGTCGGCGGAGCGTGGCCCTCGATGCGTTTTTTAGCGGCTACCGCCAGACCGTGCTCGCGGTCGACGAGTTGATCGTCGCAATCCGCATCCCTCGTCGCGCGCCGACCCTCGCTCGCTTTTACAAGGTCAGCAAACGGGTCCTCGACGACATCTCGACGGTCGCGGCCGGCTTCGCCCTCGACCTCGACGCGGACGGCTCGATCACGCGGGCTCGCCTGGCCTTCGGCGGGGTCGCGGCCACCCCCCTGCGGGCCCGCGATGCCGAGGTCGCGCTCCTCGGCCGGCCCTGGAATGCGCAGACCGTGGCCCTCGTGGCACCGCTCCTGGGCCAGACCTTCTCGCCCATGGACGACCACCGGGGCAGCGCCCGCTACCGGCGGGCGATGGTCGGGCGGCTGTTCGAGAAGTTCCTCGCCGAGACGACGGGATCGGGTGCCCCTATCGGCCCTCGACCTCCCTCTGCGATACAGACGCTACAGACGCTACAGACCCTGCCCACGGAGCAGCGCTCATGAGCCAGGTCGGCAAGTCGGTCTCCCACGAGTCGGCACAGGGGCACGTCACCGGCGAGGCCCTGTACACAGACGACCTGCTGCCGCGCTACGCCGATGCGCTGCACGCATGGCCGGTGCTTTCTCCCCACGCCCACGCGCGTCTCGACCCGAGCGCCATCGATGGGCGCGCCGCCCTGGCCGTCCCCGGGGTCGTCCACGTGTTGACCCTCGAGGATGTGCCCGGCGACGCGCGCATCGGCCCGGTGGTCCACGATGAGCCCCTGTTCCCCGCCGAGGTCAGGCACCACGGTCAAGCCGTCGCCTGGGTCCTGGGGGAGACCCTCGAGGCCGCCCGTGAGGGCGCGGCTGCGGTCGAGATCGACTATGAACCACTGCCCGCGATCGTGACCATGGCGCAGGCACTCGCGGCGGAATCGTTCTCGAGTGAACCCCTACAGATCGTCGTGGGTGAGCCTTTGGAGGCCCTGGCCTCGGCCCCTCATCGACTCTCGGGCGCGCTCGAGATCGGCGGCCAAGAGCACTTCTACCTGGAGACCCAAGCGGCGCTCGCGTGTTGGGACGAGGCCGGTGAGGTCTTCATCCACAGCTCGACCCAGCACCCGAGTGAGACCCAAGAGGTCGTGGCCCGGGTCTTGGGCTGCCCTCGCAGCGCGGTCACCTGCCAGTCCCTGCGTATGGGCGGGGCCTTTGGTGGCAAGGAGTCCCAGGCCAATCCGGTCGCCGCGATCGCGGCCCTCGGAGCCCGGGTCACCGGGCGACCGGTGCGGGTGCGTCTCGACCGTCAGCTCGACATGACGCTGACCGGGAAGCGGCACCCCTTCATGGCCCGCTACGAGGTCGGCTTCGACGACGAGGGTGCGCTCTTGGCCCTCGACCTCGAGCTGTTCAGCGACGGCGGCTGGTCCCTCGATCTCTCCAAGCCGATCCTGTTCCGGGCCCTGTTCCACTGCGACAATTGCTACAAGACCCCCAACCTGCGTGTACGTGGGCGGGTGTTGGCGACCCACAAGACCTCCCAGACCGCCTTTCGCGGGTTTGGGGGACCCCAGGGCATGGTCGTGGCCGAGGAGATCATCGACCGGGTCGCCCGGGCGATCCGCAGGCCCGCCCACGAGGTTCGTCAGCGCAACTTCTATAAGGAGGGCGATCGAACCCACTATGGCCAGCTGGTTCGCGACGCCGGCCGCATCCAACGAATCTGGGATCGGCTCGGCGAGTCGGCCGGTCTCGAGGCCCGCCGCGCGGAGGTCGAGGTCTTCAACCGGAGCAACCCGCATGAGAAGCGCGGCCTGGCCATGACCCCGCTCAAGTTCGGGATCTCGTTTACGACCAGCTTCTTGAACCAAGCGGGCGCGCTCGTATTGATCTATCGCGACGGGTCGGTGCAGGTGAACCACGGCGGGACCGAGATGGGTCAGGGCCTGCACACGAAGATGCTCCAGATC
The DNA here is from genome assembly GCA_964451725.1 of uncultured Nannocystaceae bacterium. Lineage (GTDB taxonomy): Bacteria > Myxococcota_A > Polyangia > Nannocystales > Nannocystaceae > Plesiocystis. Next base: position 25,383 of record CAYVJQ010000089.1, on the reverse strand, counting down.
GCCGCGGACGCCCTGGGTGTGCCCCTCGAGCGTGTCCGGCTCATGCCCACGCGCACGGACAAGGTCCCCAACACCTCGGCGACGGCGGCGTCGAGCGGTTCGGATCTCAACGGGGCCGCGGTCGAGCTGGCCTGTGCCGAGATTCAAGCGCGCTTGGCCGCGGTCGCCGGTCGAGAGCTGGGCGTGGCGCCCGAGGACCTGCGCTTCGTCGATGGCCGGGTCGCCGCGCTCGGCCGAGCTCTGGATGGCGAACACAGCCGGAGCTTCGAGCAGGTGGTGGCCAGGGCCTACTTCGAGCGGGTCTCTCTGTTCGCCACCGGCTACTACCGGACCCCCGAGATCCACTACGACGAACAGGCTGGGCGCGGAAAACCCTTTCACTACTTCACCTACGGGGCGGCCGTGTGCGAGGTCCAAGTCGATGGGTTCACGGGTCAGTACAGCCTGCGCCGCGTCGATATCCTCCATGACGTGGGCAACTCGATCTCGCCCAAGATCGACCGGGGACAGATCGAGGGTGGCTTTCTCCAGGGGCTCGGTTGGTTGACCTCGGAGGAATTGGTGTGGACCGACGAGGGCCGGCTGGCGACCCGGGGGGCCTCCACCTACAAGCTGCCCACTCTGGCCGAGTGTCCGGAGACCTTTCATGTCGAGCTGCTACCAATGGCGGCCGAGCCGATGGTGGTCAAAGGTAGCAAGGCGGTGGGCGAGCCACCGCTCATGTTGGCGATCGCGGCTCGGGAGGCGCTCCGAGACGCGGTTGCTGCGTTTGCAGCGCAGTCTCCCGAGTCGGTGGCCCTGGCTTGTCCGAGTACGCCTGAAGCTGTGTACTGGGCGATTGAAGCGCAGCGCATGGCGCTCGCCGAGGTCTGAACGCGACCTCGGGTCGCGAGATGGACCTAAACGGTACACTGAATGCGTGAGCCACGCCGGCCGGCCGGTGTTTGCGCGTGTATACATAGGTAGGCCAAACCGGGAAATAGGGGCGACCGCTGTGTGGGGCGAATGTATACATCAAATTCTGGCCGGCCGGCCACTCGACTGACATTCGAAACGGGCCGCCGGGCGCTCATGGAGCGCAGCCGGCCACGCAGCTTGGCCGCCAATGACCACGTAAATCTAGATCTGGCCCGATCGGAGAGCCCACCCTCGATCACCATGGAAAGTGGTGGAACGGCCATTCTGCGGTGTTTTCATGTTTTACAGTGGTGTTGCAATTGTATGGGTGGTGGAATCATTCGCTGAGGATGGAATATCCATATTTGGAATGGCGAAGCCCAAGGGTCGTGGTAGTGAATGACAGAAGGAGCAGGGGTGATTCCTATAGACCCCTGCTCGCCCACCCCACTCATAGGACTGCTGCGAGACCGCCATGTCACGACTCCCATCTGCGCTCCCGAGCCCACTCCTTCGTTCCAAGCCTCGAGCCGAGGTCATTCAGACGGTCTCTGATGTGTTGATTGAGACCCTGCGGGGGGTGGGGATGCGCCACGCCTATGGGGTCATTGGAGGGGCTGTCGTACCCTTTTACGACGCCCTCTCCCGGGCGCCGGTGAGCCTCGTGAACTGCCGCCACGAGAGTGGGGCAGCGTTCGCGGCGGTCGAGGCTTCGCTGGCGGCGGACAGTCCGGCGCTCGTGTTTACGACCACTGGACCGGGCTTGACCAACGCGCTCACGGGCGCGGTCACTGGTCGCTGGGAGGGGGCCAAGCTGCTGCTCATTTCGGGCCACACACCCGCGCGCCATCGGGGGGGATACGCCCTTCAAGAGAGCAACAGTCACCAATTGGCGGGTGGTTTGTACGCCCCCAGGGGGTTGTTCGACTACGCGACGGCGCTCGAGGATCCGGCCGAGCTTCCGCGTGTGCTCCGAACCCTGATCCGGGGCTTCGCCAATCCGCGGGGCTTCGTCGCCCATATCGCCATGCCCCTGGATGTCCAGGCCGCGCGCGGCCCGGTCGGCTTCGTCGAGACGATCCCCGCGATGGAGGTCGCCGCGAGTGCGGGCACCATCGCCGAGGCCACTCACCGGCTCGCTGACCGGTTTGCGATCTGGGTCGGCTGGGGGGCGCGGCATGCCTCCAAGCGGGTCCGAGAGCTGGTGGCGCGGACCGGAGCGCCGGTGATCTGCACACCTCGGGGCAAGGGTGTGATCCCGGAGGACGACCCCCATTTCCTCGGGGTCAGCGGTGCGGTCGGCGGGCACACGGACCTCGCGCAGCGACTCGCTGCGTGTGAGGTCGAGCGGATCTTGGTGCTCGGGACCCGCCTGGGTGAGCTCAGCTCGGCCTACGACACCCGCCTGGTGCCCCCGGGCGGGTTCATCCATGTCGACATCGATCCCGAGGTTCCCGGGGCGGCCTTTCCCGAGGTCGAGACGCTCATGATTCAGGCGGAGATCGACGGATTCCTCGGGGCGATCCTCGAGCGCCTCCCGAGGCGTCGAGGGGCGAAGGCGACGAGTGTCTTCGAGCTGTTGGCGGCGCCCGACTGGAGCGGCCGAGCCGGGGCATCGCTCGGGGTCGAGGCCCCCGAAGCGAGCGGGAAAGTCGGGGTTGGAGGACAGGCCGAGCGACCGCTGATGGCCGTGGCCCCACGCCGGGCTCCGGCCTTGATCCTGCCTCGGACCGAGCCTCTGGTGCGCCCCCAGTATCTGATGCAGTGCCTGCAGAGCCGGGTGGTGGAGGGCAGCAAGAGCGTGGTCTTGTCCGAGTCGGGCAACTCCTTCGCTTGGACCGCGAACCTGCTGCGCTTCAGCGAGCCCAAGCGCTACCGCCAGTCGGGCCTGTTTTGTCCGATGGGGCACGTGAGCGCCGGGGTCCTGGGAACCGCGGCGGCCACCGGCCTGCGGGCGGTCGCGGTCGTCGGCGATGGGGCCTTCCTCATGCAAAATGAGATCAGCACGGCGGCCCGGGTCCAGGCGAACGTGACCTGGATCGTCCTCAACGACGCCCGCTACGGCATGGTCGATCAGGGCCTGCGCGCCCTGGGCTACCCGGAGGCCGACATGCACTTCCCCACGGTCGACTTTGTGGCCATGGCGCGCTCGGTGGGCGCCGAGGGCATGTGTGTCTCCAACGAGGAGGGGGTGCTCGACGCCCTCGAGTGGGGCATGACCGGCCGCGGGCCGTTTGTGCTCGACATCCGCATCGACCCGAGCGAGCTGGCCCCCTTTGGAGGCCGCGTGCGCAGCATCGACACCCAGACCACAGGAGACGTGTGAGCAACCATAAATCGAATTCCCTCGAGTCGAAAACCCAGTTTTCTCTGCCCTTTCGTGGTGCCCTGCGTTCGATCGCGGTTCACTTTCCCGACCAGGTCCGGACCAACGGGTGGTGGGAGGAGCACTACCCCGACCTGATCGCCAACGCCCGCGAGGCGACCCTGGCCAAGGTCTGGGCGAACTTTCAGCCCGAGACCGCGAGCATCTACGACCAGGCGATCGCGCCCTATCTCAAAGACCCGTTCAGAGGGACGGTCGCCCGCCGGGTGATGGGTCCCGAGGACAGCGCGCAGGAGATGTCGGTGGCGGCTGGCCAGGGGGCCCTCGACGCCGCCGGGCTCGAGGCCGGGGACATCGATATGATGCTGGTCAACGCCCTGCGCCCGGACTCACACGTGGTCGGCGACGCGGCCTTCCTGGTTGGAAAACTCGGTCTGCGGGCGCCGGCCATCGACTTCGAGTCGGCCTGCTCCTCGGCGGTGGTGGGCTTTCATATGGCCTGTGATCTGGTCTCCACCGGTCGCTACAAGCGGATCTTGGTGGTCGTGTGTTGCACCTATACCCGCGACATCGATCTCTCGGATTCGTTCTCCTGGTTCCTGGGCGACGGCGCCGCGGCCTTTGTGGTCGAGAGGGTCGACGCGGGCACGGGCGAGGGTCTGCTCGGGGCCCACACCATCCCCACCGTCTCGACCTGCGGGGCCTTCGCCTATGAACTCGAGGACGTCGACGGGGTGCCGGCGCTGCGCATCCACGCCAACAAAAAGAAGGCCGGCCAGAGCATCCGCGACGGCTCGGAGCGCTTTCTTCGCGAGTGTGTGGACGGGGCCTTGAGCCAGGCGGGGGTGTCCCTCTCGGAGATCGATTTCTTGATCTGCAACACTCCCACGGCCTGGTACGCTGAGTTTTGTGCAAACGCGCTAGGCCTGCCCATGTCCAAGACCATCGACAACTACCCCGAGTTCGCTAACTGCGGGCCGGCGCTGTGGCCCAACAACCTGCACACAGCCCTGCGCCGGGGCTCGATCTCACCAGGAGATCTGGTGTTGGGCTACAGCGTCGGCAGCGTGAGCACGGCGTCGGCGGTCGTCCTCCGGGTGGGGGACGTCGCCGTGGGGTGAGCGGCCGCGCCTACTTGCGGCCGCGCCTACTTGCAGCCGAGGTAGACGTCGACGAGGGTGCCGGTGCCCGCGGCGTGGCTGAACTGGCCGCCCACGGCCGCGCAGTTGTCCCGGGCGTCGCAGCTGCCCTGGCCGCTGGGGTCGACGGGCAAGCTGAGAATGCCGGCGTCGCTGAGGCGCTCGAGCTCACCGGGGGCGGACAGGCGGTCGGCGTCGTGGTCGCGCCACAGCAGGAGCTCGGCGAAGCGCGGGTCCTGGGTGTCGACGACCCCGTCGTGGTTGGCGTCGAAGCTGGCCAGGGCGGCGAATCCATTTTGGGCGTGGGCGCCCGAGCTCAGCCTGGTACCCGAGCCGAACAGCTCGTGGCCCCCATCGATGGTCCCGCTGTGGTCGAGGTCGACGGCGAGCCAGGGGGTCGCGGCGGTCGGCCAGTCCGTGACCACGCAGGAGTCGGTGCGCATGGAGATGTCGAAGCTCGCGGCCGGGGTGGCCTCGGCGTCGATGAACTCGACCAGCGCGCTCGGGTCTGCGCCGGCGGGGGTGAAGCTCAAGACCAGGGGTGTGTTGCACTCCTCGACCTCCCAACTCGGGACCCCGCCGTAGAGGTTGCAGCGTTTGACCAGGTTGCCGCAGGCCTCTTGTTCCCACTCGTCGGTGCGCGGGCCCAGATCCTCGAAGTCGCCCGGCTCACACTCGACCTGCGTGGGGTCGAGGCAGGGACCGAACTGGAAGTCGAGGCTGCTCGCCATGTACGAGCAGTAGGCGATGTCGCCACCGCTGCACTCGGCGACCACCGGCTCCAGATCCTTGGGTTGGCAGATCTCACCCGTGGGGTCCTCGACCTGATCTTGTCCGGCGTCGCCCGTGTCGTCCGTGTCGTCCGTGGCGTGGTCACAGGCGGAGATGGACAGGGCACAGGCGAAGCCGGCGAGGGTGAGGCAGACTGAGCGGGTGCGGCGGCGGGGGGCGTTTTCCATCTTGATCTTGAAGTGCCAGGGGCCGCGCGTGTCGATCATGGACCGGGGTGTCAGTTCACTCGGTCGGCGCGGGATCGGGGGTGAGCTGGGTCCGAAGCTTCGGTTGTGAGCACGTAAATTGAGCGATCTGAAATGTCATCTCTGGAGCGCTCGGGTTACAACGGGGTGTCTGCCGGGTTTCCGCATGCCTGAACCGATAGCCAGTTTCTCGACCGACCTGCCCAACATGATCGCGATGATCACGATGATCACGATGATCACGCGCCCGCGAGCGCGATCATGAGCGCGGCCAGCCAGCGCCCGCGGGTGATCGCCTTCGAGGGGGTCGACGGCGCCGGGAAGAGCACGGTGATCGAGATCGTCGCCGCCCACCTGCGGGCCCAGGGCCTCACGGTGAGCATGCCGCGGGTAGGCAAAGAACACAGTTCCCGTCCGACCCGAATGATCCGTCGCCTGACCCGCGACCGGACCAACCTCGACCTTCAGGGTCGGGCCGAGATGTTGCTCTACGCGGCCCGCGAGGCCCAGGTCCTCGACGAGCACGTGCGGCCGGCGCTGGAGCGAGGAGAGACCGTGCTCTTGGATCGCTCGATGTTGACCTCGGTGGTGCTCGGGGCCTACGGCCGGGGCCTGGACCTGGGGACCTGCGAGGCGATCGTGGAGGCGGCCTCGGGGGGGCTCGAGCCCGACGTCACGCTGATCTTCGACGTCAGCCCGCGGACCAGCCGGATCCGCAAGCGCCTCGACAAGGTCCGCACCGGTCGCTCGCGCGACGGCGGGCGCAAGGGACTGGCCGGCTCGGGGCTCAAAGAGCGGGTCCGCGACGGCTATGTGGCGATCGCCGCCCGCGATGGTCTGCCCGTGTTCCACGCCGAGCGTGGGTCGCCCAGCGAAGTCGCCGCGCGGGTGATCACTCAACTCGAGACGGGGACCCACAGCGAGGGTCCCAGCGACGCCGAGCCGTGGTGGCGGGTCGATCCGAGCCTGTCCTTCGAGGGCGCGCTGGCGACCTTGCCCGAGCTCTTGGGCCTGTATTTTTCGCGCCGCCTCGAGTGTGGCCGCGAGCTGCGGGCCGGGCTCTTCGAGCGTGAGCCGGCCCTGTGTATCTGGGCGGCGGACCGGGCCGACCCGCTGGTCGAGCGGGCCGCGGCCGAGCAGCCGGTGTTGGCCCTGGGTCGCTTCGCCAAGGCCCCGATCGCCGATCAGCTGCGTGCCCGCCTGCGCGAGTCGGAGCCTGTGGCCGTGGCCAGGAGCCTGACCAAGATCGAGGGAGCCGAGGCCGACCGCCTGCGCGAGGCGCTGGCCGAGGCCGCACCCGGGGCCGTCGTCGAGAGCCTGTCTGGGCGCAGCGACGAGTTTGCGAACGCGCTGCGGGATCGCTGTTGGAGCCGGGCCGACGTTCATGAGCGCGCGATCAGCCTCCAGTTGCTCGACGACGATCGCTCGTGGAAGCGGCGCATGAAGCTGTTCGAGCGCGACCCCGCCGTCTTGATCCCGAGCTTGCGCGGGCTGTCTCCCGAGCGGGTCGACCCGATGTTGGCCCGCTACGCCGCGCATGCGCCCAAGGCCGTGCTCCGGGCGCTGCGGGGCCGAGGGGACGCGGCCGCCCACGCCCTGCGCGAGACCCTGCTCGAGACCGGGCGCGAGGTCGTCGATTCGCTCGCGGGCCTCGACGACGACGGGGCCTGGGCGCTGCGTGAGCGCTGTGCGACTCGCTGGCCATCGACGGTGGCCTGGAGCACGGTCGGGCTCAGCGCTGATCCACGCACCGCTGCGCTGCTGGTTCGATGCCGGGAGCAGGGCGCCGGCGACATGTTCCTCGCGCGTCGGCTCGAGCTCCTGGCCCGGGTCGAGGGGATGACCATCAGCGACGCCACCCGCGAGGCCGAAGAGCTCGAGACCTGAGCCGCCCCTGAGCTGACCCCGACCCTGAACATGACCTCAGAGCTCTCACCCCAGGCGCAGGCCGACGCGCTGATGTTCGCCGAGCGAGCCGAGCACAAGTACTTCTTGCGCCCCGATCGCGCGCGCGCCTTCGTCGACGGGCTCGAGACCGAGCTCGAGGTCCACCACTTCCGTGGGCAAGGATCGAACCCGCTGCCGCGACCGGTCCACTACGTGACGACCCTCTACTTCGACTCGGCCACGCACGAGATCGCCCGGGCTTGCGAGCAGAACCGAGAGAACGTCAAGCTTCGGGCCCGCGAGTACTACGACGAGCACCCCGATCTCACAGAGCTGGCGACCCGCCGCTCGGAGGTCCGCCGCCGCAGCGACGAGGTCTGGCTCGAGGTCAAGACCCGCCGGGGCGCCGCGACGCGGAAGGTGCGCTTCTCCCTGCCGACCAGTGAGGTCAGCGCCTTTCTGTCGGAGGGCGTGATCAGCGAGGCCAGCTTGGCCGCCCAGCGCGAGACCTGGGGTGAGGAGGCGGAGGAGGTCTTTCGGGAGATCGGTGAGCTGTGCATGGCCATGGATGGGCCGCTGATACCCAGCTGTCTGGCCCACTATCGGCGCCGAGCCTGGCAAGATGAGGGCGCGCAGATGCGGGTCACCCTCGACACCAGGCTGAGTTTTCACCGCGCCCCCGCGGACATGTTCAGCCAACTTCACTCGCTGCGAAAGGTGGTCGCGGGCGAGCCGGTCGAGCGCTTCGATCAGTATCTCGTCGAGATCAAACTGCGGGGGGGGCAACCGCCGTGGTTGCTCGACCTGGTGCGCGAGTGTGACCTGGTGCCGGCGCGTCGCGGGGACCGGCCGTTCAGCAAGTTCTTGGCGGCCTCGACCGCCGTCCATGGTCGGATGAGCGGCGACTCGTGAGCCTCGGAGGGATCAAAAAAACGGGCCTCGGTCTGGGGCTCGCCCTGCTGCTGGTGGTGGTCTACCTGCTCGTGTCCTGGGGTGGCGTGTCGCCGAAGTCCGCCGAGTCCGGGGTCCAGGTCTCGGCCGGGATCGCGGAGCCGACGATCGTCGATGTGCACCCCGACTCGGCGCCGCCGGGGGGGACGGTGGCGGTGCGCTTTACCTACGAGCGCCACCCCAGCGACGAAGGGGACGAAGACGACGACATCAGCGCTCTGATCGCCGGGGTGGTCGTCGAGGCGCTCGAGGTCCGGGGCCACGAGGCCGTGTTTCGGGTGCCTGAGCTCGCCCACGGCACGGTCGACCTGCGCCTGCGGATCAACGGGCGGGTCAGCGCCTCCCGATCGCTGCCGATCGAGCCGCTCAACAGCGCAAAGATCTTCCGTAACATCGTGGGTGGCCTGGCCTTCGTGGTGCTCGGGCTGCTGACCTTGTCGCGGGCGTTTCGACACCGGGCCGGGGCGACCTTGCGCCGACGGGTGGGCACCTTGACTCGGTCCATGCGCAGCAGCGCCAGCTTTGGGGCGGCGATAGGCGCGGTCAGCCAGACTTCGACGCTGGCCGCAGCCTTGGCCCTGCCCTCGGCAGAGCGGCGCCTGCTGAGCTTTCGCTCGGCGGTGATCGTGGTCGTGGCGGCGCACCTGGGCGCGGTCGCGGTCGGAGCGGTGTTGCCCCTGGCGGCGACCCGGGGTGCGCCCTTGGTGATCGCCGTGGGTGTGATCTTGCGCCTGACCGCCAGCGAGAAGCGGGGCCGCGCGACGGCCAAGTTGATCACGGGCTTTGGCCTGCTCCTGCATGGGGCCCACATGCTGCGCTCGGGCTTCGCGCCCCTGGCCGAGCAACCGAGCTGGCTGCTCGAGCTGCGCCACCTGGATGTCACGACCCTCTCGGGCCTGATCCTGGCCGCGCTGATCGGCGCGCTGGCGGCATTTGTGGCTCAGGGTCCCGGGCTCGTGTTTGTGGTCGTGCTCAGCGTCAGCCAGGCGACCAGCTTTTTGGGTATGGACCAGGCCCTGGCGATCTTGGCGGGCACGGCCGTGGGCTCGGCCATGAGCTCGACCTTGGTCTCCTGGCCCCTGGGTCAGATCTCGCGTCGGGTGGCCATGAGTCATCTGATCCTGGCCGCGGTCTCGGTGGTGCTGGTCTGGGGGATGCTGCCCTGGCTCCCGGACTTGGTCGCGACCGTGCTCGGCACGGACCCGACCAAGATGGCGCGGGGCAAGAAGATCCTCCACCCCAACGTGGGCCTCCACCTCGCGGTCGCCTTTGTCGCCACCCAGTGGTGCTCCGCGCTCGTGCTGTTGCCGGCCGTACCGTGGCTGAGCAAGAAAATTCGGCCCTCTCACGCCAAGCGCGGAGGGCCCGGGGCGAGCATGCGTGGGCCGCTGCCCATCGACGCCGTGCTCGGGGTCCAGCGCCTCGGCCTCGAGGCCATGCAGCAGGCCCTCGAGGGGGACGCGAGCGCCGTGGTCGAGATCGACGGTCACCTCGAGCGAGCTCGGGAGCTCGCCGACGGCCACCTCGGGCGACTCGGGGAGATCAAGGCGGGGACCGACACCCTGGTCGCGATCTTGGCGGTCCAGCAGTCGCTCGAGCAGGTCCGCTATACGGCCGCCCGAGCCGTGAGGCGCGGGGTTCGGGTCGATCCGCATAGCCAGGGGGGCCGCTACGTGTGTGCGCTCTACGAGCTCCTGATCGCCGGTCTGGACGACGCGGCGACCTTGCTCGCTGGGGGCGTGGGCCCAGACATGGATGATCTGCGCACGCGGGAGATCGAGATCAACGCGACTGAGGCCGGGTTCCGCGACTTCCTGCGCACTGAAATCGAGGCCGACGACACGCTCGACTCGGCCGACATGATGCGCATGGCCGAGCTCGCCAACGGCTACGAGACCGTGGGCAACCAGCTCTATCGGCTGGGCCTCAGCCTGGTCCCCGACGAGTTCTAGCTCCGGCAGCTCCCGGGCAGCTCCCGGGTTGTTGGGCTCGCGGACGGGGCCGCTCGCCCCGGGCGTTCACATGCGCTGTGGCGCCGGGATGCCGAGCAGGGAGAGGCCCCAGCTGAGCGCCTCGTGGCTGGCCTTGACCAGCAACAGGCGGGCCTGGAGCACGCTCTGGTCGTCCTGATGGATGACGTTGCAGGTCTGCTGGAAGCGGTTGTAGGCCTTCGCCAGGGCGTAGAGGCCCGAACACAGCACCGAGGGGCGCAGGCCGCCCGCAGCTTGGGCGACCGCGTTGGGCAGGTTGTCGATGGCCAGGATCAGGGCCCGCTCGGTCGGGTCTTCGAGGGTCCCGGCGGTCAGCGCTGCGCTGTCGGTGAGCATCGCGGGATCGAGGCCCTTGCCCCGGGCCTCGGCCTTGCGCAGCAGTGAGGCCGAGCGCGCCGAGACGTACTGCAGGGTCGGGCCGCCGTCGCCGCCGCGGACCTGGGTCCACTTGGCCATGTCGAAGACGATCTTTTGATTGTTGTCCCGGGCGAGCATTCCGTACTTGATGGCGCCGAGGGAGACCTCGTGGACGGCGGTGGCGATCTCGGCCTCGGTCCAGGTCTCCCGGGTCTCGGCGTCGGTTTCGGCATCGGTCTCCCCATCGGTTTCGGCATCGGTCTCGCCGGCCCGGAACTCGGCGAAGTAGCCGGAGTCGAGGGTCGCGGCGAGCTGTTCACGCAGGGCTCGGAAGGTGATCACGTTGCCGTCGCGGCTGGCCATGGGGCCGTCGGGGAGCTCGACCATCTCGTAGGCCACGTGTTCGCAGAGCTGCGCCTGGGCGAAACCCATTTTCTTCAGGGTCAAGAACACCTGACGAAAGTGGTCGCTCTGGCGGGCGTCGACCACATAGATCGATCGGTCGATCCCGAATTCCTCGAACTTGATCCGCGCCAGGGCCAGGTCTTTGGTCGAGTACAGGCCCGTGCCGTCGCTCTTGCGGAGCATGAAAAACGGCATGTGCTCGATCTCGGGGTTCTCAATACCGATGGCGCCGCGGCTCTCCACAAATACGCCCTTGGCGAGGAACTCTTCGACGAGCGCGAGGCCGGGCTCGTCGACCTCGCTCTCATAAAATACCCGGTCGAAGTGGACCCCGGTCCAGGCGTAGATCTCGTCGAAGGCGTCGAGGGACCACTGACGCGTGCGCTCCCACAGGGCGCGGTAGGTGGGCTCCCGGGTCTCGATGCCGCGCAGGATCTCGCTCATGCGGGCGCGGGCGGCCTCGTACTTGGCCTGGGCCTGGGCGTCGCCTGCCTCGCCGGCCTGCCTCCAGTCGTCGAGGGTGGTGGACGAGGTCGAGTAGACCGTGCCCAGCCACTCGCCCCTGATCGCTTTGGAGTCACCGGGGGGATCTGCCAGATCGAAGAGGGCCTCGTGGCCCCAGAGGCACTTGGCCACGTGGGTGCCGACGTCACCGAGGTAGTTGGCGGCCACGACCTCGTGGCCCGTGGCCCGGAGCAGGCGGACCAGGGCGTCGCCCAGACACAGGTTGCGCATGTGGCCGACGTGAAAGGCCTTGTGGGTGTTGGGCTGGCTGTACTCCACCATGATCTTGCGATCGCTGTGGGCGGGGGTGCCACGGAAGTCCGGGTGCTCGCCCCGGGCCCAGGCCGGCAGGACCAGGGCCGCGGCCTCGCTCGCGTGCAGGCGGAGGTTGAGGTAGGGGCCGGCGGCGTCGGCTGCGGCGATCAGCGGGAGCTTGCCCCCGCGGGCCTCGAGTGCAGCCTTGAAGTCGGCGGCCAGGGCGACGGCGATCTTTGCGGGTGCGTTGCGCAGGGCCTTGGCGAGGCGAAAGCAGGGAAAGGCCAGGTCGCCCATATCGGACCGTGGTGGGGGGCCCAAGAGGGCGGCGACAGCGTCGGTGTCGAGCTCGGCCGCCTCCGGGAGCAGGGGGGTGAGGACCTTGGCGACTTCCTGAGCGAGGGCGTCGGGGCGCATGGGGGCGAGAGCCTACACCCGGTGAGGGAGGGGTGCTCAGCCGGGTCGAGCGCATCGCCGAAGGACTTGCGCTGTGCCCCTCGTAGGCCCGTATTCAGGCTCGTGTTAGAGTTTGAGCATGTCGCCGATGGTCGCCGCCATAGTTGTGTTTGTCCTGATGTGGGCGGGAATTTTGTTCTCGGCGTACCATCTCTTCACCTGGTTGTTCCGTCTTGACCGTGAGGTCCGAGAGGGCACCGCGCCCATCGAACCGGGGCTCTGAACGGACCCGAAGTCGGGGTCCCCACAGGTCGGAGGGCCGCGCGGGGTTCTGAGCTGACACGGCCGCCCGAGCCGGGTTCGAGCTGAGGGCTGGGACCTCTGTCGGCGGATTGGGGGCGAACGATGAGCCTGTGTGGTTTTGTCTAGCCAGCTCACTCCACCTGACCTGACCCCAGCCACCATTCGTGTCTATATGCAGACCGCCGATACAGGTTTTTCAGTTCGGTGATATGAATCATTGCGCGAGCGCTTTCTCATTTACCGAGGTGTGTGTGTGTATTTAGGTGGACACATGAAACTGCAGCCTTGGATGTTCGCGGCGACGTCTCTCGTTCTTGCGTCGGCTTCGGGCTGCGGCTCCGATCCGACGGGCGAGGGGGTGGGGGAGGCCGGCGCGGACGGCATCAGCACCCTGGCCTCGCTGGGCACGGATGGAGGCGAAGTCGGGAGTCAAGACGGGGACGGGGACGGAGACGGAGACGGTGGTCCCAAGCTCGACCTGGGCAACATCGACGCCATGGGCGGGGGCGACTGTGAGGGCCAGGGAGGGGGAGGGATCCCGGGGGAGTCCTACAGCTACATTTGGATCTCCAACTCGCCCGACGGAACCGTCTCCAAGATCAACACCGAGACGGGCATCGAGGAGGCTCGCTACCGGGCCGCGCCGGGGGTCGGCGACCCCTCGAGGACCTCGGTCAACCTGCTCGGCGACGCGGTCGTCGTCGACCGCAGCGGCGGCATAGCGAAGATCGCCGTGACCGAGGAGCGCTGCGTCGACGTCAACAATAACGGGGTCATCGATACTTCGGGCGGGGCCGGGGACGTGCGGGCCTGGGGCGCGGACGAGTGTGTGTTGTGGCATGTCCCGCTCAACGCGTCGGGCGCCTTTGGCCCGCGGCCGGTCGCCTGGGAGGGCACCACCGAGAATGGCTGTGCGGCACCCAACCCGCGGGTCTGGGTGGGCTACCGGGACGCCGAGTTCGGCCGCTTTCATCGTCTCAATGGCAACACGGGCGAGACCGAGGACCTGGTCTCCGTCCCCTGGCCGGGTGCGAGCTACGGCCCCTACGGCGGCGCGACCGACAAAAATGGTGATTTTTGGGTGCTCGGCTGGTCCACGGGTCCGCTCGTGCGCATCAACGGTGACAACCTCGGCTACAAGGTCTACCAGATCCCCTCGCCGCCCTCGGGCAGCATGCACACCTACGGCATGGCCCTGGACGCCGACGGGGACCCCTGGATCGTCGGTGCGAGCACGGTCCACCACTTCGACGCGGCGACCGAGCAGTGGGACTTCATCGAAGTCCCAGGGGGCTCCATGCGCGGGATCATGGTCGACGCCGAGGGCCGGGCCTGGGCGGCCAACAACGGCACCTCACGGCTGGTCGAGATCGACACGGTGACCAAGACTTTGACCAACGCAGACGTACCCCTGCCCGGGTCGGTCACGCCCGTGGGGATCAGCATCGACAGCGACGGTAAGGTCTGGGTCGTGGACCAGGGGGCGAGCATGGCCTTCAAGCTCGACCCCGACACCTACCAGATCGAGCTCACAGTCAGCGGCCTGATCTCGCCCTACACCTACTCAGACATGACGGGGGCGGGCCTGGGCCTGGTGACCTTCCCACCGACGCGCTGAGTAGGACAGAACAAGCCGCCCACTGTGCTCAGTGGGCGGCTTGTTCTATCCAGGCTTCGAGCGGCCCTGGGAGACGTCTTAGGGCAGCTTGTCGCCGACGTCACACATGTAGCGGGTCGAGGCGCTGCCGTTGCCGTTGGTGTCGTTGTGCCAGTTGAGGACGCCGGCCTCGATCCAGGTGTAGGACATGGACCCGTGGGTTTGGTTGTCGCCGTTTGGTTCGGTGACATCGCTGCGGTCGTGGACCCACCAGACTTCCCCGTCGCTGGAGCCCCAGCCGCAGTCCTCGTTGTCCGAGTTCATGGGCATGCTGAGACAGGTCGCCCCGTCTTCCTCGGGATAGATGCCCAAGATCCGCAGGTAGTCGGGGCTCGCGTCTGGCCCGATGCCGTCGTCGTTGCCCACGTCCCAGCCGCTGGCCGAGTGGGCCTGGGTGCGGGGGATCCACAGCTGCATCCCGAGGGTGTCGCAGTAGGCCTCGGCGTCGATGGCGAAGGCCGCCCCCTCGGGCTGGACCTTGAGGAAGGTGTAGCCGCCGCCGTCGGTGCTCATGTCGCAGTGGACCGGGAAGGGATCGGCCTGGTTGCCCTCGGGCGAAATGATGTACTCGCCGTCCATCGACGTGTCGTCGTAGTCCAGGATGTCGAGGCAGCTGCCCGGGACCTCGCAGCTGGCCAGGCAGCCGTCGGCCGAGTCCTCGTTGCCGTCATCGCAGGTCTCGGGCCCGTTGACCTCTCCGTCGCCACAGTTCGGCCCGGCGCTCAGGCAGTCCTCCGCACAGCCGCCGTAGCTGCCATCGTTGACGCCGTCGTCACAGGCCTCGACGCCGGCATTGATGTAGGTGTCGCCGCAGCTGGCGGGGGTGCAGTCGGCCAGGCAGCCGTCCTCGTTGACGGTGTTGCCGTCGTCGCATTCTTCGCCATCCTCGATGAGGCCGTTGCCACAGATCCCTTCGCCCTCGTCGGGGTCGTCAGTGCTGTCGGCTTCGTCGGTGCTGTCGGCTTCGTCTGTGCTGTCGGTGCTGTCGGTGCTGTCGGTGCCGTCGGTGCCGTCGGTGGTGCCGTCGGTGGTGGTGCCGTCGGTGCCGACTTCATCGTCGGTGGTGGTGTCGTCGTCGGCCTCGTCGGCCTCGTCGGTGCCCGTGTCCGCGCTGCCCATGCTCGTGTCGTCGTCGGTGGGCTCGGTCGAGCAGGCGCTCAGGGAGAGGCAGGCCGCCGCGGAGGTCGCAAGTAGAGAAGTCAAGCTGTGGAGCTTCATGGCGCGCATCATTCTTGAGGTTGTCGAGGTTGTCGAGGTCGATCGTGCATTTGATTCAATATAGGACGGGCCCAGACCATCGAATGGGAGGGGCGATGGGTTGTGCGGATGTGCACATATTTGGCGGGGTCGTGTTTCCATGTGTGGTCGGGGCTCACAGTGGGTGGGGAGGTGATTTTATGTGTGGTCATATAAGTATATTCATAATGTCCATGTCATACAGTGGGACCGGGTGACCCACAATGTGGGTGTTTGCGACGACCGAGTCCCTCTCTCTGCTGATGGTTTGTACCTACGGATGGCTTCGAGTATCGCGGAGGTCGGCCGCAGTGGGCCGGTGACGATGACCCACTCCGCTGCGGGGCTCTGGGCGAAGTCGGGCGCTCCCGCGGGGATCGAAGGTGGCTGGATACGGGCAGCCCTGGTGGCCGGATATGGCGCCCATGGCCGGATATGGAGCCCCGCCCGGTGCAGTACACTCCCGCGCATGCCCTCAGACGCCCCGCTCCAGTCTCCGACACCGATCTCCATCGAGTCGACGCCGGGCGGCTACGACCAACCTGGAGCGCGGCGTCTGCTCAAGGACCACAAGCTCGCATCGGCGATCCACAAGGTCGTGCGTGCGCCCTTTGGGCACACGGTGCTGACCCTCAAGACCCTCGATGTGTTGGTGGTGGCCTTCGATGTTGCGCAGCAGGCGGGCCAGGCGATCCACGCGGCGCTCATGGAAGATATTGCGCGCACGGGGACACTGGCGATCCCTGAGCCGACCCGCGATCAGCGCCTGTTTGTGAGCGCGTTTACGACCATCGTCCTGCTCGATCGCATCGAGGCCGGGCTGGTCGAGCTCGGGCCCTCGCCCGAGGTCGAGAGTGACCTCGAGGCCGACGGTCTCGAGGAGCTCTTGGAGGTCGAGCCCACGCAGTTGCTAGGCCGGCTGGCGAACATGGCCGCGGCCTACCTCCAGGCCCAGGCCAAGCTCAAGCCGGAGGCTGGGGACCCCAAGCTCGAGGTCCGCGAGAGCTGGGTGGTGACGACCCTGCTCGCGTTCTCGGCCCAACTCCATGGGGCGGTCCAGCGTCTGACCCATCTGGGCAGGCTCCGGCCCTTCGGGGTCGCCCTGGCCAAGCGCAAGGTGACCGTGGGCGAGATGCGCTACGAGGGGTTCCACTCGCGCAGCGCGGCGGCGCCGGTCACCGATCTCAAGCCCGTTAAGGTCGGGGACATCGTCGGCAACACGGAGTACATCGAGGCCGGCCTCAAGCTCGCCCGGGATGTGGCGGCCTTCGACCTCGAGGCGGGGACGAGCCCCAAGCGGGTCAACCCCGTGCTCTTCGGGCTCGGGCGCCCGGGCTGTGGCAAGACGATCACCGCGCACGCGATCGGCAACTACTTCCTGGACTACTGTCGGGAGCGGGACATCCCCGCGCGCTTCAAGGTCATCCGGCGCACGGACTGGGCCAGCGCCTACCAAAACGCGAGCGCCAACCAGCTGGTGCGGATCTTCAAAGAGGAGATCTACGGCTTCGATGGGGTCGTTGGGGTGTACTGGCCGGACATCGACACGGCCTTCGCCTCGCGGGGCAGCGGTGACCTGCGCATGGAGGAGAAGAACAACCTCGGGGCCGTGTTCGGGATCTTCGATGGGACGCTGATCCCCAAAGACGGCAAGTGGTTCATGATCTGCGACGCGAACTACATGCAGATGGACGAGGCCACGCGCTCGAGGATCGCTCAAAATCCGTTCACGGTCGCCGGCCCGACGAGCGCCGAGGACTACGTGACATTGACCCGCGACATCTTGCTGCGGGACGTCCAGCGCTTCATCCACCCCGAAGATCCGCGCTGGCTCGAGGTTGGTCAGGCCTGCGTCGACAGTGGGCTCTCGGGACGCAACGTGGAGAGCATCGCCAACAATATTCGTGCCCACGTCCAGGACTTCGAGTACCCGGACGCGTACTTTCGTGCGGACCTCGAGGGTCGGCGAGTGATCATCGACGAGTACAGCAAGCGCGTCAGCGTGGACGACATGCTCGAGCGGATCTCCCGTTTCGCGACCTTTCAGGTCGCAGCGGAAGAAAAAGCCGGCAAGGACCGCTTCGAGCGTGAGGTCGAAGACCTGGTCCGCCAACTCAACGCTGGGCGAGCCGCGACCGAGCGGGCAGCCATGGCCCTCAAAAGCGAGATCGAGGGCGGCTGAGGCCAGTGGCGGGGTTCGTTTTCACCCCGCGCGCTTGGAGATCGAGAGGGGGGCGAGTCTACGCCCCAGGCAGATCTGGATCAGGTGCCGCTGTCGCCCCGGGCGGGGGGGGGCCGGCTCGGCTTCGGGGGGCACTGCAGACCCCCGCTCGATTCGGTGTGGGGGATGTCGTTTGAAGAGGAGAATGCTGCCGCCGGCACTGGGGCGAATCACCACATTTCGGGCCGAGATTGGTGTGAATATGAAGTGGCCCGAATCGACACAAAGAGTTTGTTAGGGTTGCGGGGTGATGGAGATTCATCC
>CAYVJQ010000089.1:2616-7517 GCA_964451725.1 uncultured Nannocystaceae bacterium | reverse complement strand
GGCCCGAATCGACACAAAGAGTTTGTTAGGGTTGCGGGGTGATGGAGATTCATCCGACCCCGGTGTTGATGTCGACCCTGCTCGCGCTGTGTGTAGCCTGTGACAAAGGCGGAGAGCCCAAACAAAGGACGGACAGCGTGGGTGAGCAGGCGGCCGTGGAACCGGGCGATGGGGCGGCCGCGGAACCGGGCGATGGGGCGGCCGCGGAACCGGGCGATGAGACGGCCGTGGAACCGGGCGATGGAGCGGCCACGGTCGAGGGGCGGGAGGCAGACTCGGGAGACTCGGTCGAGACCGGGTCTGCCCCAGGGGTCGAGGGTGAAGTCGCCGAGGTCGAGGCCGGGGCGGTCCCGATAGCGAAGCTCGGGGCCACGGCCGAGGCTCCGACCTGGCAGCGAGAGGTGGCAGCCGGCGAGGCTGTGGCGCTCGTCGATCTTCAGGCCGGCGTCTTGGGGCATGGTGCGAGCGGTTACTACGACCTCTCCGAGTCGGGCGAGCTGGCGATGCGCCCGGAGATCGAGGCGGCGCCCAACGAGTGGATGGGAGAATGGATGGGTGTGTGGCCCAAGGACACCTGGAGCGTCGAGCATCGCTGCCGCCCCAAGGACGAGGTCTGCACCTACCGCCTCATGCGGGTCCGGGGGGCCCGGCGTTGGGTGCCCCAGACTTTTGCCGACTACGGGCAGCGCTTCGACGACGAGGGTCAGCAGTTCCGCAAGAGCAATACGGGCGGGATGTTGGGCCGGGTCGAGGAGTCGGCGGACTGGCTCCGGATCGCCGACGGCGGGCAGGACCCGAGCTTGGGTGTGTTCAGGGGCAGCCTGGTCGAGCTCGTCGAGACGCGGGCAAAGGAGTTCTATACAGTCAGCAGGGACGACCAACATCTCTATGTACAGGCGGTCTGCGAGGACGAGGCCTGCGTGGAAGAGGGGGCGCGGAGTTTGCCCCTGGGTATGGATTGGAGCTTTGGTCGCCAGATCACCCGCCGGCGCCACAGTGTGTCGGTGCTCGCCTCGGTGGCCGGGCGCGAGTTCCTGCTCCACTACGGTAAGCAGGGCTGGATCCTCGACGAGCTCGGCGGCGCCGTCGACGGGCTGTGGCCGACCAAAGACGGCGGGCTGTGGACCTTGGCCGGGGGCGCGCTCCAGCATCGCGACCCGAGCGGTGGGTGGCGGAGTGTCCAGCTTCCCGCGGGAATGTCGACCCTCTCGGTCGCGGTCACTGCCGACCTCGGGCGGCTGTGGATCGCGGGACTCGCCGACGGTGAGCCGGCCCTGTTTTCGATCCACACGAATCTCCAAGAGCCGCTCTAGCAGGCCTCCCAGCCGGGCCCGCTCAGCCTGCTCGGTTCAGTCGAGTTCGCTCAGCCCGCTCAGCCCGCTCAGTTGAGCTTGGTCGGCTCGACTGCCCTCGCTCCAGAGCGGCTCGGCCTCTCGTTCTTGCGCCCCGACCAGCTGGAGGTCGGGGGTCTGCGAGAACCCGCCCTGAGTCCGAGCCGGGAGCTCACGCAGGGCCGATCGGGATACCAATACGCGGCTGCCCGGGCGCTGGGCGGGCGCCTCGGCGGGATCTCGCTCGCTCGACTCGGCCTGTCCGGCCTGCTCGACCCGAAAGCGGGGCGCACTGTCGACGGTGTCGCCCAAGGGAAGGGGAGCGTCGGTGTGGGGGTCCTCGATGTCGGGCCCAGGGCCGACCTTGACCTGTCCGCGGTGGAGGACGATGCGGACGGCCCCGGTCTCCGCGTGGGCCTGGCCCCAGCTGCGGCACAGGGCCCGGGCGGCGTCGAGGCCCCGGGCGACCGAGTCGTAGACGGCGAGGTAGCCGTCGCGCGTACTCTCGAGCAGACGCGGGGCCGCGGGGGTGCCGACACGCAGGGCCTCCGCGAGGGCCTGGAGATTGGAGGCTCCCGGTTGAGCGCCCCCAGGACCGGCGTGGGTCCGGGGGTCGACGAGATCGACCAAGAGCATGGCGACCTCGGCCTGATCGGTGGGCGCCAGAGACTCGGGCGAGAGGGCGGCCCGGGGGTGTCCGGGTGGGTGCCGAGGCGGTGGGGGCCCCGGCCGGGTGACGACCGGAGGGGGGACTCGGGGCTCGACAGGTGCCGCTCGAAGGTCGCGGGTTCCCTCGGGAGCGGGCGACTGGGGCTCGGGGGACCGGGGGTCGGGCGAGGACGGGTCTGGCGCGGCCGGCTTTGGGCTGGGGCGTTCGGTTGCCTGGGTCTGGGGCGTCTGGAGGTCGGGCAGGAGGTCGAGGAGGGTCAGGTAGAGCTCGTCCAGGCCCAGGCGCTCCAGCCGGGTACACAGGCGAGTGGTGCTGGGCTCAGCGGCTACCCGCGCGCGGGCCTGATCGAAGCTCGAGCCGGCGGCGATGCGGGCGTCGACACGGGCGAGGAGCTCGAAGATGGCGTCCTCCGTGTCGTCGTCGACCTTGTCTCGGCTGCGGTAGAGCTCGCGCTGGACGTCGACGATCGGCCCGAGGTGGCGGGGCCAAGGTTGGCCGTGACCGGCGACCACGTGGCGGAAGGGCTGGAAGCTTCCGCCTGCGGCCAGGCGCTCGACCAGGGTCTGGAGCGAGGGGTGCAGCAGGTAGATCCGCGATCGGGGAAGCTGCCGCTGGGAGCCGGCGACGGCCTCGTGCGGCTGGCGAAAACGCTGAGATTGGTGGCCCTGGGCATCGCGGGTGACCACGCCCAAGAGCCCGCAGTCATAGAGCTCTCGGAAGGGGTGGTAGGCCTCGCCGGCCTCGCGTCCGTGGAGGTCGTAGTACTCGCGGGTGACCCCGTGGAAGCGGCACCACAGGGACACGACCTCGTCGTGGGTCAGGACGTTGTAGGGCAGGGAAGCGAAAAATCGGGCCCGTTGAGCTTGGTCGTGGAGGACCTCGACGAAGGCCCGCATCTCTCCGAACACGTTGGAGACCAGCAAGCTCGCGCTGGTCTCTTGGACCACCCGCCGCAGGCCCGCCTCGTCCATGGTCTGGCGGTTGCGCGAGATCTCGGAGGCGATGATCACGAGGTCTCGGGGGCGGCCGAGGGTGTGGCGGTGGATGAAGTCGAAGCTGGCCTCCCGGCGAGAGGCCCGGGGCCCGCTGACCGCGTCGAGGATCACGAACTCGCGCAGTTTCAGGCGCTCGTAGAACAAGGTCAGCTTCTCGAGCATGGCCCGCAGGTCCTGCTTCGAGTAGCGCAAGGTCGTGACCGCGCCGTAGAGGTTGGTCTTGATGTCGCTCTCGTAGGTCGAGAACGCCTCTTCGCGGATGGTCGCGAAGATCTTGATGTGCCGGTTGGTGCTCATCAAGTCCCAGGCAGCCTCGATCATGCCGGCTTGCATGTGGACCCAGGCGGCCCGAGGCAGGCGGCGCAGGGCCTGGTCGAGCTTGTCGACGAAGAAGAACATGCCGCTGTGCAGCGAGCGGATCTTGTACTCGAGGTAGCCCTCGGTCTGGTCGATCAGACGGTTGAGCTTGCTGATCGGCAGGCTCAGGAGCTCCTTGACCACAATGCTCGGCTCGACCGACTTGCCGGTGAGCATGGCTCGCAGGCGCCTCGGGAAGCGCCCGAGATCCTCGCGCTCGCCGGGGTCGCTGGGCTCGGCCGGGACCAGGCCGAGGTGATGCGAGATCGCGCTGACCCGGAACCCGAAGGCCCAGATCCGTTTGCACTGATCGAGGGACGAGATCAGGTCGATGGTGGACTGGCGGAGGCTGGCCAGGTCGCTCATCAAGTCGAGGTAGGGCCGGCCCTCGGGGACGAATTTGACCCCCCCTGCGTGGTTGCCCGCGGCCCCGTGTTGATACTGCTCGCTGAGTAGAGAGCGCTTGTAGGTGAGCAAGAGGGTCTTGCCCAGGCCCTTGCTGCCGGAGACGAAGTGCTTGTTGCCGCTGTCGAGGAACTCGTGGACGACGGCGTTCTTGAAAGTCAGGGCCTCGAGCGAGCGGATGTCGATCTGGTTGGCGTCCGAGGCCCAGCTCTCGAGCGGCGGTGGGCCTGTGGGCCGTTGGCCCCGGTCGTCGACCTGCTCGCGCCCGGCCTGCGATTGGGCCTGCGATCGGGCCTGCGATCGGGCCTGCGATCGGGTTCGGGCGGAGGGGTCGGCCAGGGCCCGGAGCGAGTCGATGAGCGCCGCCGTGTCGACGAAGCGCTGCTTGGGATCGCGGTGGGTGGCGGTCGCGAACCACGCGTCGAAACCGGGGGGGACGCTCCCTACGCGAGACGGCGCGCGTGGGGTCTCAAAACAGATCTCGCGGATGAGCTCGACGATGGACTCGGCCTGAAAGGGGCGCTCACCCGTGAGGCACTCGTAGGCGAGCACGCCGATCGACCACAGGTCCGCGCGGTGGTCGACGCTCTGGGCATCTTCGATCTGCTCGGGGCTCATGTAGCTGACCGTGCCCAGGGCGGTGCCGGCCATGGTCAGCGGTCGGCCGTCGCTGCTGACGGCCTCGACCCCGAGTTTGACGATCCCAAAGTCGAGGATCTTGGCGACCGGGTCGCCCGGGGCTCGCGGCCCGTCCGAGGCGAGCAGGAAGATGTTCCCAGGCTTGAGGTCGCGGTGGATGATCTGCAGGCGGTGCGCTCGGCCGATGCCCGCGCAGATGTCGGAGATCACGAGCACGGTCTCGGCGAACTCGAGCGGCCCGCGCTCGAGGCGGTGGGCGAGGTCCTCACCCTCGAGCAGCTCCATGGCCAGGTAGGGCAGGCCGCGGGTGTCGTCGATGTCGAAGTCGAGGACCTGGACAATGTGCCGCCCACGGAGCTTGGCGGCGGCCTGGGCCTCTCGCATGAAGCGCTCGCGGGCACCCTCGGTCTCGACCAGGCTCGGGTCCATGACCTTGATGGCCACGGGCTCACCGAGGCGCAGATCGACGGCCCGCCAGACCCGACCCATGCCACCGCGGCTGAG
>CAYVJQ010000089.1:0-2516 GCA_964451725.1 uncultured Nannocystaceae bacterium | reverse complement strand
TTGGGGTGGTCCTTCGGGTCGGCGTGGGTCCCGGGGTCGATGAGCGAGCGCTCGCTGGACCAGCGGGTGGTCAACAGCATGCACTTGGGTTCGACGTCGAGGTTGCACAGGGCCACACGCTGGGTCTCGTCGATCGAGACTTCGTTGTTGGCGGGGTCCGAGTCGGTCACCGCGACGCCGAGCTCGACGACCACCTCTCGGCCCGAGCTGGCGAGCAGCTCGCGGGCGCGCAGGGACAGGTTCTGGGTCTGGACCGTGACCCCGGCCGAGCTCGAACCGCTGAGGTCGGCGAGCGAGTCGGTCCAATACCAGCCGTCACCGGTCTCGAGGGCGAGGGTCAGGTGGCCCGTATAGGTATCGCCGTCGAGATGGCCGACCTGCACGACCTGGGCGGACTTGAAGCCGCCCTTGAGCGGACCTTTGCCCAGCGCCTTGGTCGAGAGCTTGTCCTCGATCGGGAGCTCGGTGGCGCAGGTCGCCCTGGCGCCCCCTCCCTGAGCCGCCAGCAGGCCCGCGCGGGCCTCGGTACAGATCGCTGCGAAGGTTGGCTGAGGTCCGTGCACGACGAGCCTGAGCGCCTCGGGGAGCGGCTTGCCGGGGCCACAGCCGACCGTCCTCTCGCCCGCTTCACAGGCGGTCATGCAGGCCTCGAGCCCCGGCGTGTCGAGGTTGTCGTCGGCGCTGCGGCGGGGGACGTCGCAGTGGACCATGCAGGCGACCTCGCAAGGTTGAGCGCTGAAGTCCTCGACGTCGGTCAACTCGACCCCGCGCGGGGCCCCACGGAGGAAGCCCCACATGCCGGAGCGGGCCCAGTTGGGGCCCGTCCAAGTGTAGAATCCGAACAGCTCTCCATTGCGGACCACGAAAGTCATGGTGTGGCTGGGCTTGTCCTTGCGCAGGGCGAAAGTGACCTCCGCGGCGCCGAGGATCTGCTTGGACTCGGCCATGAGCGCATCCGAGCGGCGCATTTTCTCGGTCGAGTACACGACCCTGTCGTGGCCGGTCTTGGTGATGTGCGCGGTGGCCTCGCAGTCGTCGGTGGTGACGGTCAGCTCGTAGTGGCCGTTGATCCCGCGCGGCGCGAGGGTCTCCGCGCCGATGACGGTGGCATCGAAGTTCCACTCTCCGGCGAGGCTGGCGACCGTTGCGCAGTAGCCCTCCGGGGGCTCCGCTTGCTCCGCACCCTCCAGTTGGGTGCAGACGCTGTCGAGGCAGCTGAGGCCCTCGGCACAGTCGCTCTTTTGTTTGCAGCTCGCGCCCTCGGCGGCTGGCTCAGACTTGCATCCAATGCTGGCACACAGCAGCACGACGCCCGGCAACATGGTTTGGCTCCAACTTCGCAGGCCCACGGCTACACGCTACCGCGAGCGGAGAAGTCGTGCGTGGCGCTGATCCCGAGCGACAAACCAGTGAGTGATTTCACGTTTGATTCGGCAGTTATTGCTGGAAGCTTCCGAAACGTGCTTAGATACTAACCCTAACAAAGGTCGCAGTGAGGAGTGCCGTATCCCCGGTCGCCCTCTGGCCCTCGTCTGCCACCGAGAACTGAGAGAGGATCCCCCTTCATGAAAACTCTTCGACTGCTTTCTATCGTGTTTGTCGGTAGCGCCCTGACCTTGTCCGCATGCTCCGAAAAAGAGGACGGGTCCGAGGAGACCTCCACGACGAACGCCGACGACGTCGGTACGACGGATGGCGCCGACGCTGGTGAGGACTTCGGCGACGCCACCGAAGACGACAGCGTCGGCGATGAAAGCGACGACGGCGAGACTGGTGGCAGCTTGTTCGTCCCGGATTCGGACATCCCTGGCGTCGCCAGCTGTGATGTGTGGAGCCAGGATTGCCCAGACGGCGAGAAGTGTGTCGCCTACGCGAGCGCCGGGGCCAGCTGGGACGCCAACAAGTGTGTGGCTGTGACCGGCGACGCCGCGACCGGTGATCCCTGTACCTACGGCGGGGCGGCAGCCTCGACGGACGACTGTGACGCCGACAACTGGTGTTGGGACGTCGATGCAGAGAATGCCGGAACGTGCACCCCGTTTTGTGAAGGGACACCGGACAACCCGATGTGTGGCCCGGGCCAGTCGTGTTCGATCGCCAACAACGGTTCGATCACGCTGTGCTTGACCAGCTGTGACCCGCTCCTCCAAGACTGTGCGATCGACGGGACCGGCTGCTTCTGGGACAGCACCGGCTTCGTCTGCGCCAACGCGACCTCCGACATCCCGCTCCAGGAGCCCTGCGGGTTCATCAATGACTGCACCCCAGGCCTGGTCTGTCTCGCACCCGAGTCGTTCCCGTCGTGCGCGGGGGCGAGCTGCTGTGGTGAGTACTGCGACCTCTCGGATCCGGTCTGTACCATCCCCGAGACCGAGTGCACCGCCTTCTTCGAGGAGGGCACCGCGAAGCCCGGCGAAGAAGACATCGGCGTCTGCATCATCCCCGCCTGAGCAAACCCGACTCGAGTTCACTCGAACTCGTACAGAGAGCAGCGACCCTCGGTCGCTGCTCTTTTT
>CAYVJQ010000088.1:7586-30628 GCA_964451725.1 uncultured Nannocystaceae bacterium | reverse complement strand
GTGGATCACATGAGCCGAGCTAGGCAGGATCAAATGAGCCGTCCCTTGACACCCAGGCCGCGAGGGAGCTTTGAGTGAGGTCGAGCTCTCGCGCCACCGTCGTGACTGACCTGCCGGACTCGAGGACGATCTTGACCGCCTCAGCTCGTTGCTCCGCCGTGAATGTCCTTCGCTTTCGTTTCCCCATCTTCGTCTCCTTCAGTATCGCTTCCGTTCAGGAGGTGTCCACGAGATCGGGGGAGGCCCAGAAGTGGTTTTTGAACGCCGGCAGGTCCCCACGAGTGTCGGTGACATCGAGGTGATAGTGGTTGGACATGAAACACGCGGAGTGCAACACCAAGCCATGGCGCTCGAGGCAAACAGCGAGCCAATAGCCGACGATTTCGTTGACGGCCTGCGAGGGGATGAGCAGGAACTGCCGGCCGAAGCACCGTCGAGTAACCTTGTAGCGGGTGCCTGGAACGATGGGGCGAGCACGGACGCGGGCATTTGGGTGAATAGAGCGAGCGCGGTTGACGGCTCGCCTTTGGGTGCTGGGGGTGTTCGTCGTCACAACTTGTGTGTCGGCCGGGGACAGGATGGTTTTCATCCATCTCGGAGCGGGGTTCCGACGGCCCGGGTTCAGGCCACCTAGAGATCGAGATCGGAGCCTTATATTTCCAAGAACGACGACCCCCGGTCCGGGTTTATGGGTCCTCCGATACCGTTTCCGAGGCCGCCCCAATTGATCGACTGGTCGCCGTCGATCCCGGGAGAGGTGCTGTCCTCTCCCGGAGATGTGACCACGAGTACGAGGATGTCGCCGGCCTCGACATCCTCGGGCTGCTCGATGGGCATGACAAAAGGACCCCCGGACGTCTCTCTCAAGTCTCGCCATTTTCCCGTAAACGACGATCCCGGTGGCTTCCGGTGGTTCTCTGGTGGCTATAGACAGCAGCAAGTAGCGTAGATACCCAGCCCCGGTTCCGGTGCCACTCCCGGAATATCCGCGTCACAATCACCTTCGAACGCGAAGAAGGGATCTGGCGGATCGAAACAGCCTTGACCACCAATGCCAGCAAACAGGAGCGCAGTCGCACCTACGCACTGCCGAGGCATACAGATCTTATCGTATGCATTACAGACCTCGGAGCAAGTAATCGGATTCACTTCAAGTGACGGCACGCAACTCGTCCATGAGGGGGTGCATTCTCCATCGACACACCTGCCAGCCTCCCATTGAGGATCGACGGCAACAAACTCACAAACGTTGCCGCACTCACCGCAGTTGCTATTGTCCGAACTCAAGTCCGCACCACCGCAAGGGAGGTCTGGTTTGGAATCATCATCATCATCGAGATCTTCACCTTCGGAGCAGTCGGTGCACGGGAGAGGCTCCTGGCAGGCCACGCCGCAGAAAACGATGAAAAACACGAGCAGCGCTGAAACCTTCATGGTGACCTCTCCCGTCAAGCCTGCCCACGCCGAACTGCGCCCGAACACAGCCCACTCGGCCACAGCGTCCCGCTCGCCTCCGGCTCCCCGACCCCCTCCACATGCTCGAGCATCGCCTCGACACGGCCGCGGACCGCCCGCAGGTCCTCGATATGCGCATCGAGTTCCTCCAACTTACGCCGAAGCTGGAGCACGACCTGCGCATAGTCGACTCCGGCCTCCGTGAACTCGGGCAGGGCCTTCCCGATCTCGGCCAGCGAGAACCCCAGCTCCTGCGACTTCACGATCAAGCGTAGGCGCGGTCCGATCTCGTCCGGGTAGTCTCGGTACCCATTGGCCAACCGACGCGCAGCAGGCAACAGACCCCTGCGCTCGTAGAAACGGATCCGTGAGGTGCTGACCCCGCTCTGCCGCGCGAGCGCCCCGATCAACACCGACCCACCCCCGTGAGCTCAGGTGTCTCCCACGGCCCTTGACCTTCAACCATGGTTCAAGGTCTATGCTCTCCGGGTTCGCCCTGTCAAGGACCGCCATGCCCATCGACTCCCCCCTGTTTACGCCCCTGACCCTCCCCAACGGCGCCGTGCTCACGAACCGCCTGTGCAAGGCCGCCATGGAGGAGAACCTGTGTGAGCCCGGGCAGCTCCCCGGCCCGCGCCTGGAGACGCTGTATCGCCAATGGGCACAAGGGGGAGCCGGCGTATTGATCACCGGCAATGTCATGGTCACCCCCAACGCCATGACCGGACCCGGCGGGGTTGTCCTCGATCGAGACCAAGACCTCGCCCCCTTCGAGCGTTGGGCTCAGGCCGGGACCCCCAAAGACGGCGGGCACCTGTGGATGCAGATCAACCATCCGGGCAGGCAGGTCTACGCGGCCCTCGGCGAGCAGGCCGTGTCCGCCTCGGACGTCGCCATCGACATCCCAGGCTTCTCCAAACTCTTCGCTCGACCACGAGCGCTGAGCGAGGTCGAGATCGAAGAGATCATCGGGCGCTTCGCCCATACCGCCCGGCTGGCGGACCAAGCCGGGTTCACGGGCGTGCAGATCCACGCCGCCCACGGCTACCTCCTGAGTCAGTTCCTGTCCCCCCTGACCAACCGGCGCAGCGACAGGTGGGGCGGCTCGCTCGAGAACCGCTCCCGCATGTTGCTCGATGTCGTCCGGGCCGTGCGCGAAGCTGTACGCCCGGAGTTTTGTGTGACGGTGAAGCTCAACTCCGCCGACTTTCAAAAGGGCGGCTTCGAGCTCGACGACGCGATCACCGTGGTCGAGGCCCTCAACGACACCAAGGTCGATCTGGTCGAGCTCTCCGGCGGCAGCTACGAGAGCCCGGCTATGCAGGGCACGGCGAGCGACGACAGCACGGGGCAACGAGAGGCCTACTTTGTCGACTTCGCCCGCCAGGTCGCCCGAGTCGCTACAATGCCCATCATGGTCACCGGCGGTGTCCGACGCTGGGCGGTCGCCGAGGCGGCCATGAGCCGCGACGAGGCCGGCTTCGGGGTCGACCTGCTCGGCGTCGCCCGGGCCCTCGCCTTCCAGCCCGACCTCGTGGCCCGCTGGCGTGAGGGTGAACAGCTCGACGTCGAGATTCCGCGCGTAGCGTGGAAAAATAAGACCCTCGCCAGCTTGGCGGGCATGGCCGTGACCAAGGCTCAGCTCGGCCGCTTGGCCCGGGGGGAACAGCCCAAACCCGGTGTCTCTCCGCTGTGGGCGGTGCTCTCCGACCAACTGGCGACCAAGCTCAGGACCCGCCGCTACCGTCGCTGGCGACGGGCGACGAAGACTTGATCTGCGCGATCATGAAGCCGGCCAACCACGCCCGAAACTCTTTGCGTCCACGCGCCCCCTCCCCGAGCTGGAGGCTCTCGACCATCCCCTCGCCCGCGATCGCATCGCCGAGCAGGGCGAGCGCACCCAGCAAGATCAACCGGCGCGTGTCCTCGACGTCGGCGGCCCCGACCGCGGCCGTGCGCCAGGCGTGGGTGATGGTCACGAGCGGCTCGAGGTCGGGCTGCTCGACCCCCTCGACCCGACCACTCAAGATCAGCCACGCCAACAGCCGGCCCTGGTCGCCCTCATAGACCGCGTCGAGCACCCCCGCGAGGATCTCGGCGTGCTCTTCGGGAGTCGACTGCATCGCCGCCTCCATGGCACGAACCACCCGCGAAGTGACTCGGGAGGTCGTCCGCACGGTCAGCGCACGCAGCAGACCCTCCCGCGATCCAAAGTGATGCAGGACGTTGGGATGCGCCATGCTCGCGTGTTTGGCGACGTCCTTGATCCTCAGCCCCGCTGGGCCGACCTCGCGCAAAACCTGCTCTGCGGCATCGAGGATCACCGTGCGGGCCTCCTCGACTGTGCGGCGAATTCGCGTGGCCATTGGGCGTTGACACCCTACCACCCTCGCACTACATACAATGATGTCAGTAGCGCGTGCCGCGAAGTGCGCCTTGGTGCCACTGACCCGAGCTCCCATGTACTCGCCACCCAAGACCACCCCGAGGCGCCGCATCCCCATCGTCCCCCGCCGCATGAAGCTCGACTTCAGCGACATGGATGAGGAGTCCCTGGCTGAGAACCGGATCCTGAGCACGATGCTCGCGACTTTGTCGGGCATCTTCCCGCCCGGTGAGAAGGAGTTCATCCAGTCGGTGCGCCTGTTCATGGCGCAGCTCCACGACGAGGCCCTGATCCGCGAGGTCGAGCTGTTCTCGACCCAGGAGGGCCACCACGCCCTCCAGCACCGGGCCGTCAATACGATCTTCGAGCGTCTCGGCTACTCGGCGACCAAGGTCGCGGCCATGGTCGAGGACGAGATCGATCGCCATACGCGAGAGCGCAGCGACCGAGAGCGCATCGCTGTGACCGTGGTGATGGAGCACTTCACGGCGACCCTGGCCAACTTCATCCTCTCCCACCCCGAGCACTTCGACGCCCTGCCCGGGTCGCTTCGCGAGCTCCTGTTTTGGCACGCGATCGAGGAGATCGAGCACAAGTCGGTGGCCTTCGACGTCTACGATCGCTGTGTCGGCGACCGCAACCTGCTGCGCAAGTGGACCGTCATTCAGGGCCTGCTCTTCCCCTACATGGTCGCCCAATTCCAGGTCACGATGCTGCGCGAACTCGGCCATCGACCGCGCCTCGACGAGTACCTGGGCGCCGCCCGATTCCTGTTTGGTCGGCGGGGCCTGGTGATCAACGCCCTGCCCAAGTACCTGACCCTGCTCCGACCTGGATTTCATCCCTGGAACCACGACGACTCGGATTTGGTCGACACCTGGAAGCAACGCCTGTCCTCGGTGGTGGCCTGAGATGCCTGAACACTTCGACGTCCTCATCATCGGCGCGGGAATCTCGGGGATCGGCGCCGCCTACCACCTCCAGACCCACTGTCCGGGCAAGCGCTACGCCATCCTCGAGCGGCGGGCGAACCTGGGCGGGACCTGGGACCTGTTCCGGTACCCGGGCGTCCGCTCCGACTCGGACATGTACACCCTCGGCTACGGGTTTCGACCCTGGACCGGCGGCAAGGCTATCGCCGATGGTGCGTCGATTCTCGACTACCTCCGAGACACCGCCCGCGAGAACGGCATCGACAAACACATTCGCTACGGCTGCGGGGTCGAGGCCGCGCGCTGGTGCTCGGAGACGGCTCGCTGGACCCTCTCGGTTCGCAACATGAACGAGTCCGAGTCCGGGTCTGATCCCGAGCCCGGGCCCGAGGCTGAGCCCGAGCTGCGCGAGATCAGCTGCTCGTTCCTGGTGGTCTGCGCCGGCTACTACAACTACGAGCGCGGCCACACCCCGACCTTCCCCGATGCCGAGCGCTTCGCCGGCCCCATCGTCCACCCCCAACACTGGCCACCGGATCTCGACTACGCGGGCCGACGCGTGGTCGTGATCGGCAGCGGCGCGACAGCGGTGACGCTCCTGCCCGCGCTGGCCGAGTCGGCCGCCCACGTGACCATGCTCCAGCGCTCCCCGAGCTACGTCCTGGCCACGCCTGCGGAGGACCCGGTCATGCGCTGGCTGGGCGAGCGCCTCCCGCCGCTGCGCGCCTACCAACTCACCCGGGCCAAGAACATCGCCCTGAGCCAAGCCATCTATTGGTTTTGCCGAGCCGCTCCCAAGCGCGCTCGAAAGCTGCTGCTCGACCAGGCCCGCGCCCGCCTGGGGGAGGGCTACGACGTCGAGACCCACTTCAACCCGGACTACGAGCCCTGGGACCAGCGCCTGTGCCTGGCCCCCGGCGGCGACCTCTTCGAGGTCATCAAGTCGGGTCGAGCCTCGGTGGTCACCGACCACATCGAGCGCTTCACCGAGACCGGCCTGACCCTGCGCTCGGGTGCCACTCTCGACGCCGACATCATCGTCACCGCGACCGGCCTCGAGCTGCGTTTCCTGGGCGGCATCACGCTCGAGGTCGACGGCGTTCCCGTGGCCTTGAACGAGACCCTCGCCTACCGGGGCCTGATGTGCAGTGGGGTCCCCAACATGGCCCTGTGCATCGGGTACACCAACGCCTCGTGGACCCTCAAGGTCGACCTCAGCTGCGAATATATCTGTCGGCTGCTCAACTACATGGACGAGCAGGGCTTCGCCTACTGCGCCCCCAAACACGACGAGGCCAAGGTCGGCGAGGCGCCGCTCCTGGACTTCGACGCGGGCTACGTCAGGCGTAGCGCCCACCTGTTCCCGCGTCAGGGCACCGAGGCTCCCTGGCACGTGTACCAAAACTACGTCCGCGATCGGCTGACCATGCGCCGGGTGTCGATCGCCGATCCGGCCCTGCGCTTCGTTCGCTGACCGACCCTTTGACCTCTCAGAGCGCGAGTTCGCCTCGGCGGCCCTGGACCGGCCTTGGTCGGGGCCGCCTCTGCTGTCCGGAACACCCTACCAGCGACTGTCCGTCGGGACAGTCGCTGGTCAGCACAGTCACGGTCCGCACAGTGTATGGGAAGGCATGGGTTGTCGGTCCACACCCTGAACAAACCTTTGTACAGGAGAATGATTGTTTCGACCTGCCCCTTCCTGCCCCTCCGTCTATATTGTTTGGCCTTTTTGTGATGCCAGGCCGATGTGCCTACCGATGTTGTCAGGAGTTTTGATGTCAATCCCTGTTGCGCTATCAACAACTGCTGTAACTAGCGTCGCCAACCCGGGAAGCCGCAACTGTTAGACTGCCCCCAGCTTCCCCACACACACTCGACCGGCCACTCATGAGCCTCTCACTCGTGCTCCCGACACTCCTCTCTATCTCCCTTCTGTTCGCACCCGCCGAAGGCACCGACTACGCTCGGGCGCTCTCGGAGCTCGACACGGCGATCGCCAATTCGGCGAGCGCCGACAGGGACGCGGCGCTCGAGGCCCTCGAGCGGGCGATCGAGGCCAGCGAAGGATTCCCCGACGAGGCCGCCGCACGTCCGCAGCTCCCCCAGTCCCTGCTCGAGGGCAGAGTCGTCTTGGTCCGCCTCTATCTGGCGCAGGGAGACCGAGCCGAGGCCAGCGAAGCCATGGACGCGTTGATTCGCCTCGCCGCCGACCAACCCGCCCCAGTCAACTCTTACGGGCCCCAGGTCAGCGACTTGTACGCGGACCGTCGGGCCGCCCTCTACGCCCGGGGTCGGGCCAGCATCGCTGTGAGCTGCGCCGTCGACTGCGATGTCGTGGTCAACCAGCGTTTGATCCACAGCCCCCAGGTCATGCTGCCCCTGGGTACCTACCAGGTATGGATCCGGGCCCGCGCGGGCCCGGCGGCCTGGGAACACCACGAGGTCACCCTCGACACCGCAGATCTCGAGACTGCTCTGTACTACGCCAATCCCAACCCGATTCCGGTCGAGTTCGACGATGCGGGCCCAACCGAGCCCAAACCCGAGCGGAGACTCTTGCCACGCGGTGCGGAGCTCGCCGGTCTCGGCGTCGGTCTCGGCCTCATCGTCGCCGGAGCCCTGTTGGCCGGCCTACATGGCCAATGCAAAGACGACCCGCCAAACAAAGACTACTGCGACGACTTCTACGAATCCAGGAACAGCGGTCTCTCCCTGCTCGGCGTGGGCGGAGGCCTGCTCGTGGTCTCGGGTGTGCTCCTGGGCATCGACGAGGTCAGGGTCGGCAAAGCCCGGGCGACCCAGGTGACCCTCGGCGTCACGCTTCAGTTTTAGGTCTGCCGGTTTTTGCTACAGGTGTCGCCAATTTTGTCCATACGACCAGCTCTGTTCTTCCTACCCCTGGCTGAGGGTTTAGTTGACACCGCGGTCAAAGCCGCGTGATCTCGGCGGCGGCGATGCGGAAGTTCGGTAGATACACCCTCAGCCGCCGACTCGGCGTCGGCGGTATGGGTGAGGTCTGGATGGGTCGTCGCGAGGCCCTGGGGGGGGCCGCCCTCAACGTCGCCATCAAGCTGCTCACCGGCAGCCGGGCCGGAGATCCCGACGCCCGCAAGATGTTCCTCGACGAGGCTCGCCTCTCGATGCTCTTGAACAACTCCAACATCGTGAAGGTGTTCGACGTCGACCAGACCGACGACGGCACCTGCTACATGGTGATGGAGTGGGTCGACGGTCTGGACCTCTCGCAGCTCAGCGCCCAGCTCAAGGCCGCCGGCGAGCGCCTCCCCGACCCGATGATCGCCTACATCGTCGGAGAGGTCCTCAAGGGCCTCGCACACGCCCACGAGCTCACCCATCGGGGGGTCACCAAGACCATCGTCCACCGGGACATCTCCCCTCACAACGTCATGATCTCCGTGTTCGGCGAGGTCAAGATCATGGACTTTGGTATCGCCCGAATGGCCTCCGAGGACACGAGCGGCACCCACGTCCGGGGCAAGCTCCGCTACATGCCCCCCGAGCAGCTCCGGGGCGAGACCCGGGAGCCGACCCTGGACTTGTTCTCGCTCGGCGCCATGCTCCACGAGCTCCTCGACGGACGGCAATTTCGCGGCAAGGTCATCGACGAGAGCCGCCTGTTCGGGATGATCCTCGACGGTGAAATCCCTCCCCTCGACCGGAACCGGGCCAGCTTCCCCCACGAGCTCGAGGCCCTGCGGATCGGGCTGCTGGCCACGGCCCCGCGTGACCGCATTCAGAGCGCGCGCAAGGCTTTTCGCCTGCTCACCCGCTGGACCGGCTACCGAGACATGCGCTTCGAGCTCGACGACCTCGTGCGTCGCTTCGTAAACAAGAACCGCAACGACGAACCGGGCCCCGATCTCGGGCCCGGTGCCATGGTGATACCGGAAGGACCGTCCGCCTCCGACGCCTTTCCCACGATGGTCGTATCCACGGCCTCCCGCTCCCGCCCTATCCGCCCGCCCGCCCCAAAACCGAAGCCCGAACAGATACCTCGTCCCCCCCTATTCCCGAGCGTCCCCGATGACGAAGCCACCCTGATTCTCCCCGACGGCTCAGACACAGACCTCACCCTGCGCCGCAAGCTCGCGCCTCCGGCCCACTCCCTCGAGACCACCGCCCTCTCACACTTGGCCTCCACCTCCCATGCCGGGGGCGGGCTGCTCCACAGACGGCTCCCCGCCATCTTGATCGGAGTCGGGATCGTGCTCGGACTCGGCGTCGCCGGATCCCTCGCTCTCGATCTCGGATCCAAGGATGAACCCACGGCCGAGGTCGAGCTCCCAGGCGCAAACACTGACGAGAACCCCGAGCCCGACTTGCAGGCCTCGGCGGTGCGCGACGACAATCCAGTACCCGAACCCGAGCTCATTCTAGGCCCTGAACCCGAGCTCATTCTAGACCCTGAACCCGAGCTCATTCTAGACCCTGAACCCGAGCTCGCTCTAGACCCTGAACCCGAGCTCGCTCTAGACCCTGAACCCGAGCTCGCTCTAGACCCTGAACCTGCTCCTGCGGAACCCAAAATCCCGAACACCAAGGTCTCGATCACGCTGGGTGCGGGCGTTCCCTGGGCGGAGGTCAAGATCGGCCGCCGCAGCTTCGAGCTCGACGCGTTCTCGTCCAAGACCAGCACCACCTGGTTTCCCGTGGGCGGATACAGCGCCTCGTACCGCACCAAGGTCGGTGGGCCGTGGAAGAAGACCAACCGGGTCACGATCCCCGAGGCCAAGACCGCCTCTGTGACCCTGAAAAAGGGTGGCAGTTTGGCCGTCGAATAGCGAGAGCAAGCTCCACGATCAAAGGCCACGCCCAACGAGCGCTCGGTCCGAAGCGCTATGGTGGAGCGATGGACCCGACTATACGCAATCACATCACGATGACCGAGCGGCTGCTCCTCGACGCCGGTATCACCGCAGACATGCGCGTCCTCGATGTCGGCTCCGGCCGGGGGGAGGTGAGCTTCATGCTGGCTCGGCTGGTCGGCCCAAGAGGAGCGGTCGTCGGGCTCGACTGGGATGCGCGAGCCACCGCGATCGCTCGAGCCCGCGCTCGTGAGCTCGGGCTCGAAAACGTGGAGTTCGTCACTGGAGACCTCCGCGAGCCTCCCATCGAACACGCTTTTTACGACGCGCTCGTCGGGCGGCGCGTGTTGATGTATCAACCCGACCCGGCGGCCGCCCTTGGTCCGCTCGTCGAGCGGCTCCGACCCGGTGGACTCGCCGTGTTCGAAGAAGTCGACGCGAGCATGGTACCGGCGTCCTCCCAGCCCCACCCCCTCCACGAGCGGGTCTACGGTTGGATGTGGCAGACGGTCGAGCGTGAAGGCGCGACCACGACCATGGGTCTGGAGCTGTCTGGCGCACTGGAGGCCGCCGGCCTCGAAGTCGAAGGAGCCCGGGCCGAGGCCATCGTGCAGACCGCGAGAAACCGTCACATCACCGCCGTTATCGTGCGGGCGATGCTGCCGCGAATCGTCGCCCAGGGGGTGGCTTCCGAAGCCGAGGTCGACATCGAGTCTCTCGACGCGCGCCTCGCCGAGGAGCTGGCACTCACAGGTGCCGCGTTTGTCGGCGACATGATGTTCGGTGTCTGGGCTCGGAAGACGTCAGCGTGAGGCGGTAGACCGAGCTGGGCTTCACAAACTCCTATGGAGCTGGGACGGTCATGCACGCGCCCTGGCCTCCGCCGATGTTGGCGCAGTACTCGAACTCCCCACACTCACTATCGTCCCCTTGGGGGTCGCAGGACGTCCGGCACAGCGGAAGTACGTCGGGGTTGGCGTGGCAGATCTCCCCCTGCGCGCAGGGAGGCATCTCGGCGGTGCAAAACGGCCGGCAAATCCCGAACCCAGGCAGCGGGTCGTAGTCGCTACAAAACAGCCCGGCGGCGCAGTTGTCGTGGATGATGTCGTCGGGAGAGCCGTAGTCGACCTCGCATACCTCGAGGGCCTGCCTGTCACCGGCGCCGAAGAACGAGGCGCAGACGTTCTCCAGTGGCGGCTGCCAGTCGCCGTTGACCAAGAACACGCTGCACTTCTGGTCCTCGGGGCAATCTTGCAAGTAGGGGTCGCAGGCTTGACCGGCGCCCCCGGTGGTGTCGCCGCTCGAGCTCTCTTCGTCCTCGCTCTCTTCGTCCTCACTCTCTTCGTCCTCACTCTCTCCGTCCTCACTCTCTCCGTCCTCACTCTCTTCGTCCTCACTCTCTCCGTCCTCGCTCTCTCCGTCCTCGCCGGACGTAGCATCTTCGTCCGTGCCTTCACTGCTCTGTTCGCCAGATCCATCCGTGCCGTCTTCACTCGCGTTTTCACTGGACATATCTTCTTCCCCCGTGCTCCCGTCGCTGGAGCCGTCGGTACCGTTTTCACCCGATCCCTCCGTGTCCGTATTGCCCTCGTTCGAGTCGCCGGCCTGACCAGTATCGCCGCCCTCGTCGTCCGTGCACGCCGTCCCGAGCGAAGCCAAAGCCAAGACCAATCCCGCTCCCAAACACCTTGCTGTAAGTTTCATAGGCCCACCCTAACACCGGCGGGGATGCCACTCGGTGCAGACCGACCACCTACGCGGGGGCCTTCAGTGTCACGTGTAGAGCTGTCGAATCGAGTATCGATCTGCAGCCGCGGTTCCTGCCATTCACGACTGGGCACCGTATGAAATATGTACGGTTAGTTTCCAATTTCATAGTCCTCGACTGCCGTTGGCATCACCCCGGGTCCTCGTGCCGGGCCGCGACGAACGCCGGCGACTTGGCACTCGGCGAAAGCTCGACGGGGAGCTCACCATCCCTCGGCCCCGGACGGGCACGACCGCGCACAGGTCCGCTCCGAGAGCTCGCCCGTCGCCCGCATACACCGGAGGCGGATGCGTGGGTACCAACGCCGCTTCGGTCGGTGCAGGAGTGCCCGGGTCACTCGAGCATCGTGGTCACGGTGCGCGACGCCCACTCGGCCGGCGGCATCCGGGACTCCAGGGTCCAACGCCTCGATCTACCCGCAGATTGGTGTCCCACAGGTATCGGCTCGCGGCACAGAAACAGCGAAGGGATGGCGAGAGGTGGGAAATCGGGCTCGCACAGGGCGCTAGCGCCCTTCTCGGCGGTCATACTCGAACCTGTTAGCCTCTGCGTCCGTGCCGCTCGACGTGACCCCAGATATGGCCGTCCACATTCACACGCTGGACAACGGTCTGTGTGTGTACTTGGCAGAGAACCACGACGAGCCATGGATCTCGTGTCGGGTCGCGGTCCGAGCCGGGGCCGCCCAGGAACCCGTCGAGGCCACCGGCCTCGCCCACTACCTCGAGCACATGCTCGCCAACAAGGGCAGCCGTGCGTTGGGTACCCGCAACGCCGAGGCCGAGCGCCCCTTGCTCGATCAAATTCGGGCTCTCTACGAACAGCTGCGCAAGCACGAGCTCGGGTCCCCCCAGCGGGCGGCGACCTTGGCGGAGATCGACGGCGTCAACCAACGCGCGAACCACTGGGCGATCGCCAACGAGCTCAAGCAGGCCTATGGACTGCTCGGAGCCCGCAGGCTCAACGCCTCCACCTCTCACGACCGCACCGTCTACACGGTCGACATCCCGAGCAACCGGCTCCCGGCCTGGGCCCTGCTCGAGGGCGACCGATTCTCGGCGCCCGTGTTTCGTGGATTTCCCACGGAGCTCGAGACCATCGTCGAGGAGAAGAACCGGGCCCTCGACAACCCCAGCCGCGTGCTCCACCGGGCGACTATGGGCCTGTTGTGGGCTGGACACCCCTACGCCCGCGATGTGTTGGGCGAGGTCGCCCACCTGCTGTGTCCCTCGATCCTCGAGACCGAGCGGTTCTTCGCGCGCTGGTACGTGCCCAACAACATGGCGGTGATCCTGGTCGGTGATCTCGACCCCGCCGCGGCACTGACCCTGGTCGAGGACAACTTCGGTGGGCTCGAGGCCCGGGAGCTCCCGGCCTACACCAGCCCGGTCCCGGCCCTGAGCAGCGGCACCCAGCAGGTCCAGATTCAGCACCACGGCGACCCCGAGCTGCGCCTGGTCTGGCGCACGGTCCCCCGCTCCCACGAGGACGCCGAGGCCCTGATCTTGGCGGACATGATGCTCAACAACAGCTCGACCGGGCTCTTGGACACACGCCTGACCCAGCGCCAGAAAGTCCGCGGAGCGGGGTCTTTTCCGGGCATGCGGGTCCAAGGCGGCACCCAGACGGTGTGGGGGCGACCGCGCATCGACCAGAGCCTCGACGAGGTCGAGGCCCTGCTGCGCGAGCAGGTCCAGGCCCTGTGCGAGGGGGACTTTCGCGACGACGACCTCGAGGCCCTGATCGCCAACTTCGAAGTCGGCGAGCTGCGTCGCCTCGAGAGCAACCAAGCCCAGGCGGCGCTGATGATCGACGCCTTTGTCCACGGCCACAGCTGGCCGGCCGTGCGCGGGCGTGTCGC
Source organism: uncultured Nannocystaceae bacterium (assembly GCA_964451725.1). GTDB lineage: Bacteria > Myxococcota_A > Polyangia > Nannocystales > Nannocystaceae > Plesiocystis. Next base: position 17,400 of record CAYVJQ010000088.1, on the reverse strand, counting down.
TCGCCTGGCGACCCTCGGGCGCGAGCAGGTGAGCGATGCGGCACGGCGCTGGCTGGGCGAGGACCTGGTCGTGGCTCGGCGTGTGGAGGGCGATCCAGAGGTCACGAAGATCCCAGTGTTCGGGCTGAGTGAGCTCGAGCTCGACGACAGCTCGCGCTCGGCTCTGTTCCAGCGTGCGACCACCCTGCCCGGACCCAAGCTCGAGGTTCAGGTCTTGGCCCAGGACCAGCACTACACGCTCGAAACCACCTCCCAGGGCCGGATCTACCGGGCCGCGAACCCCAACAACGATCTCTTCCAACTCACCGTGCGCCGCGAGCTCGGCAGCGCCCACGATCCGGTGCTCGCCAAGGCCCTGGCCCTGTGGGGGCAAGCCGGCGTGGGCGAGCTCGACCTCGAGGGTTACCGCCGCGCCCTGTTTCACGAGGCCGCGGGCATGGCCGTGGACTGCCGGCGACAGCAGACCGACATCAGCCTCGCCGGGCGGGCCTGCAGCCTGCCGCGGATCTTGCCCCTGATCCGCGCTCGCCTGAGCGCCCCGGTCCTCAGCGACCAGGTGCGCCGGCGCTGGGCCGAGGATCTCGTCGGCAAGCGAAAACAGCGAATCGAGACCGCCGGGTTCAAGTTCCAGGCCCTCAAGCAGTGGGCGCTGCGGGGCCCCGACAGCCCCTATTTGGCCGAGGCCCTCAGCAACAAGGCGGTCCTGGATCTCGGCCTCGACGCCCTGCGCAGCGCCCCCGGGCAGCTGCGCCAGGTCGAGCAGACCGTGTTTTACGCGGGTCCCCACTCGCGCGAGGAGGTCTACGCCCTGCTCGGTCTCGACTCGGCGGACACGCTTGCCCCGGCGCTGGCCCCCGCCTACCGAGCCCAGCGCTACACCTCGCACTCGGGCACGCGGATCTACGTCATCGACCACGAGGCGGCCCAGACCCAGATTGGCCTCTACCTTCCGGCTCGGCGCTTCGATTCCGCCGACTCTGCGCTCTACCGCCTGTTTCAGGACTACATGGGCGGACCCGCCGGGCTCGTGTTTCAGGAGCTGCGCGAGTCTCGGGGCCTGGCCTACACCGCCCAGGGGGGCTTTGGCTCGGGTGCACGTCTGGGGGACGACAACCTGGTTTGGGCCCGGGCGGCCTCTCGACCCGACCGCACGGCCGAGGCGGTCACCCTGCTCTTGGACCTCTATCGGTCTTTCCCCGCCCAGACACAGCGTTTCGAGCGAGCTCAGGCATCTGCGATCGAGAAGCTGATCGGCACCCGAATTCGGTTTCGCGGGTTTGGACTCACGGCCGAGGCCTGGCGTCTGCGCGGGCTCGAGGGTGACCCCCGTCCGCAGGTACTCGCAGCCCTGCGCGAGCTCGACCTCGACGCGCTCTCGAGCTTCGCAGCTCCCCTGGCAAACGCGGGCGCGGCCGTGGTGCTCGCGGGCGACACCCGACACATGGACATGGACGCCCTCGCCCGGCTCGGCGACATCGAGCTCCTGACCCTCGACGACCTCGTGGCCTACTGAGCTGATACTCTGAAGCGGCACATGCATGTCGACCGCTCCCGCTTTCTGCTGTTGACCGCCTCGCTCGCGGCGGCGGCCTGCAACCAACAGCCCGCACCCACGACCCCAGACACGAGCGGGGATGGGGACGACGCACACCGGCGCCAGGAGTCTTCCGCCTCCGCTGGAGCGGAGGCGGAAGACTCCCCAGGGTCCCAGACCGACCCCGGCGCCCCCCAGGTCTGGCTGGAGATCGAACCGGGCACCGAAGACCGGCCCGAAGACCTGGACAAGACATGCAACAACCACGGCCAGAGCGTGCCTTCATGCTCGTCCCTGCGGGCACCGGCAGGCCACTGCGAGAGCTTCGACTCGACCCTCACACTCTGTGACGCCTACGCCGACGTGCTGCTTGCCCGCCCCGCCGCCGCCGCGACCCAATGCATGCTCGACCTCAGCGGGACCCCGGAAATCTGCGACTGGGAGGTCTGGCAATCGTGCACCGAGGCGGGCCTCGGGGCGACCTGCGTGGATCCACGCAGCGTCGAGCCCTGTATTCGAATCACCAGCCAGTGCGGTGGCTCGATCCCGGCACAGACTTGTCAGCGGGCCCTCTCGGGTGTCCAACCGCGACACCACTCGGCGCTCACCAGCTGTATCCAAGAATTTTGCGAGCTCTCGTTTTGTATCTCTGATCTCGCCATCTTCTGACCCCTCGACACATCTCTGCGGCCTTCCTGGCGTGGACAGAGGCCCGCTTTCGATTCAACCTTCCCGCGCGTCTCGGCGCGTCTCCCATGTCCCCTCCCCAACCCAACCGCCCGGGCATCTCGCTGCGCCTGAAGCTCGCGGTTTTGGTCGCCCTGCTGGCGACCTTGCCCCTCGCGGCCGTCGGCCTGATGGCCCTTCGGGTCAACGCCGAGACCCTCGAGACCACCCAGCTCGAGCTCCAGGTCGCCGTGCTGGAGGACCTCGCGGGGACCATCGACAACGAGCTGAGCGACGCGGACGCCGGCCTGGCCACGATCGGGCGGGTGTTGTCGGACGCGAGCATCGACGAGGACGCGCGCATCGCCCTGGCCCAGGCCGTCGTGGAGGCTCGCATCTCCCTCGACCACGCGGCGATCTACGACAGCTCGGGCGCGCTTATCGACGTTATCCGCGAACAGGGGACGGACACGAGCTCGATCCCCGAGCAGCTCCCCGAGCAGCTGATGGCGGCGGCGAGGCTCGAACGTTCGGCCACCGGCGACGCCGTGCCCGCTGCGCAGGCGCCCCGCGTCAACATCCTGGTAGGCATGCGCCCAGACGGCCCCAAGGGCCCGGTCAGCGGCTATGTGCTCAGCCAGATCTCGACCCTCGGCATCCGTGACCGGGTGGTTCACCTCGCCGAGGTCCACCTCGGCGGACGCCCCGATGCGCTGATCATCGTCGACCGGCAGCGGCGGGTCCTTTCGCACAGCGACCCCGACGCGGTCCCCGATCTCCGCCCGAGTGACGCGGGCGCCCTCGAGGACATCGACCCGGCGACCTTGACCCCGATGATCGCCATGTCCGGCGACTTCGAGAGCGCGGGTGAGGGCATGGTCGGGACCTTGGTCGCGCTCCCCGATCGACCCTGGGCCGCGATCGCCCAGGTCCCGCGCTCGCTCGCCTACGCCAGCTTGGAGCGGATGCGGCGGGTCGTGATCGGCGGGGTCGCGGGGGTCATGTTCTTCGCCGGGCTCATCGGTCTGCTCGTCGCCGGTCGCCTGACCGCGCCCCTGACCGAGCTCACCCAGTTTGCCGCCCAGCTCGCCGAGCGCCGCTTCGACGGCCGGGTCGCGCCCCGGTCCAGAGACGAGCTCGGTGTGCTCGCGGTCGCCATGTCCAACGCGGCCGCCTCCCTCGAGGCCAGCGAGGCCAAGCTCGCGGCCGAGATCGAGATTCGCCACGACCTCGGCCGCTACATCCCCCAGGAGGTCGTCGAGCGGGTGATCGCGCGCGAGCAAGACATGGGTCTAGGTGGGCAGCGGCGAGATATCAGCGTCATGTTCATGGATGTGGTCGCGTTCACGCCCCTGACCGAGCGGCTCAGCCCCGAGGCCATCGTCGAGCTCCTCAACCACCTGTTCACCATGTCCACCGAAATCGTATTTCGCCACGGCGGGACCGTGGACAAATTTATCGGCGACAGCATGATGGCGTTTTGGGGTGCGCCCGGTGACTGTGAGGACCACGCCGAAGAGGCCGTGTCCGCAGCCGAAGAGATTCTCTCGTGGCTGGAGGTCGCCAACGAGAACTTTCGCCAGCGCTACGACTGCACCGTGCGCCTGGCCATCGGCATCAACTCGGGGTCCTGCGTCGTGGGCAACATCGGCTCGGACCGGCGCATGGAGTACACGGCCATCGGCGAGGTCGTGAACCTGGCTGCACGCCTCGAGGCCATCGCTCGGCCCCAGCAGATCCTGGTCTCGGCGCAGACCCGCGCGCAGGCTGCGGAGAGCTTTGAATTCATGTCTGTCGGGGAACGCACGATCGCCGGACGCGAGACCCCCGTGGAGCTCTTCGAGGTCAGGCTATGAGCGACCTGGGAACTCTCGACCTGCACCCGGGCTCGGTCGTCGCCGGGCGCTACGAGATCGTCAGTCTGCTGGGCGAGGGGGGCATGGGCGCGGTCTATCGGGCCCGGCAGCTCAACCTCGGCCGAGACGTGGCGCTCAAGGTGCTGCTGCCCTCCGAGGTCGACAGCCCCGAGAACATGCGTGTGCGCTTCAATCGTGAGGCCCGGGTGGCCTCGGCGATCAAGCACCCGAACGTGGTCGAGATCTACGACGTCGGCCTGGACGGAGAGCTCGCCTACCTGGCCATGGAGGTGCTCGAGGGCATCACCTTGCGCGAGCGCATCCCGGCCGATGAGAGCGTCCTCGACCTCGATCTCATCCTCGACATCGCCTCGCCCCTGGCCGAGGCCCTGGTCGCGGCCCACGCCCTGGGCGCGGTCCACCGCGACCTCAAACCCGAGAATATTTTCTTGGAGCAGGTCGGCGCTGGGTTTCGGGTCGTCGTGCTCGACTTTGGACTCGCGTTCATCGAGGAGGACGAACACGCCGGTCGGCTGACCCGCCACGGCATCGTCATGGGGACCCCCGACTACCTCTCGCCCGAACAGGCTCGAGGGATCGAGGTCGGGCCGCCCTCCGACGTCTACTCGCTGGGCTGCGTCCTCTACGAGCTGCTCACGGGCAGACCGCCGTTCACCGGCGCCCAGCTCAACGTGCTCACACAGCACGTGTACGTGGCCCCAGAGCAGCCCAGCGCGCAGCGCAAAGACGTGCCCCGCGAGCTCGAGGAGCTGGTCATGGCCATGCTCCGCAAGCGCCCCGAGAGCCGGCCGCGGATCTGGGAGATCCGGGACGCCCTGGCCGTACTCGGCGCGACCCTCTCGGGCCGACGGGGCCGACCCCGGGATGCCGCCTTCCTCCAAAACCGGGCCGAGCGCATGCTCTCGTGCTCGCCCACCGCCCTGCTCAGTCCCGCGAGCGCACCGATCTCGCCGCTCGGGACCGACTCGGACCTGCGGGTGGCGATCGTCGGGACCCTGGTCGAGGAGGTCGAACTCGGCCTGCTCAGCAACGACATGACCCCGGTCCCCTGGACTGTCGACAATCTTCATGACGCCAGTTTGGTGCTGATCGTCGATACCGACCAAACGAAGATCCCCGACTACGTCGCCGCCGGCTTGCCCGTGGTCGCCGTGGTCGACAGCAGCGATCGGGTGGCCATCGGCGAGCTCGCCCGCCTCGGCATCAGCGAGCTCACCACGCTCCCGATCGCCATCGACAACCTCGTCCGCGCCCTTCGACGCGCCAAACGGCGCGACGATCGACGCAAGCACAAGCTCTCTCAGTCCTAGATCACCACGAGACCCCCAATGCAACGGACGCTCAACCCTCGCGCCTCACGACTGCTCATCGGCCTGCTCAGCACCGGCACCTTGCTGGCCACACAGGGCCGGGCCGCCGCCCACGACGGCCCGGACGCCCAGATCAGCCACACCCACAACGAGGTCCGCTCTCAGCCCGCCCCGAGTACACAGTGGCACGACGCCGAGCTCGGCGAGGCGCTCTACAAAAAGGGTCGGGTCAATACGGGCGACGAGGCCACAGCCGCGATTCTCCTGCGTGACGACAGCACCATCGCCCTGCGCGCCAAGACCTTGCTGATCGTCTATGGGCACCATGCCCTGCGCAACAAGAAGATCATCGCCATGGACGCGGAGCTCGAGCGCGGGACCTTGAGGGCCCGCCTCGGCGAGCTCGAGGGCGAGCGCAAGGCCGGCGTCAAGATGCCGGGCGGCGAGGCCAAGCTCGCCGGCGGCAACAACCTCATCAAGGTCGACGACGAGGGCACGGGCAGGGTCGCCAACCACGGCGACGGTCAGACCTCGGTGGTCGGCAACAAGGGTGGCAACAGAAAGCTCAAGAAGGGCATGGGGGTCAAGGTCAAGAAGAACAAGCCCGTCGAAAAGCCCATCCTCCTGCCCCCCACCCCCAGCTGGACCCCCGGGACGACCGTATTTTTGACGGCTCCGGGTCGGCGCAGCACCATCCGCGGGACCTGGGGCACTATCCCCAAAGCCGAGACCTACTTTGTCGAGGTCGCCAGCGATCCGGTCGGCCTCGACGTCTTGAGCGCGGTCGAGGTTCCCAAACAGGTCGACAACTTCGAGGTCCACGGCCTCCCGGTCGGGCGCTACCACGTCACAGTGGCGGCGGTCGACGACGACCAATTCGAGAGCATCCCCTCCGAGGTCTACAGCGTGCGCCTGGTCGAGGTCGGCTTCGAGGGTGCGGGCGGCACCCAGCCCCTGTGGTCCGAGGACAACCTGACGCCCGTCCCCACCGTGCTCCCAGGCACGGTCGTCACCCTCCCCGAGGGGGTGCGCTGCGCGAGCTCGGCAGACGCCCCCCTCGAGTCGAGTGTGACCTTGATGAACCCAGGGACCGCCGACCTGCGCTGTGAGACCGACGCGGGCGAGACCGTCGAGGGCTTTCCTATCGAGGTCGTCGATCTGGGTGTCGGCATGGCGGTCCCGGACGACGCCAAGGCCGACGCCCTGATGGTCACCCGCGGGCGACAGGTGACCCGCGAAATCCAGATCGACGCCGACATCCCCCTCCCCGACCAAATCTTCCTCGACACCCCCGAAGGTGTGCGTGTGGACTCGATCGAGTCGCTCGGAGAGGGGCGGTGGTCGGTCACCCTGTTCGCCGAGGAGGGCTCGCCCGCGAACGCCGACATCGGGGTCAGCTTCGTCGGCGAAGACGGAGGCGCAGCCCCCGGGACCACCTTCACGACCGTGAGCCTCACGGTCAGCGATCCCGAGGAGGCCGCCCCCGAGCCCCTCGAGCCCGAGCGCCACATGTTCGAGCTCGGGATCGGCGGCGGTCTGTTCCTGGCCTCCGATCGCCACGCCCTGTTCCGGCCCGCGGTCGCCGACCAGCAGCCCCTGCGCCGGCCCAGCCCCGAGGTCCTGATCCGCGCCGGCTACTACCCGATCCGCTGGGTCGGTGTGGAGATCGCCGGGCGCTATGCGGCGGCCCGCACCGTCGACGGCGGCTTTGCCCCCCTGTGGTCAGCCCGCGTTCAGCTCGTGGGCCAACTCCCCTCTCGGGTCACCCCCTATATCAACGCGGGCATCGAGGCCATCGGCATCAGCTCGAGTGACGATGTCCTCGGCCGAGACACGGACTACGCCCTGGTCGTGGGCGGCGGCCTCAAGGCCTACGTCACCCGCCGGGTCGCGCTCCGCCTCGGTGCCGGGGCAGTCATCGCCGACGGTCCCCTGCGCAGCCTGGTCCCCAACTTCGAGGTCGACCTCGGTGTTGCCGTAGTCCTGGGCCGGCGCAGCGCCGACCGGCTCTGAGCGGGGGATGAACCCCTATCCCCCACCGCCCCCCTGGGCCCACGAGCTCGCCAGCGTCGGGGTCACGGGGACCAACGGGAAGACCTCCACCACCCAGTTCATCGCCGCGGCCCTGGCCGCGGGAGGCTCCGGCTGTGCAGCTCGAGTCACGACCGTGGACGCGGCCCTCGTGCGCGCCGAAGGGACCGTGGGGGGCACCTCGACCGCCCCCCCGACCGACCACCACCACATGCTCGAGATGCTCGCGGCGTTTCGGGCCCAGGGCTGTGGCGCCGTCGCCCTCGAGGCGACCTCCGCCGCCCTCGGCCTCGGCTTCGCCCGGGCCTGGCCCTTCGACGTCGGCGTGTTCACCAACCTCGGCCATGACCACCAGCGCACCCACGGGAGCTTCGAGCACTATCTGGCCTCGAAAGCCCAGCTCTTTGTGCACCTGCCTCCCGGGGGCGCCGCCGTGCTCAACGCCTCCGACCCGAGCGCGGCGTTGATCGCCGAGGTCGTCCCAGCCCACGCCAGGATCCTGTGGTTCGCCGGGCCCGGCCACACCGACGCCCGCCCAGACACCCGCACAGAGATCGATCTGCGGGTCCGCCGGACCACCCACGACTGGGCCGGCCTCGAGGTCGAACTCGAGGGTTCGGGCGTCGCTGCAGGTGTCCCAGAGCGCCTGCGCCTGCGCAGCCTGCCGGCGATTCAAGCCGAGAACGCCGTCGCGGCCATACTCGCTGCGATCGCCCTGGGCGTGGCCCCTGAGCGCGCCGCACGAGCCGTGGCCGACTGCCCCTCGCCCCCCGGTCGCTTCGAGCTCATCACCCTCGGCGGCGCGCAGTTTGATCGAGACCCACCGACGGAACCCTCTGAACCCTCTGAACCCTCTGAACCCTCTGAACACGGCCCCTCACCGCGGGTCGTCGTCGACTACGCCCACAGCCCCGAGGCCCTGCGCACAACCTTGGCCAGCGCCCGCGCCCTGTGTCCCGACGGACGGATCAGCGTCGTCCTCGGTGCCGGGGGAGACGCCGACGCCAGCAAGCGCGCGCCTCTGGGTGCCGCCGCGTCTGCGGCCGACCGAATCGTGCTGACCAGCGACAACCCGCGCAGCGAAGACCCGGCGCAGATTGCAGCCGAACTGCGAGCGGGCATCCCCCCTGGGCACAGCTACTGTGTCGAACTCGACCGGGCACGGGCGATCGGCCTGGCGATCGCCGAGGCCGGCGAATCGGACCTGATTCTGATCGCGGGCAAGGGCCACGAGCAGACTCAAGTCTCCCGAACTGGGACGCAGCCGTTCTCCGACCGAGCGTTGGCGAGAGATGCGCTCGTCCTCAGAATGAAGCGCTGAGCGCTCAGCGCCGATCGAAGGCTCCCTGAATAGAGTCGGGCGAGACTACCTACCCTCGATGCCATTTCATGTCCGATTGGACAGTCGTAAGTCGTCCCCAGACTACATGATCCATCCGTGCCCCAAATCTCTCTCTCAAGGTAGTGGACAAATTTCAAACAGCACTCTGTATCAGCCTCACCACCCTCTTGACGACCACCGCAGGAGGCTGTGCCCTCGACGAGTCTATGGACGGTGATCCTCGAGGTGAGTTGATGTTCGACCTCACTGATAGCGACGTCGAACAACTGCACACACGATACCTGGAGGACGAGGACATCGAGATGACATTCGATCGCCTGACCGCGCCTTTCAACTGTGATCTCTTTGACGGCCTCTGTGATCAGGTCGGCGAGCAACAAGCGATCGAGATCACCGGTGAGTTGGTCGATCTTGGACTCGATGGGGCGACCCCCGATGAGGTCGAGACCTACCTCGATGCTCGCCTCGATGCCGCCATGGATGGGCTCGAAGAACAGAACCTCGAGACCACCGGTTTCCGTGGCACAACATCGTCCCCCTGGGTCTACAACCAGACCGGAAGTGCTCGCATGAAGGTCCGCACCGGCATCACCACACCCCTGATCGGCAAACGAAAGGCCTGGACCGTGGCGGTCAGCCAAGTCACCAGCCCGGGGACAAACTGGTATGGTTGGGAGGCCGACGCGATCTGTGTAAATGTGGGGACAAACACTCAAACTCGAACCTTGTGTGGAGGAGGCTCACCCTGCGCCACCGAAACTTACGAATCCCAGAACCCCGGGAACAGCTGTGTCGTCGACGAACGTCAGCACAAAGTCCAGACCTCCCACAAACGCAAGACTGGAAAGAACTACGCTGGCGGGGTTTGGTCTTTCTACACCCTGACTTCGCGCGGATGTGCGACCGCGAACATCGAGGGATTCAACTTCTCGGTTTGTGGTCTGAGCCACTCCCGAACCTACTGAAGAACCCCAGGGGGGGGGGGGGGGGGGGGGGGGGGCAGGGAGGAGGGGGGGTGCGGAGCCCCAGGGCGGGAAAAAAAAGGAGAGAAACC
>CAYVJQ010000088.1:6140-7576 GCA_964451725.1 uncultured Nannocystaceae bacterium | reverse complement strand
GCACGGAGACACAAGGAGGTGTGGTGGTGGTGGGGGGGGGGGGGGGGGAGGCGGGGGGGGAGGGGGAGGCGGGGGGGGGGGGGGGGGGGGCGGGGGCAATTCGACAAGAGCGACCGTAGTCGCCCAGGCCGGATAAAAGAGCGCGAGGAAGCCCCTCGTGCTCTTCTCGAATCGGCACGACACGGCACATGTGGTGGGGAGGGGGGAAGAGACACCCTCCTAAGTAGCGATTATGTCCCAAGTTGGGATCTATCGTGATCCCTCCGGGGCCCGCGGCTCTCTCTAAAAGTATGAACAACTATGCGAGAGCACTTGGCCTCAGCGCCACATTGATAGCCACCGCCGGCTGCGCCATCGACGGAGACCTCGACGACGCGACTCCTCGAGGTGCGTTGATGTTCGATCTTCAGGACCGCGACGTCGAGCAACTACACACACGGTATCTTGAGGGCGAAGACATCGAGCTCACCTTCGACCGCCTCACCGCCCCCTTCGACTGTGACCTCTTTGACGGCCTCTGTGATCAGGTCGGTGAGCAACAGGCGATCGCTATCACTGGCGAGCTCGTCGAGCTCGGTCTCGAGGGAGCGACCCCCGAGGAGATTGAGACCTACCTGGACACACGCCTCGTCGTCGCCATGGACGGGCTCGAGGCACAGGACTCCGAGGATCTCGGTTTCCGCTCGGGCACGTCCTCTTCTTCCTTGGCCTACGACCAGATCGGCTCCCTGCGGCTCCGAGCTCGAAACGGCATCACTACTCCGGTGATCGGCGACCGCAGGGCTTGGACCGAAGCGACCGCTCAACAGCTCGGCGTATCCGGCTGGCGGGATCGGAACGCTGCCCTGATTTGCGCCGACGCGGGACCCAACGATATCGATTATATCGAATGCGATGCAAACCTCTCGTGTGCCACATTCCCAAAATACTCGACGAACCCGCCAACGAGCTGCGTCAGCGGCCAGACTTTCCGCAAGGTTCAGACCTCCCACGACCGCACGAAGGCGTGGTCGGAGAGCCCTAGTGGAGAGTTGACCTTCCTTACCCTGACCGCACGAGGATGCGCGAATGCGGAGATCGACGACACCAAATTCAACGCGTGTGCTCCGGCCCACTCCCTAGACTACTAACTTGAGTCCCCGGCCGAGTCTGCACCGCGCGGACGCTGCCGGAGCACGGCGAAGTCGCTGTCGAACCCGACTCCGCAGGCGAAACCCGCCTGCGGAGCTCGACCTGTCCCGGTCCCGTCTACAGATCGCGGACGAGCAGCGTCTGGTCCCTGCCCATGTGGGTCCACGCAACCAAGAGGTGGAGTACGCTCGTCGGCAACACGTCTCGGCGCCCGAGATGCACCCCCCCCCCCCCCCCCCCCCCCCGGCGCGACGCCGGGGCCGACCAAAAACCCCCACAACAGCACACCCGGCCACAAAAAAAGC
>CAYVJQ010000088.1:0-6130 GCA_964451725.1 uncultured Nannocystaceae bacterium | reverse complement strand
CCCCTCCCGTGGGGGCCCCCCAACCAAGGGGGGGGGTTCGGCCTGCGGCACACGGCGCCGGCGCCACCCCGCCCACCCCCCCCCCCCCCCCCCCGCGGACGGCCGACTATTGAGCAAGAACAGTTCCTCCAAGAAGAAGACCTCGGCCAAGAAGAAGACCCCGGCCAAAAGGAAGACCCCAGCCAAAAAGAAGACCCCGGCCAAAAAGAAGACCCCGGCCAAAAAGAAGACCCCTTCCGTGGTCTCCTCGGCCCCCTTCGAGGGTTTCGGCCCGGGCATGCTCGAGTTCTTCGCGGAGCTGTCCGAGAACAACGACCGCGACTGGTTCCACGCCAACAAACATCGCTACGAGCGAGAGGTGCGGGAGCCCGCCCTCGCCTTCATCCGCGCCATGGCGCCCAAGCTCGTTCCGATCAGCACCCACTTTCAGGCCATCGACAAAAAAGTCGGAGGCTCGCTCATGCGTATCAACCGGGACGTCCGCTTCTCGAAGGACAAGGCCCCCTACAAGACCAACCTCGGTATCCAGTTTCGGCACGAGGTCGGCAAGGACATCCACGCGCCGGGCTTTTATCTGCACGCGGACACGGATGGGGTGTTTGTGGGGGTCGGCACCTGGCGTCCAGATGCGACCGCCCTGGGTGCGATTCGAGCCGCGATCACGGCCCGGCCGCGAGCGTGGGTCGCCGCCCGCGACCAACTCGGCGAGCACTGGGCGCTCCACGGCGAGAGCCTCAAACGCCCGCCTCGGGGCTTCGAGGCGGACGACCCGATGATCGTCGACCTCAAGCGCAAGGACCACCTGGCGATCTGCAACCGGAGCTACGACTCCATCTTCGGGCCCGGAACCGTCGACGAGGTCGCGGCCCTGTTTGCCGAGGCGCGCCCCTACGTGGCCTTCCTCTGCAAGGCCCTCGATATTCCCTGCTGAGCCACCTGAACCCAGAACCACGTGGACCCTGGGACCTGATTCAGCGCGACATCAGCTCGGCCAAGGTCGCGCGCACCAGGGCATCGAGGTCGACCTTCGCCTCGCCCTCCCCGAGCTCGGTGCTGACTTTGGTGAGCGCGCGCTCGACCGCCTTGCCCTTCCAGCCCAGCGAGGTCAGGACCTCCCGGGCCGCGTCCTCGAAGTCCTCGCCGCCCTCGGGGAGCAGCTCGGTCTGGGAGGGGCCCTCGCCGGCCTCGGCACGCATGACCTCGAGCAAGGTGAGGACCTTGTCGCCGAGGGTCAAGACGATCTGCTCGGCGGTCTTCTTGCCGATCCCAGGGATCTTGACGAGCTTGCCGCTCTCTCGCCCGGCGATGCACTCGATCAGCTCGCGGGCGGGGAACCCTCCGAGCACCGCCACGGCGTGGCGAGGACCGACCTTGGGCACGGAGGTCAGCATGCGAAACAGCTGCTTCTCCACGAGATCGGCGAACCCGAACAAGGTGATCGCGTCCTCGCGGACGTTGGTGTGCACCCACAGGGTCACCCGCTCCGAGGGCCCGGGCACGCTGGCCAGGGTCTGGATCGAGACCCGCAGTTCGTAGCCCACCCCCCCGGAGTCGACGATGATGAGACCCGCGGCGTCTCGCCGCACGACCTTGCCTTGTATCCAACCAATCATGACGGTGCTCCCCGGAGGGCTCGGGGCAGGCGGCTGGCCTGCACGTGACAAATAGCGATGGCGAGCGCGTCGGCGGCGTCCGAGCTCGGCGCCTTGGCGAGGCTGCACAGGGCCTGGACCCGGGCCTGAATCTCGGCTTTGGTCGCCCGCCCGTGGCCGGCGACGGCCCGCTTGATCACGGCCGGCGCGTACTCGCTCACCCCCAGCTGGCTCTCGAGCGCGACCAGCTTCAGCGCGCCCCGGGCCTCGGCGAGCTTCAGCGCGCTCGCGGCGTTGAGGCCGTGGAAGGCCTTCTCGATCGCCAACCACGCCGGCTGAAACTCGCTGATGATCTCCCGCAGACCCGTGGCCAGCTCATAGAGGCGCGCGTCGAGGGGGTCCTTGGCTGCGACTTTGAGGACACCGCACTCCACGTAGCGAAAGCGACCCGGCGCCGGCACATCGACGATCGCGTAGCCGACCACACGCGTGCCTGGATCCACACCCATCACCCGGCCGCGGGCTCCCGGGTTGTCGGCGGTCTCGGCCATCCTGCGCAGCTTATCAGGGACCCGCGCGAGCGCGAACAGGTCGACGCCGAACTCTCCAACTCAAACTCCTCAATCCGGGTAGTGGATCGGCGCGTCGGGGTCGCGCTGCCAGGCGTACTCGGCGGCCCGCGCTGCCCGCTCGGCCACCGCCCGCCCTGCGAGCCGCGCGACCAGATAGAATGCCATGTCCGTCCCGGCCGAGACCCCGGCGGAGGTCACCAGGTGACCGGCGTCGACCCAGCGCGAGTGCTCGTCCCAGCGAACCCGCGGGCCGAAACCCACGACCCACTCGAAAGACGCCTGGTTGGTGGTCGCCGGGAGCCCATCGAGGAGCCCGGCGGCAGCCAACACCGCCGCGCCTGTGCACACGGAGCTGGTGATCTGGGCGCGGGCGTCCATCGCCCGGATCCAGTCGAAGACCTCGGCCCGGCGGGCAGCCGCACCCTCCCCCTCGCCCTCGAGCAGGGGCCTCACCCCCCGGCCTCCCGGAATCATGAACAGGTCCACTGGAGCATCCGCAGACAGAGCCTCGTCGCAGCTCAGGTCGGGGACGACCCGCGGCCCGTTGTAGCTGCGCACGGGCGCCGTCGACTCGGCGATCAGGATGATCTCGAAGGGACGCGGGGCTGCGTCGGCGTAGCTGCTCCCGATGAAGCGAGCGATGCTGAAGGCCTCGATAAAGCCCCAGACATCGAGAGGCTCGAAGTCATCGAATACAAACACACCGACGCGACAGGTCTTCGGGTAGGAGGACACGGCCACAGGCTAACAGCCCGTGGCATCCCTGCGGAGGACGTTAGCCAGCACCTCCTGCGGACCAGAACTCGGGTCCACCTCGTTCCTGTGCCCGTCCGTGTGCTCCGACTCGGCCCCCGGATCCAGCCCCCCCCGAACACGGGTCGAATCGCTGGATCATCGAGGCCATCGGCGAGCTCCTCGCTGGAATCGATCCGCTCGACCGACATGCGCTCGTGCGCCTCCCGAACCGACTTCCAAGGTTTCGTCACGCGGAGCATCCACGCGGTCGACTCGAGCCGGTGGTCGATCGATCGTCTTCGACGACAGCTCGGTCTGGCCCACCTTGTACGCGCCGATCACAGAGAGATTCCCTGTGCCTCGAACCACGCTCCGGCACCGGCTGCCCGTGTGAGTTCGATGTAATGGACCACATGTGGCCCAGGTTCGCTCCATCACGGAGAACCATATGAAACCCATCAGAACGACCCTCACCCTCGCCCTCGCCCTCACCTCGATCCTTGTGATCCCTGGCTGCCTCGACGACGAAGAATTCGCGGAGTCCGAGGACCTCGACGACGGTTTCGCGGACGAGGAGTTCCGCCTCTCGCACAACTCCTACCCCTTGGCAGCCCCCTCCGAGCGCGACCACTACTACTGGTGCATCGTTGGCCAAAACCAAGACTCGGTGTGGTGGAAGGTGAACCACACGACACATTGGGCCATCGCCAAGTACGAGGAGTACGCAGGCATCAACTTCGAGTCCCTACCCAACTACGACTGTGCTCAGGGAGTCGAGCAGCTCAAGGTCTACAACGGTGGAAACATGCCCGCCCGCGGCGGCGCCCCCGACCAGTGGACCGTGAAGCTCGAGCTCTCGGGCGGCGACGCCGTCGAGGACTGGGGCCTCAAGCCCGACGGCGAGTGGTACCACCCGCGGATCGACGGGGTCATGCTCCACGAGCTGGGCCACCACCTCGGCTACGCCCACGCCATGACGCGGGAGGGGGGCGACGGCGACACCTACTCGACCATGCACTACCCCGGCGGAGCGGACACCAACCAGTGGTGGGGGGGGTGCCTACGCGGGACAAGACAAGGACTGGGAGCACCACCGCCGCCTCAGCCTCCGCGACATCGTCAAGCTCATGCAGGACTACCCCGCCCGGCGGATCCACGATGTCTCCATCGACGGCCAGTCCTTTAGCGAGGAGACGCCGATCCGCGATTGCCCAGCCGGAAAGGTCATGATCGGACTCGAGTGCAGCGGCTCCTACTGTGACAACAAGCGACTCGTCTGCGGGGTCCCCAGCGCCTCCTCGGGCACCTACTCCAGCCAGGGCGCCGACCTCTACGTCGATCCCTTCCAGTGGACCCAGGCTTGGTTCTCAGAGGGGCAGTTTTCCTACTTTCTCTACGGCTGGGTCAACGGGCTCGAATGCAGCGGATCCTACTGCGAAAACTTGCTACTGCGCGGTCAGGACGTGTTCAGCGACAGCAGTGAGACCCACAAGGTCAGCCCAGTGAACAACGCCTGCTACGTGACTGGCTGGATCAGCGAGGAGAACCACGCCGACTCGAGCACCCAGAACTACGTCGTGTGCCGGAAGGACCACGCGGTCGCGGGGGTCGCTTGCAGCGGCTCCTACTGCGACAAGCTCGCGCTGATGTGCTGCGAGATGAAAGATTAGCCCGGCTCGACAACGACAACGACACGGAGACGGCGGACGACGAGGCCGCCGACTCCGCTGTCCTCGGGCTGAGCGACCGCGGCGAGAACGACTCGATAGGCCGACGGCACCCCGGTTCCCGACCCCCCACCTACTCCGAGCATCACCGACACTCGACCGTCGAGCCCGGCGGATTGCGGACGGGTCCGGTCGGCCAAGTGATGTACTGGCCCTCATCTCCAATCCAGTTCTTCGCCGCGAAATCTTCCTCGCAGTCCGTCCAGTCAAAGCCATACTGGACGGCATCTTGCTCGCAGTCTCTGCGTAGCGCCTGGTTGAGTTCGTCGAAACGCGACTCGGATTCATACTCGGCCTCTGTCATGCACAGACACACGTGGCGAGCGGTGCCGACAGTTCGGTGTGTGCCATCCTCCCAGTGACCATGCGACAGCGGCCGGGCGCATGCCCGCTCGCCCTCTTCGAGCACGGGGACGACGACGAAATCGTCCTGACACGCGGTCATGCCGAGCATGCAGAGCATGCCGAGCAGTCTCAGGGCACCAGAGTATATGTAAAATCGATCCATTGGGTTCCTCGCTTCACACGAATGCGGAATTCGGTCTCTGTGTCATTCTCGGATATCGCCTGAAGAGCAGAGTCGAGATCATCGATCGTCAGACCATTGACAGATTCTACCTGATCTCCATTATCGAGGCCCAACTCGGAAGACAACGACCCCACGACAATGCCCTGAAACACAAATCGACTGGCGTTCGCATTATATACGAGAGTCGTACCTTCATCTGCCAGCAGACTCATATCCTGGAACACCAACTCCGCAAAACCGAGGTCGACATCACACACTGTCCCGCTGCAGTCGATGTATGCACCGGATCCCAAGTTCCCACCGACATCACCCTCGGCACCACTATCGCCCGTGCCCTCGCTATCGCCGCCGGTTCCGTCTCCTCCGCCTCCGTCGTTACATTCATAGGGATTCGGATCGGGGCAACTCCCTCCCGGTGGAGGGTTGATATAACTACAATCACTGATGCATTCCCCATGACCGTCCACAAAGGTCATCCCCATACCTCCAATGTTCGATGCGCCTGGACCCGTAGCGATAAAACAGTTGTGATCCCAGCCGGCGGGGACGAGGGAGTCACATGCTTGCCGCGTGGCAAGTTCGATATCATCGACGAGTACACCGTATTGACCTGGAGGGAGCCCGAAATCCAAGATATCTTGTTCCTCCTGGTTGTGGCAAAGACAACCTGCCGGTCCGGGCGCGTCGTGCGATACGGGTACGGCCTCCGCCAACATTGGTTGTCCCGCTGGCCACATCTCAGCTCCTTCAAGATAGTAACAGTTATTGAACCCGGAGGAGACGATCTGGATGCAGTAGTCGGGCAGTATACACCCGGCGCTAGGTGTCAGGAAACCTCCCACGATCCCGATGACTACGGCCACAAACGGAAAAACGATGAGACGTCTCCTTCGATGTGGATGGGACACTCTAACTTCCATGATCGCTCTGTATCATGGATATGGGAGGGCGGTCAACGAAATCCCTAGTATGTAG
>CAYVJQ010000087.1:0-31123 GCA_964451725.1 uncultured Nannocystaceae bacterium | reverse complement strand
GAGCCGGAGCCGGAGCCGGAGCCGGAGCCGGAGCCGGCCCCTGCTGGTTCCACTCGCCCGGAGCCGGAGCCGGCTGGGGCTGAGCTTGCTGGTTCCACTGACCTTGGTCGGCGAGCGGAGACTGGCCCTGGTTCCACTCACCCTGCGCTCCGGCGGCCTGATGCCCCGCGGCGACCTGATGCCCCGTGACGCCCTGACCTTGATGACCAGCGTTTTGTTCGGCCCAACCACCGTAGCCCGCGGCGCTCGGAGCTCCCCCGATCTCACCCGAGATCGTCCCCCCGGGCGCCATTGCGCGCAGCGCCGCCGCCTGCTCGGGGCTCGCCATCTGGGTCGAACCGCTCTGCACCGGGACCTGTGGCGGCGGCGGCGGGAACTCCTGATTCCCTAGGGCAACCTCGATCCGGATATGGCAGACGTAGACCTCGTCGTGGAGGCCGATCGCCGCGCTGCCCTGGATCCGCTGACCGTTGACAAAAGTGCCGTTGGTCGAGCCGAGATCGGTGATGTAGAGCTGGCCATCCTGACCAACCTGGAGCCGCGCGTGGTTGCTCGAGATCCCTCGCTCAGTGAGCGTGAGATCATTGTTGGCCACGCGGCCGATGCTGACGTCCGTCCGCTCGATGCTCTCGATCCGCGGTGGCTCGCCCTGAGTCGAGATCCTGATTCGCATGGCCCGTCCTGCGGGCCACGAGCATGACCTGCCAGCGCCCGCGGTCCAACCGCTTTCTTTCAAATCTCGGCCCGATCTCACAGGCCGGCCAGATGTGGGGCGATCACCGCGTCGTTTCGGGACGCCTGCTGGACAGACGACCATCTCACCTCCCTCCGTGGCCCCGATCTCGGTGAGCTCGGATATTCCCTCCAATCCCCAGGGATCGCCCGTGATCGGCCAATTGCGTTGACTTCGGGGGGGGGCTGCTGTACGCCTGGACACCGAAAATGCGCGCCTTGGGCATCTACCGTCAGCGAACTCTGCGGACGCTGAGCGTCCTCGTTCTGTCCCTCAGCCTCGGAGCGAGCGCCGGCTGTGTCAGGCGCCTCCAGCTCTCCCCGGGGGAGTTCGAGCGTATCGACAAGCAGGAGCAGGCCGTCGACGACCTACGGGTCTACGTCAGCAAGAAGCTCGTCGTGGTCTACGAAGCCGACGACGACAACGCGGACTACGCCGTCGACAAGAGGATCAACGTGTCCTCCGACCAGCGCTTGCTGCGGGTGATCATCTCCAAGGGCACCCGTGGGGTGATCATGGACAGCGACCAAAAGAACGGCGCGCCGCTGCTCTGGGTCCGCTTCAGCAGCCGTTGCAAGGACAAGGACTGTGCCTACGGCTTCGTCCAGACCGAGGACGGCGTGTTTCGCCTGGCCATCGTTCCCGACCGCGACGGCTACAAGCAGGCAAAACCCCACTACACTGCCGACAAGAAGCCGCTGACCTTGAACAAACTCAAGTCGCTGGCTGAAAAGAACGACGTGTACCTGTGGAAGAACAAGCGTGACAAGGTCTTCACGATCGATCTGATCGTCAAGAAGAAGACCGACAAGTCGCGCCAGGTCAACACCATCCGGGACGGGGGCGTTCAGTGATGCGTGAATCACGCGTCACGCTGGGGCGCCTGAGCCTGGGACTGGCCCTGTCGATGGCCGCGGCCATCGGCCTGACCGGCTCTGGGTGCGTCAAGAAAGACACGGGTCCGATTCCCTTGTGCTCGGCCGAGGTCGCCAGCGGGACGGCCGTCGAGTCCGAGGTCCAAGAGCTCCCCGCAGACATCTGGTTCTCGATCCTGCTCAACGGCTTCGATCGGGAGCGGATGACCCCCGACGAAGACCCGATGGACTGCACACGGACCAGCGCCCTGCGTCCGACCTTCCCGGCACCCAGCGGTGAAGATACCGAGGAAGACGAGCCCGGCACCGTTGCAGGTTGTCCTGTCGGCGCCGACATCGAGGCCGGGCGCCTGCCCACTCGACCCCTGACCGAAGACGACCTGGTCATCAACGAGGGCCCCGACGGGGCGACCTTGGTCTGGGTCCAGGCCACCCACTACGACAGCGGCGAGGCGACCGGCCCCGTGGCCCTGGTCGAGTGGAACAAGAAAGGCCTCGCGGTTCGTGCTCTGGGCACGCTGCGCGCCCACGTGAAGAAGGCCCGCATGCGCATCGAGGTCTCCGGTGGACAGCGCCTGCTCGTGGTCGAGAGCGACAACTGCAGCTTCGACGACAAGCGTTGTCAGCGAATCATGAAGCTCCTGCCGATCGTCAACGACCGCTTCTCCACCGTGCCCCTCAAGCTCTCGCCCGACGATGGAGGCGGCTGCCTCGGCGAGGCCGCCTTCCCCATGTACGAGGCGTACAGCTCCGACCTCCCAGACGGCTGGGTCCGCAAATTCGAGATCGTGCGCAGCGTCAGCTTCGACGGTGACTACCCGCTGGTCGCCGAACAGATCAATATTCGCGACAAGGACCCCGCCCAGCCCGAAGCCCCGCCACAGGACTTCCGTGAGGCCTCCAACGACCGAACCTTGATCTATCAAGATCGCTACTTCGAGACCCGCTCGAGCGTGTGGACCGAGATGATCGACAACTACGGATCGGTCGCTCACGACGCAGCCGCGGCCGCCGAAGACGACGACTGAGGTCCCTCTTCAACCCCTACCAAGCGAAGCGAGCAACATCATGGACGCAATCATCAACGGACTCATCGAAAAAGTCGGCCTGGACAAAGAGACGGCCGAGAAGGTCATCGAGTTTCTCAAAGAGAACAGCGATCAGATCCCCGCGCTCCTCGCCAAGAGTGGGCTCAAGGACAAGCTCCCCGGTGGCCTCGGCGGCCTCTTCGGCTGAGCTCGACCAACCAACAACAAGGGGGACCTCAGAGGTCCCCCTTGTTGTTGGTTCTCGTTTGGATGAGACCGAGATGAAGGCGAGCAGAAATCAGCCGCTGCCGACCTCGGCGTAGGCACGCGCGAACTCGGGTCCAAACACCAGCGCGGCGATACCCCGGTCCTCGACCAGCTCCACGTAGCGCTCCGTGTACTTCTTCCAGGCCGTCGCCGACTTGTTGAGGCCACCGATCCCCCGCTCGATCTCGCTTGGGCGGAACTGGTCCATCATCCCCTGCACCCCCTCGACCACGCCGTTGATGAGCGCGACTTGGTGGAGCATGAAGTCGCTGTAGACGGCCGAGAGCTGCGCGTTGCGCTCGGGACCTCCACGCCGCCAATCCAGCAGGTGCTCGAGCACATTGCGTGCGTCTCCGGCAGCGTGCAGCGGCGTGAACTCGCGAATCGTCCGCACCCCCATCTCCTCACCGAAGCGCGCTTGAACGTTTCGGATCTCGACGAAGGCCTGCGCTGTAGTCTGGAGAATCTCTTGAATACGCGCGAGGAAGGCTGCGGCCTCCTCTTCGTCGGCCGGCGGCTCGACCTCACCCATGAGCGCACTCGCAAACCCTGCGAGTGCGTGGTTGGCATCGACGCTCGCGGCGGTCTCGGGAGCCGCTGGCGGGGCGAAGGGCGTCGCCCCAGGCATGTCCGGGAACTCGCGACGCAGAAACGCTTGCGCGGTCTCGCGGGTGGTCTTGGGCAGCTTCTCCAGCGAGCTGCTCAGGGCACCCTCGAACTGATCGCGCGCTGCCGTGAGCGCATCGTAGGCCGGACGCAACTCTCGGATCGCCCGGTGCACTCCGGACAGATCGACGAAGCCGGTGGCTTCCGCTCCAGGTCGACGCGGGGGATCCTCCAAGGCGACCTCGAGCGAGGGCGCCGGGTCTGCGCCGCCCAAGGGCGGTGGACTCCCTCCCAACGGCGGCGGCGCTCCCCCTCCCAACGACGGTGGGCCTCCCCCTCCCAGTGGCGGCGGCGCTCCTCCTCCCAACGGCGGTGGACCTCCCCCTCCCAATGGCGGCGGCGCTCCTCCTCCCAGCGGCGGTGGACCTCCCCCTCCCAGCGGCGGCGGCCCTCCCCCCAGCGGCGGTGGCGCTCCTCCTCCGCCCAGCGACGGCGGCGGGCCTCCCCCGCCCAGCGACGGTGGCGGGCCTCCCCCGCCCAGCGACGGTGGCGGGCCTCCCCCGCCCAGCGACGGTGGACCTCCTCCCAACGGCGGCGGCGGGCCTCCCCCCCCCAGCGACGGCGGACCTCCTCCCAACGGCGGCGGGCCTCCCCCGCCCAGCGACGGTGGACCTCCTCCCAACGGCGGCGGGCCTCCCCCCCCCAACGGCGGTGGACCTCCTCCCAACGGCGGCGGAGGGCCTCCCCCTCCCAGCGACGGTGGCCCTCCCAGTGGCGGCTGGGAGTCCGACAGACTCGGTGGTTGTGAATCGGAGAGTCCCGGCGGACCCGTGGGGGCCTCACCTTCGACCACATGACGGATGGTTCCTGGGCCGCGCAAGTCGGCGTCGGAAACCGCCTGGATCGGCTGGGTCGGCTGTCGCGGTGAGCGGGTCCGCATGGGGGCTCCGCTCTCGACCAAGTGCTGAACACCGTGAGGCTCCGAGACCTCCTCCCACCCAAAACGCATCTCGAGCTTGCCGATCGTGACGCTCAACCCGTCATAGATGGCGATGCTCTCCATCGTCCCGACCCGCCGGCCGTCGATGGTCGAGCCGTTGGTCGAGCCCACGTCCGTGAAGGTTCCCCCCTGCTCGTTGAACTCGAGCTGCGCGTGGCGCCCCGAGACAAAGCCGAAGCTGAGACAGAGGTCGTTGCTCGGGTGGCGGCCGATTCGGATCGGCGAGCGCGTGTAGCGTTCGTTGCGAGTGTTCCCCGTCTGAGAGTCGTAAACTTGGACCTTGAGAGCGCGCACCCTAGATCTCTCCTTCTTCGAGCATCTCCATAGCCTCGCTGAGCGACACGATCATCCGAGTCTCTTCCCGCTTGTTGTCGCCATCGTCACTCTCGAGCCACGCATCATCGCCGATGATGCTCTTGCCTAAAATCGTACCCGTCCGCGCCGCCTTCCCCAAGATCAACTCGAGCTCGAAGTCGACCAGCTCGTAGGACAGGAGATCCAGCAGCTCGCGGACGGCGAAGAAGGCCTCTCCCCCCGCCAAGAACCGCTTGAGGCCGGCTTGATCCAAGGGCCCGACGACCACCTGAGCCTTCCCAGCCCGGTGCAGGCACATGTCGCCGATCACCGCGCTGAGCCCGAGGTTCGAGTTCTCGACCGCGAGCTGGATCTTGTGGTCCTGATCGATGTCGGCCCACTCGCCCTTGAACTGCTTGACCTCGACCTCCGCACCGACCAACTGATGGCGCAAGATCTCCATGATGGCCAGCTCCAAGGTCCGGGCCGTCCGGGCCGAGCTCGCCATCAGCGGCGCGATACGAAGCAGGTCGATCGGCCGGATGTAGCGCAGCGGGGGGCGATCGTAGATGTCGATCCCGAGCAGGGCGAGCATGCGCTGAGACCAGGTGTCCGCCTCTTCGAGGTCGTGGTTGTGGGCCCAGTCGAACTTGCACAGCGAGCGGTAGAGCAAGCTGTGCATGCGGTGGTGAAAGAGATCGAAGAAGTCGGCCTTGATCGCCCCCTCTTCGTCCTTGCTGGCCGCCTCGCTCGCCAGGTAGGTCGGCAGTGGGCTGCTCGTGCCCGTGAGTCCGAGAATGTTGAGGCTCAGGTCGTAGCGCTCCGCCGCTTTGCCCTCCAACTTGCGGCCCTCGGGCTTGACCTCCAACTTTTCCATGTCGCCGGGCTGGAACGCGAGCCCCCGCGAATGACGAAAGCGCATCGCCTCCTCATCGTAGGGCCCGTCGCCGCCGACCCGCGGCGCGTCCGGGCTCAACTCCTCGAGCAGGCCCATGACCACGAAGGGATCGTAGGCACCGGGGTCCGCGAGCACCCGCGAGAGCCAGTTGGGCGAAGCGTCGCTCACAAGATCCTGTGGTGACCGTTGCGGGGTTCCCATCGAAACTCGATCTTCGAAGGATGAAGGCGCACACGCAGCTGATGGAAGGAGTTGATGCTGCAGTAGGTCGAGAGCAACTCGTCCAGCACGGTCCCGAACAGGTGGGCGTCACCGATGCTCGAGAAGCGCGTCTCGTCGAGCTCGATGGTGGTCTCGGCCCCGCGCACCGGGGCCCCCTCGAGCATGCGGGTCACAGCCTCGAACTCGGTACCCCGAATCGCCTCCACGCGCAGCTCGTTGGCGCGACCCGCCGGCGACCCGGAACCCGCCAAGAAGTTGTAGAGCGAAAGCAGGAGCTTGAGCGTGTCCGGCTGGGTCACCCGTCGACGGTTGACCGCCAAATGCGCGAGCAAGCGCCACTGGAGCTCACCTGCGAGCGGCGCTCGAATGGATGGGCTGACAGCGGTGATGTTCGTGAACGGCGGCACGGAGCTGCCGCGTACAGGCTTGCAGATGTCGCCGATCACCAGCTCGTTGGGCAGCGTCCGGTTGGTGCAGCGCATCTCGATCGAGAGCGTCTCCTCTTCGTCGTGTTTCTCGCCCCCCGATTTTTGGGGCGAGGCCACGCTGATGCCCGTGTCGGTCGCCTCGTCGAGGGGAGAGCGGGTGCGATGCAGGACGTAGTAGCCGTCGAACTCGGCCCCGGGCCTGGTGTGGGCGAAGCTGTAAAAATTGCTGTAGCTGCGCCGGTTGCCTCGCCCAGGGCGGACTCCGATGACCGAGCTGACGTCGTAGATCTCCATATGCGGAGGCTTGACCCCCGCAGCCCGGAGCTGCTGATTGGGCAGCAGCGGGTCGAGCTTGATCGGCTCGGAGGAGGCCTCGAAGAGGTTGACCACCGGCGTGCAGTGCAGGCGGATGCTCTCGTCGGTCAACGGTGAGGGCAGGTCTGGTGGGCGCTCGAACACAAACGAGAGCTCGATGTAGTCACCGCTGAACTCGAGACCCTCGAGGCCGAGCACATCGACGAACAGGTACTTCGAGGGGAGCGAGAAGTACTCCTGCACAAAGCGTGAGCCGTCAGGCGCAAACTCGGGCCAGGGCAGGACAGCCTGGTCGGCGGACAAGCCCACAGGTCGGATCTTTTCCCGGCCCAGGGTCCGCAGCGGCTCCCCACGGGGTGCGTTGCGCTCCTCGTTGCTGCGCACCTCCACGGCCTTGCAGTGGCGCAACATCCAAAGTTGCAAGGTCGCGGCCAGGGACACATCGCCCGCCAGATACAGGCGAATCCCCTCCTCTCGAGCGACGATCGCCCGCCCGGCTTCGGTGGTCTTGAGTTTCAGGCGGACGACGGGACGATTGGCCACGGCCTCGTCGAGGTCGACCGAGACCACCTCGAGGGGCAAGAGGTCGACGTCGTAGCAAGTCTGGAAGGTGCAAGAAGTACCCTCGACGGGGTTGGCCCCGACCTGGCGCCCACGGGGGACGTTTCGGACCCCGCGCAAGGCCTTGATCTGCGGCTTGAACTCGATGATCGACATCGCCGGGAGAGGCCGGATGTACTGGGGCAAGAGCAGCTCCGCCAGCCCGTGCACGACCTCGGGCACGGCGTCGTCGACCCGCTCGCGGATCCGTGCACTGAGGAAGGCGAAGCCCTCGAGCAGACGCTCGACGTCGGGGTCGTCGCTGCGCTCGGACAAAAGCCCGGCGCTGGTCGGGTGCGCCGAGGCGAACTCGCGCCCCATCTCGCGCAGATAGGTGAGCTCGCTTTGGTAGAACTTGGCGAACATTGGTGGCCTTTGCGAGGGCGTCCCTGCCCATCGACTGGAAGCGCGACACGGCGCCGCGTGCTTTGGGATGGTACTCGCAGCGCCTAGAGCGATCCACACTCTTCGCCCTCCTCGGACCGCTCCAGCTTGGGCCGCTCGGCTCGAGCTCGGGCCACGCAGGCGGAACCGAGCGAGCGCGGCACTCGATCCGCGGTCGGTCCTCGGGTCGGGGACCGAGGCGGGGCCTACATCACGCTGACGCGGCCACCGTGGGTCATCTCGCTGCGCAGTCGCACCACTCCGCGACGCCGGTCTCCCACCATCCGCCCCGAGATCTCGAAGGTCAAGATCAGAGGGTCGTCGCTGGCGACCAGGCGCACCGAGACGTTGCGCAGCCTGGGCTCGTACTTCGAGATCGTCGCGCGGATGCTCCGCTGCATGATCTGAGCCGCGGCGGGAAAATCGTGGACGATGTCGACGAGATCGACCACGCCGAAGCCCTCGGCCGAGACCGCGTCGCCCAGGCGCGTGTTGAGGAGAGCCTGAAGGTTCCCGATGATCAGCTCGACGTCGTCGACCCCGCGGGCCGATGCACCAGTGATGCGAGAGAGGATACCTCGTGCAGCCATGACGACCGCGCTCATCATGCCAGCTGGGATGTCCGCGATGCAATCATCGCGAGGGTCCTCATTTGGGCCCACACAGAAAGTGGATCCCCAGCCTCCCCCACCGGTCTTCAGGTCTGGACCCAGCGGAAGTATCGGCCGACTAAATTGGAGAGGGCGAGACAAACCCGCCCTCAAAACCTCGATCTTATGGCTTTGAGGGCGAATTCACCAAGCGAACACCTTTGCGGGCGCGCCCCCCTCCTCCTTGGACGCGCCCGCTCCGGTGCATGCAGTGACCCGTCGCCACGACCCATCGGGACCCGCAAACGAAACCAGAACTCCACACGAGTTCAGCTCCGACCGGCCCCGACCCTTCAGGGTCACACGAGACTCCACATCGACCCGCTCGCGCTCCGACCAAGTCGGGCGAGGGCGGGTCTCGGCGAAGTCGCGCACGAGATGGCGACGACGATCGACTCGGCGCTGCGTGTACAAACACGGCAGAGGTCGCGCCAAGAGTGATCGTGTGTCGGTCATGCAGCGTCGAAATCATAGGCCGAGGATCTGGGATCGAGCCAGTGATTTTTTGACCGGCCACACGATCGCGCTCGTGAAGCTCCGAGTCTCTGCTCCTGCGCGAGCGAGACATCGCCGAGCCCAGTGTCTCGTATCTGCCTGCGGCCCGCGGCATCGACCCCTGTCGATGTCCGTGTCTTCCCTGTCTTCCGTGTCAGCGGCTCCCGATGGGTCGTGACGCTCGGCCGGCCCATGTGCGCGCCGACGATGAGCCCAGCACACGACGCGTCGCCCTCGACCCGCGTTTGATGTCGGACCGACGCGGCAAAAGGAGTGTGTCGTCGGCCACGAGTTCGCCCGCCCAAGGGGTGGCGAGAGGCCGCGACTTTCGGGCGGGTCGTCCTCCGAACGCTGAACAGTCGTGGTGGACACCCGCGGGCCCTGCTATCCTGATTTTTCGATTGATACCTGGGACGAAGCGATGATCTGCGCACTCTGTGGAGCGACGGCCGAGCGCGACGCAGAGCACTGCTCTGCCTGCGGGCGCGAGCTCCTGCTCGATGGACGCTTCCGCCTCGACCGCCCCGTCGACCCGTGGTGTGGGAACGATCCCGACGACGCCTGCTACCGAGCTACGCGCATCGAAGACGGCATGTTGGTCCGGGCGCGACGCTTGGATTTTCGGCCGCGCTCGGGCGTCGAGCTCGCTGACTTCGAGGCCCGACTCGCCCCTCTTCGCGAGCTGCGCCACCCGGCAGTCCCGCTGTGGATCGAGGACTTCACCCGTGTCGAGGACCGCCGGAGCAGGATGTGGACCATCCACGCCTGGGTCCGCGGCGCCCCCTTGAGCGGCGAGGTCTTCGAGGAGCTCGCCGTCCTCGAGCTGCTCCGGGAAGCGGCGGGGTTGTTGGTGCCCCTGCACCTGGTCGATATCGTCCACGGCGCCATCACCCCACACAGCCTCGTGCGGCGGACCAGCGATAGGGGGCTCTCCCTGGTCGACTTCGGGCGCCCAGCACTGCTCGGGCCCGTCCAACGCCCGCCCAAACCCGAGGTCCTGGCCTCGACCGCCCCCGAGCTCCTGTTTGGCGCGCTGACCCCCGCGGCCGATGTCTGGGGG
Source organism: uncultured Nannocystaceae bacterium (assembly GCA_964451725.1). Classification (GTDB taxonomy): domain Bacteria; phylum Myxococcota_A; class Polyangia; order Nannocystales; family Nannocystaceae; genus Plesiocystis. The sequence continues at coordinate 21,268 of CAYVJQ010000087.1, read as the reverse complement.
CTCGGGTCCAGCGCCATCATCTCGCTCACGGGCCTGTGCCCGACCGTGTTGCGGGTGGGCGGAGGCCGGCTCCAATGGCGCGAGCACGTCACGGTGAGCGAGCCCTTCGCCCGGCTCCTCGACGAGATGCTCGACCCCGATCCCAAACGGCGGCTGCCGAGCGCCACGGCCCTCGTGGAGGCGCTCGAGACCATGGACCAGGCCCGGCGCCGGCGTCACAGCGGCGCTCACCGACGACAGGCCGCGGCCACCCGCCGAATGTCCAAACATGAGCTCGGCTCGATCCAGATCACCGACCGCCCAGGAGGTCTGCCGTGGCGGCCTGCGGCTGAGACTCGCTCGGGGATCGATGCCGTGGGTGCGACCGCGTCCACGCTTCGCTCGCACCTCCCCCTCGATCCCAGGTCGGCCTCCGGTGACGTCCCCGTGGTCCGCCCCGATGAACTCAGCCGGGAGCTCAGCCGGGCCTCTGCCGTCGTCCGTATCGATACCCGCCGCAAGCGCGCTCGGGTGGGGGCCCTCGAGCTCGCCATGGTGTTCGGCTTCACCCTGCTCGCGGCCGCGCTCACCTGGCTCGTCGCAACCAGCTGATGCCCTTTTAAACAAACAAAAGCACCCTCCGAAGAGGGTGCTTGGGAGCGTCGCCCAAGGCGACTCGCCGAGCAGCGATTAGTCGCGGCGGCGACGGCGACGGACCAGGCCCATCACGCCGAGCGCGAAGAAGCTACCGAGCAGGCCGCGGGTCTTGTCCGCGTCGCTGTCGCCAGTGCTGCAGTTGCAGCCGTCGTCTTCGTCGATGCCACCGGTGTCGCCAGCGGTCTCATCTTCGGTGGCCCCGTCGTCACCGACGTCGTCGTCGGAGGCGGTGTCGGTGCCGGTGTCGGTGCCGGTGTCGGTGTCGTCCGTCGTGTCGTCCGTCGTGTCGTCGTCACCCATGTCGTCGGTGGTGTCCGTCGTCGGGTCGTCGTCGTTGCCGTCGTCGTCCGCCGTCGGGTCGTCGTCGTTGCCGTCGGTCGTATCGTCGCCATCGTCCGAGGGGATCGGATCGGGCTCCTCGGTGGTCGGCTCGGGAGCCTCCGAGCAGTCGTTCAACGCGCAGCAGGGGTCGAACTCGAGGTTGGTGAAGATGTCCGACAGAGCCATCGTCAGCTCGGCCTGGTTATCGGCGTCGAAGTAGTCCCCGACTCCGCCAGAGCCCCACTCGGCCATCGACGTCAGCTGCGCTTGGGCGGCCGGCGTGTTCACGCCGTCGCCGAAGCCGATGACGTAGGTGGTGATGTCGTTGTTGAACATCTGCTCGAGCTCGGCCTGGACCTGAGCGTTGGTCGAGTACCCGTTGTACTGGCCATCCGTGATGAGGATGTTGAAGTACAGCGTGTCCGGGTTGGTCGGGTACTGAGCCCCGTTCATCAGACCCGCAGCCTGGTAGTCGGCCTGGTTGTCCTTGACGAGCTGCAGTCCGAGGTGGGTGTAGGTACCCGAGCCCGAGCAGAAATCCGCGTTGCCGCTGCACTGGGGCATGGCGCTGTTGGTGGCGTGGTCGAACCCGGGGGGATCGATCGTGCCGTCCTGGAAGGTCCAGGCGATCGGCGGCCCGCTCCATGGATCGTCACAGCCCGGCATCTCGCAGGAGGTGTTGGGATCGAGGGCCCACTTGATGTTGTCGCGGTTACAGGGGCCGTAGTCGACCACGAGCTTCTGCTCGCCGGGCGCCGGCGCGTTGTGACCGAACACCGCGAGGCCGATGTGGACGACGTCCTCGGCATCACCGACTCCGACGTCGATGGCGAACAGGGAGCCCATGTCGGCGGCGAGCGCAGCCCGAGCAGCGTCCCAACCGGTCTCGCCCATACCACCGGCGACCACGCCGCCATTGATGTTGAGCATCGACGACGACGCGTCGAGGAGCACCATCACGCGGGGCAGACCACCGACACACTCCGGCGCGACGACCGAGTCGATGATGTCCTGGACCACGCCGGCGAGCGCAGCCTCGAGCTCCTCGGGGGTGTCTCCGTCGAGCGCGGCGTTGGTACCACCAGCGGCGGCGGTCTCATCGGCGGCCATCTCGGCGGCCGGGTCACCGGCGACGGCGACGACGTAGGTCTGGATATTCTGGTTGTCGAAGAGATCGGCGGCGGTGATCGCCGGGTTCTCGCCCGCGGGCGCGAGGGTCGTGGTCCCATTGACACCCGTCCAGGCACCGTCGGTCACGACCACGTTGACGTAGGCGCGCGCGCCTACGTCACCGGGGTGGTCGGCCTTGGTCTGGGCGATCTCGACGGACATCGCATCGAGGGCTCCCTTGGTCCAGGTGCCGATGCCGAACAGGTTGCCCTCCATGGGCGCGCCGGCTGCGACGAGGGCCTCGCCGATCGCGGCGCCGTTGCAGGGGTAGTACTCGTCGGCGTCGTCGTCCCAGGCGACGTCGATGACGTTACCGTCGATCAGGCCCGAGTCTTCGTTGGCGATCGAGGTCCCGGGCTGGCCCGGCGAGGGATCGTGACCAAAGCGCATCAGCGCGAGGTTCGTGTTTTGGGAGAGGAAGCTGCCGGGCTGGGTCACAGCCGTGATGGCGGCAGAGGTCACCTCCCAGCGTGTGCTCTGGCCGTCCCAGTCCTCGTTCATGGACGTGGAGTAGTCCATGACGATGGCGATGTTGGGCTTTTTGAAGGTGCAGTCGTTCTCAGACGGGCACTCGTTACCACCGCCGGCTTCAGCGGGCGCCTCGTGGGTGCCAATCGCGAAAGCGAGTCCGATACCAGCGAGCAGGCCGACCTGAAGGCCAATGCGCTGCCAAGAATTTCCTAGTAGACGTTTCATGTTTCTCAGCTCCCGAAAAAGGTGTTGTCTTTGGTCTGCGACGTTAGGATCGAGGCGCCGGATACATCGCCGACGGCGCACGTAGTCGCCCTGGCGTGGTAGTGGCTTCGATCTTGGCGTAAGGGTGGAAGTTTTTTGAGCACCCTTGAGGTACCCAAAATTCGCGGTGACGATCGCAGGTTAGGACCCCAAAGTCGAGAGCCAACTCGAACCCGAGGCCCCAGCCCTCACGCCGGGACCGGGCTCGGAGAGACACCCAGTGGCCCTAGGTGCACCGATCCCGTCGACTCCAGTGGCCCGGCTCACAGCTTTCTAGTGGGTCGAGAGTGACTGTCCTATGCTGACTGGGTGCCCAACACCCGCCCTGCGCTGCTCGCCCTCACCCTGGCGGTCTTTGCGTGTGTGGAGGAAACCCCACTGGGGCCCCCTCCATCTCACGTCACGGGTCCGGTGACCTCATCGACGGGCAACGCTGAAGGGAGCGAGAGCGACGTGGACACGGGTGGTGATGACACCGATCTACCCGGCTGTGATCCGTTTGGGGATCCTCTGGCCGAGTGTGGCGCGGGACAGGAATGTGACCCCTCCTCGCTGTCGTGCGTCACGAGCACAGGCTCCGGGCAACCCGACACCCCATGTATCGACCGGGACGACTGCGCCCCTGGGCTCGGGTGTGCCGACGGACGCTGTCTCTCTCGATGTGACGCATCGCTCGTCGATCCCCTTCCCGGGTCGGCCGGTGGGTGTGCCAGCGCTCGGGTCTGCGCGCTCGCCGAGCCCCCCGAGTCCGGTCTGTGTCACGAGCGCTGCGATCTTCTCGCCCAGACCTGCAGCTTCGACAGTGACGCCTGCAACCGGGTCGAGGTCGCCGAAGACAGCTACGCCGCGGCCTGCACCAGCTTCGGACTCGGCGTCACCAGCGATCCCTGCGAGGACGACAGGGACTGCGACGCGGCCTCCCTCTGCACCCCCGCCTCGACCCACAACCTCCCCTGCATCGGCGCGGCCGCGAGCTGCTGCACAGCGATCTGCGATCCCCTGAGCCTGCCCTGCATCGGCGTCGAACCCCTGTGTCAGCCCCTGGACCTGGGCGAGCAGGGGACCGCCGGATACTGCGGCGTGTTCTGACCCGGGGGGCCTGGCCCCTGCCCTCACCTCAGCCCGATGGTCGCAAACTCCCGCAGATAGTCGACCGAGCCCGCGTCGAGCTCGATGAGTGAAAGCGTGCTCTCGGCCGTGTTCGCGACGAACAACCATTGTCGCTCCACATCGATCCACAGTTCGTTGGGCCCATCGCCGACCCCCACGGTGGCGACCACCGCGAACAGCCCGAGATCCACGACCGCGACCTCGTCGCTGCCGTAGCAGCTGACCAACGCCAGCCTCGGCCCGAGCGCGCCGCTGAGATCCGGTCGGTGCACGACCACCACGTTGGGGTTGCTGCACAGGCTGACCGTGGCCATGACCTCGACCTTGGGATCGCCCTGCGCGTCGAGGCTGGTGTCGATCCGGCTCAGCGCGGGCGGCGTGGTGTGAACCGCCAACAGGCGCTCCCCCTGGTCTGGATCTTCGAACGCGAGGCCGCCCATCAGCGGCCTCGCATCCGCAGCCTCGAGGTTAGGACCGAACACCGTGCTCTCGGAACCCCGAACCACGAGCTTGAGACCAGGCGCGACTTGGAAGGCCCGCAAGCCCCACCAAAACCGCTGCGAGGCGAACAAGTAGGGGCGGGTGCAGTCGCCACTGTCGGCGGGGACGTTGTCCCCCTCGAGGTCACAGGCCCGCTGAACGACGGCGAAGCCGCCCCCCAAGCCCGAGTCGAACAGGCCGTCCTCGCGAAAGAACTCGTCTTCGACGTCAACCACCTCCGGCCCACGGGCGCCATCCAGAGCCAGCATGGTCAGGGTCCGACCGGTGAGGTGGGGGAGATAGGCGAAGCGAAATCCCGCCTGGTCGAGGAACAGGCGGGCCGGGTCGGCGGCGACACCCGACAGGCGATGCTCGCGGTCACAAAATCGGCCCTCGTCCTGACCGCACTCGAGGCGCAACCCCGCCTCCTCGCTGGCCCCAAAACCCGGGCCGTAGACATCGATCCAGGTCACCCCTGGATCGAGGCGGGTGGGGATGAGCAGGCGCAGCGGACCGCCCGGGCCCGAGGGTCGATCGATGGTGATGTTGCCGGCCCCAGAGGGCAGGCGGACGCCGAGATCCGCTTCGACGATCCCCGCGACGGCGCACTCGAGCCGGTCCCCCTCGGCGTGGGTGCGGCAGGGCTGTCCCCGGTCGAGCGTCGTGCCGGCGGCCCCGGCTTGCGCGAGCCCGTTTTCGAGGGCCTCGAGGTCGAGGGCCAAGAGGGCACTCGCCGAGTTCGCCCGATCCCAGTTTCCGTTGGTGACGAACAACCACCGCCCGTCGGGTGTGGCGTTCAGCCCGGTCGGCAACGCGAGCGCGTCGATGGGGGCTACGCCCGGACCCCCGTTGCAGGACAATCCCAGCGACAGCGCGACCAGGCCAGAACCCACACCCAAACCCACAATCCGGCCCCGGACAGCGCGCGAGCCCGGGTCGCTCCTCTGCTCGCCGACCACACTCGAGTTTGGCACAGCTCTCCCGCTCGCGTCACAACCCCTCCGCGAAGGCCTCCGGGAACGCCGACCAGGCCGCCCCCAGAGCCACCAGCGCGAGCACCAATCGCAGCGCAGGGGCCAGGGCTGCGACCAGCTCCCCCGTGAGACCCGGGCCACGGGCGAGCACTGCGAGAGAGAGCGCGACCAAGGCTTGGACCAAGAGCACGGGCGTCGCCAGAGCGAGGGCCAAGCGGGTCCCGGCGAACGCCCCCCGGGCCAGCCACTCCACCCATTCCCCCGCGGCCTCCCCTCCCGCCGCGGGCAGCCACGCGGGCACCCCTCGGCCATCGGCCAAGGGCAGCCGCGAGAACAGAGCCAGGGCAGCCTCGAGGAGCGGCCCGTGCAACCCCATAGACAGGCCCGCGGCCAGCGACGCCGTCACCAGCAAGATCGAGAGAGAGCCCCGCTCGCCCAGGTCCTCGTTCACGCGGATACCGAGCGCCGCCTCGCTGGTCTCGCTGGCGCCGACCAAGGCGTGTCCCGCCAGCGAGGCCCCAAGGCCGATCACGCTCCCCAACAGAGCCTCGAGACCCAGCGCCCACAGACCCCCGGCCACACTCGAAGGAGCCTGAGACAGGAGAGCGGAGCTCGCCGCGACCGAGCCCAGGCAGGCCGCCGAGACCAGCGAGATCCACTCCCAGCGCAGGCCCAACACCCGCCGCCAGCTAGCCTGGACCCGCAACAGCGCCCACAGGCGAATCGTCCCCAGCAGCCAGGACCACACGATCGCGCTCACGGCCGGCCCGAGCCCGCACCGCTCGCCGGTCCCGATCTGGAGTCAGAATCAGAACCGACTTCTGAACCTGAACCTGAATCCAAAGCTGAATCTGGGACATCGAGGCCCAGGCCCTCCGTCCACGTCCGGACCCCAAACTCCAGCATCATGCTCGCCAGGCTCTCGGCGAGGAAGACGAGCGTCGCTACCACCGCGAGCGTCCGAACCATCTGTCCGAGCGCCCCATCACGAATCCCCAGCGCGCCCGTGGTCAGGGCCAGCACCACCCCGGCGAGCGCCGCCGCGGCCAAGAGCGGAAGCGCGAGCGCACTCACCAGCCCAAAAGCCTCGCGGATCGCCCCCCCGAGCAGGTCGGGGCTCACCGGTAGCCCTCCACGAGCCCGACGATCATCAGTCGCCATCCATCGGCAGCCAAAAACAACAAAATCTTCGCGGGCAGGCTGATCACCGCCGTCGGCGTCTGCTGTAGCCCCAGCAGGAGCATCGACTCGGCGGCGATCAGATCGACGACCACGAAGGGCAACAGGATCATCACGGCGATCTCCAGGCCCCGGCCCAACTCGCTGACCAGGAACGCCGGCACCACCGTCAAAGGGTCCGACAGAGCACGCCCGGTCAACCCGGCAAAGCGCTCGACTTCCTCACTCCGAGCCTGCTCGCCGGCGAAGCGCCACAGCGGGTCGAGAGCGCTCAGCCAGTCGCTCAGGCCCAATGCCTCAGGCCGTTGAAACGCACCGAGGGCCTCGAGCTTCAGGGCTACCGCCGTTCCCACCGGCGCCATGATCAGCGCCGTGATCACCAACGCCAGCGCGAGCATGGATCCCATGGGCAAGAGCCGCTGGGCACCGAGGCCCTGCCGCAGCGCAGCGAGCACGATCGAGACCTTGGTGAACGCCGTGCAAGCCGCCAACAACAGCGGCAGCGCAGCCAGCAACAGCCACGTCGACAGCGAGCTCGGTAGACCGAGCTCGGCCAGGACCTCAGGCTCCACCGGCGTCCCTCCGGACTGATCGAAGCGGGCCCGAGCGCAGCCGGCCCTCTCTATCGGGTAGATCTCCGAGGACCGAGGACGGAGCAGCGACCTCGAACTCGCACAGATCCGCCAACACCCGCGGCGCCCCGCTGGGACCGGTCCCCACGAGCAGGCGACAGCCCCCGAGCTCGACCACGTGGACGCTGTGCTGCGCCGTCAGGACTTGCCGGGTCGGGCTCGCTTCCGAGCCGGGCCTGCGCAGCACGCCGAGACCCCGCCCAGCTCTGCGGTTGAGGCCACGCAGCAAGACCAGCAGCAGGACGAGACCCAGCGCGAGCACCAGGGAGGCGGAGGGGATTGCGAGCCCGAGCAGGGCGAGCGTGAGAGCGGCCGGCATCGCCGAAACTTACGCAGTCTCGATCGCAGCCCGAAGTTTTTGAAACTCGATGCTGGTCCTTGGTCCACGCCGGGCGCTGTCTCAGCGCAGACGGTCCAACATGCGCTCGAGCCCGTTGGTCTTGACCTCGAGGGCCAGCGCCAAGAGCTGGCCGAGTTTGCCTTTGGGAAATCCCTGGTGCTTGAACCACAGCAGGTAGGGCTCGGGAAGATCGACGAGCACGACCCCCTCGTACTTTCCAAACGGCATACGCCATCGGACGAGGTCCAAGAGCAGGGCCGGGTCGGGCATCCCCTCCACCCGCAGACGCTACCCCAACAAAAAGCCCGCGTCCTCAAGGGGACGCGGGCTCTTGCTGATTCGCTGGCGAGGCGCCTACTCGGCGGTCGCGCCGGCAACCGAATCGGCAGCCGAGTCGGCCTCGACGAGCTCGATGATAGCCATCTCTGCAGCGTCTCCCACCCGGCGCTGACCCAGACGGATCACACGGGTGTACCCACCGGGGCGGGCTTGGTAACGCGGAGCGATGTCCTCGAAGAGCTTGTGGAGGATCTCCCGACCCTGAATGACCTTGCCGGCTTGGCCCATGGCGTGGGCGTAGCGAGCCTGCTCATCGCGGGTCCGCTCGTCCTTGGGCTTGTCCAGAAGGTCCCCCAGGCGGACACCGATCGAGATGGTGCGCTCCGCCTGACCACGCAGTTCCTTGGCCTTGGCCACGGTCGTGGTGATCCGCTCGTGCTCGAGCAAAGAGGTGATCATGTTGCGGAACATGGCCTTGCGGTGGCTCGAGTTCCGGTTGAGCTTACGCCCGGATTTTTGATGGCGCATGTTCCCTACTCCGTTTCACGGCTGGGGGGCGGACCCTGCCAGCCTTCGATCTTCATGCCGAGCGAGAGCCCCATCTGAGCCAAGATTTCCTTGATCTCTTTGAGGGACTTGCGCCCGAAGTTCTTGGTCTTGAGCATCTCGGACTCCGTGCGCTGCACGAGATCGCCAATGTAGTGAATGTTGGCGTTCTGCAGGCAGTTGGCCGAGCGGACGGAGAGCTCCAGCTCGTCGACCGAACGCCACAGAACATCGTTGAGCTTGTCCTGCTCGCTCTGGCTCGGCGCCTGAGTCTCCTCGATCTCCTCGTGATTGATGAAGATCGAAAGCTGCTCCTTGAGGATCTTGGCAGCGTAGGCGACCGCGTCGTCCGGGCGGGATGAACCATCGGTCCAAACCTGGAGGATCAGGCGATCGTAGTCGGTCTGGTGACCGACGCGGGCGTTGGTCACCCGGTAGTTGACCTTGCGGATCGGCGAGAACAGGGAGTCGATCGGGATCACGCCCACGGGCATACCCTCGGTCTTGTTCTGATCCGCCGTCGCGTAGCCCCGGCCCATCGCACAGGTCATCTGCATCTGCAGACGGCCGCCCTTGCTCAGGGTTGCGATGTGCTGGGTCGGGTCGAGCACGTTCACGCCAGTCGAGGCCTGAATGTCGGCAGCCGTCACCGGTCCCTCACCCATCTTGTCGATGAGCAAGGTCCGCGGAGTCGCGTCATCCATACTCAGGCGCAGCGCCTTGATGTTGAGGATGATGTCAGTGACGTCTTCGACGACCGCAGGGATGGCCGTGAACTCGTGGAGCGCACCTTCGATGCGCACCGTTGTGATCGCCGCGCCCTGCAGGCTGGAGAGCAGCACGCGCCGCAGGCTGTTGCCCAAGGTGATGCCGTAGCCCCGCTCGAGGGGCTCGCAAGTGAACTTGCCGTAGCTCTCGGTCAGCGAGGTGCTGTCGATGTCGAGCTTTTTGGGACGGATGAGGTCCCGCCAGTTTCGAGCAATGGTGTTGTAGTCCTGCATGCAGTCCCCTCGCTTACTTGCTGTAGAGCTCGACGATCAGCTGCTCATCGATGTCGGCCGCGATGTCCGACCGCCGAGGCATGTTCTTGATCTTGGCCTTGAAGTTATCGCGATCGATCTCGATCCACGTCGGGAGCGGCGAACGCTCGAGCTTGGCGAGTGCCTCGGTGATCCGGGTGACCTTCCGACTCTTCTCGCGGACCACGAGCTCCTCACCCTCACGGATCTGGTAGCTCGGGATGTTGATCTTCTTGCCGTTGACCGTGAAGTGGCCGTGACGGACGAGTTGACGGGCCTCGGCGTGGCTCGAGGCGAAGCCGCAGCGAACCGCGACGTTGTCGAGGCGGCGCTCGAGCAAGCTCAGCAGGTTCTCACCAGTGATGCCCTTCATGCGCGCGGCCTTGAAGTAGTAGCCACGAAACTGCTTCTCGAGCAGCCCATACATGCGCTTGACCTTTTGCTTCTCACGAAGCTGGTGGCCGTAGTCGCTCGGGCGACGGCGCCGTCCCTGGCCATGCTGGCCGGGGGGGTACTGGCGACGATCGTAGGCGCACTTGTCGGAGAAGCAGCGGTCCCCCTTGAGGAACAGCTTTTGGTCTTCGCGCCGGCACAGCCGACACACTGGTCCAGTATAACGAGCCATGGTTAGACCCTCCTCCGCTTGGGCGGGCGGCAGCCGTTGTGGGGAATCGGGGTGACGTCCTTGATCGCGGTGACCCGGAGGCCAGCCGACTGGATCGCACGCAGTGCCTGTTCACGTCCGGCGCCTGGGCCCGACACGCGAATCGACACGGTCTTCATGCCGTGGTCCTGCGCCGAGCGGGCAGCTTGATCAGCGGCCAGCTGCGCAGCGAAGGGCGTGGATTTACGTGAGCCTCGGAAGCCACGAATACCCGCCGAGGCCCACGAAATCGCGTTGCCGTTGACGTCGGTGATCGTCACCAAGGTGTTGTTGAAGGTTGAACGGATGTGAACGATCCCAGTGGGAACGTTCTTCCTGACCCTTTTTTTTCCGCGAGTAGATGCCATGATCGGCTCACTTCTTCTTCATCGACACCTGGCCCCGCTTGGGGCCCTTGCGGGTGCGCGCGTTGGTGTGGGTCCGCTGTCCGCGAACAGGGAGGCTGCGACGGTGACGGAGACCTCGGTAGCAACCGAGGTCCATGAGCCGCTTGATCTTGCTTTGGACCTCGCGGCGGAGGTCACCCTCGACGCGACAGTCCGACTCGATGACCCGGCGGATGGCAGTGACCTGCTCCTCGTTGAGATCGTCGGTGCGGATCGAACGACCGACTCCGGCCTTGTCCAAGATCGAGCGAGAGGTGGTTGCGCCTACACCGTAGATGTAGGTCAGCGCGATCTCGACGCGCTTGTTTCGGGGGAGGTCGACTCCAGCGATGCGTGCCATATCAGCCCTGCCTCTGCTTGTGTTTGGGGTTGTCGCAGATGACCCGAACGACACCACGCCGCTTGATCACTTTGCACTTCTCACAGATTTTTTTGACGCTTGCTCGTACTTTCATTTCTCTTACCTCAGCGACGACGCGCAGTTTGGGCGGACCCAAGAATGACGCCGCGGCCCGGATCGAGGCTGGCCTGGCGGACCAGCACACGTTGCCCCGTCCGAAGGGGCACCCCCATACGCCTGCACTCTGGCGAGGGACCAGCGATCAGCTGACCCTCCGCAGACTCGAGGCGAAACAGTTGCTGGGGCAACTCAGCGACGACCGTCGCCTCGAAGGTGGGGGTGATACTCATGAAGACCAAATAGTTAAGCCCAGCTCGGGGCTGGGGCGCGGCAGCATGCCACCGGGGCTGGGGGGTGTCTAGGCTGACCAGCTTCCCCCATTTGAGGTTCTTCACGGATTCATCGGCGCGAAGGAGGACCTCGCCGGAGCGCGAACCACAAAAAAGCGCGCGCAGTGCCCACTGCGCGCGCCCCTAGCCCGAGAGGTGTCAGCCCTTGCGGCCGCGCATGCGTGGACCCTTGGGTCCAGCGAAGCCCTCGTAGCTACGCGTGACCAGGTGACTCTCGATCTGCTGGGCAGTATCCAGAGCAACACCGACGACGATCAGCAGCGACGTTCCACCGTAGTAGAAGGGCACGTTGAAGTCCTTTTGCAGGAACACGGGGAGCACACAGACCGCCGAGATGTACAGGGCGCCGGCAAAGGTCAGCCGGGTCAGGATGAACTCGATGTGCTCGGCGGTGCGCTTACCCGGGCGGATACCGGGGATCGACGCGTTTTGCTTCTTCAGGTTGTCGGCCAAGTCGACCGGGTTGAACTGGATCTGCGTATAGAAGTAGCAAAAGAAGATACACAGGGCGACGTAGACGGTGAGGTACAGCCAGTTGCCGTAGCTGAAGGCACCGGCGAAGCGCTGCAGGTAGGGGTTGCCCGTCATGCCCGCGACTTGCGCAGGGAACATGATGATCGACGAGGCGAAGATCGGTGGGATAACGCCGGCGTTATTGATCCGCAGCGGCAGATAATTCTGGTTGCCGCCGAACATCTGCCGACCGACCACCCGCTTGGCATAGATCACCGGGATCCGTCGCTGGCCTCGCTCCATGATCACCACGAAGGCGATCACCGCGAGGACCACGATGAGCAGCATCGCCAGCGGCATGGGTCCAAAGTTCTCGGGGTCGTCGATGGCCTTTTGCGCGAGCTGGTAGCTGGCGATCGGAAGGTCCGCGATGATGCCCGCAAAGATGATCAGCGAGATCCCATTGCCGATCCCGCGCTCGGTGATCTGCTCGCCCAACCACATCAGGAAGCAAGTCCCCGCCGTCAGGGCCAACATGGTCATGAGCTTGAAGGGCAGCCCGGGTTCCAGCACCAAGGTCTGCCCCGGCGTGTTCTGGCCCTCCAGCCAGCTCGCCATGAAGTAGCCCTGGACGATCGCCAGTCCCACCGTGCCGTAGCGGCTGTACTGGTTGACCTTGCGGCGCCCACTCTCGCCCTCCTTGTTCAGCTGCTCGAGCTTGGGGATGACGACCGTCATCAGCTGCATGATGATGCTGGCGCTGATGTAGGGCATGATCCCGAGGGCGAACACCGAGAGGTTCGAGAGCGCCCCGCCGGAGAACATGTTGAAGTAGCCAAGGAAGCCACCGCTCTGCTCCGAGACCAACCTGTCCATGACCGTGCGATCGACGCCGGGGACCGCGACGAACACCCCGAAGCGGTAGACCGCCAGCATCCCCAGCGTGAACAGCACGCGGCGACGGAGCTCGGGCAACTTGAAGATGTTGATAATGACGCCCATGGGGCACTTCCTGATCTAGCGAGCCAGCTGGCCTAGCTTGGCGCTCAGTTTGCCTGATGCGCCGCCCTGTCTGACGAAGCAGACAGCTCGTGGTTGATGCCCGGATGGGGCGACGCCCGTATGTACACCGTCGGCAACGCGCATGCAGCGCCGGATCCGACAAAGGTACAAGAGGGGGCGAAGAACTGAGAGGAGAGAGAGGCGCCCTCACAAGGCACAGCCCCAGAGCCTACTGGCGCTGGGGCTGACGTTGAAGGCTACTTGCCTCACGCGGAGGTGTCGGCCTTGGTCTTCGTGATCAGCTCGATGGTGCCGCCGGCCGCCTCGATCTTGACGCGAGCGCTGGCGCTCACCCGGTCGAGTTTGATGGTCAGCTTCTTGGTGAGCTCACCATCGCCGAGGACCTTGATGATCGTCGCCTTCTTGGGGACGAGACCCTTGGCGTGGAGGAACTCGGGCGTCACCTCGGTGCCGGCTTCGAGCAGCTCGAGGCGCCCGACGTTGATCCCATGGACCTCGACGCGGTGGATGTTGACGAATCCGCGCTTCGGAACCCGACGGTGAATCGGGTTCTGACCGCCCTCGAAGGCGGGACGGACTGTGTTGCGGGCGCGCTGGCCCTTCATGCCGCGGCCGGCGGTTTTGCCGGTACCGGAGCCTGGGCCCCGACCGATTCGCTTGCGGCGCTTGCGGGCGCCCACGGGGGGCTGGAGGTCGTGCAGTTCAGTACCCATTGTCTTGCTCCTTGGCCGTCAGGCCGCGTCGTCGTGGGGCTCGACCGCAACGAGGTGCTGAACCTTGCGGATCATCCCGCGGACCGCGGGAGTGTCCTCGAGAATCGAGAAGTGGTTGAGCCGGCGCAGGCCGAGGCCCCGAACCGTGTCTTTTTGTTTACGCGTGCGATCGATCGCACTGCGGACCAGGGTCACCTTGAGCTTGAGCGCCATCTCAGGCCTCCATCATCTGGCTCACGGTCATGCCGCGTCGGCGAGCGACCTGCTCGGGGCTACGAAGGCCCTTGAGCGCAGTCACCGTCGCATGGATGACGTTGAGCGGGTTGTTGCTCCCAATGCACTTGGTGAGCACGTCGTGAATACCTGCGCACTCGACCACGGCACGGACGGCACCACCAGCGATGACGCCGGTACCCGCGGAAGCCGGGATCAGGAGGACCTGTCCAGCCCCGAAGTGTCCGACGATCCTGTGCGGGATGGTCGTACCCTGGAGCGGGACCTGGAACATGTTCTTGCGGGCGATATCGTTGGCTTTGCGGATGGCCTCTGGGACCTCCCGCGCCTTACCGTAACCGCAACCTACCCAACCGTTCTCGTTGCCGACGACCACTAGGGCCGAAAATGCAAACCGTCGGCCGCCCTTGACGACCTTGGCTACACGATTGATGTCGACAACGCGGTCGACGAGATCTCCGAGGGACTCGACGTCGATCATAGCTGTTCTCTCAGAACTTGAGGCCGGCCTCGCGGGCGGCATCAGCGAGCGCGCTGACGCGCCCATGGTAAAGGTATCCGTTGCGGTCGAAAACGACCTGGTTGATGCCCTTGTCGAGGCAGGCCTTGGCGACCGCGCGGCCGACGACCTTGGCGCGGTCGATTTTCGACTCGCAACCCTCGAGCTCGCCTGCGAGATCCTTACGGAGATCCGAGACCAGCACCAGCGACCGAGACTCGACGTCATTGATCACCTGGGCGTAAATGAACTTGTTGCTGCGGTAGACCGACAACCGAGGCCGCTCGGTCGACCCGGAGATCCGGTTACGGATGCTCTTTTTACGCCGCAGGCGCGCTTGGTTCTTGTCTTTCTTAGCCATGGTCTTGGTCTCGTTTGCCGCAGCCGGTCAGCCGCGGGTGCGAGTTACTTCTTACCGCGAGCCTTACCTTCCTTACGGATGATCTTCTCGCCGAGGTAGCGGATGCCCTTGCCCTTGTAGGGCTCCGGCGGACGGTAGCGACGGATATCGGCTGCAACCGAGCCCAACAAAGCCTTGTCGGCGGAGCTCAGGTGAAGCCTATTTTCTTTGTCGACCTCGGCATCCACACCCTCGGGCAGCGGGTAGCTGACCGGGTGCGAAAAGCCCAAGGTGAGGTCGATGTTGCGACCCTTGACCGCGGCACGGTAACCGACGCCGATGATCTCAAGGGTGCGCTTGAAGCCGACCGAACAGCCGACGACCATGTTGTTGGTCATCGCGCGGGACATGCCGTGCAGAGCCCGGACCTTGCCCATGTCGTTGGGCCGTTTGAAGGTGATGACGCTACCTTCAATCGCGAAGCTGATCGGCTCCGGAACGTCGAAGCTGAGCTTTCCCTTGGGCCCGTCGACCGCGATGGTCTGGCCCTCGGCTTTGACCTTGAGGCCAGCCGGGATCGTGATGGGTGCGTTGCCGATACGGGACATTCGTGGTTCCTCTCGAGTAGCGTCTGCCTACCAGACGCAACAAATCAGCTCGCCACCGATGCCGGCCTTGCGAGCGGCGCGGTCGGTCATCATCCCCCGAGGGGTGCTGATGACCATGATGCCGAGCCCGTTACGGACCTTGGGGATCTCCTTGAAACCGGCGTAGCGACGCTGACCGGGGGTACTCACCCGGGAGATACCTTCGATGGCGGGCTGGTCGCCCACCCAGCGCAGCTGCACTTCCAGCTTGCCTTGGCGGTCGTCATCGAACCACTCGAAGCCTTCGATGTAGCCCTCTTGTTGGAGAATCTCGGCGATCCGGCGTTTGGTCTTGGAGCCGGGGATGGTGACGGTGCGGTGACCCGCCCGCAACGCATTGCGGATACGGGTGAGCATGTCAGCGATGGGATCTGTCATGGACATGGTGCACTCGCTCCTACTTGCGGAAGGGCATCCCGAGATGCCCGAGCAGCGCCCGACCTTCGTCGTCGGTTTGCGCAGAAGTGTGGATACAAATGTTCATACCCGGCACTTCGTTGAGTTTATCGATGTCGACCACGGGGAAGATGAGTATCTCCTTGATCCCGAGGGTGTAGTTGCCACGCCCGTCGAAAGCTTTGGGGCTGAGGCCACGGAAGTCGCGGGTACGGGGGAGAGCCACCAACAACAGGCGGTCGAGGAACTCCCACATCTGCGCGCGGCGAAGAGTCACCATCGCGCCGATCTTCATGCCTTCGCGCAACTTGAAGCCAGCGATGGACTTCTTCGCGCGGGTGACGACGGGGCGCTGACCAGCGATGAGGCCCAGCGCCTCGAAGGTCTGCTCGAGCAGCTTGGGCTGCTTGATAGCCTCGCCGAGGCCGATGTTGAGAACGACCTTCTGAATCCTGGGGACCGTGTTGGGGTTTTTGAACCCGAAGGTCTCCACCAACGCCGGGATGGCCTTGGTTTTGTAGGTCTCGAGAATCGGCGACTTGTAATCGCTACGCTCGGTCGGAGCGGTGCGAGCGTTCGCAAACTTGTAGGCGTAGCCCGCCTCTGGTTTTTTCTTGGGCGTTGCGCCCGATGCTGCCTTGGCCATGGTGGAAAACCTCAGCTGTCGATCTGCTCGCCGGAGCGAACCGCTACGCGGACCTTGCGGCCCCCCTCGAGGGTCTGAATACGAACCCGCGACGGCTCCCCATCACGGGGATCGGCGATCATGACGTTGGAAATGTGAATGGGAGCCTCGCGCTTCTCGATGCCACCACGTTGGTTTTGACGAGTCGGCTTGACGTGCTTGGTGACGATGTTGACGCCCTGGACCAACACGCGGTCGGAGGAGGTCACCATGCGCAACACCTTGCCGCGGCTACCTTTGTTCTTGCCTGCGATGACGACGATATCGTCACCTTTACGGATCTTCTGCATTACAGAACCTCCGGAGCCAAGCTGACGATCTTGAGGAAACGCTTCCAGCGTAGCTCACGAGCGACCGGCCCGAAGATGCGCGTGCCGATGGGATTGCGATCGTTCCCGATCAACACGGCGCTGTTGGTATCAAAGCGGATCAGACTGCCGTCGCTGCGACGCACACCCTTTTTGGTCCGCACCACTACGGCCTTCATGACCTGCCCCTTTTTGATCTTGGAGTTGGGCAGGGATTCGCGGACCGAGACCACGATGATGTCACCGATACCGGCGTAGCGTCGCTTGCTGCCGCCGAGCACCTTGATGCAGCGGAGTTTGCGAGCGCCGGAGTTGTCGGCGACATCCAAGAATGACTCAACCTGGATCATGTCAGCTCACGCCCCTCTCGAGCACCACTTGGAGTGCCCAACGTTTGTCCTTCGAGCGCGGACGCGACTCGATGATGCGAACCTTGTCACCCGTGCGGGCGTCGTTGTTCTCGTCGTGGGCTTTGTAACGAACCCGCTCTTGGATGTACTTCTTGTAGCGCGGGTGCCGGTAGCGCCGGATCACCTGGACGACGACGGTCTTGTCCATCTTGTCCGAGACCACCTGGCCCATCAGGGTCCTACGGCGCGGCTTGGCTGTAGTCTGGGTATCGCTCATGACGGACTCTTGCGCTCGGTCTGAATGGTTTTGATCCGAGCAATGTCAGCGCGGATCCGCTTGAATTCTGAAGTATTGACCGCCTTGCTCGTGGCTTTGCCGATACGCAGCTTCACGAGCTTGTCGCGGAGCGTCGTCTCGAGCTCGACCAGCTCGGAGTCGTCTTTATCTCGTAGTTCGGAGGGCTTCATGGTTCGGCTCCTAAACCACGCGCTCGCGGGTGATAAAGCGGGTCTTGATGGGGAGCTTGTGCTGGGCGAGGCGGAAAGCCTCGCGCGCCAGCTCTTCTTCGATCCCCTCGATCTCGTAGACCACACGACCCGGGCGAACGACGGCGACCCAGAACTCGGGGCCACCCTTGCCCTTACCCATGCGGGTCTCGGCGGGTTTCTTGGAGATGGGCTTGTCGGGGAAGACCCGAATGTAGAGTTTCCCACCGCGCTTGACCTTGCGGTTGATGGCGATACGCGCGGCCTCGATTTGGCGAGCGGTGAGCCAGCCACAGGAGAGGGCTTGGAGGCCAAAGTCACCGTAGGAGACCTCGGTACCGCCCTTGGCGATACCCCTCATCCGACCCTTATGGATCTTGCGGTACTTGACCCGGTTTGGCGAAAGCATGATCGACCTTTCTCTGGTTCAGTTCAGGGCCGCTTGGCAGCCGGCCGGGGGAAGCGGGGGTCGATGTTGCTCATCGGCCCATAGACCTCGCCCTTGAAGATCCAACACTTGATCCCGATTCGGCCGGCCGCAGTGCGTGCCTCGTGAAAGCCGTAGTCGATGTCAGCGCGAAGAGTGTGAAGAGGAACGCGGCCCTTGAGGTACCACTCGCGGCGACCCATTTCGGCGCCCCCGAGGCGACCGGCAGCGTTGACGCGGATGCCCTTGGCCCCGAACTTCATCGCGGTCTGCACGGCACGCTTGAGCGCGCGGCGGAAAGCGATTCGACGCTCGAGCTGCTGGCCGATGTTTTCGGCCACGAGCTGGGCGTTGACCTCGGCCTTGCGGACCTCCTGGATGTTCAGGAAGACCTTGGAGTCGGTCATCTTCTGAACCTCACGGCGGATCTTTTCGACCTCGGAGCCACGCTTGCCGATGATGATCCCCGGGCGAGCCGAGAACATGTTGATCTTCACCTTGTTCGCGGCGCGCTCGATGGTGATCTCGGAGATGCTCGCGGCCATCAGCTTACGCTTGAGGAAGGCGCGAAGTTGAAGGTCCTCGTGCAACCATTTCCGGTAGCGGCTCTCTTCGAACCAGCGCGAGTTCCATGTCTTGACGATGCCGAGGCGAAAGCCGATCGGATGAGTCTTTTGGCCCATTTTCCGTGTCCTGTGTGGGGTTTGGGCTCAAGCCTCGGCGGACGCCGGCTCGACCTCGATAATGATGTGACTGGTCTTCTTCTCGATGCGGGTACCGCGGCCCTGGGCGCGGGGGCGCCAGCGCTTGAGCGTGGAACCCTGATCGACGGTCACCTTGGTGATGACCAGATCCTCGACCCGCTTCTCGCCCTGGTCTTCCGCGTTGGCGACTGCCGACACGATGAGCTTGAAGAACTCGCGGGAGCCCGACTTGTTCATGAAGCGCAGCGAGTTGATCGCCGCGGTGACGTTCTGTCCCCGCACCATGTTTGCGATGATCCGAGCCTTGCGTGGCGCAATCCGAAGATTGTTGAGCTTGGCGACGGCCATGGCTAGCGCCTCCCTCGTTTGTCGGCCGCGTGGCCCTTGAAGGTACGCGTCGGCGCGAACTCACCGAACTTGTGACCGACCATGTTCTCCGTCACGTAGACGGGGATGAACTTGTTGCCGTTGTGGACCATGACGTTGGCACCGACAAATTCGGGCAACACTGTGGACCGACGTGACCAGGTCGTGATCGGCTTGCGGGTGCCCTCTTCGAGAGCGCGCGTGATTTTGTTGTAGAGGCCCTGCTCGACGAACGGGCCCTTCCTAAGTGAGCGCGGCATTACTTCTTCCTCCGCGAGACGATGAATACATCGGTGCGCTTGTTGTGGCGGGTCCGGTAGCCCTTGGTAGGCTTGCCCCAGGGCGTGACAGGGTGACGACCACCCGAGGTGCGTCCCTCGCCACCACCCATGGGGTGATCGACGGGGTTCATGACGACGCCACGGTTGTGTGGACGACGGCCAAGCCAGCGCTTGCGCCCAGCTTTGCCGATGTGAACGTTGGCCTGCTCGCCGTTGCTGAGCGTGCCGATGGTGGCGCGGCACCTGACGTGTACGCGGCGAACTTCGCCCGAGGGCAGCCGGATCTGAGTCCAGTTGCCTTCGCGGGCCATGAGCCGCGCGCCGACGCCCGCCGAGCGGACCAACTGTCCGCCGCGACCGATTTTGATCTCCACGTTGTGGATGATCGTACCGACCGGGATGGCCGAGAGCGGCATGCTGTTGCCGGGCTTGATGTCGGCCGTGGCGGAGCTGATCACAGGGTCTCCAACAGTCAGACCGTCGGGCGCAAGGATGTAGTTCTTAGCACCATCCGCGTAGTGAATCAGCGCGATGTAAGTCGTCCGGTTCGGGTCGTACTCGACCGTGGCGACTGTGCCGGGGACGCCGTACTTCTCCCGCTTGAAGTCGATCTGCCGGTAGAGGCGCTTGTGTCCACCACCGCGGAAGCGGGAGGTGATGCGGCCGTTGTTGTTGCGACCAGCCTTGCGGTGGTTGCTCGAGACGAGCTTCTTGAACGGCTTCTTAGCGGTGATTTGGACCTTGTCGGTCGTGGTCATACCGCGACGACCGGGCGAGGTCGGCTTGTACTTCTTGATGCCCATGGCTCAGTCTTCTCCGTAGAGGTCGATGGAGTCGCCTGAGTTCAGGGTCACCACGGCCTTTTTCCACTGGCGGGTCTTGCCCATGAAGCGACCGACACGACGAAGGTCGCCGCGGTACACCATGGTGCGAACCTTCTCGACCCGAACGCCAAAGACCATCTCCACGGCCTTGCGAATCTCGATCTTGTTCGCCTTGCGGTGAACCTCGAAGGTGTACTGGTTGAGGCCCTCGAGCTCAGCGGTTTTTTCGCTGAGGATGGGGCGGACGATGATCTCTTGCGGGGTCATTGCGAGCACTCCTCGGCCTCGGGCTTGTTGCCGAGCAGGCGACTCTCGAGCGTACGCAGCGAGGTCTCCGAGATGAGCAGCTTGGGGAAGCGGAGGATGTCATAGACGTTGACGCCCTCCGGGACCAGATGTTGCGCAGTCGGCAAGTTGTGCGAACTCCGGGCCAGCGAAACGTTGGCCTTGTCGTCGACCAGCAGAGCCTTCGCGGCGTTGAGCTTGGTCAGCGCAGCCGCCAGGTTCTTGGTCTTCGCATCGCTGACTGCGAAGTCTTTGATGACGACCAGGTTGCCCTGGGAGACGCGGAGGCTGAGCACAGAGCGCAGAGCGCCGGCGCGAACCTTTTTGTTCACCGAAAAGCTGTAGTCGCGTGGACGTGGCCCATGGACCTGTCCGCCGCCGCGAAACACGTTGACACGGCTCGAGCCATGGCGTGCGCGACCGGTGCCCTTTTGACGAAACATCTTCGCGTGGGTCCCGTGAACTTCACTCCGCTCTTTGGTTTTCGCCGTGCCAGCGCGCTTTTTGGCGCGCTGCCAGCGGACGACTTCCCAGAGCAAGTGCTCTTTGACCTCTGCGGCGAACACCTCGTCCGAGACTTCAATCTCGGAGACGTTGTTTCCTTCCAGGTCGATGACGTTGAGCTTGGCCATAGCTACCTCAGGTCTTGATCTCGACGTCGACGCCGGCGGAGAGGTCGAGCTTCATGAGCGCATCCAACGTAGTCTGGTTGGGCTCGAGAATGTCGAGCAACCGCTTGTGGGTACGAATCTCGAACTGCTCCCGCGACTTCTTGTCGATGAAGGGTCCACGGAGGACCGTGTACTTGTTGATCTTGGTGGGCAAGGGGATGGGACCTATGACCTTAGCGCCGGCTCGGCGAGCGGTCTCGCAGATCTCCGTCGCCGACTGCTCGAGCAGCTTGTGGTCGTAGGCCTTCAGGGTGATTCGAAGCTTGTTGGCCACGGTAGAATTCCTTGTGTCCCGGTTATTCGATGATGGAGGTGACGATGCCGGCACCGACTGTCCGTCCACCCTCGCGGATGG
>CAYVJQ010000086.1:17398-31768 GCA_964451725.1 uncultured Nannocystaceae bacterium | reverse complement strand
GTCATAGCCGTGTTATCTCAACTGTGTCGCGTGCGTGGGAGAGCCCACGCACGCGGTACAGAAGGAGTTCATGTGACTGACAAAAAGAAAATTGCAGGCCTCGCTCTCATCGGCGCAGTCGGATTGACTGGCCAAGCAGACGCGGCCGAGATACCCAGGAGCAACCAGGATTCGGTGGTCGTAGGCGGGACAGCCGAGGCAACGCTCGAGGAGATTATCCTCGCCAGCGGGCTTCACCAACAATATGTAGTTTCCGTCGACGAATTGCTACTTGGCAAAGGCTACAAACGCGATCTCATCAAAAAACCTAGTCATGCCACCATTGAAGAGGTCGTCCTCGCCAGCGGCTTGCATCAGCAAGCGACAGCGATGACCTCCGTTTCACCCGCCATCTTCGAGGAAACCACGACCAAGCACGGTCTCCAACCAGAAAAAATCGATTATAGCATCACCAATCCAACGGCAGCTCAACTCGAGGAGATCCTCCTCGCTTCGGGCCTCCATCAGCAGGCCGCCACGGTCGCCCTCTACGATGTGGAGATCAAGACACTCGAAGAGATCGTACTCGCCAGTGGCCTCCACCAGCAAGCCAAGGTCTTCGTCTACGACGACGTGACCACACCAGCGATCGAGGAGATCATACTGGCTAGCGGGCTCCACCAGCAGTACGCCCAAGGGGCTCCGCGGACGATCGTGCTCGACGATCCAGACACGGAAGGACTCGACTATACGGTAATGTCAAATAAGGACATCTAGTCTAGCATTCCCGAATCAAACCGGGGAGCATTTTGCTCCCCGTATTCACTAGCCCAAAACCACCGGGCCCGCCTGCTCATCGGCACCATGAGTGTCGGAACATGTCACCACCCATACGACAGCCTCATCTCATGTATCACATCTCGCTCATTGGCACGGGTATCGACATCAATGCCCACCTGACTCCGGAAGCAGTGGAAGCAATCCAGAGCTGTCGGAAAATATTCCATCTTACAGCCCACCATGATCGCCTCGTGGAGTTGTGTCCGGGAGAGGTCGTCAACTGGGCAGACCTCTACACTGCCACACACGACACTTCAGTCTACACAACGATGGCCGATATCCTCCTCGAATCCGCGGAGCAAGCTCCAGGAGTCGGCTGGGTCACCTATGGTCATCCTTTGGTGCTTGTCGACACCTCACGCATGGTCGTCGCCAAGGCTCGCGCCCGCGGCCTCGATATCCGCGTCATCTCCGGGATCTCGAGTATCGATGTGCTCTTGCAGCACCTCCTACTCGAAACGGGACTCGCGGGCCTCCAGGTGTTGGAGGTCAACCACATGGTGCTCTATGACCTCTCGCCCAATCCTTTTGTATCTACGCTAGTCATGCAGATCGCGGCCTACGGTGCGGCATCCCGAACAGGAACTCGCACGAACCACCCCGAGCGTTTTGTCGGCCTGCGTGATTTTCTGCTGCGAACGTACCCGCCCCAGCACCCTTTGGTCTTGATCACGGCTCCCTTCCAGTCCGACATGGATCTGATCATGCGACAAATCACCATCGCAGATCTCCCCAGTGCGCACGCACTGATCCACACAGGGATGAGCATGTACATCCCCGCCCGAGGCGGACGCAAGCCGAACCCAGAGTTCCTCCTTCAGCTTGAATCCGAGACTCAGGCCTTCATCGCTGACGGTGTCTCTCATGGCTGAACGGCCGCTTGTACATCTCATCTCCCTCCCCTTTTATTCCGCATTTGCCAGCTGCTACCAAATCGAACTGTTGGCGGGCATATTAACCGACCACGGCTACGACACGCGACCGATCCATGCGAACTACGAGTTTGGCGCCCTCATGGAGCAGCAGCGCGAGCTACTCCTATACAAGAAGCTGACCTCTGTCCGTTACTTTGGCGACTACCTGTACCTCGCCCGTCGCTACCCCAAGCGCGGTGCGGAGATCATGGCAGAGATGCGCCGAGTCGTCCCAGAGTCGTCAAAATACACTCTCTCACAATACAAATCATTTTTTCAGGTAATCAACCACATCCACGCATCCATCCTCGCAAGAATCGAATTCGAATCCCCGGTTGCAGTCGGACTGTCGGCGACACACTATCAGCTTATCCCGAGCTTACTTCTCGCCCACCAAATCAAGCAACGCTCACCCACGACCAAAATCCTGCTTGGAGGATACCTCTCGTCACTCGAAACGGCCCACGATCTCATTCGTATGCACGAGGATATCGATTGGATCATATATGGAGAGGCGGAGCGTGTGCTTCCTGAGCTCTTGGACGACTTGATCGCTGGTGAGATCGAGCCCCGGGGTGTCCGGATTGGGGAGCGAGCGATGCAGTTGAAGACCGTCCCCGACTACTCACGGTTTATCGACACAGGCCCTGCGACCCGCGACCACACACGTTACGTTGCGTTCAATTTCGAACTATCCCGAGGGTGCTATTGGGACAAGTGCAATTTTTGCAACTTCAATGCGACCTACGGCAGCTTTCGGAAGTTCGAAATTGATCCGGTCGTCGAGGAGATGGATCGACTCAACCGGGAGTATGGTGCACTGCGTTTCCAGTTTCTCGACACCAGCTTGCCCCCGCGTTTCGCCGACCACTTGATTCGCAACAATATCGTTCGACCAGACTACGACATATTCTGTGAATTGATGGTCGATTTTGATCATCGCCGACTCAAAGCATTGCGCGATTTTGGTGTTCGGCGAGTCCAGGTCGGGATAGAGAGTTTCTCCAGCTCCCATCTCCAGGCGATGGTCAAGAACTCAGACTTGTTCGACAACATTCGTTTTCTTCGAGATTGCAGTGAATTGGGGGTCGTTCCTGTCTACGGGATCATGGTCAACGTCCCCAACGAGACAGTTTCACACCTCGAGGAAATCCTTCTACGTATGCGCCAGCTCCGACACCTCCCACCCCCCAAATACGTCTCAGATTTCGATGCGAGGCCAGAGAGCCCAGCATTCCGAGACCGAGCGCATTATCACTGCTCCGTGAAATTCACGCCAGGGATATTTGATGAGGTCCTACCGCAGGCCGACCACAACTGCGAGCTGCGGCCGAGTCATGTCGACTTTGGCCTCGGTGGAGGCCGACGCCGATCCCAAATCATCAAATCCATCGGAGACGAAATGACTGCATGGCGAGCGCAGTGGAAGCAAAGCCCGCCCCGCCTGGTTCTCGAGTTCAGCGGGCCCGAGCCACAAATCATCGACGAACGCGGAGGTCCCTGCGCGCCTGCGCCGGTGTCTGGGGCGCTGGTCGAACTGCTCCAACGAACGAGCCAACGCCGATCGAAGATCGCGGCCCTGGACGGTCTCGAGCTCGACGACGACGAGCTGGCCCGAGCATACGACGCTGGTTGGCTGATCGAAGATGCCGACCAGCTGCTGTCACTCGTGACCTCGCCCGAATCGGTTCGCGAGTACCCACTACGACTCACTCAGCTACGTCTTGGAGGTCAAACAGGATGACTCAACCCCCCTGGTCACTGGAGCTCTACGAGACCCAACATCGGATCTGGACGGCCTGGTCCGAGTCTGCGGCCGGAGCAAGCGAAAGCATGGCCTACATCGCTAAACTACTCGAACTCAGGCCCGGCGATCGGGTCCTGGATCTCGGCTGCGGAGTCGGGCGCGAGCTCGTCGCCTTGGCGAAACTCGGACTTCGAGTCGAGGGTCTCGACATCTCACCGTGGCTCGTGGCTCGTGCCCGAACCCGTATCCAGGCCGCTGGGGTCGATGCTCTCGCCAGCACAGCAGATCTCCTCGACCCGCCCGAGAGAATTGGTCGGTTCGATCTTCTTATGACTTGGGACTCCACACTCAACATATTCCCACTCGAATATGCATGTGTGGCGTTGAGGCGATGGCAGTCAAATATCGCACCTGGCGGTCGGATATGCATTCATCAACTCCATGATCAATATTGGAAGGATATCCGTGGGCCATTCATTTTCGAAGGGCCCGACATCGGCCCTGGACGGAGCACCCGAAGCTACCGCTTCGAGAATGGGCGACTGTTCGATCAGGTCCGCTACGAGCCCGAAGAGGGACCAACCGAGGAACTCCCGACGCAGGTGCTCCACCTCTACCCACCCGCTGAACTCGAGCGGGCGCTCATCGAGATCGGTTTTATGGACGTACGTAGTTTTGGGTCAAATGGACATGAGTGGACAACACCTCGTCATGTCGACGAAAAATCATCGATGGTGATCACTGTAGGGAGGATGAGCTGATGCCCTCTCTCGATCTCGACTTCTTTGGCGTGGGAACTCGCATCGTAGTGCCCGACTCGTTCGACGAACGGCACTTCCGCTACTACTTTGGTTATTTTGTCCGAGAAATATCCGAGCCCCCAGCGGTCGAGCTACATTTCACTACACGTCCAGATGGCAGCTTTGTCAAATCGCTGCTGAACAAGGAGACGCTCAAGGTCAGCATGGTCCGAGAAGGAGACGGGCCTTGGCGTATCCACGACATGTTCACCGACCGGTCCACTCAGCCGTCCCCCCTGCCGCCCTTTCAAATGGCGGCCTTCAGTTCACGATTCACGTCGATACACGCCGCATCGGTCGTTCACCCGAGGACTGGCGAGGCCGCGCTCCTCATTGGTCCTTCGTTCTCTGGGAAGTCGGTACTGACCCTCGAGTTGTTGCGTCGTGGATGGGGGTTCTTGTCCGATGACATGAGTATCATACAACGCGACGGCGTGGTCGTCTGGGCCTTCCCGCGTCCAATCGGCATACGCGAAAACACTCGCAAACTGTTGCCGTGGATCGATGAACGCGTCGCCAAATTGGATGGGGTCCGGCGAATCCAGACCCCCAGCGGGGAGACTCTGATGGTTCGTGTAGAGGACCTATTTCCTGGTGTTTGTTGTGACAGTGCACCACTTCGACACCTGATCGAACTCGACCGTAGCGACGACACTACCGAGATCAGTTGGGTCTCCCAGGGACAGGACATCTGCAATGCACGCGTCCACGAGTTGCTGGCGACCGCTCCTCCTCCCACCCAGATCACCAGCCGTCGTGTTACCTACAACCTCGAGCACCACGCAGGGAAGGTCGCTGCCGAGCTCGAAACAATTCTGGAGACACCTTCATCATGACCACCAATACTGTATTACAAACTGGCATCGAGATCCAAGACGTCGCAGGACAGCTCATCGCTCTGCGGGCGCGCCTACCTCGGACTGTCGACCTCGACTTCTTTGGTGTCTCGACTCGAATATGGGTCGCCTCCGATCTCGAAGTCGAGCAATGGGAACACTTCTATAAGTATTTCATCTGCGATGGTACAGAACCGTCGGTCGAGGTCTTCCTGGAAGTAGAGAGCGCGCCGGGCTCGAGCTTCATCGAAAGCATATTTCGAAAGGATTTTACACAAAAGGCGATCTGGGTATTCGAGCGGGGCCGGCTGCAACTCTGGTCACGCTTCGATCGTTGGTCGAGCGTCGCCACGCCACTCCCCCCCTTCATGTTTCCTCCCTTGAGTACTGAGCTGACCATCCTTGGCGCGAGTTCGGTCATCGCCCCCGACTCTCGAAACGCGATTGCGTTTCTGGCGCCCCCCTACCAGGGGAAGAGCACGTTGATGAACGCAATTGTCCAACGTGGCGGACGACCTTTGGCCGACAACATCACCGTTCTCCGCCCACGTACCAATGAAATCCTCCCCTACCTGACCCCTACCGGAATCCGGGCGGAGACCGTCAAAATGCTCCCTCACCTCGAAAAGATCATCGCTGATCTCCCAGAGCACTGGATTACCGTATCTGAGGTCACAGGGACCGTATACCTTCTCCACGTCGATGAGATATACGATTTCAAGCCGCCTGAGCCCGCCCGCCCGGCCCTATTCATATTCCCCCTTGATGACCGAGAAGGAGAGAGCACAGACCACAAACTAACTCAGCTCACACCGGCTGAGATACGCAGGCGCCTCCAGGCACAGCGGGTCGGTTTGACTCGATCACCATTGAGCGCACTCGATGACTTGGCGGACAAGGTCGGGGGATTCGAACTGCGCTACAGCCTGTTGCGGAGCAACTTGGACATGGTCATCGATGACATCCTTGGACTACTGTGATGACGGGCCCACTACCACCGGGGGCGATTGAGCACTTTCGTCGACACGGGTACGTTCATCTACGGCAGGCATTTACCACTGCCCCCGAGAGCCTCGCCGCGCGTTGGGTTTCCGCGGCCTCACTCCGGGTGGGCACCCAACAGCCTATCGGGCCGGTCTCGCTGCCACCGACTCGCCTGATTAGCGTCGCAGATTTCGCGCCAGGGGCCTGGGCATCAATGGGCCAACTCGTCGGTGGCCTTGACCGATTGCAGGCACCCGCATATTGGTCGGACGCATTCTTGGTCCAAGAAGCGCTCGAAGACCCTCATCGCCCCGTCGCTTGGCATGTCGACGGAGACTTCTTTCGTCATTTCCTCGATAGTCCCGAGCAGGCCTTGCTTGTATTTGTATTGTGGACCGATGTCGGCCCACACAGCGGCCCGACGCGCATACTTCCCGAGAGCGTCGCTGCGGTCGCCCGATTTCTCGCGCGGCATCCAGAAGGTGTAGAGCAGATGCAGATTCCGGCAGATGCTATTGCCAAACAGTGTCGACGTCATGTCGACGTGACTGGAGACGCCGGCGACGTCTGGCTGCTGCACCCGTTCATGGTCCACGGCTCGCTGCCCTGTTCAGGTCGCGCCCCGCGGCGAATCATTTCCAATCCAGTGCCACGGCGAAGCGCTCCCTTATGCCTTTCGCAGGCCACCCTCGCCCCGGTCGAGCAGGCGATTCTCGACGCTACCGGTGTCGCCAGCCGAAATTTCTCGCCACAACGCGAACGACGAACCTATATTCCGCAGCGGGTCCAAGCGTGGGCGAAGAGAACACTCGACAGCACAGAACCCGCGGCCCAGATCACAAACCCGAACCCCATCCCAGACAACCCTCCCGACGCCTAGAGCGGCGACACGATGGGCTGCGCCCACCCTGGTCAGAGCTGTTGGCCGCCGCTGGCTTCGATCCGCTGACCGGTGACCCAGCGGCTGTCGTCCGAGGCCAGGAACGCCGCCACGTCGGCGATATCCCCAGCTTGGCCAATCCGGTCGAGGGCCGTCATGGAGCGCATCTTGGCGGCCCCGTCGGTGCTTTTGAGCCAGGGGTTCATATCCGTCTCGATGGCCCCCGGAGCAAGCATGTTGACGGTGATGCCCCGGGGCCCCAGCTCTTGGGCCAGGATCTTGGTGAACCCGAACACCGCACTCTTCGACGCGCTGTAGGCGATATACTCGGTCATCACGAAGCGGGTCAGACCGCTGCCCAGGGTCACCACGCGCCCACCGTCTCGCATCCGCTCGACGGCCGCCTTGATCGTAAAAAACACGCCTTTGACGTTGATGTCGAAGACGTGGTCGAAGGCAGCCTCGTCCACATCGGGCAGCTTCGCCTGGTTGAGGACGCCGGCGTTGGCGACCAGGATGTCCAGGCAGGCGCCGCCACCGAATTTCTCGTCGATCTGGGTAAACAGGGCACGCACCCCGTCGAGAGCGCCCAGCTCGGCCTTCAGCGCCGTGGCCGAGCCACCCGCTGCGGTCACCGCTTGGACCACCTCTTTCGCCGCGGCCTCCTGGCTTCGATAGGTGAACAGCACCTCGGCCCCGTCCCGGGCGAAGCGCTCGACCATGGCGCGACCCAGGCCCCGGCTCCCGCCGGTGATCAACGCTGTTTTTCCTGTGAGAGGTTGTTTTTGTGTGCTCATGGTTGTTCTCCTGGTCTGCTCGCCAGAGCAGGACCAAACGTTTTTGGTTGATGTCGGTCCCGGGGTCCCAAAGCCTCGATATCCGGGAAACGCCCGTCCTGTATACTGTTCTGGGAGGTTCAGAGAACACCTCCCCGCGCACCTACCCTATACGAATTTGTATGACCGATTTGGTTTCAAGCCTCGGTGACGCCTCCTGGGACGACCTCAAGGTCCTCTTGGCGATCGCCCACACCGGCAGCCTCTCGCGTGCAGCGACCGAGCTCGGGCTCACCCAGCCGACCGTCGGCCGACGCATGGATCGGCTCGAGGAGGCCGTCGGGGTCCCCCTGGTCCGCCGGACGAGCCTCGGGTGTGACCTCTCCCCGCGCGGCCGAACCCTGCTCCCCCTGATCCAGCGGATGCGGGAGGCCGCCGACGGTATCTCCCGGCTGGCGAACAGCGCACACAACGACCTCGACGGGGTCGTCCGTATTGCGACCGGCGACCTGCCGGCGCGCTTCCTGGCCCGCCGCTTGCCCGAGCTCCTGGTCGGTGCTCCGCGCCTGCGCCTGGAGGTCATCACCGGAAAGGGCTTCGTGAACCTGGAGCGCGGGGAGGCGGACCTCGCCCTGCGCAACACGGCACCCGCGGGCGACGCCTGGACGGTCCTCTCGTTGGGACGGGTCGAGTACGCAGTGTACGCCGCACCGAACTTCGTGGAGCGCTACCCCGCGGCGCTGGAACCCGCCGAGCGCCAGCGTCTACCGTGGATCGGATTCGACAACGCGACCTCGGTCCACTCGGCCCGCTGGCTCCGATCCTACCTGGGGCGGGATCCCGAGCTCGCCTTCTCCAACTCTCTCGTCGTGCTCGAAGCGGCGGCCTGCGGGGGAGGGCTCGCCGTGTTGCCGCTGTACATCGGCGACGACGAACCACGCCTGCGCCGGCTCAGCCCCCCGGTGGAGGGGCTCGGCTTCGAGGGCCTACTGGTGATCCACCCGAGCGCGCACCGGCTCAAGCGGGTCCGCTGGGTCGCCTCGCGACTGCGGCAGCTCTTCGATCTGACGAAGGTGTAGATCGAGGCGTCAACCGAGGACGAGAGGGGGCGGATCGGGCGTGTGCAGGTCGGGCGAATCGGGGCACTTTGGGGAGTCTCGCCGCAGCCAAAACACGATTCTGGTGCCCTCCCGCCACGAGCCGAAACCATGGTTCACTGCCGTCGATGAGCGCCCTCAAGAAGGTCGGTATCGGCATCGCTATCGTCCTCGCCGCGATCGTGATCGTCGGCCTGTTGCTGCCCGCCGAGTACAGCGCAGAGCGCTCGACGATCATCGACGCACCGATCACCGAGGTGTTCGCGCAGGTCGATGATCTCGAGCGCTACAACACCTGGTCGCCCTGGGCCGAGAGGGACCCGGACATAGAGCTCACCTACAGCGACCAGACCGTGGGCCTGGGCGCCTGGTACAGCTGGAAGGGCGAGGTCAACGGCACGGGCAAGCTGACGATCACCAAGAGTCTGGCCAACGAGCGGATCGAGACCGAGCTCGACTTTGGCGACATGGGCGCGGCCCACGGCTGGTGGACCTTCGAGCAGACCGACGCGGGAGTGAAGGTCACCTGGGGCTTTCGGGGAGACTCGGGCTGGAACCTGTTCGAGCGCTACATGGGGCTGATGATGGATCGCATGGTCGGGCCCGACTTCGAGCGTGGCCTGAGCAACATGAAGGCCCAGCTCGAGGGCACCTGAGTCGGCTTGAATCACCGAGCCCGCCTCGATAGCGTGCACCCAGATGATGGATCAGGTGTTGCGTGCGCGGATGGAGGCCGCCCTCCGAGAGTCAGGGCGATCGTGCGGAGGACTCTCGGCGCTCGCGCTCGCAAAGCGACTGCGCGAGTCCCTGCCGCGAGAGCACAGCGAACTCCAGGTCGAGGCTCTGCGTATCTTGCTCGATCAGGATCAGGATCAGGGACGCGCGGGCCTGCTCAACGACTGCGCGATCCACCTGGCGGCGCTCGGTCATCGAGAGCGTGCCCTCGCGGCGGCGCGCGAGGCCGTCAGCATCGCGCGCGCCCTCTCCGTCCCCAGCCTCGAATCCGAATCCGAATCCGAACACCCGAGTTCGACCCTCGCCCGGACCCTCGACAACCTCGGGTGTCGGCTGGCCGAGTTCGACGGCGAGGGCGAGCGGCGTGAGGCGGTGACCGCAGGCCTGGAAGCCTGCGAGCTGCTGCGTGCGCGGGTCCAGGCGGGCGGCCGCGAGGACCTTCGGCGCGACCTCGCGGGCGCGCTCACCAACCTCGGAAACCGACTGACGGAGGCGGGACAGCGCGGGGAGGCCTTCGAAGTCGCGCGAGAGGCCGTCGATCACTATCGGAAACTCGGCACCCGACGATCCCCCGAGGCGGCCACTGATCCTGATCTCGATCTCGATCTTGCCCTGGCCCTGATGAACCTGGGCGCGAGCTACGGCGACCTGAACCGGGAGCTCGAGGCCCTCGGCCCCACGCGCGAGGCGATCGCCATTTATCGCGCGCGGGCCCGACAGGATCCCCGGGCCCCGGGCGAGGCCCTCGCTCTCGCTCTGCACAACCTCGGGGTCCACCTGGTGAGCGTGGAGCAGTTCGACCAGGCCCTCTCCCCCTGCCTCGAGGCTGTGGACCGATACCGGGCACCGGCCGAGGCCCTCGAGACTTCCAACCGGACCGAGACTCCCGAGACTCCCGAGACTCCCCGTCCGGGGATCAGCCTCGTCCACAGCCTCACCAACCTGGCCGCGTGCCTGCGTGGGCTGGGGCGCGCCGAGGATGCCCTCTCGCCCCTGGCCGAGGCCGCCCGAGTCCGGGCGCAGCTCGCCCACGGCGATCCGAAGCGCTTTCTCCCGGGCCTCGCCCACGCCCACTTCGAACTCGGCAACCGGGCGAGCAAGGTCGGCCGGATCGAACTCGGGATCGCCGAGCTGACCCAGGCCCGCGCGGCCTACCGTCAGCTCAGCGAACTCGACCCTGGGCGCTACCGGGGCAAGCTCGCCGAGACCCTCGGCTGCCTCAGCGTCGATCTGTCGGTCCTCGAGCGCAGCGCGGAGGCCCTGGCCGCGAGCTCGGAGGCGGTCGATCTTCTGCGCTCGATCCCGCCTGCCGACGACAGCACCGATCCCAACGTGAACGTGGGCGCCCCGTGTTCGAAGCTCGCGGCCGCGCTCCTCAACCTCGCCCAGGATCTCGAGCGCACCGGCCAGGCCGAGCGGGCGGCGGCCGCGAACGTGGACGCCATCGATATCCTGCGTGCGCTCGCCGCGTCCGAGCCCGACGATTTCCTTCCCCAGCTGGTCGACGCCCTGGCCGATCTGGCCCTCGATCTCGGCACGCTCGGACATCCCGAGCGAGCCCGCCGCGCCGCGAGCGAGGCTGTGGACCACGCCCGTGTCCTGGTGCTCGATGACCCCGAGTACTACGCCGCAGCGCTCGCCCAGGCCCTCGACGTTCGCGGGGCGCTCGAGGGCCAGCGGGGCGAGCACACCCGGGCCCTGGCTTCGCTGAGCGAAGGGCTGCGGCTGCTGATCACGGGCGAAGCGACCGAACCCGAAGATGGAGATCCGCTCGCGCGAGAGCTGGCGGCCGACCTGAGCGAGGTCTGTGCTCAGGGGGCGCTGCCCCTCCCCCCAGATCTACGGGTGTGGTTCGAGGCTCGCGGGTCGGGCTCGTGAGTGGCCCGCGGTCCGGCCTGCCGAATCGGGGGAGCGCGGGTGCGTCGCAGGTGGTTCCGGGGCACACTTGCAGCCCCATGTCGCCCCCCCACAGTGCGCCGGACCCCGACCCCGAGTTGGCGCTCGCGCTCCAAGTCGGCAGTGAGATCGCCGATACGGAGGCCGAGGGCCCCGGGCGCCGCTACGCGATCTGGGTTCAGGGCTGCCCCATGCGCTGCAAGGGCTGCTGCAACCCCGAGTTTCTCCCCACCCAGGGCGGCGCGGCGACGACCGTGGGGGCGGTCCTGGGGCGGATCCTGGCCGCACACGGCCGCAGCCCACTCGCTGGCCTGAGTTTGCTGGGTGGGGAGCCCTTCGCCCAGGCCGAGGCCCTGGCCGGGTTGGCCGAGCGGGTCCAGGCCGCGGGCCTGAGCGTGATGGTCTACAGCGGCTACACCCTCGAGGCCCTCACCGGGCAGTCTGGGCTCGCCGGGCAGTCTGGGCTCGCCGAGCAGTCTGGGCTCACCGAGCAGTCTGGGTTCACCGAGCAGTCTGGGCTCGCCGGGCAGTCTGGGCTCACCGAGCGGTCTGGGCTCGCAGGGCAATCTGGGCTCGCAGGGCAATCTGGGCTCGCAGGGCAATCTGGGCTCGCCGAGCGGTCTGGGCTCGCCGAGCGGTCCGTGCCCGCTGATCAGCCCGGGGTCCGGCGTCTGCTCGCGGCCACCGACCTGCTCTGCGATGGACAGTACGAGCGCGATGCCCCCGACACGACACGACGCTGGATCGGATCGACCAACCAGCGCCTGCATTTTTTGAGCGATCGTCACAGCCCCCTCGAGCCCGACTTTCACGGCGGCGAGACCATCGAGATCCGGCTCCAAAGTCGCGAGCTGACCATCAACGGCTGGCCCTGGGGCCGGGGCCTGCCCCCCTCACGGGAGACCCCAGCGTCGTGAACACGACCCCAAACTCGACCGCCGACAACCTCGACCGAAGCCGGGCCCCGCGGGTCGCGGCCAGCGAGAGCGAGCTGCTGATCTTGGCCAGGGCCGTGGTCGCGCCCGCCGGCCGCCCCCTGGCTCTGCTTCGCCGACAAAACCCGCAGATCGCCGCGCTCGGACCCACGGCCATGGGCCTGCTCCGACAGACCCTCGCCCGCGGGGTCGCCCGGGCCCTCCTGCGCCAGGGCGGCTGGCAACGCAGGCGATCGCTGGTCGCAGGCATGCCGGCTGTGGGTCGGCTGTGGGAGCGCCACCCCGAGCTCCCGCCGCTGCACTTCTCGGCGGCCAGCTTCGCGCTGTTGACCTGGCTGCACCGCGAGGACCTCACCGCGCCGCGCACCCCCCTGGCCGCCCCCCCGCATCCAACGATGGGCGACGACCTGCTGTACTACCTCGCCATCCCCCACCTGCTCCGTGCGGGCGGCAGCCCCGCCCAACCGGCCTTCGCCGCCTCACCTCTGTGCCAGCTGGCCTACGCCGACGTCCTGGCGGAACCCGGCGAGACCCTGCCGGTGCTCGACTTCGATCCCCTCTGTACAGGTGTCGGCGCGGTCGTCCTCGAGGCCCTCCAGCCCGCCCTGGCCCAGCGCTGGATCGACATGGAGACGAGCAAGCGCGAGGTCGTCAGTCTGCTCTCCATGCGCACCCGAGGTGACGCCCAAGACCAGGTCTCGGCCGGCTTGTTCGCAGCCATAGAACGGTCTGGAGAGCGGTCTGGAGAGCGGTCTGGAGAGCGGTCTGGAGACGATAGCGAGGGGCTCGCCCCACGCCGCGACCTGGCGGGATTCTTGGCTGAGGCGGCCCTCGCCCTGCTCGCCCGCGGGCCCCAGCGGCGCTGTCCCGACCACCGCTGGTGGACCGAGCACCTCGAGCTTGAAGCCCCGCTCTCGGTCCGCCAAGACGGATTTCGAGCCGCGGCCGCGTTCCTCCGCGCAGTCGCCACCCTCGGGCACTGGCTCGAGGAGGCCGGGCTCGTCGCCCACTTCGACGAGGGTTACGCCGCCGCCCAGGCCCTGCTGTCGAGCTGGGCGCCGCTCCGGGCCACTCCCGAGCTCGCGTCCGGCCGGTCCAGCCATTCCGCCCAGTCAGGTGGGCCGCCCGCCTCCATCCCCAGCGTCCTCGGCCGGGCGCGACACCTGGCCCACACCCTCGAGTCGCTACACTCACTCGGCGCCCCGATCTCGGGTTCCCGCTGACGCAGGCTGACTCAGCCTGACTCAGCCCCACAGCACCCATTTTGCCGTCATGAGCCGCAGCTACCGCATCCGAATCTCCGAATCGCTCGAGCGCCACATCGAGGTCGCCGACGGTCTCCGGTCCAAACTCGAGATCCTCGAGGTGCTCCCCCCGGAGCAGACCGCCGAGCTGCTCGCGGCCGAGCTCGACGCCGCCGGCTTCGAGCTGTGTGAAGACGACGGCCAGTGGACCCGGGTCGACAAAGATGGAGTCGAGGTCCGCGTCGATCCCCGCGAGGGCACGGTCGACATTCTGGTCGCGGCCGAAGAGCAGCTCGCGCTCGAGCGTGAGCGTGAAATCTCCGTCTGGGCCGAGAACGACGCGGGCGGCCGCCAGCGCGGAGAGCGAGCCCTGCGGGCCGAGCTCGAGGGCCAAGTCGAGGCCCGCGAGCAGCGGCTCCAGACCAAGGTCACCAAGAAGCTCGAGGGCAAGCTCGGCGACCTGCGCCGGGAGCTCGACCAGATCGGCAACAAGGTCACGGTCGAGGCCCTCAAGCGCAAGGCGGCATCCATGGGTGAGATCCAAGAGATCAGCGAAGACCCGGAGACCGGCTCCCTGACCATCCGCGTCAAGATCTGAGCCGAGCGACTCCGAGCTGCCCGTTCTGTTCTGCCCCCAAAGTTCACTCACTCGCCCATTCTCCCATTCTCCCATTCTCCCATTCTCCCATTCTCCCATTCTCCCATTC
>CAYVJQ010000086.1:8744-17298 GCA_964451725.1 uncultured Nannocystaceae bacterium | reverse complement strand
CCCATTCTCCCATTCTCCCATTCTCCCATTCTCCCATTCTCCCATTCTCCCATTCCCCCTCTCGACCATTCGCCATGAGTCGCATCATCCCCGAAGCCGAGCTCCCCACAGAGCTCTCGCCCATGGCCGCCGTCGAGGCCGCCTACCCCGACGAACTCAGCCGCGCGAGCGAGGCCCTCTCCCGTGGGCTCCCGGCCCTGGTCGAGTGTGACAAGGGCCTCGTCGGCTACTTCTACGCCAGCGTGCGCGCGCGCCTGCGCCGTCGACAGATCCGCTGTAGCTACATCGACGGTCGTGTCCAGGTCCAGCCCGGCCAGCTCCCCCTGGGCCTGGTCCAAACCATGATCGGCCAGCTCCGAGACGCAGTCCGCGGGGGCACCCACGGCGACCAAGACGCGCGCCGGGTGATCGTGCTGCCCCACCTCGACCTGCTCACGACCTCGACCGGGGCCCTGACCTCCGAAGCTCGGGAGGTCGTGGCCCTGCTCTACGAGAACCCCAACATCTTGTGGCTGGGATTTCGCGACCCGAGCTTCCCCCTGCCCAAGGTCATCGCCAACCTCTTCCAGCACAAGATCTCCATCATCGGCACGCCCCGCCATCGCCTGGCCCACCTGGTCACCCAGCGGGAGTCTCGAAAGCTCGGCCCAGCCGGCCCCGAGGGCCCGGGCCTCGACGTCTACAAGCTCTACAAGCGGGTCTCGGGCGTGCATGCCCTGCGCCTGCGTCAGCTCTTGGCCTCGCTCGAGGGGGAGGACTACCCCAGCGACCCGAACGCCGTGTGGGCCCAGATCCGCGAGGCCACGCTCGAGGGAGACATGACCCTGCCCGAGCTCTCCCTGACCGACGACATCGGTGGCTACGCCGAGGTCAAACGCAAGATAAGCGACGACATCCTCGACATCATCCGGCGCAAGGAGGCCCTGGACGACCCGGAGGCCATCGCCCGAGTCGAGGGCCTGATCCCTCGCGGGATGATCTTCTGGGGCCCGCCCGGCACCGGCAAGACCCTGTTTGCCAAGGCCATCGCCACGGCCCTGGGCGCCGCCGTACAGATCGTCAGCGGCCCCGAGCTCAAGAGTCGCTGGGTCGGCGAGAGCGAGGAGAATCTGCGTCGGATCTTCATCCAGGCCCGACAGAGCGCGCCCTCGCTGATCGTCTTCGACGAGCTCGACTCGTTCGCGGCCCAGCGCGGCACCTACACCGGGTCGGGAGTCGAGCACTCCATGGTCAACCAGCTGCTCACGGAGATGGACGGCTTCCGCAGCAATGAGATGGTGTTCGTGGTCGGGACCACCAACTTCGTCGAATCCCTGGACACGGCCCTGCTCCGCCCTGGGCGCTTCGAGTTCAAGCTTCACATTCCCTACCCTGGGAGCGAGGACCGGGAGGCCATCTTGGGTATCTACGACCAGCGCCTGGACCTGAACATGAACGAGGCCGCCCTCACCCACGCCGTGCGCCAGACCGCCCACCCCATCGAGGGCAGCGACACCTTCACGGGCCGATGGAGCGGCGACCACCTCCAGGCCCTGTGCCGGGCCATCGCCCGCCAGCGACTCCGGGACCAGCGCGACGATCCGACCACGATCGCCGATGTCGAGGCCGCGCTCACGGCCAACTTGGACCTGCCCAATCTGACCCCCGCCGAGGAGCACGTGGTAGCGACCCACGAGTGCGGTCACGCGATCGTCGCCCTGCACACGGAGCACGCCCCCCCCATCGACCGAATCTCGATCCGCGGCGATCTGACCGGCGCCCTGGGCTTCGTCCGCTACGCCGACCCGGCCCACAAGTACGTCACCACCCACGCCCAGCTCATCGACATGATCGCGATCTTGTTCGGCGGTCGCGAGGCAGAGGACGCGCTCTTGGACCAGCTGACCATCGGCTCCTCCCACGACCTCGAGCGGGCCACCGAGCTCGCCAAGGCCCTGATCGAGAACTTCGGCATGCGCCTGGTGACTCCCGACTCCGGGGGATCAGGCGGGTCGGGCGGATCGGGCGACTCCCTGGAGATCCGAGACTTCAGCGCCAACGCCGAGCTCTCGGACCACACCCGAGAGCAGCTCGACGCCAACATCCGCGCCCTGCTCGAGCGTGAGCGAGCCCGGGCCCGAGCGATCATCCGCGACCACCGCGACGAGCTCCTGGCCCTGCGCGACCTCCTGCTCGAACAAAAGGTCATCGACGCAAAATCCATGCGCTCCCTGGTTCCGGGCGCCCGCCCCGAGACCACCGAGACGCCCGAGCCCAGGGACTGAAGGGCGACGCCGCCTTCACCTCCCCCCATTCGCCCTTCCTCGATCCTGCTTCCCCCGCAACCCAGACCGTCATGCCCGAGCTCAACATTCGCCTGATCATCGACCCCAACACAGGCAAGAAGAACCTCATGATCGACTACGAGGCCGACGCGGACGCCCTCCCCCACGAACACGAGGAAGAGCACCGGGCGTTGGTCGACGCGCTCATCGAGGGCGGGGTGCTCGGTGCCGAGGAGGTCGGCAAGATCATCGTCGGGCGAGCACAGCGCGAGCAGGTCGACGCCGATCAGGCCGAGACCGGGGCCGAGGCTGAGACCGAGGGCATACGCGAGTCCGTCGACCAGGGATCCTGAACCCCGACACGCTCGCTCCCGACACCCTTGGTACCTGCGTGATCTGCTTCACCTCGGCCTCGGACTCTCGCCGCGTCCATCACCTGGCCTCGGAGCACCTCCCTCGTCGAGGACGACGCGCTGAGACTGCACGGGGCTGGGGCTACCGCCCACTTCGACGCCGCCCAGGTGGGCAGACAACGGGCTCCGCGCCCACCGCAGCACCCTGGTCAACTCCCGCCAGGCGGGGTACTCGCTGAGCGTGGCCGATCCGGCGGGACGCAGAGCCAGCGAACCCGAGCCTCCCGGCCCGGTCGCGGTGTACGTCGCGGCCCTCGTCGGCCGGCTGACGGCGACCCGTCGACGGTCCGCCTGGACCGTGATCCTCGCCCTGATCGTCGGTCTTTGCGCCGCCCTCTACGGGAGCACCGTACGGGTCAACACCGATCTGCGCGCCCTGTTGCCGGCGACCGCCCCCAGCGTCGTCGCCCTCGACCTGCTCGAGTCGCGCACCGGCAGCTCCGAGCGTTTCATCGTCGCCATCGAGGCGCCCACGGCCGAGGACGCAGAGGCCATGGTCCAGGGGCTCGCGGCCGAGATCGAGGGCTGGCCGGAGACCGAGGAGCTCTCCGTGCTCCAGGACTACACCTCGCTGCGCAACCACGCGCTCTACTTCCTGGAGATCGAGCAGCTCGAGGAGCTGCGCGACGAGCTCGAGGCCGAGCGCAAGCAGGCCGTCGCCCGGGCCATGGGTCCGGGCCTGGGCGGGGGCGACGTCGACGTCGAGGTCGTGAGCGTCGGCTCCAACTGGGACGACCCGGGCTTCGACGAGCTCGACTGGGGCCCGCCGCCAGGGGAGGAGGGCGGCCCAGACGGCGGCCCAGACCCGGGGCCGATCCCCGAGAACAAGGCCGGGGCCGCCGACGTCGAGCCCTTCGATCTCAATCGTTTCCTGGACGACCAGCGCCAGTCGCTGATCGACTCGAGCGGACTCGAGGCCGCCGAGGTCGCCCTGATCTGGCCGCACGAGAACGAGGCCGGCGAGATCGAGTGGGAGGAGACGGTCGGCAAGACCTACACCAACGACGACGGCACGGTCCGCACCATCCGGGCGAGCTTGTCGAGGCCGGCCACCGACGTCCAGTTCGCCCAAGACGTAGTCTCGCGTATCGATCGCCGGACCGCGGCCCTGATCGCCGAGGGTGTCGACGCCGAGACCCGGGCCGAGGTCGTCGCCGCCTACAACGTCTCGGGCGACGTCGACACGATCCTGAACGATGCCTCCCGGGCGACTTGGATCTCCGCGAGCATGGTGCTGACCGTGCTCTTGGTCGGCTTCCGCCGGATCCGCGCCATCTTGCTGATCGCCCTGCCCATGGGTGTCGCCATGGCCCTGACCCTGGCGATAGCGACCGCGAGCTTCGGGGAACTCAACGCCCTGACCGTGTTCTTGTTCGCGGTCTTGTTCGGCATGGGTGTGGACTTCTCCGTGCACCTCTACGCCCTGCGTGAGCGCCAGGGCCCTGACGCCGACTGGGCTGAGGTCGTGCGCGCCCACTTTCGCCCCCTGGCCTCGACCATGCTGACCACCGCCGGCAGCCTGGCCGTGCTCGGGCTCGCCGAGTTCAAGGCGTTCCGCGAATTCGGGATCATCTCGGCGATCGGGGTCGCTATCTGCTTCGTGGCCGCCCTCTTGCTGGTCCCGACCCTCGACACGTTGCTCGGGCCACTGCGCAAGGCGCCCGCCGGAGACGTCCGCCGTCAGGCCCGAGCCCAAGCCCGAGAACGAAGCGGCGCACACCCGAGCGTCGCCCAGTCGAGCGACCCCGGTGCCCCCACCACCGGTGCCCCCACCACCGGTGCCCCCACCCCCAGTCCCTGGATCCGCCGCTTCACCGCGCTGCGGGTCCTGCTATTGGCCGCCATCGCCGTCACCGCCGTGTTCGGCGTGCCGAAGGTCCGCATGGAGAAGGACACCCGGGCGCTCAAGTCCGAGACCGGCAAGGCCAAGCGCAACATCGCCTACGGCTCCACGGGCGGGCGCTGCTCCAAGACCCTGGCCTTTGTCGCCGACAGCCCGGCCGACCTGAACCTGGTCGTCGATCGCATGCTCGACGAGCGCCACCGCCTGCTCCCGGGGGCCGTCTACACCGGCGAGAGCCGCGAGCCCTGGGTCCGCGACGTCTACAGCGTCCGCACGCTCATGCCCGAGGCCCAGGCCCGCAAGGCCGGGGTCATCCGGGAGATCGGCGAGCGCACCAACGGCTTCCTGGCCGAGCTCCCGGACCTCGACGACGAGGCCCAGACCCACACCTCCCACCTCGAGGCCCTCGAGCGCCTCGCCCTCGCCGACCCCCTGCGCACCAGCGAGCTGCCCAGCTGGGCCGTGGAGCCGTTCCGCGAGCGAGATGGCCGGGCCGACCGCATCGCCCACGCCTGCCTCAACATCGCCGGCTACCACATCGACGAGCTGATCGCCGTCCGCAGGCGCGCCGACGAGCTGGTCGAGGGCACCAGCGTCCGGCCGGCCGACAGCCGGCTGGTGTTCGCCGATCTCATGGAGCTGGTCGAGACCGACGCCAGGCGCCTCCCGGCGATCGCCCTGGGTGTCATCTTGCTGTTCATCGCCTTCGATCTGCGCCGGGTCGGCGCGGCCGCGGCCTGCTTTGCGACCCTCGGTCTGGGCCTGGCCGCGGTCCTCGCAACCATGGGCCTGTGGCCCCTGCGCCTGAACTTCTTCAACCTCGTGGTCATGCCCGCGGTCGTCGGGCTGGGTATCGACGCGAGCATTCACCTGTGGCACGCGCGTACACACGACAGCTTGGCCGCCACCGGAAAAGCCTCGCTGATCGCGGCCATGACCACCGTGGCGGGGTTCTCGGGGCTGCTCGCGGCGCACCACGCCGGTCTGCGCAGCATCGGCGAGCTCGGGGTCGTCGCTATCAGCGTGTGTGTGGGCGTGGCGTTCTTGGCTCTGTACCCGCTGCGGCCCCGCAGGCGCTCGTGAGCCCCTCGGCCCTCGCGCATACAGATACAGATACAGATACAGATACAGATACAGATACAGGTACAGGTCTGGGTTCAGGCCTCGTCCCCAACCGAATCATCTTCGTGTGGTTCGGCGACCGGCTGCCGTTTTGGGCCCTCGTCGCCCTGCGCTCGGCCGCGCGCCTGTGCCGACCCGAGCAGATCCTACTCGTCCACCGCGGTCTGTCCCCGAACCGCCCGGGCGTCGCCGAGGCCCTGGCCGAACCCCGCGTCGAGCTGGTCGAGTTCGACCCGAGCTGGCTCCGCGCCCTCCCCCACGGCCCCGCCATGCTCGCTACCTTCGAGCAGCTCCGGGCCCCCGCGGCCATGGCCAACCTGGCTCGTCTGGCGCTGCTGTGGACCTTCGGCGGGGTCTACCTGGACACGGACACAATCACCGTCCGCGATCTGACACCCCTGCGCCGAGCGGCGAGGGACATGGGTCGCTCGCCCTCCGATCCGCTCTCCTCCGACCCGTCCTTCAGTCATGGCGCCCCCTA
Source organism: uncultured Nannocystaceae bacterium (assembly GCA_964451725.1). GTDB lineage: Bacteria > Myxococcota_A > Polyangia > Nannocystales > Nannocystaceae > Plesiocystis. The sequence goes on along the minus strand of CAYVJQ010000086.1, from coordinate 11,175 downwards.
CGGTTTCTGTGGACTCGAGACCCTGTGTCTCCCAGCGCAGCACGTCGACGGTCCCCGACTCGGCCGGCTCGCTATCGGGCCCGCGCTCGCGGCCCGGGCCCTGTGTGCACGACTGCCCCAGGGTGAGCGTCTGTTTCGCCACCTCGAGCCCTCCTACCCCCGGGCCGTCAACAACGCGGTACTCGCTACCACCGCGGGGCATCCACTGCTCGCCCGTGCGTTCGAGACAATCGCAGCGATGCACAAAAGCGAGCGCCTCCAGCGATACAAGCTGGGCACGCACCTGCTCCAAGACATCACCCGCAACCAGAGCAGCTCGACATTCGAGATCTTGGCGCCGACCTGTTTCTATCCTTTGGGTCCGGTCATCGCGCGTCACTGGTTCAGCGCGGGATCCGCGAACCGGCTGGGCGGAATCATGACACCGGAGACCTCCGTCGTGCACTGGTATGCCTCACAGCGAATTCATTTCGCGTGCGACTATGGACGTGCCAGCGCGCGCTTCGACCGTAGTTGGGTCGTCCGAGAACGACACCAAATTGCCCTTGCCAGGCTCGCAGCGAACTATTTGAGCTGAGGGGCCCGGCGGGTCCAGGCCCGAGGGGGGAGCTTGCGCCCCTGCGACCACCACCCCGTTCGACAATGGTACAAAGCTAATCTAGTGAGGCGAATCGCCCCACCGCATCTATTGATACACTCCAAAGATAGATAGACACATTTTCTCGGCAAATCGGACTTTGGGACAGGGTCATCGTTCACCAAGTTGCTAGGCTTCCCAGCGGAGGGCTCAGTTTGCGGGCCTCGGTGCTACATGTCGTTAGAATCGCAGAACATGGTCCGCTACACCGACGGCGAGAACGCGTTCATCATCGACCTCGATCGGGCGCCCCTGCTGGTCACCAGCTGGTGTGCGGAGCCCACGGTCGAACTGGTCCTTAAGTACACCCAATGGAGCGAGCGTTTCGTCGCCGAATGTCGTCAAAATAGCGCGAAGTTCGCCATTGTGGCCGACCTCAGCGACTGCGTTCGGCCTGGCGGAGATGCCCGTGCCCTGCTGGCCAAGGTCCACGTCGACCATGACGACGTGTTCGTCGTCCGGGTCGCCGTCGCCAACTCGGCCACGGTTCGGGGCGCACTCACAGCCATCTCGTGGCTCACGGGCAAGCGCATCCCCGTGCTCGCCACCCGTGCCGAAGGAATTCGAGCAGCGGAAGAGCTGCTCGCAGAGGCCGGCATCTCCTTCGTCGCGGCCACCGACCTCGGCGAGCCCGCGCCCAAGCGCCGGTTTCGGTTCTTCGATTGAGCGAGCTTTGAAGATCATAGGAAGATCATAGGAAGGTCATAGGAAGGTCACAGGAGGTCGAGCACGCGGGGAGCGAACAGGGGAAAGAGCACCATGAACAACAAGGTGCTGCCCACGATCCCCCTGGCCATGGCCTCTCGCCCGATCCCGTAGGCCTCGGCGAGCGCGAAGGTGGTGATCGCCGTGGGTGTGGCGGCCTGAATGAACACCACTTTGGCCGCATCTGCCTCGAGCCCCAGCCCGGCGATCGGACGCAGGGCCCACAGACACAGCAGCGCCAAGCTCGGCAACAACAGGAGCTTCGCGGCGATCAGACCCGCGTCGCTCCACCCCAGGTGCAGCAACTCGCGGCGGTGCACGTAGAGATACAGACCGATCATGAACAGGGCCACGGGGCTCGCCGCTGCCCCGAACCACTTCGCGGGTGCGAGGACCGGTTCGACCCACCCGGCCGGCACGACTGCGCGCGCGACCAGGGCCGACACCGGAGCCCAGACCAAGGGTTGACGAAGCAGGCGCGAGAGCGGGGCCCGGGGCTGCTCCCCGTCCGGATCCGTCTCAGCCCCAACCCCGCCCCAGCGCAGCAGCGTCCAGGTCCCCAGTGGGATCGTCACGACGATGTGCAAAGCGGCGACCACCGACGCGAGCCCAAGCATCTCCGGACCGACCAGGGTGGTCGACAGGGGGATCCCCAAATAGGCGATGTTCCCCAGGCACCCCCCGAGGCCCATGGCGGCCCGGGCCTCGGGCCGCATCCGCCGCGTGCTCAGGCCCAAGATCAGCAGCGCCGCCAGGGTCGGCAGCACAGTCGCCAACACCAGGCCCCAAGCGTCGCTCACATCCAGCTGCGCCTCGTAGACGCTCGCAAAGATCAGGGCCGGAAAGGCCAGGTACAAGCAGAAGCGGTTGAGGGTAGAAATTGCCTGTTCAGGCGCGGGAAACAGGGCGCAGAGACCAAAGACGACCCCCAGCGCGAGCGCGAGGATCAGGGGCGAGGCGGCGGCGAGCACCTGCGCGCACTGTAACCCCAAAACCGAGCGCGCATCACCTACACTCACCCCACATGTTGAGCGCCGACGAGGTCGCCAAGGTCGTGTCCGAGGTCAGTGGGCGAATCCTGGACCGCGC
>CAYVJQ010000086.1:7022-8644 GCA_964451725.1 uncultured Nannocystaceae bacterium | reverse complement strand
ACCCCGGGCGAGCCCGCGCCACGGGCCCTGCGCGAGCGCATCAACGAGAGCCTGTGGTGGGAGAAGGAGCGCCTGTCCAAGGCCGACGGCGACGATGACGAGGTCGTGGCCGACAGGCGCTTCTACGCCGAGATCCGCCGCGCCCTGCCCCGGGCCTCGGAGGCCGAACAGGCCCGCCTCCTCGCGCGCATCATCCGGCGCTACACCGACGAGATCGCCGGCAACTTCAACCCCAGCGCCTACAACCTCGCCGTGCGTGTAGGGCCCCCCCTCCTCAGCGCCCTGCTCACCGGGCTGTCGCCACGCCGGCTGCTGGGCGGCGAGGGCATCCCCCGCCTCGACAAACACGTGCTCGTCGAGGGCGACGTCGCCAGCCTCAGCCGGCTCCGAGAGCGCGGCACCTTGGTGGTCACCCCCACCCACAGCTCCAACCTCGACTCGGTCGCGCTCGGCTTCGCCATTCACGAGCTCGGCCTCCCGCCCCTGACCTACGGCGCCGCTCTGAGCCTGTTCCGCAACCCCATCGTGGGCAAGTTCATGCACAACCTCGGCGCCTATACGGTCGACAGGCGCAAGCGCGACCCGCTCTACAAACAGATCCTCAAGGAGTACGCGAGCGTCTCCCTGGAGTTCGGCCAGGACAACCTGTTCTTCCCCAGCGGCACCCGCAGCCGCTCGGGTGCCCTCGAGCGCAAGCTCAAGAAGGGCCTGCTCGGTGGCACCTTGGCCGCCTACCGAAACAACCTCGCCCAGGGCCGGGCCGACCCAGGTGTGTTCATCGTGCCCTGCACCATCAGCTACCCCCTGGTCCTCGAGGCCTCGACCCTGGTCGAAGACTGGCTCGCCGAGGCCGGCAAGTCCCGCTTTATCATCGTCGACGACGAGTTCTCGCGTTGGGAGCGATGGCTCGACTTCCTGCGCGGCATGTTGGCCCTCGACCTCAAGATTCACATTCGTTTCGGGCGGGCCATGGACGTGTTCGGCAACCTCGTCGACGACGACGGTGTGTCCCGAGATCGAAGGGGCCGGGCCATCGACCCGGCCGGCTACCTGAGCGTCGACGGGAAAATCAGCGAAGATCCCATCCGCGACGCCGAGTACACCTGCAACCTCGAGCGCCAGATCATCGCCAGCTTCGCGGCCGAGAACGTCATCCACCCGACCCACGTGCTGGCCTTCGCCTGCTTCGAGATCCTGCGCCGCCGAGACCCGGGCAGCCGCGACCTGTACCGTTTTCTGGGCTCGATCGGCCCCGAGCACAGCCTGCCCCTGCCCGAGGTCGAGGACGAGATCGAGGCCTGCCTGGCGACCTTGATCGAGTGGGCCCAGAACGACCGGATCCGGCTGACCGAGGTCGTCGCCAGTGGAGACGTCGCCGAGCTCACACGCACCGCCCTGCGCAGCTTCGGCTCCTACCACACCCGCCCCGTGGTCCAGCGACGGGGGGTTCGGCTGCACTTCGCCGACCCCAACTTGCTGTTCTACTACCGCAACCGCCTCGACGGCTACGGCCTGCGCGAGGCCCCGGACCTGGTCAGCGGAGTCAACCAAGGAGGCCTGCATGCCTGAGACCCAGCCCCACAAAGCCGACGAAGCCCGACCCTCGACATCCGACACCGAGC
>CAYVJQ010000086.1:0-6922 GCA_964451725.1 uncultured Nannocystaceae bacterium | reverse complement strand
GCGCCCGGAACAACTCGCGCTACCTCGAGGGGCTCGAGCTCTCGGACAACATCCAAGCGACCACCTCGCTCGAGGCCGCCGTCGAGGGTGCCGAGTTCATCTTCATCGTCATCCCCTCACAGGGATTTCGCCAGGTCTGCGCGGCCCTTGGACCCCTGGTCCGACCCGCCCAGCTCGCCGTCCACGCCACCAAGGGCCTCGAGCTCACCTCTCACGCCCGCATGTCGGAGATCATGCTCGAGGAGACCTGCCTGCGTCAGATCGGTGTGCTCTCAGGCCCGAACATCGCCCGTGAGATGTGCCAGGGCAAACCTGCGGGCACGGTCGTGGCATCCCGCTTTCCCCGGGTCATCGAGGTCGCGCGCAGCTACCTCCACAGCCGCCAGCTCCGGGTCTACGGCAACCGAGACGTGCTCGGGGTCGAACTCGGTGGGACCTTCAAGAACATCGTAGCGATCGCGGCGGGCATGGCCACCCAGATGGAGTTGGGCGAGAACGCCAAGAGCCTGCTCATCACCCGCGGCCTGTCCGAGATCGCTCGACTGGGCGTGGCCATGGGCGCCGACCCCATGACCTTCTCGGGGCTCGCGGGTCTCGGCGACTTGATGGTGACCTGCGCCAGCCCCCTGAGCCGCAACCACCGGGTCGGCGCCGCCCTGGCCCGGGGCGCGAGCTTGCAAGAGGCTATCGACGCTCTGGGCATGGTCGCCGAGGGAGTCAAAGCGGCCAAGATCGCCCGGAAACTCACCGCCCACTACGACCTGCGCTCGCCCCTGATGGACGCGGTCTACCGGGTCCTGCACGAGGACCTCGCTCCCCGGGAGGGCCTGCGCGAGCTCATGGTCAGCGCCGGCCAAGACGACATCGACCCGACCCTGGTCCGGACCGCCTAACCCCCGCGCCGAGCGATCGCCATGCACCACGACGACCACGACAACCACGACGATCCCGACGCCGAGTACGAGGTCGTCCGCTCCCCCTTTCCCATGGTCCGCAAGCTCCAGCGCACGCTGGAGCCCGACTACGAGGGTCCCGCCTACATCTGGGACATCGACAAGACCTGGCTCGACACCCGCTTCTCGCAGCTCAAGGGCATGCTCAAGATCCCCTTCGAGTTCGCCGTCGACAAGCGGGCCCTGCCCGGCGCTACCGCCCTGCTGCACGCCCTGCGCGGCGGTCCGAAGGAGCGGGAGCATCGGCCGCTCTACTTCATCACCGCCAGCCCGCCCTTCATCCGCCGGGCCATCGAGCGCAAGATGCTCATCGACGGCATCGAGTTCGACGGCATCTCCTACAAAGACCAACTCGAGGTCTTTCGTCGCCGCCACTTCGACAGCCTCCGCGAACACACCCCCTTCAAACTCAGCGCGCTCTTGCTGCTCGCCGAGGCCTTCCCCGCGGGCACCGATATCTACCTCTTCGGTGACGACGCCGAGCGCGACGCCCTGATCTACTGCCTGTTCGCCGACATCTCCGCGGGCCGCCTGCGCGGCGAGGCCCTGACCCGAACCCTGGTCGACATGGGGACACGCAGCAGCTACGCCAAAGGAGTGGGTGAACTGGCCGCGAAGCTCCCCGCCCGCGAGCGGGTCGCCGGCATCTTCATCAACCTCGTCAACCACCCCGACGGTGCGCCAGTGTCCGCCTACGACCGGCGCGTCGTCGGCCACCCGAGCGCGGGCGCCCTGGCCCGCTACCTCTGGCAACAGGACCTGATCAGCGAGCGTGGGCGCGATCGAGTCGAGGGTCTGGGCGAGGTCATCCATGGACGCGAGCCGGTCGATCCCGACGGCTGGTGGACGCCGAGCGAGCACCGAAAGACCTGAACCAGGCGCGATCCCATGATGGGGAGGAAGGCTCGAGCCTCCACGCTGTTGTCGGGACCTCCAGACCTGCGCTACACAGCTCCAGTGACTCTCCTGCGCCTCCTCCTCTCGGCTCTCGGGTGCTCCTGTGCCCTGTCTCTCTCGGCCTGCGGCACCGAGGTCTGCCCCGCACAGCCCACTCCGGCGGCATTCGAGAGCGTCGTGGATGACCTCCCCAGCGAGCTCAGCTTTTGCGCCCCGGAGACCCTGCCTCGCCACGACTTTCCCGAGCCTGGGGACCCTTGGCTCAGCGACGTCATCTTTCCCAACCAGGCCCACGTCAATTTCGATCTCCCGACCCCCCTCGACGCGTGGGTCAAAGTCACCGATGAGCTCGAGTCCAAGGGCTGGGAGGTCACCGAGCAACAAATCGACCAAGATTTTTCGGTCACCTTCCTCAAGGACGGCCTGATCATCGACTTCGTCATCATCAACGAGAACCAGGCCGAGAGCCTGGTCAAGAGCCACACGGTCCACAGCTTCGTCGTCCTCAGGCAGGCACCCTGCGTCGATTTGGGCGACAAATCGGGGTGCGCCGACAACCACGCCGTGCGCTGCTTCGGTTCCTACCCCGCCGCCGACATCGATTGCGGCGCCGAGAACAAGACCTGCGCCCTCACAGACGACGCCAGTCTCGCCCTGTGTGTCTCCGACCTCTGCGCCCTCACCAAGGCGAGCAGCGGCAAGTGGGACCCGGATGCCTGTCCCGCGGCCCTCCTCGACGCAGATTGAGCCCGCCGACACGCGAAGGCGGAGGCCGGGCATACCCGACCTCCGCCTCCTGATTTTTTCAGCTGCCGCCGCGCCGCGGCATGGCGTCGCCGGTCAGCTTGCGGTGACCTTTGATCATACGATGGACATCGGGCGGACAGTCGCTGCTCCGGCCGGCGCTGCACACCGTCCAGTCTCGACTCCAGGTCCCGTCGACCTCGCGCAGGGTGACGACCTGACCGACACGGGCGAATCGAGCCGGTAGCCAAGTGGTGGTCTGAACCAAGGTCGTGGCCGTGCGGCACTCGAGCTGGCAGGGGGCATAGCGGGTAGTTTTGCGTTTCATTGTATGTACATTCCGGTTTGGGGCCATCAAAAATCGACGCCACAAAACTTGGTGCCACAATGGCACCTCCTTCGGTGGCCACGTCTCACATCGTGGATGTCTCGACCTCGTCCGAAGCTGGGGACGAGAGCCCACACCAGCCCCTACGAACAGCATGCAAGAGCGAGGCTAGGGCCCTAAAACTGGCCTGGGATCCAGTCAGCGAGGTCGGGTGGTTGTTCTGGCGCGGAGCAGCGCCGGCACCGAGCGGTCGAGATCACGATCGTCACCTCAAAGGGGGACAACGTCTCGACTGCTCAGCGCTTCAATAAACCATGGCGACAACCTGAACAAAGGGCCTAGCAAGCTTCTCCCACTCCCGCAAGCCGGACCGAAGGTTTTCTCGTTTCACAACCCGCTTGCGCCCTCCCGCACCGCGTTCGATGGTCTCCACATGCACGACGAGCTCCCGCCCCGACCCGGCGCCTGGACCCGCGAGGCCCTCCTCCGCGCACAGATCCACGAGCGCGACGGGCTCTTCGACCCGGACACGGGCGAGGTCTCCAGAGCGCCCACCCACAGGCTGGTCGAGGATCTGGTCTCCCCCTTTTCGGGCAAGCTCCGCGCCTACCTCGATTTCAGGGCCATCCCCTACCGCCGGGTCCGGATCGACTTCGGCCTCTACACACAGGGTATGAATCGCATCGTCGGCTTCCCCATCATGCCCGTGATCCTGCGTGACGACGGCCGCGTCATGCAGGACACGACGCCCATCATCCAGCACTTGGAGTCCGAGTACGGCGATCCCCACCCACTCACGGTGCCCCCGGATCCACGCCTCGCCTTCCTCATGTGGACACTCGAGGACTTCGCCGACGAGTACCTCCCCCGGCTGATCATGCACACCCGCTGGGGCACCCCGGAGGCCCGCGAGACCCTGAGTCTGCGTATCGCTCGACGCCTGAGCTGGTCCACCCCCGAGGCCGACAGCGCTCAGCTCGCAACGATGATCATGACCCGGCAGCGCGGTTTCGACTACCACCAGGCGATCACCGACAGCGCGCGCCCCGAACTCGACAAACAAATTGTCGAGCTCTTGACCTTGCTCGAGGCCCGGCTCGCCGAGCATCGTTTTCTATTCGGCGACCGCCCGAGCGCGGCCGACTTCGCCCTCTTCGGCCCACTCTGGGCACACCTGTGGTCGGACCCGGCCTCGGCCCCGACCATGGAGGCGCACGGCCGCCGAAGCTGCGACTGGCTCGACACCATGCACGAGTTCGGCGACACCCGGGGCCAGGTTGGAACCCAAGACCGGCTCGGGCCATGGCTCGAATTCGACGCCCTGCCCGAGAGCCTGCTCGCGCTGCTGCGCTTCGCCGCCCAGACCCACCTCCCCAACGCCCTCGCCACCGCCCGCGCGAGCCTGGCCCGGGACAAACGCTACAGCGTGGAGATCCGAGGGCACAGCTGCGAGTTCTCGACCTATCACTACCGAGCCTGGAGCTTCGAGCAGCTCCAGCGCCGCTACGCAGACCTGAGCGAGGCCGACCGTGCCGCGCTCGATCCCGCGCTTCGGGACACTGGCTACATGCCGGACATGATGGCCCAAGGAGTACGCCACAACGGCCTCTACGACGGGCTCACCCCGCCTTTTGTGGTCGACGGGGTCGGCGATGCCCGGATCGCACGACGGCGGGCGAAACAGGGGGGAGACACACGCTGAGCCCGGCTCGGCACCTCCGTGCCGACATGATTCAGAGACGGGTGTCAGCTTTCACCACCGACACACTTGGGAGACGAGTGTCATCTTTCTAAAGATGTGAGTTCTCCTCCGCCATGAGAGCAATATCGTTCTGAATCCATATTGTTCTAGGAGCGTCCGCGTCCGCACCATGCCCCCGATGGCCACCCGTCAATCCAAACTGCTGCTCTCGACCCTCTGTGTGACGCTGCTCTGCGCTGCCCCTGGATGCTCCACGTTGAGCTCCATGTTCGGCGGAGGATCTTCAGACGCCAAAGAGAGCGAGAGCGAGAGCGAGAGCAAGAGCACCGGCACACCGAACGAGGCCCAGATCGCCGACATCGACCAGGCCATCCAGCAGCACCTGGACTGGCTGGCCGAGCGTCCGCTCGAGCCCTGGTCGAACGCCAGCGCGTCCGTGCTCGACCTGACCCAAGACATCAACATCGTCAGCCATCGCTACGCCGACGAGGGCGCCAAGCAGGCCTTCCGCCAGGAGCGCTTCGGCAAGCTTCACAACGGCTACACCGACTACTTCACCCGCGTCCACGCCGAGGCCATGGCCGCCGGTGACCCCGAGCTCGCCCAAGCCCTGACCGGCACCCAGCTCCTCCTCCAGGAGGACTTCACCTGGTACGTGGAACGCGAGGATCTCCAGCCCCGCTTCGAGGAAGAGGCCGCCGCCGTCGCCGAGTATCGTCAGGGCGTATTCACCGAGCGCGGGAGCTACACCAAGCTCAACGAGATGACCTGCGTGGCCGCGCCCAAGCCCCTGGCCCCGGCCGAGAGCGCCCAGCCGGACCTCAGCTGGCACTACACCAAGACCTCCGAGGTCTACGTTCGCTGCCACTTCCCGACCTCGCTCGAGGCTCAGACCGCCGGCGGCCTGTCCTTCGACGTCATCGGTGCAGCCCATGCCTGGGGCACCAGCGGCGAGGGCGAGAGCGACCGTCTCCTCAACGAGAGCATCTCCCTACCCATCGAGACCTCGAAATTCTGGGACCAACCCTACTTCGAGTTCGCCTTCGACCTCGGCGAGCTGACCAAGTCCATGCAGTGGGGCTACGTACGCATCAACGGGACCATCAACCTCACGGTCGCCGATCAGGATCGCGGCATGGTCGAGTACGAGACCCTCGCGTCCATGCGCATCTCCTTCAACTGATCTTCTTCGCCTGATCTTCTTCGCCTGATCTTCTTCGCCAGATCTTCTTCGCCAGGTCTGGGCTTCGACATTCGCCGCTCCGTCCGAGCGGCCACGGACCCGAGTCGCTCGCCGGCTCGGGTCTGTGCGTATTGGGGTCTCAGGAGTCGCGGCGCTGGGCTTTGTAAGTCTCGAGAGCCTCGAGACTCCGGGGCCAATCTTTCTTCAGCAGACGCGAGAGCGAGCGATCGGCGAGCAGCTTGCCCCCGGTCTGACAGCCCGGGCAATAGTTGGTCTCGCGCGCCGCGTACACGATCCGCTGCACGGCCACGCCACACACCGGGCAGGGCCGACCATACTTTCCGTGGACCGCCATGTCGGGCAAAAATGCCGTCACCTTGGTCGGGAACTCGACCCCACAGCGCTCGCGCAGGCGCTCGGTCCAGGCCTCGAGCTGAGCTTTGCAGGTCGCGTGCAGCCGAGCCACCTCTTCGTCGCTCAGGCGCGAGGTCCAGGTGATGGGCGAGAGCTTCGCGGCGTGGAGGATCTCGTCGGAGTAGGCGTTGCCGATCCCATCGAAGATCCGCGGATCGGTGAGCGCCCGCTTGAGGGTGTGGTTGCGGGCCCGAAGGCGCTGGGCGAAGCCGGCGCTCGACAGGCGGTACACGTCCAGACCGCCCGGGTCGTGGTCGGCCAGCGCGGCCTCCCCCGCCACGAGGTGCAGCGAGGCCCGGCGTTTGGTCCCGGCCTCGGTCAGCTGAAGAATGCCGTCGTCGAAATGAAAACCGAGCAGGGTCCGCTTGCGGGGCAGCTTGGTCCCCGGGGGGCGCCAGTGCAGGCGGCCGGCGATCATGAGGTGGATGACCGCGAACTGCTCGCCCGCGAATACCAACACCACCCGCTTGCCGATCCGCCGCACCCCCACCACCTCGAGGCCGGCGAAGCTCGCCACGCTCGGCTCGACGGTGCGCAGAATGAAGGGGTTGAAGAGCTCCAGCTTGGTCAGCGCGTGGCCGACGAGCCGCGTGCGCAGCTGCTCGACGTAGACCGTGACGTCGGGCAGCTCCGGCATGGCTCTACACTAGCAGCCCGTGGCAAAACCCCTCACGACACCTCGCTTGGCCCTTCCGCCGATG
>CAYVJQ010000085.1:11391-31790 GCA_964451725.1 uncultured Nannocystaceae bacterium | reverse complement strand
TCGGGAGCTTCGGCTTCGGGAGCTTCGGCTTCGGGAGCTTCGGCTTCGGGAGCTTCGGCTTCGGGAGCTTCGGCTTCGGGAGCTCCAGCTTCGGGAGCTCCAGCTTCGGGAGCTCCAGCTTCGGGTTCTTGGCGTCGAACATCACCTTGATGGGCGCCATGTGGCAGGGTGCGTAGCCGGTCATCGGCGACAGGTGAATCTCGATCGCCGCGACCGCAGACTTGGGCAACTTGGGAGGCCGCGGGACCGTCACCTCGAACTTGCCGCCCTTGTCCGTGTGCACCCGGGTCATCCACAGGGCCTTGCCCTTGAAGGTCGTGCGAAGGGTGATCTGGCCGTTGCGCACGGGTTTCCCCGCCCCCGTCACCACCCCGGTCAGCTCGATGCTCGGTCCACCTGGGCGACGCACGATCTCGATCCGGGTCTTGCGCGCGGGGCGGATCGTAGCCGAGACCCCCCCAAAGGGGACCCACTGGCAGCCGTAGAGAACCTCGGCCTCAATGCTGACCACCGGCGCCTCCTCCCCCTGCTCGAGCATCAGATCCTCGAAGGGGACGGCCATAAAGTCAGCTCCGACCACCGCTTCGCCCTCGGCGGTCCCGCCCATGGGCAGGGAGTAGCGCTCCTGGGTGAAGCCTGCCGCCCAACCCCGGGGCAGGTCGCGGGCCCGGAGCCGGATCTGGGCCCGCTGCGCGACCGGGTTGGCGATCCGGTACTCGATGACCACCGGCGCATAGGGGCTCTCCCCCTCCATCCACCACTCGCTCAGGTTCTCCTGGGCCTCATTGTTGTAGGGGTTGGCCTCGTTGGGCCCGCTGCTGGCCCGCGCGATGATGCACACGTGCTGCTCGTTGTTGTGCCGGGGCGTCCAGTCGACCCGTGCCAAGGCCGAGCCGCCCGCGGGAATATCGACCACATCGGAGCCGAGATCGAAGCCCTCCACCGGCCCCATGCCCGCGGGGATGACGACCTCGAACTCGACCTTCACGTTGTTGGCCGGGAGGTTGCCGTCGTTGTGAAAGCGAGCGTAGACCCGGGCCGGCCACCCGACCCGGAGCCGGTCCCCGTTGCCCACGGGGTTGCCCGGGATATCCGGGTTTTGGGCCGGGTCGCTCTGCCGATACTCGTCCCAGTCGTTGTCGACCCGGGTGTCGACCCAGATGTCGGGGGTCTCCCAGGGGGTCGGGTCCCAGGGGTCGATCCGGCACTCCCGGTTGCCCCCGGGTCCCGCCCAGGTCACCTCGACGAGATAGACCTTCGCCACGTCGCCGAGCACCTCTTTGATGCGCACCGTCACCTTTCGGTCCGCCGAGAAGTCGGCGACCACCCGCTCGTCGCCGCCGGCCTGCAGCGGCCGCAGGTCGTCACCCACCCACATCACGTGGCGGCGAAAGACCGGAATCACGATCGGGTCACTCCACGAATCGAAGGCGTCCGTGCAGATGATGCCCCCCGGGCTGACCGGGAGATTTTGGTCGAACTGGGCGGTCCCGAACTTCGGGTCTTCGAGGGGCCCCTCCTGCCGGTTCTCGATATAGACCGACCGCCCCTGGCCGATCGGGATCCGGACCGCGTGACACAGCCGCGTCTCGCCGAATTTTTCGGTGAAGGGGTTGTCCGCGGGAAAGGGTAGCTCGCTCGGAAACACGAGGTAGTCGACCGACTCGGACAGGTCTGGAGCCGGTGGCTCGAAGACCGCGACCTCCGTCATCCAAGCTTCTCCCTGGGCGTTCCCGTCCCCATCGCGGTCCCTCGTGCGCCAGTGTTTGCACCACGCGCAGGTGTGCTTAGGGCCGGTGCTGCTCATGATATCCCACCCCCCGACTTCCTCACCCGCCAAGTCGATGTCGTCGGTTGCTTCGTCGTAGAGGTCCGGGAGCCCGAGATTGTGGCCGATCTCGTGGGCGAACACCTCCCATTTGTAGGTGGGTGGAATGACGACGAGAGAGAGATCCAGGGATGCATCGGCGCCACGATCGAGCGACACGAAATCCGCAAATGCCCGCACGGTCCCGCGCGCGGGCACGATGATCAGGCCGGCGTAGTCGGCCGGATTGTTGCGTTCGTCCAGCACCTGCCACTTGACCAGCGTCTCCTTCACATAGCGGTTGTGGTCACTGAAGGTCCAGGTGCCGATGTGGACCTCGGACTGACTGGGCGCGACCCCGAGCATTCGCGCGCCCTCGGTCTCGGCGATCTCGAGCACAAAGTCTGGCCCGGCCTGGTTGGTCTGAATTGCCAAGGTCGTAACAGATCCACGCGTCGAGTGGTGTGCCAAGAACGGTGCACCGACCCCATAGGCCGCGGAGATCGCCTCGGAGATGGTCGTCTTGACCTCGAACGAGGTCTGCGTGCCCGCCGAGAACACCACCACGACCGGTGGATCGTCTTGATAGGTGATCGAGAGGGTCTCGCCCCCCTCCCAGGTCACCGGGAACAGATCGATATCCGCCTTCACCCAAGTCGGCGTGGCCCCTCGGTAGTACTCCTCGAAAGGAGAGTCGACCCGAACGATCTGCGAGTGAATATTGAACTTGAAGGACACCTTGGCATAGGAGTTCTCGCCCCACAGCGCGTTCGCTAGGCCGAGTTTTCCCTCGAGGTCGCTGGTGATGTCCGCCACCTCGACCCCTTCTTCGAGCTCCTGATCGGACGCCAGGGTGATCAAGACGAGATAGGGTTGGCCGAGACCGATGGATTGAATGGTCATTGTTCTCCAGGGGCGGGACAGAGCCCGCAGGTTCGTGTGTCGGGCCCGAAACAGGACGGGGCCCAGCTCGCAGGCTGGCCAGCGCACTGGCCCCATTTGGGCCTCGTGCTGCCGGCAATGCAGCTTCACTGCGGTAGTACAAATCGGCGCTGGATTGATCCCAGTTTTCTTTCAGACCTCCCCCGTGCCCAGAGGACCTCGACCTCGCCGCGAACGGGCTGATCGAGGGCCCTCGAATCCAATCACAGGGGAGAAGCCGGTGCCGTGACGCGGACACCGACCCCGCAGGCGGCAGGTGTCCCCCCCCCCCCCTCACCCGTCCGGGTCCATCGTCCGCGGCCTCGCCCTGCGCGGACGGCGCGCCCTTGCCCTTGCGGCCGGTCCGAGCGAGGTCACTCGACGAAGCGAGCGCTTCGCGAGACCATGGCCCCATGGCGCTTCGACTGACCTCGACCTCCCTCTTGACCCTGCTCGTCCTCACTGCCGGGGCGTGCAATTATGGCTACAGTGCCGGCCTCGGATCCGAGACCAGCGTGGGGGACGGCAATACCGACACCGAGGGCAGCTCGGGAATGTCGACGGTAGATACCACTGGGGTGGATTCCACCGAGGTGGGCTCGGAGGACGACTGCCCGCCCGGGACGAAGGGCTGCCCCTGCGACGGCGTCGGTGGTTGTGAGCCAGGGTTGACATGTGATGGAGATGCCTGCGTGCCCGCTGTGGATACGACCGAGGACACGGGGACTAGCGATGATACGGAGACGACAGGCGATCCGGGGACTACAGACGATACGGAGACTACCGGCGGTGATGGTGTTCCCTATGGGGAGTGTCCCAGCGGCGACGACGATTGCCTCCCAAGTGAACTCTGCCAGACTGGCAGCCAGGGCGGGCAACACTGGAGTCTCTGTACCCAGATCTGCGGCGGACAATCAGACTGCACCGCCACGCCCGAGGATATCTGTTCCGCCCTCCCCGGGGATGGGGTGATCGCCTACTACTGCATCCCCCTAGTGTGTGACATCGATGATGAAGATGGCTGTCCGGTGGACATGTTTTGCGCGAACGGTTTCCAAGATGCAGACGATGTCTGCGTTTGGCCTAACTAGATCCCGCATGCAGAGAGCTATCTGGTCACCCGACAGCTATCTGGTCACCCGACAGCTATCTGGTCACCCGACAGCTATCTGGTCACCCGACAGCCTTCTCCTCTCTTCGACATTGCATCACCTCGCAGGGAAACGGGAGCCGCATCGATCTCACCGACGAGCGCCTCGTGCTCGAACCTCGGTAGGACACCTCGAACACAGGAACGAGGCTGGATTGTCGGACGAGTTCCCCAGTACAGGGCGAGGTCCAGCCCCCAGACCGATGTCTTGGGCCAGTTGGATCCCGCGTCCGCCCGCTGCACAGTCACTGGAATTGCAGTACTACAGTTCACAGACTCATTTCAGATGATGAATCCGATGCGGGGCGCAGACACCGACTCCCGCGCACGACAGATCCCCACCACAGACCTCGGGCCTACGCGAACACCGTGTCCCCGGGTTCGACCGCCCCAGACGGCTGATACCCGGGATTGCGAGCAAGGCCACTCGACGGCGCGCAAAGATCACGAGACCATGCCCACATGGCGTCTCGCTTGACCTCGACCTCCCTGTTTGCCCTGCTCGTGCTCACGGCGAGCGCGTGCAACACCGATGGCTTCGGCATGGGCCTCGGCTCCGAGACCACCGACGGCGACGGCGACACCGATGCCGACACCGAGTCGGAGGGCGACTCGAGAGCGACGACGACGACCACCACCACCGAGGCAGATTCAGCGAGCGACGGCTGTCCTCCCGGGACCGAAGACTGCCCCTGCGGCGACGGCTGTGACCCGGGGCTGATGTGTGAAGGTGACGCCTGTGTGCCTGTTGCGGGCACGGGTGACAGTACGGAAGAGGACTCCACAGAAGAGGACTCCACAGAAGAGGACTCCACAGAAGAGGACTCCACAGAAGAGGACTCCACGGACACCGACACAGGCGGTGGCCCCGTTCCCTATGGGGAGTGCCCCAGCGGCGATGACGCTGACTGCCTTTTCCCTGGTGAAATCTGTCATACAGGCACGCAGGGGGGACAGGATTGGAGCATCTGCACTCATGGCTGCAATGGACAGCCAGACTGCGACGCCGAGCCTGATGACCTCTGTTCCGACCTCCCCGGGGATATGATGTTCGCCAATTACTGTGCCCCGCTGGCGTGTGATCATAATAATGATGATGAAGACTGTCCGGAGGCCATGTTTTGCGCGGATGGCTATCAAGGCGCAAATGACGTCTGCCTCTGGCCATACTGAGCACCGGGTTTGGCGGCCCACACCGCGCATTACCCACAGTGCTGCTCCGCAACACCCCGCTGAACGATCGGCCTCGAACCACCGCGATCAAGTCGTGATCGCGTAGGACTTCCCGCAGGTCCGACAGCGGAATTCAGAGCGCTGCGACGGGTCCTCCCAGTCGTTGACTGAATCCCAAGCCAGGTGGACCGAGGCGATCACCTTGCGCACGGCCTCCCAGGCGTACCAGCTACCAGGTCACTGGCCAGGCCACTTTCATGGGCCCATCCACAAACGCCGGGAAGCTGGCTCCCTCGACCGCCGCGCGCACGCAGTCTTGGATGGTCGACGCCAGTGTCTCGTCGAGACCCACGCTGGTGACCTCGCCGCTGACTCCAATCTCGACCGTGATGCGCAGGGTCTCGCCACTGTCGACCTCGCAGTTCTCCAGCGCGTCGCGGGTGGCGTTGAGGCCCGTCAGCAACTGATCACGGCTGAGCTCGTCGGGCCTGTCGTCCTCGGGCTCGCCGTCTTTGGGCAGGCCGAGGGCCACCCCTGGAGCGGGTTCATCGCTGCGCTCGGGCGGGTCGAGATCGGGCTGGACACGCCCGTCTTGGACCTGCCCCCCATCTTCGCTGAGCCGAAACTCGAGGTTGATCGGCGGGCGCTGAAAGCGGTCTTGAAGGTCGAGCTGTCCCGCTCCCTCTCCGATGTTGAAGAACACCTCCCCATCCCCATCCTCGTCGCCGATGTCGAGGCCCATGGTCGGGTGCCCCTCGCTGATCTCGGCGCGGATGAACCCGACCGTTCCGCCACCGTAGATCCGGCGTCGAGGCTCGCCACAGTCCACATAGAAACGTGTGCTGTATGTGCTCGATGCATCGGTTGGACCGACCCACAGATCGCAGGTATCGCCGAGTTCGGCCCCCGAGCGCCCCTCGCTGGGACCGACGACCTCGGCCTCCCAATGGTGCAAATGGTGCAGGGCGGGGGCGGCCACAGCCGGCTCGGGCACCGGAACCGGCTCGTCGATGGGCCAGGGTACCGGCTCGATCGTCGGCGGGAGGGCCTCGGTGTAGGAGTCGGGAGAGTTGTCCTGGAATGCCTCGACTGCGGCGACCACGACACCCATGAACACCATCAGTAGGATCACCTTGAACACATTGCCGAGCTGGGGAGGGGGCTCCGACGAGCGTGGCTCTAACCCTGGCTCTGGCTCTGGTACCAAAGACATGCCTCTCGGCGACCGCAAACCACTCGGCGGGGTCTGCCATTCGTCCCAGTCGTCGTCGTGGACGGCAGGGTCGGTCCTGACGCTGCTGAGCTGATCGAGGAGCTCGTCGACATCGAAGTTCGGGGTCAGGGCCTCCTCGCGCGCAGCCTCGGCCGCCTGCGCCATGGCGCTGTTGATGGACGCCGAATCTAGCGCCACAGAGACGGGAGAGACGGGGGAGCTGGTGGAGAAGAGAGAATTGGTCGAGGCGGGTTCCCCCGCAGCGGGCTCGGCCGTGCGCATATAGGCGTCCAGAGAAGCGGACTCTTCAGCCCGGACCTTCGGGACCTTGCGCGGACGCCAAAAATCGTTGCCGCGGAGCAGCTGACTAAAGTCCATGCGCGCATCGACACCCGTGCGATAGCCCTCAGGGGTGCCCGCGCACAGCAGACGATCGAGAGTCACCCCGAGCGCAGGCCCGAGCGTCGGACCCTGCGCGCGGACCAGTGCCCGCTCTTGCGCCCGGTCGAATTCGCCCATCCAGGTACCGGTGGCGGCATAGGCGATCGTGCGTCCGAGCTGGCGCAGGTCCCGGCTGGGGCTGGGCGCGTCGCCGGGATCGACCTTCGCCTCTGCGCTCAAAAGTGTGTCTGCGAGCGCGCTGTCTTGATCGAGGACCCGCGCGGCCCACTCCATACCGAACAACACGGGTGAGCTTCCCGGTTCCAGGAAACCGATCTTGCCCGGGTGCAGGTGACCGTGGACCACAGAGGGGACCGAACGGTGGGCGTAGGCGAGAGCCCCGAGCATGGCCGAGCACAGCGCCCCCAGCTCCTCCGCGCCGAGCGGGCCGTGTTTGCTGACCCGCTGCTCCAAGGTCCCGCCGGCGATCCAGTCCATGACCACGTACGCCCGGCTCCCGCCCCCCCCCCCGACTTCGTGGATCTTGATGACCCCCGGCGCGGCGAGATCTGCAAACGCCCGATAGCCTTCCACAAAGCGCCGACCGAGGGCCTCGTCGTCGGGGTCGGTGACGTAGAGCACGGCCACGGCTCGGCCCGAGCTCTCGTCGAGCCCGCGATAGAGAAACCCGCCCGCGATCTCGCCTAGGTCGGCCTCGAGGATATAGCGGTAGGCCACACGCAGGCTCGCGGAGCAGCTCGGACAGACCGAGGGAGGGCCATCGTCGGTCTCACCACAGTCGATGGCGTGGGCACACTGGGGACATGCGAGGGTCGCCATCGGAGCGGATGGTAGCAGCTCGCCGGGCGCGAGACCGAACCCGCAGGCCCGAGCCCAACCCATGTGGTCCGGCCCTGGCGCCCGTGTACCATCCGGTCATGCGTGTCCTGAGCTTCTCGGGCAGTCCCCAGGCCATGGGTGAGGCCTTCGGTGAGACCTGCCGCGACCAGATCCCCATTCTCTACCAAAACCGGCTGGCCAACGCGCTTCGCCAGGCCAGGCAACACGGTGGTCGAGAGGTCGGCGAGGAGGCCATGTTGACGGTCGCCCGGGCCTGCCTGGCGCCGACCCGGGCCCACGATCCCTCGGGCTACGCCGAGCTCGAGGGCATCGCCCGGGGCTCTGGCCAACCCGTCGAGAAGATCCTGGCCATGAACGGCCTGACCGACATCCGCGATGTCCTGAGTTGGGCCGGAGATCTCGAGGCTCTGGGTGGGTGCACCTCGTTCGTGGTCGGGGCCGACCAGACCCACAGCGGCGAGCTCCTGTGCGGCCAGAGCTGGGACCTGGCCACGGACAATATGCCCTTCGTGGTCGCTGTGCACCGCAAGCCCGACGACGGACCCGAGACCTGGACGCTGACGACCGTGGGCTGCCTGTCCCTGATCGGCCTCAACGAGCACGGCATCGCGGTCGG
This sequence comes from uncultured Nannocystaceae bacterium, assembly GCA_964451725.1. GTDB lineage: Bacteria > Myxococcota_A > Polyangia > Nannocystales > Nannocystaceae > Plesiocystis. The sequence goes on along the minus strand of CAYVJQ010000085.1, from coordinate 23,668 downwards.
CACCACCAACGTGCGGACCACCGACGCCCGACCCGGGGTCACCTACCTGAGCATGATCCACAGGGCCCTGGCCAGCCGCACCCTCGACGAGGCAGCCGCCGCGATCGCCGGGGCCCAGCGCGCAGGCGCCCACTTTTTTTATGTCGCCGACGGGGACGGCCGGGCGCTCGCGCTCGAGTGCACGCCGGAGATGGTCGATCGCCGGGAGCTCGGCGCGGGCACCTACGTACACACCAACCACTGTGTGGTCCCGGCTCACCAGGCCATCGAGGGCGACACCCCCTCCGAGTCCTCCCACTTTCGCCAAGCCCGCCTCGAACAGCTGATCGCCGCCTCGGCCGAGCCCGGGGTCACGATCACGATGGAGACGGCCCAGGGCTGGCTCGCAGACCGGGACAACGGCCACAACGCGATCTCGCGCGCGGACTTCAACGGCATCAACACCAACGGCGCCGTGGTCATGCAGCCCCAATCGCGAGCGATCCACGTCTGTCATGGGCCGCCTCACGAGGCGACCTGGTTCGACCTCCGCGCCGCCGTCAGCTGAGCGAGCTTCGCGTGTTAAGCCTCAGGCTGGTCCCCGGGGCTCGGGCCTCCGAGGCCGCTGCCCCTCCCCCCCACCTCCGTTCATGCTCGGCGCCAACCCAAACCCACGCGAGGTCACGCTCCCGCCCGCCCGCGAGCGCGACTGGCTGATCGGGCAGACCGCGGCCTTGCTGCGCCACGACGGCTGGCGCAGCTACGCCCTGGCACCCATGCTCGAGCCCACGCCGACCTACTTCCCCGATCGCTGGGTCGGCGGGGAGCCCAGCGTGGTCCGGCTGCTGCGTCGACTGCTGCGCTACGCAGGCCACGACGATCTCGAGGTCTTAGCGACCTTGCACGACCAGGATCCCGCCCGGCGCGGCGAGGTCGTGGGCAAGCCGGCCATGATGCGCGGCAAAGATCCAAACGCCTGGTTCCTGCGTGTGCGCGAAGGCCGGGTCTACTTCGCGGTCGAGGAGATCGCCCTGCGTGAACCCGAGAACCTCGTCCCCGCCCTCGCCCGGGCCGTCGCCCACGCCCACCGGGCCCTGGTCGGCCTGCCGACCCCCGAGGGCCTCCCCGGTCAGCGGCTCATCGACCTGACCGGCTTCACGCTTGGGTTTGGGCTGCTGACTACCGACGCCAGCCAGCGCTTCTACTCCCAGTCGGCCGGCGGGTTCCGGGCGACCCGGGCCGAGGCCCGACTCGGGGCGCTCTCGGTCCAGGACATGAGCTTCCTGCTCGCGCTTCAGGCCCAGACCCGAGGTCTCGACCGCCGAGCTCGGCGACGCCTGCTCAGCCGGCTTCAGCCCAACCAAGCGGGGCTCTTCCGCGAGGCCCAGACCTGGCTGGAGACCCTCTCCCCAGACGTGCACGAGCGACTTGGACTCCCCGCACCCAATCACTGGCCCGCCCCTCCCCGGCTGGAGGATCTGACCAGGCCGCTCTCACCGGGAGGCAAACCCGCCCCGAGTGAGGCCGAACTCGGCCCTGAGGTCTCGGGGGTCTACGGCGAACTCGACGAAGCCGACGAGTACGACGACGACGAAACCGACGAGTCCGAGTCCGAAGAAGAGGACGACGAACACGAGCAGCGCCGGGACCTCGACCGGGGTATCCGCGACGCCAACCGGGGCAAGCCCGTGTTTCGCATCGAGCGCAGCGGGGCCCTGCGGACCGCCAAGGTCCTCGGCTTCCCCGTGCTCATGCTCGGCGGGCTGTTGAGCCGCGGGAACTTCGGCGTCGACGTCCCCATGCACATCGTCATGCCGGTCGCCGCGGGTCTGGCCGTCGCCGGGCTCGCTATCGGAGCCCTGTTCACGGACCGGCGCTGCTCCGAGCCCAAGTGCGGCACCAAGCTCCGAGTCGAGGACGAGACCTGCCCGCTCTGCGCCGGCATGGTCATGAGCGTGATCAACAGCCCCAAGGAGCGACTCGGCGCCGAAGAGGAGCTCGCCGCCGAAGGTAAGATCGACGCCAACGGCTTGGTCGCGGCTTGGGTGAGGCAACAGGCCGACGCCCGGGAGGCTGCTCTCGAGGCTGCCGAGCTGGATGACGAGGCGGCTGAGCTGGACGACGAGCCGAGCTTCGAGGCCGACCGGGCCGACCGGGCCACGGGACACGCCGACGAGTCCCGTGCGAGCTGAGGCCCCTCGAGCGGCCACCAGTTTGAACCTACGCTGCCAGGCGGATCTGGGACGTTCAGACCGGTCGCCGCTCCAGCTGGCGCGGTAGAATCGCGGGCGCGTGGACGAAAGTCACAACATCGGTGCTCGCTACTCGCTCGAGCAGAGCCTCGGCTCCGGCCGCCTCGGGCGCCTCTACCGAGCGCGCGACCTCCAGGCCGCCGATGATGGGCCCAGCCTGGTCCGCCTCGAGCTCGTCATGGCGCCCACCGATCCCGACCTCCTCGAGGCCAACTTGCGCGAGCTCGCGCAACGCCTGGCCGAGGCCGGACCGACCATCTCGCCCATCGAAGCGATCGTTCGCTCGGGTGCCGACATCGCTATCGTCACCCCGCTGCACCCGGGCCAGACCCTCCGCGCACTGCTGCGCGGCGGCGCCCTGGCGATCCCCCTGGTCGCCGAGATCGGGCGCCAGGTCGCCGAGGCCCTGGCTCGCTGCCATGCCATCCACCTCCCCCATCGCGATCTCCAGCCCGAAAAGCTGAAGATCTGGACCGCGGGAGAAGGTCTCCAGATCCGCATCCTCGACCTCGGGCTCGCCGCCTTCGCCAAGCCCGAGCACGTCCTCGACGAACCCGGGCGGTCCGCGTCCGGCTCCCCGCTCATCGGACGGCTCCAGTATCTGTCCCCCGAGGCCGCCCGCGGTCGCGAGATCGACGCCCGCGCCGATCTCTACGCCCTCGGGGTGACCCTCTACGAAGCCAGCGTCGGCCGGCCACCGTTCATCGGCGAGAGCCGGGCGGTCCTCCAGGCGATCGAAGAGAGCATCCCCGTCCGCCCGGCCCTGCTGCGCAGCGATCTGCCCCGGGCCCTGGACCTGTTGATCGTCGAGCTGCTCGCCAAAGATCCGGCCCGTCGCAACCCCAGCGCCAGCGACGTCGCTGAGCGCCTCAGCCCCTACGCCGACCGCTCGCTCGCGGCCCTGCTGGTCGGCGAGCCCACCCATCCCCGGCCCGGCCGCGGACTCGAGAGCCCCAGCGACTCCCGCTCCAAGCTGCTCAGCGCAGCTTTTGGCCGCGACCGCTCCCTGCGGGCCATCGACGCCCGGCTCTCGGCCGCCTGCGGGGGCTCGCACCAACTGGTCCTGCTCGGCGGTGAACCAGGCATGGGCAAGACCACGCTCCTCGACGAGCTCGCCCAGGCCTGTCACCAGCGCAAGGTCGAACTGCTGCGCACGAGCGCGACAGCCGGCGATGCCCACGGTGGCTACCTCGGGCCCTTCGTCGAGCTGCTCACGGCAGGCCTGGCCCGGCGCCCCCACGCCGCCAACGCCCTCGCCGACGACGCGGCCGACCTCATCGAGCTGTTCCCCTCCCTCAACCGCGATCGCCTCGCCGAGCTCGCCCAGGGTCGACCTTCACACCCGGGGCTGATCGCCGAGCTGTCGAGCACCCCCCTGCCCCAGCGCCGCCCTGGCCAGCTGATCCTCAGCGTCAAGGACCGCAAGCTCCGCGCCCAAGAACGCATCGAGCGCCTCGTCGTCCGCGCGGTCGCGGCTCTGGTCACCGACCAGCCTCCCCTCGCCCTGGCCATCGACGACGTGCACGAGTGCCCGGCGATCATCTCGCTGATCGAGACCATCTTCCGGCGTCTCCCCCGGGCGCCCCTGCTGATCGTCATCGCCCACCAGCTCAACAACCTCCCCACCCACGACCCCATCCGCAGGCTGCGTCGGCGCCTGCAAGAGCACCCCCGTTGCCTGCCCCTGGTGCTCGAACCCCTGCGCCAAGACGCCTTCCACGGCCTCTTGGTGGAGCTGCTCGACGGCCCCCAGATCGATCCTCGCCTCGCCGTCAGCTTGCACCGCCAGAGCGGGGGCCAGCCCCTGTTCGCCCGGGAGCTGGTCCGGGCGACCCTGGAGCACGGCCTGTTGATTCGCCGCGAGGGCACGTGGCAGCTCGACGCCCCCAACTGGCCGATCCCCCGGACCCTGCGCGCGGTCCTGGCAGGACAGCTCAGCCAGCTCTCGGGCCCCGTGCTCTCGGCCCTGCGCACGGGCTCGATCCTCGCCGTGGGCCTGGGCGACTTCGAGCTCGCCGAGGTCGAGCGTCTGCACGCCCAGTCGTCGGCGACCCTCGAGCTCCTGCTCGCCCAGACGGTCCGCCTGGGCATGCTCACCGAGCACCGCCGCCGCACCCGGGTTCGCTACGCGTTCACCAGCGAGGTGCTGCGCCGGGTCATCCACGACGACGTCCCGCGGGCGGCTCGCCACAAACTCCACTATCACTGCGCCCAGCGCCTGCGACGTCTGCCCCGCAGCCACCCCCGCGGGCTCCCCGGGGGCGGCCCCGAGAACGACGCGAAACACGGGCAGATCGAAGACATCATCTTGATCCATCTGATCGAGGCCGAGCGCCTGAGCGAGGCTCGACCGCTGGTCCTGGCCCTGGGCCAGCGCGCCCTCAAGGAGGACCTACCCGAGCCCGCCCTCGCCAAGCTCACCGCCCTGCTCGAGGTCGCCGACGCCCTGCCAGTCGTCGAGCGCGCCGAGCTGCGCCTGCTGGCCGCTGAGCTCGAGCGACTCCGGGGCGACGCCGGAGCCGCCTCGGCTGAACTCCAGCGCCTGGGCGCCGCCCTCGGAGAGGACGACGACCCCCGCCTCACCCACCTCGGCGAACGAGGGGCCGAGCTCGCCCGCAGCCTCGACCGGCCCGCGCTCGCCGATCGGCTCATGGGTCTGCGACCCCAGGACAGGCGCAGCGCCGAACTCGACCGACGCGCGCGGATCGAGATCGGCGCCCTGCGACCGGCCTCCGCCTCCCGCTCCATGCCGATCGGTGACCTGCACTGCATGCACGGGGAGTACGCTCAAGCGCGGGTCGCCTACGAGAGCGCCAGGGGCCGAGCCGCAGCCCGGGGCGACCGCGAGGCCGAGGCCCGACAGCTCGAGAACTTGGCCCGGACCGACTCGGCCCTGGGCCAGCACGCGGCGGCCCTGGCCCGCATCGCGGAGGGCCTCGAGCTGCTCGGCGAGGACTCCCCGCTCGCCCGCGTGGGTCTGGTCGCCCGGGCCGTGGCCGCCCTCGTCGAACTCGGCTCCCTCGATCTCGCCGAACCCGAGCTCGAGCGCGGGGACGAGTTCTTGCGCGCGGCCGACGCGGCCCAGGGCGACCGCGCTCCGCCCCGCGACTGGCTCACGACCCGGGCGCGTGTGCACGCCGAACTCGAGCACGCACGCGGCGATTGGGAGCTCGCCAACCGCCGCCCGGAGCTGGCGATCGTCGCCTACGAGCGCTGCCTGGAGTCCTCCACCACCTCCGAGCGCTGGGGGACCTCTGATGCACGCCTGAGTCTGGGCCGAGCTTGCGCGCACGCCGGTCGGGCCCAGCGAGCCCTGCGAGAGTTCGAGCGAGCCGCGTCCGAAAAACAAAAGATCGGCGACCGGCAGGGCCTCGTCCGCAGTCATGTGGCCCGTGTCCGCGTGCTGCGGGACCTCGGAAAGATCGACGACGCCGGTGAGCTACTCAGGCTCACCGAGGCCCTCGCCGACGCCAGCCGAGACCCGAGCCTGACCATCCAAGTCTGCGTGGAGCTCGGCCGGCACGCGCTCTTGCGCGGACGACTCGACGAGGCCGAAGCCGCGGCTTCCCGGGCCCGACTCCAGGTCAAGGGTTACGGCGCCCGCGAGGCGAGGCCCGCGATCGAGGTCCTCCTGGGTGCGATCGCCCTGGCCCGAGGTGCACACCGCCAAGCTCGAGACCACGCCAGGACCGCCCTCGACTCCGCGCGCCGCCAGGGCTTCACCGAGGTCGTCGTCGAGGCCCTGCTCGTGCTCGCAGAGGCCAGCCTCGGCGAGCGACCCCAACGCCTCCCACCCTCGCCCTCTCCCTCTCCCTCTCCCTTGTCCGGAAGCCCTCCTGCCCAGGCCCCCAGGAGCGCCGACTCGGGCGTGTACGTCCGTCCTCCCGGAACCAGTCCGAACGAGGCCCGCTCGGCCGCGCTCCTCAACGAGGCCCGGGCCGCCGCCGATGCCCTGCGCAACCCCTACCGGAGCCTCGACGTCACCCTGCTCAGTCTGCGCCTCGGGCTGGGGGCCCCCGACCACGCGGGCGACGACTACGTGGCCATCGAGAGCCTGGCCGAACAGGCCGAGGCCCTCCACGCCGCGCGCCATGTGGGCCTGAGCCTGCTCGCCCGCGCAGAGGTCCTCGCGCCCATCGATCTGCGCAGCGCCCTCGAACACGCCCGGCTGGCCGAGAGCCGCCTGCGTCGAATGGGGGCCCTGGCCGAGGCCGAGCTCGCCGCCGAGCTCGTCGCTTCCCTGGTCCGCAGCGACCGGCGGCGGGTCACACTCGCATGACGAAGCGATGCTCGTGGACGGGCCCGGCGTCCGCCCGCACGGCCCCTCGGTCCCCAGTCTCAGCATCCCGCAGCAGCCGCTTGATCTGCGGACCCAGGGCGTCGAGCTCGGTCGAGGTGAACTGCTCCCCGCCGAAGGCCGCGATCCAATCGGCCTGACGCTCGAGCACACGCGCGTCCTGCTTGAAGATGGCCCTCGCCAAGGGACCCAGCAGGGGCGTCACCAGGGCCGCCGGGACCGGCAGGCGAAAGCTGATCACCGCGGTCAGCCGGGTCCGCTCCGCGGTGATCGGGGTCAGGGCGCTGACCGTGCAGATGTGGCTGGTCTCGCTGAGCTTGTACTCGACCTCGGTGATGCTCGGGAGCACGAAGCGATCGAAGTGGGTGACCACGCCGCCCCCAGGCGCGAGCAACTTGCCGACCACCCCGGGCGGCCGCGGCTCACCGATGTACTCGGCCTCGGTCTGGTCGCCCCAACGCCGGACCACGACCTCGATCTCGTTCCCGCCCCCGGACTTGCGAAACAGGCCGCTGTGCAAAAACGCGGTGTGGGGCACGTCCAGAGCGTTCTCGGCGACGGCGTGGACCGTGCCCTCGACCTCGAAGCTCTCGCAGCCGCTGTGAAAGTCGGGATTTCGAGCGAAGCGAAACACATAGGGGTCGCGCACCGGCTCGACGTCCGGGGTCGCGTACACCCAGACCACCCCGTCTTGCTCGCGGGTGGGGAAGCGGGGCACGGCCCGCCCGTCCGAGTCCGGCTCGACCTGGGAGGTGGGCAGCTCCCGGCACCGACCGCCCGCATCGAAGACCCAGCCGTGGTAGCCGCAGCGCAGCCGCCCACCCTCGAGCTCTCCGTCCGAGAGCGGCACATTGCGGTGTGGGCAGCGGTCCAACAGGGCCGTCGCCTGTCCCCCCTCCCCCCGGAACACGACCAGCGGGACCCCGTAGAGCCGGGTCGCCAGCGGCTTGGCGCCACTCTTATCGAGCTGCGCGCTGGTGCAGACCACGTACCAGTCGTCGAGGACCCGGGCGGAGGAGCTCAGCCCCGATCCGGGGCCGACGATGGCCAACCCAGCCGGGCGCCGCTCACCACTTCGCTCAGCGTCGTTCGAGGACTCGGTCACACACGGACGATAGCACCGGCCCTCACTTTCTGGACGACAAGGGCCGGTGCAGGCCGGTGCAGGCCCGTGCAGGCCCGATCTGCTCTCGCTCACAGCTCGACTGTAGCGACGCCGTAGCTCCCCATGGTGCAGTGCAGTTTGTCGCCGTCCATGATCACCTCGTAGCAGCCGGTCCCCGGGAGCTCGGCCGTCTCGAGCTCCGGCTGCGCGAACACGCTGGTGTCGACGATTCCAAGCCCGGCCGAGCCGCCCTCGATTACAGCCCGCGCTCCCTCGACCGCGACCAGCCGCCACCAATTCGAGCCCTCCGCAACGTCGATGGTCTGCGAGGGCGTCCCACCGCTGACGATGTCCAGGACCACCAACTCGGTCTCGAGGCCCAGCGGCTCCTCGAGATCCCATTGCCCGGAGAGCTTGGCGAAGATCCGGGAGTCGGTGGCGTAGAGCTGCTCGATCCCCGCGCCGCCCTCGATCCCCACGTCGCCCTCGATGTCGATCGACTGGACCAGCGTAGCCTGGGCGCCCGCGATGTTCAGGCGCTCGATGGTCTTGTGCATGATCGTACAGGTCTCATCCCAGCGCCAGAACTTGGGGTGGGAGTAGCACTGTTGCTGCTCGAGATTCACGACCTCGCTCTGAAAGTCGACCGTGTAGGCTCGACCCGCGTCGGCGTCATAGGCGACGATCACCCCAGGTACGTTGACCTTGGGCATCCACTGCGGCGTCGCCAGATCCAGGTCCAGCCGGTCGAAGTAGAAGCGGACCTTGCCTGGCTGACCGAGGACGGGCTCCGTATGCCACGACACCAGCGTGTCCGAGAGCACCGAGAGCCGACCTTGGGTCTGGCCCTCGGGCCGGGCCAAGATCCCCGCGACCTCGAGCGCACTCGGGTCGGAGAGATCGACGACCACGACCTCGGAGATCCCCAAGTCGAGGTCGTCCTGCAACACGGCCAGCCGATCGCCGCGCTGTGCGTACCAACTCGCCTGGGTCACCACGCCCGCCACCCCTGCGCCACCCCCAGCGCGCTGCCCCGGGAGCTGGAAGACGTCGTCGATCACCGGATTCGCCGGGTCGCTGATGTCGACAGAGGTCAACACCGAGACCATCACGTAGTCGTTCGCGGTCTCCTGCTCCTGGACCGAGAGCACAAAGATGTGGTCGCCGACGGCGAACACATCCGCCACCCAATTGTAGACGCAGTCCTCAGCGCTTACAGCGACCATGCCGAGGGGCTCGGGTGCGCCCAGGTCCTCCCCGTCGACGAGCTCGATGACCACTTCACCGGTCCACCACGCTTGGGACACACGAGCCCAGAGCGAGCCCCCGAGCGGGACCAGATCGTGGACTTGAACCGCGAGCGCCATGTCGTCCCTGGCCTCCGGGGCGTCCCGATCGCCGAACTCGAAGCTCGCCAGAGCCAGGTCGGAGACGGTCATGATCCGCTCGCGGTGAACAAAGGCGCGGCGCGCCTCGCCGCGTGAAGGCAGGACTCCACGCAAGTCGAGATCGTCGTCCGCCCAATCGATGATCTGCACCCCCCTGCGATAGCCACCGCCACACGTATCGGAGTCGTACTCGTAGCCCGAGTAGGGGACCAGGAGCATCTGCTCGTCCTCAAGGATGGAGAAGGCCTTGTGGATCTGGTTTTGGCCCTCGCCGAAACTCCCCCAATCGCCCCCAAAGTGGACCCGACGCTGGAGCTGGGGATCGGCGAAGTCGCTGACGTCGAAGAGGCTCACGTTGAGGGCTCCCTCGCTGTGGCTCGGGTCGAAACCGAGCGCCAAGATCCGGTCCCCCCGGGGCTCCAGGTGATAGACCCAACCGGGAATCTCGAGCGCGCCGATCTGCTTGGGATCGCTGGGGTCGCTCAAGTCGATGGTGAACAGGGGATCGGTCCGCTCCGCCGTGATCGCGTAGGCCCGGTCGCCGTCGAAGCGAGCGCTGCGCAGCGACTCGGGCTCGGGCAGGGTCAAGGTCCCCGAGCCCAGCGCCACGATCGAGTCGGAAGACTCGATCGCGAAGGTCTCGATGAGGGGGTCGCCGGTCGAGAGCTGACTGATGACCCGGAGCACCCCTTCGTACTCGTCCATCTGCCAACGGCTGAACACGCGGCCGCTCGCCTGGACCTGGGCGCCCATGCTCATGCTCCCGTCGCCGGCCGAAATGTCGACCACGTCGATGAGCGAGCCCCCGTTCATCTCCCCCCAGCTCTGCGCGGCCAGGTACATGCGCTCGGTCGACGAGGCCACGCTGCGCCCCCAGTCCCAGCTCGTGTCAGGCGCGAGGAAACTCAGCTGATCGACGAGCACGGGGGCCGCCTCGTCGCTGACGTCGATGGAGGTCACGACCGTCTGTTCGGCCCCCTCGCAGCCCCAACAGTACCCACCCTCGATGGTCACCAGATAGAGGATGTCCCCGACCCGGCGCGAGTCTTGGATCTGCCCGGGGAGGAGGAACTCGCCCCGGACCTCGATGTTCGCCGGATCGGAGGCGTCGAGGGCCACCAGCCGGCTCGAGTCGACGTAGTCCCAGCTCTTGAACTGCTCGTCCCAGTCCCAAAACCTGAAGTTACTGAAGATGACGAACGCCTGTCCATCCTCGACGTACATCTCGAAGGGTTGGGCGTCGGTCTCCCAGGTCCCGAGCGCGACCAGGTCGTCGGGGTCGCTCATATCGACCACGGTCAGACCCGAGTAGCTCGACAGGGCATAGAGGAGGTCGCCCTCGACCTGGATGATGTCGGCTTCGGAGAGCTCGAGGTCGCCGCCACCATCGTCCTCCCCCCCGGCGTCCTCTCCCCCATCGTCGCTCCCGATCTCGTCTCCCCCGGTCAGCCCCTCATCTGCGAAGCCGTCCCCGAAATCGTCGCCCCCGGGGTCGTCCGAGATGAAGCCCGGACCCCCTCCCGGCTCTTGGCAACCCGAGAGCACCGACATGCCAAAGGCCGCGAAGCACAGGTACGAAAATGGAGCAGACTTGGTGTTTGGGGTGATCTCGTTCGTCTTCATGGTCTCGGCCTCGAACGCGGAGCCAGGCCCCGCCGTCTCTATGTGCCACGGTCGCCTGGATCGATCACACTCGAGGCGGCAGTCGGGTTCTGCCCACGAGACGGGGCCCGACGCGCGCAAGGTCACACACTCAGTTGAGGACGCTGACCGGGAACGAGCCGCTCTCGCTGAGCAGGTCGATCAGCGCCTTGGCCCGATCGCTGAGGATGCGGATCCTCGCGTCCGTATCCTCGGCCGCCAGACAGCGCTGGAGCAGGCGAAGATGGGGGAGCTGTTCGCCGAGCGAGCGAGCGCCCCGAACCGCGCGCATGAGCTCGACGTTCGGGACCAAAGAGGCGATCGCGTAGACCACCACGCGCGCATCCTCGAGCCGCAGCACCGAGCGCACCATCTCGCGCTCGTCCGGATCGAAGGTCTCGGCCATGCGCTCGACCTGGGCCTTGAGGATCTCCAGCTGATGCAGGGCCTCTGGAGGAGCCTCCGGCAGGGCCTCGACCGTGACCCGCCGAAACCCGGCCTCGGTCACCGGCCGCTCCTCGACCACCCGGACCCGGCCCAGGCCCTCGAGGCGAATGAAGCGACGACCGTCGGCGAGGCGATGATGGGCGACCAACTTGCCGACCCCGAACACCGCCTCGATCGGAGGATCTTCCTCGAGGCTCCCCAGACCCGGCTCGAGACCCCGCAACAGCGGCACACCGATGTGCATCCCACCTCGGAGCACATGGTCCACCATCGCCAGGTAGCGGGGCTCGAACACGTTCAGAGGCAGAACCATGCCCGGCAACAGCACGACGTTCGGCAGCGGAAAGATCGGCAGCGCATCGAGAATCTCGCGCTCAGGCTGTCGATCGATGTCCAACATCTGTCCGCACGAGCCTAGACTCAAGCGCTCACCTTGGCGAGCCGGATCCCCCCGCATCTGTCCCAAAGCGCCCTCGGACGGCGTTCTCGGGCCGCCATGAATCACTCTTGAAAATGTCCGTCGCCCGAGCTTCGGCCCACGGGTGGACCGGCGCGGAACCCGAGATCTCAATCGGTGAGCAGGGGCCGCCCCAACAGCGCTAGCAGAGCCGAGCCTGGAGGTCCGGCCGGGTCTTGAGCGCCCCGCGGTACGACGCCGTGACCACTCGGGTCGCGTGTTTGTCGTCTGGGACGTTGAGACAGTTGTGCTGCCCGGTGATCACGCATGCGGCCCCACCAGCCCCGAGCTCGCGCATGAGCGCGTCGGCGATGTCGTTGCAGACCCGCTCTTGCAGGGTCAGGCGCCGGGTGTAGCAGTGGACCAGCTTCGCCAGGCTGCCGAAGCCGACCAGCTTGTCCGTGGGCAGGTAGGCCACCGTGGCCTCGCCCACCCAGGGCATGAGGTGGTGTGGGCACATGCCGTGACAGGGGATATCCCGGACCACGACCAGCTCCGTATCACCCTCGCCGAGCACCGGGTCACCGAGGATCTCGGCCGGATCGGCGTCGTATCCAGAGATCACCAGCTCGGTCCACAGCTTGGCCACTCGGTCGGGCGTACCCAAGAGATCGCCATGCTCGAGATCGAGGCTGCAGGCCGCCAACAGTCGACGCACAGATTCGGCGATCGCTCGCTGGCGGTCGTCGGGGCTCGGGGTCGGTGCGCGTT
>CAYVJQ010000085.1:4676-11291 GCA_964451725.1 uncultured Nannocystaceae bacterium | reverse complement strand
CCTTCATGTCGGAGACCGAGACCGAGACCGAGACCCCGCCGCCCACGACGATCGACACGTCCGAGCAACATCTGCCCGTGCTCGGCCGTCCCCTGGAGGTCCGCGTCGATGAGCGCGGCGTCGAACGTGCAATCCGCAAGCTTCGCCGGCTCATGGCCAGCGAGGGCGTGCTCCGCGAGATCAAGCGCCGCCGCCACCACGAGAAGCCCAGCATCGCGCTCAAGCGTAAAGCTCGCGAGGCCGAGCGACGGCGCAAGCGTCGGATCCGGAAGATGCGCCAAGGCTGAGCGGAACGGCTCGTCCTCGAGCCGACCGACCATCCGTACTGGTCCCCCAAGTCAGAATCGGCCGCCTCGCAATGCGAGTGCGGCCGAACCCAATTTGGGGCGGTCCAGGGCCCGCTCGACCGCCACTGCCCACCCGACCGGAAACCCTGGGCCCTGCTGCCTCGGTCGAGGGTCGAGTACGATCTCGATGATGCAGCGTCGGCTGGTGATCCCGCGTCTTCCAGAGGGCTCCGTGCCCCCGCTCCCGCCGCTGTCCGCGGAGACTCCAGTCCAGGTCGCCCGTCCGAGCCTCGCCGCCCTGCGCCTGGTCTTCGGAGTCGGATCGAATCCCGACCAGGCCCCGAGCGAGACCGACTTCCACCCCGTCTACACGGTCGCCATGCCGGTCGTCAGCGCGGGCGGGCTCGACCCGGACGGAGTCTACGAGTTCGATGCCGGAGCCCAGCTCGCGCTCTTGCAGCGTCGAGCGACACGCCGGACCTGGGCCCTGCGCCTCGAGCTGGAGCTCGCCCAGTCCCACGACGCCGTCAACACCACCGAGCTGTGGATCGAGAGCCCCCCCGAGTGGCCCTCCGGCGACGGCCCCCGGCTGCTCCTGCTCGGACCCGCCCGCGGCGTCCCCCTGCCCGGCGGTGGTCGGGTCCTGACCATCGCCACTACCCTCGTGCATACGGTCGAGGGCGCGCGCGCTCTCGGGGGCCGACTGAACCTCCGCCTCGCCGACGCCGATCCCCGCGGCCCGACCCCCGCGACGATCGAGAGTCCCACCCTCGAGGTCGCGCTCGACCTGCGGTGCTACGAGTTCGAGGCCGAGACCGACTCGGCCCAAACCGAATCCCCTAAAACGGCTCCATGACCGGGACGCGTAGTCGCAAGCGTCGCCGCAGACCCGGCCGCAGGGGGACCCGACGCCGACGTCGGGTCGTCCTGTCTCTGCTCGCCGCGCTGACCTTCGCCCTCAGCTGGTGGGCCCTGAGTCTCGGTGGTCTCGACCCCCACGGACCCCCCGCTCACGACCCGGGCGAGGGCCTCCGGGTCATGACTTGGAATCTCGAAAATTTCAGCGGTGATCCAGGACACCACGACCTGGACCGCATGGTCGAGGTCATCGACGATCTCGACCCCGATCTGCTCGCCCTCCAAGAGGTCAAAGATCCCGCTGCCCTGGCCAGGTTGTTGCCCGGCTGGGAGATCCTCAGTTCCAAGGGCGGCGGCCGGGGCCATCAACACGTCGCCCTGGCCTGGCGTCCCGACCGGCTCAGCCTCGAGGAGGGGCCCGTCGAACATGGGGAGCTCACGATGGGTGGCCGGGTACGCCCTGCCCTCTCGGCCTACTTCAGGTCTTCCTCCAGATCCTCCCTCGGATCTTCGGAGCTCGATCTCTGGGTCACGGTCGTCCACCTCAAAGCGATGCCCGATGGCCACGCGCTGCGGACCCGACAGTGGCCCCTCTTGGTCCAGCTGACCGAGGCCTTCGCCGAGCGGGATCCCGACGCCATCATTTTGGGCGACTTCAACACCACGGGCCTCCCAGGGGCCACCACCGCGGATGAACACGCCGAGCTGGACCGGGTCCTGGGCGCCGCAGGGCTCCGCAGGATGCCCAACCCGGGCGGCTGTTCGGCCTACTGGGACGGCCGACGTCGGGATGCCTGGAAAGAACCCTCGGAGATCGACCTGATCTGGGTCCGAGGGCTGAAGCGAAATCTTGGTGTTGGGGCCCAAGTCCACAGCGGCACACATTGCGCCGCACATCGATGTGAGAACTTTCGCTCGACCGAGGCCTACCCTGTGGCCGACTACGAATCGGTCAGCGACCACTGCCCTGTGATCTTGGATCTGCGCCACGACGCCCCATCCACAGATTGATTCACGACCCGATTGAAGAGCCCCGGCAGCGGCCAGACAACGACGCAGGGCACACCTGTATGGGGTTTGGTGGGATTGCTTTTCGCTCCAGGTCCGCAGTCGGAATTCGCCCATGACAGGCCGCTCGGGCCGCTAGAGGCAAGACCGAGCGTCCGGGTGCCCCAAACTGGAGCAGCGTAACTTCGTGCACCGGACCCGTTGTGCGCGCCCCCAGATCGGTGCCATTCTCCCAGCTCAAACGAGCCTGAACCGCTCGATAACTTTTCCCGGTACCCCCCGGAGTACGACCATGGTCGACATCGATATCCGCAACAAACCCATCCTCCCCTTTCTCGCCTGCGGCCTGCTCTCTGGCCTGGTCGTCGCCGCCCCCGGCTGTGACGGTGTGGCCGACTTCGCCAAAGAGTGCGGCCTCGTCTGTCCCGTCGAGGGCGTCGGCGAAGGCAACGCGAACATCTCCGGCGTGGTCAGCATCGACGCCTTCTTCGGCGCCGTGATCACGGTCCGCGACGCCGCGGCGACCGTCAGTGGCACGGTCCGCGCCGAGCTCGAGGGCATCGCCGTCTCGCTCGAGATCGAGGGCTACGCCGCGATGGGCTTCGACGAGCTCGCCGGCGAGGTCGAGACAGCCCTCCAGGCCAAGTTCCAAGCCAACTTGCAGGGCGGACTGACCATCAGCTACGAGGCCCCCAAGTGTGAGGCCAGCCTTGAGGTCGCCGTCACCGCGGCCGCCGAGTGTGACGTCGAGGTCGAGGCCGGCTCGATCGAAGCCCACTGTATGGGCAGCTGCGAGGTCTCGGCCGACGTCGCCGCCGACTGCCAGGCCATGGGCACCCTCGAGTGCACCGGCCAGGCCCCCAACTTCGAGTGTTCGGGCACCTGCTCCGGCACCTGCCAGCTCGAGGTCGCCGCCGAGTGTTCGGGCTCCTGCACCGGCGAGTGCTCGGGCGAGTGCTCGGCCTACATCGGTGGTGGCGAGCGCGAGACCGACGCGCAGGGCAACACCACCAACTGCGCCGGCTCCTGTGAGGCCATGTGCACGGGCTCGTGTGAGCTCGAGGCCGCCGCCTCCTGCAGCGGTCGCTGCGAGGGCGAGTGCACCTACAACCCCGGCAACGTCGAGTGTGAAGCCGGCGCGAGCGCCAGCTGCGACGTCTCGGCCATGGCCGAGGCCAGCTGTGAAGGCAGCTGCGAGGGCAGCGTCGAGCCGCCCTCCGTGTCCGCCGAGTGTGAAGCCAGCGTCGAGGCCAAGGCCAACGCCGAGCTCACCTGCACCCCGCCCAGCCTCAACGTCGAGTTCTCCTTCGCTGCTGGCCTCGACGCCGAAGCGCAGGCCGAGTTCCGCGTGTGGCTCGAGGGCTTCAAGGGTCGCTTCGCCGCCATGGCCTCGGCCTCGGCCAAGCTCGACGGTGTCCAGCTCGCCGCCGAAGGTCTGATCACCGCCTCTGGCGACCTCATCCCCGGGGTCATCGCCGACATCCAGGACGCGGGTGGCCTCGACCTCAAGGTTGCCGTGGGCCTCAAGTGTGCGCTCACCGAGGTCGAGTTCGTCGGTGCCGCGCTCGGCTCCGCGACCACCGACATCAGCGCGAGCCTCTCGGCCTTCGCCGTCGTCGGCGGCGCCGTCGGTGCCGGCGGCTGATCCCAGCCCCACCGACACGAAGGCGGCCGACAACGGCCGCCCTCGGAACACGCGAGTCGCCCTTGGGCGGCTCGCGTTTTTTTGATCAGCGCGTCCTGATCACCGCTTCTTGATCTTGATCAGCGCGTCTTGATCATCCTAGCGGCGGCGGCGAAAGGGATGCAGCAGCAGGCCGAGGTAGGTCCGGGGTGCGGGCTCGTCGAGTCCGAGCGCCAGGGCCCCGGTCTCTAGCGCCCGCTCGAGGCCCTCACCCGACTTGTGGGTGCCGAACAGGTGGTCGAGCCACGGCGCCAAATTGGCGTAGTTGCCGACCTCGCGCTCACACACATGGTGGAGGTGGTGGAACTGGGGCGAGCCCAAGACGTGCGCGAGCGGCCCCATCGGCACACGGACGTTGGCGTGGACAAAGGTCGCCCACAGCCCCCGAAACGCCACCAGCCCGAGCATGCCCTCGGGCGAGAAGCCGAGCACGAGCGCCGGCGCGTTCATGAACAGCTGGGTGTAGAGGCCGTCGACCGGGTGCTCCCGGTGGGCGGCGAGAAAGTCGAGCTGCTCGGCCGAGTGGTGGACCGCGTGGAAGCGCCACAGGAAGCTCGAGTGGTGCTGCCAGCGGTGCCCCCAGTACATGGCCAGGTCCCCCAGCAGCACGGCCTCGAGCGCCTGGAGCAGGACCGGCTGGCGCCCAAACGCAGCCCGGAGGGGGACCAGCGACTCGAGCGTGGGTGCAAGCGCGATCCCGAGGCTGAACACCCAGACCACCAGACCCCCGAACACCAGCTGCTGGCCCGCGAAGAACGCCAGGTCGGTGGCCAAGCCGGGGCGCAGGCGGGCCTGCAGCGCCCTCGCCGGGTAGGCCCACTCGAGGGGGACAAACACGGCCGCCAACCACGCCAGGGCCAAGATCGCGGAGCCCAGGGCCGTCACTTGGCCTCACCTGGCTCGGCCTCACCTGGCTCGGCCTCACCTGGCTCGGCCTCACCGGGCAGGGGAAGCCGGCTGAAGTCCCCCATCGACTTGCTCGCCGGCATGAGCGTCGGCGCCCGCCCGCCCTCAGCGTTTCCCGAGGGAGCGTTCCCCGAGGGTGTCGCCTCGGGCTCGGTCTTCGCCGCGGGATGCTCTGCCTGGCCCACGCGGCGCCGAGGAAATGTATGGGGGTCGGCCCGCCGCAGTGGAAGCAGCACCGAGTCGGCGTTTGAACCGACGTCATCGTTTTGGTCCTCGGCCGGGGATGCCGTGGGCTCCGCGCCACAGCCGAACTGCGCGTGCAAGATGACGAACCCAGCCAGGCACACAGAACATGCGAGGGCGGCGACCCGGGCGACTTGGACACGACGGGGAGAGGACATGCCAAACCCTATGCGAGGTCGCGCGATCGTCGTGTTCGAGCTGTGTAAAACCACAGCCAGCCCGACCCCCGACCCCCGGCCCCCGCGGGCCCGCAGCTCGCCTCCCTCACCTCCCCGAGTTCTCGCACCTCCCCAGCGCGCGCTCAGGTTCGCGGCGGCGCGCGCCCTCGCCCGATCCCACCCGAGCGCGACTGCGACTCCACCCAAAGTGCCATCAGAGACCACAGCGCCACCCTGACCCCGCCCCCCGCGTGGTGTATCGAATCGTACACAGTGCGTAGTCGGGATCGCGCGGAGGCTCCTCCACGTGCGTGTCGCTGCGCAGCGATCTACGCCACAGTTTTAGAGATTTCAGCCACGCTAGCTTCTAGCTGTCATGGCTTTGACCCCCAGTTTCCTTCGTCGCACGCCGATCAACCCGGGCGCCCTGCTCACGGTCGGCACCGCGGCCATGGTCGAACTGGCCAAGGCCTGCAACGTCATCCGTATCGGTGAGCGCCAACTCGAGCGCAAGCTCCAGCGCCACAAGCTCCAGCCCGAGCGGGCGCGGCTGGGCGAGGCCACGGTCCACTACTGGGACGGAGGCGCGGGCGAGGGAGCTCCGGTGGTCCTCCTCCATGGTTTTGGGGCCTCCGCGATCTGGCAGTGGCACGGACAGGTCGGGCCGCTCGCCCGAACGCGGCGTGTGATCGTGCCGGACCTGCTGTGGTTTGGGCAGTCGAGGTCGCCGCGCCGAGACTTCGGCATCGACCATCAAATCGAGACGGTGCTCGCGCTCCTCGACCACCTCGGCATCGCCAAGGCCCACTTCGTCGGTATCTCTTACGGCGGCATCGTGGCCCACGAGCTCGCGGCCGCCCACCCACATCGGGTCGACAAGCTCGCGCTCCTCGACAGCCCCGGCCGGGCCTACACCCCCGAGGACCACCGCGGCATGCTCGAGCGCTTCGCCGTGCGCTCCGCCAGCGACCTGCTCTTGCCTCGGGACACGGACGGGGTCGGCGAGCTCCTGCGCCTGGGCTACCACCGCCCGCCCATGACCCCCCGCTGGGTCAAGCGTCAGGTCCTCGAGACCATGTACGCCGACTTCCGCGAGGAGAAATCCCTGCTGCTCTCGCGCCTGCTCGAAGAGCTGGAAGAGCTCGAGCAGCGCCCGGGCGAGGTCGATCACGAGACGCTCTTGATCTGGGGCCGGGAAGACCGCGTGTTCCCCCTGGAGATCGGTGAGCGGCTCCGCGGGCAGCTCCGAAACGCCCGCCTGCGGGTCATCGACAAGGCTGGACACGCGCCGAACATCGAGCACGCGTCCCTGGTCTCGCGCTGGCTGCTCCAGTTCCTCGGCACCGCTGAGGTCGCCAGGGCCAGCTGAGGACTCGTCCCCAAGCTCCCAGCGACCCTCTCCTCTCGGGCTGAGGGCTCCTCTCGGGCTGAGGGCTCCTCTCGGGCTGAGGGCTCCTCTCGGGCTGAGGGC
>CAYVJQ010000085.1:1580-4576 GCA_964451725.1 uncultured Nannocystaceae bacterium | reverse complement strand
AAAGCTCGGCGCTCGCCGAGGACCCCAGACCGAGGGTCGACCGGCGAACGCCTCGGCCAGATTCCGCTCAGCCAGCTTCGGCCGCGGGCCGGGGCGAGCGGACGAAGCGAGCCATCGGCCCGAGGAAGGGCACCAGCACGAGCATCAGCCCACCTGCGAACACACCGACCTTGCCGTAGAGCGCGGGCAACACGTCCGGCCCGAGCATGAAGTAGCCGATGGTCGGCGCACCAAACACGCCGAGGCCGTCGAGCAGGCAGACCAGACCCGTGCCGCCGAGCACCATGGGGCCCCAGGTCTTGCCGCGGAGCAGGCCAAAGAGGCCGACGCCACCGGTGACGAGCATGGCGATCTGGAGGACCGCCTGGTCCTGGCGCGGGGCGAGGGCGTAGAGAATCAGCAGCGGCAGCGTGCTCCCGGCCGACTTCACGGCCCGGCGCATGAGCGCCATCGAGTCTTCCTGGAGGTTCCAGCGCTCCGCCGCCTGCTCCGAGTACTCGTAGCGCGCGGCCATACCCTCGCCCGTGAGGCACAAGACCACGAGCAGATGGCTGACGCCGAAGATGATGAACAGGGGCTCGAAGCCGACTTTGAACAGGAGCAGCAACATGAGGCTGCCGAAGTTTCCGACCCCGATAGCGAACCACCGAGCCCAAAACCACTCAGCTGCGACCCCGAAAAAGGCCAGGCCGTAGACCGCCGCGAGCCCTGCGTTCATGGCCATGAGCTCGTCTGGACCGAGCCAGGCGGTCATCGCGAACTGGATCACGAAGAAGGACAGGATCAACAGGGCCAGGGCGCGACGGAGTCCGATCATATGAATGTGCCTCGAGCGAAGCCGACGGCGCGGGGCCGGAGGGCTGGCGAAACCAGCGTACGCCCACGCCGCCGGTCCTGCAACGACACACCCGACTCACCCGACTCACCCGAGGCTCAGCTGGTACCCTGGATCGCGCCCATGCCCCGACCTCCCGAGCGACCACCGAGCGACCCGGCCCCGGGCCTGTGGGTGCGCGCCTCGCTAGCGGGGCTCGCCCTGTCCCTGAGCTCGCTCTGCGCCTGCGCCCTGCGCCTCCCCCAAACGGGGGACCGGGTGCCGGTCGGCCGCGACACGATCTCCATCCTCTCGCCGCGCTGCGCGGGTGTGGAGTCGTGCCTCCTGGGCCACGTCACCACCGCCGGCTCCTCCGATCCGGTGGCCAAGGCCGCCGTCTTTCTCGAGCGCGACCCGGCCCCCGGGGAGCCGCGGGCGGTCCGCATCCAGACCCTGACCGACGAGCAAGGGGTGTTTACGATCATGAACCCGCCGCCCGGAAACTACCGCATCGCGATCTATAAAAACGCGAGCAGCATCGAGGTCATGGGCATGGAGCTCGGTCGCCGCGGCACGACCGTGCTCCCGATTCGGCTGGCCACGCGCTGACCAGCCCGAGCCCTCAGTCCCAGCTATAGAAGCCCTGCCCGGACTTCTTTCCGAGTTTTCCGGCCGCGACCATGTCGCGCAGCAGCTTGGGGGGACGGAAGTGATCGCCCTGTTCCAACTTCTGCGACAGGTAGTCGGCGATCGAAAGGCGGACGTCGAGACCCACCAAGTCGGTGAGCTTCAGCGGACCCATGGGAAAGCCGTAGCCGAGGGTCATGGCCTTGTCGATGTCCGCGGGCGAGGCCACCCCCTGCTCGACCATACGAATCGCCTCGAGACCGATGACCAGACCCAGGCGGCTGGTCGCGAAGCCGGGCGCGTCTTTGACCACGATCGCCTGTTTGCCAATCCGCGCCGCGAAGCTGGTCATCCGCGCCAAGACCTCGGTGCTGGTCTGCTCGGCGACCACGATCTCGAGCAGCTTCATGATGTGCACCGGGTTGAAAAAGTGCAGGCCGATGACCCGACTCGGGTTGGGCAGACCTTCGGCGATGTCGGCGATCGAAAGGGAGCTGGTGTTGGTCCCGAGCACGGCCTGCTCGTCGACCACGGCGGCGACCTTCGCAAACAGCTCACGCTTGAGTTCGAGGCGCTCGGGCGCCGCTTCGATCACCAGGTCCGCACCACGCACGGCCTCGACGAGGTCGGGCTGCGCGACCAGACGCCCGCGGGTCTCGAGGCTCAGGGCCTCGCTGACCTTGCCCCGCGCGACCCCCTTGTCGAGGTTCTGGGCGATCCGCTCGATCCCGCGCTGCGCCGCCTCGGCGTTCACGTCTTGGAGTCGGGTCTCGCAACCTGCCATCGCACAGACCTGGGCGATGCCGTGGCCCATGGTTCCAGCGCCGAGGACGGCGACGGTCGCAATCAGATCGGGGGTCGATTCAGACATGGGCTGCGATCTACCTCAAAGCGAGCGGCGATGGCTGTGCCCTGACCTGACTCGCAAACCAAGGGGCGCGTGTGTTTTCCGCTACTTGGGCTGGGACCCGACGGCGCGCCTGCGCCCTGCTAAAGTCGTCCCTCCGATGGATGTCTCTGAGGTCGCCATCGCGCTCACCTGCGCCTCCGCCGATGTCGCGACGCTCGAGCCCATCGCGCGCGCCCTACGCTCGGACGGACGCAGCGTCGTGCTGATCGACGGCCTCCAGCGCGAGCCTAGAAACCTGAGTGCAGGCATCGAGGCCTGTGGTCACAATGGGCTGATCGTCGTGGCCGAGAGCGCCAACCTCGACGGCCCCGCTATCCGCCGGGTCGAGGGGGTGTTCGCTGTCCGCCGTGGCCCCGAGCACGTCTTGGTTCGCCTCGACCTCAGCCTCCCCCAGGCTGCGCTGATCCACTGTATTCGCCAGGCCGCGCGGTCCATCGACATTGGTGAGAAACGGCGGCCCCCGCTGCGCCACACCCAGACGGGTAGCCATGTCGCCCTGCGTGAATTCGTCACCCGCGAGCTCTCGGGTATGAGCATGCCGGTCGTTCGCCTCGCTCCCGAGGAGGTCCTCGAGGGCGACACGGATCGGATTCAGCTCGCCGACAATCCGTTCTCGGCGGAGCGCATCCGCCAGCACCGGGCCGC
>CAYVJQ010000085.1:0-1480 GCA_964451725.1 uncultured Nannocystaceae bacterium | reverse complement strand
CTCACCAAAGCTCGACCAGCTTCGAGCCCCGATAGTAGTGCCGCAGGATCTCCCCGTGTCGCTTGCCGGCCGACGCCATGCCCATGGCGCCGTGCTGACACAGACCCACGCCGTGGCCGTAGCCGCCCCCCCGCAACACGAAGCGACCGTGCCGGTCTCGCTTCTCGGCGACCGTGAACATGGAGGACCTGAGCCCACCCAAGGCCCGACGGATCTTGAGCTCGCCGTGGATCTGCACCGTCTTTCGCACTCCGTGCAGCGATGCCCGGGTCGCCCTGCCGCTGCGTCCGCGACTGTGAATCTCGATCTTGATCAGCTTCCCCAGCGCCCGCGGGACCCCGGGGTTTCCAGCCACCGATCCCGGGTCGATGGTCTCGGTCCAGCGATAGGCCGAGGCCACCTGCTTGGAACTCGGGCGGCTGTAGGCCCGGTGCGCCTCACCCAGCCACGCGTCGATGTTCGCGGCCGTGATCCCCTTGGCAAAGGCCTCGTCCACACGCGGGTCGACCCGCCCACGCAGCTGCGGGTCGACGGCCCCGGGCCAGACCTGCTCGTTGTCCTCGGTGTGGCCGCCACTGTTCGCCGAGTACACGGTGTCGACGAGTTGGGTCTCGTTGGGGCGCATGAGCACCCTGCCGATGGTCCGATCGACGGCCGCGTTGGTGCGCTCGTGCTCACGCCCCGCGCCTGCGTAGACCTGGCAGTGCTGGTGGGCGCAGAGCAAGAAGGGGTCGTCGAGATGCCGGGCGCCGACCTTGGCCAGGAGCTGACCACGGGCAGCGATCGCCTGGGCTTTGAGCGCCTCGCTCGGCGCCGAGGCGTAGATCTCGGCCGGAACCAGGCCCGCCAAGACCTCGGCCTCGCCCACCAAGTTGACGACCGCGAGCTCGCCGTTGCGGTCGATGGTCACGTAGATCTGCCCCCGATAGGGCTGGTCCCCCCGCGACTTGCCGCGACCGTCGACCACGTCGTGAACCGTGATGGTCTCGGCCCGCACGGGTGAAAACCACAGCACCCCTTCGGCCTCGACCCGGACCCCGGTCTCGAGGTCCTCAGCGATGATCCGTCCCTGGGCCCGGCGCTCCACCTCCGGATGCAGGCGCGGAATGATCCCGTGGGCATCGGCGAGCGTCCGGGCGACCTCGAGGGCCGCCGACTCCGCGCTCCACAGCCCGGTAGTCAGACGGATCTTGCGGGTGTCGAGGACCTTGCCCGAGACCCCGAACAGGGCTCCAACCTCGCGCTCACCGACATCGAATTTCTGCCTGCGCCAGCGCTTGGTCTCGCGCTCGAGCTCGCCCAAGTCGCTCGCCGGGACCTCCCCCAACACCACACGAAAGTGCTGCTGAGCGGCCCGCCCCCGATCCACGCGGATCCGCCAGCGCCCCCCACCGACGATCGCCGTGCCCCCGTCGCCCGAGGGCAGGGCCGAGAGTCCCCCGGCCGCCGACAGCCGGACCTCGCGCTTGCCCTGCATGAG
>CAYVJQ010000084.1:28201-31832 GCA_964451725.1 uncultured Nannocystaceae bacterium | reverse complement strand
CCGCGCAGACACACGCGACCACCGCCGAGCCCGCTCTCTCGCCCCTGTCCTCCCCGCCCCCCCTCCCCCTGCTCCTGGCAGCCGCCTCGGCCGAGTCCCTGCGCGCCCAGGCCCAACGCCTGCGTACACACCTCGCGTCCAGCCCCACACCGCTCCCCGATCTCGCCCTCGCCCTCGCCACCACCCGGGCCCAGGCCAAGCACCGGGCGGTCGTGATCTCGAGCTCGGACCGCGGTCGACTCGACGGCGCCCTCGAGGCCCTGGCCGAGGGACGGGACCACCCCCGGGTCCACCGTGGCAGCGCCGACCCCAACGACGCGCTGGCCATCTTGTTCACCGGTCAGGGCAGCCAGAGCCCGGGCATGGGCCGGGAGCTGCACGCCCGCTACCCCGTGTTTCGGGCGGCCTTCGACGCGATCTGTGCCCACTTCGACCCCCTGCTCGAGGCTCCGCTGGCGTCGGTTGTGCTCGCCGAACCCGAATCTGAACCCGAATCTGGACCCGGACCCGGACCCGACGCGGGCGGGCACCGCATCCATCAGACCGCCTACACCCAGCCGGCCCTGTTCGCGCTCGAGGTCGCCCTGTTTCGCCTGTGGTCGTCCTGGGGGATCGAGCCTCAGGTCCTCATGGGTCACTCGATCGGGGAGCTCGCGGCCGCCCATGTCGCCGGGGTCCTCGATCTGCCCGACGCCTGCGCGCTCGTGGCCGCCCGCGCCCGGCTCATGCAAGCCCTGCCCAAGGGCGGCGCCATGGTGGCCCTGGCGATCGGCGAGGCCGAGCTCGAGCTGCTGTTGGCCGAGGTCCAAGCCGAGGCCACCGCTTCGCTCGCGGTCGACCTGGCCGGGGTCAACGGGCCCTCGTCGACCGTGATCTCGGGCGACGAGGGCCCGGTGCTCGAGATCGCCGCCCGGGTCGAAGCCACCGGGCGCAGGGCGACCCGACTCAGGGTCAGCCACGCCTTCCACTCCCGGCGCATGGAGCCCATGCTCGCCGAGTTCGAGGCCGTAGCCCGAGGCCTGCGCTACGCCCCTCCGCGCATCCCCCTGATCTCGAACCTCACCGGTGCCCTGGCCGACTCGGGGGCGGGAAACGTCGCCAGCCCCGACTACTGGGTCCGGCACGTCCGCCACGCCGTGCGCTTCTTCGATGGGGTCCGGGCGCTCGAGGACACGGGGGTGACGACCATGCTCGAGCTCGGACCCCGAGGAGTCCTCTCGGCCATGGCCGCCGCCTGTCTCTCGCCGGAGGGCGCGGACACGATCGCCATCGTGCCCACCCTGCGCCGGCGTCAGGGCGAATCCGAGGCCCTCACCGACGCCCTGGGTCGGCTCCACGTCCGCGGCGTGAACCTCGACTGGCCGGCCGCGCTCGCGCCTGTGCGCGCCCAGCTCGGGCTCCCCGCTCACGTAGGCGTCTCCGACCTCCCCGACCTCCCGACCTATGCCTTCGCCCGCCAGCGACACTGGGTCGAGTCCCCCGCCGAGACCGAAGCTTCGACCCGGCGCGACATGCAAGCTGGAGCCAGCGCTGCGGCCGAAGCCGAGCCTGATTTTTGGTCGGCGATCGACACCGGCGACCTCGCTCGACTCGGCGCCGACATGGATCTCGACCCGAGCCAGCGCGAGGCCCTGGCGGGGCTGCTCGAGCCCCTGCGTCGGCTGCGTCGGCGCGGCCAGGCCCGCGCGGCGCTCCCGAGCTGGCGCTACCAGAGCAGCTGGCGACGCCTGCCCGAAGCCCAGCCCAGCCCGCGCTCGGGTCCGGCGATCGCCCTGCTCCCGCCGCGGCCCAAAGCTGGGGCTCGAGACCCGCTCGCGGCCCTGCGCGACACCTTGGAGGACGCCGGCTGGACCGTGCTCGAGCTCGACCTCGCCCGGGCCCGATCCCGCGACAAGGTCGCCGCTTCACTCACGGCCCTGGCCGAGCCCACGCGGGTGCTCTCGGCCCTGAGCCTGACCCCGGGCGCCGACCCCGAGCACCCCTTTCTGCCCGCCGGCGTGGCCCTCGAGCTCGCCCTCATGCAGGCCCTCGTCGACCTCGAGTCGCGGGCCCCCCTGTGGCTGCTCACCCAGGGCGCCCACGCTGTGGTTCCAGACGACGCTGTCCGCAGCGCGGGCCCCTCGGCCAGCTGGGGCCTGGGCATGGTCTTCTCCCTGGAGCAGCCCGAGCGCTGGGGGGGACTGGTCGATCTACCGCTGCCGGCAGCTCCCGACTCGACGTCTCTGGCAGCTCCCGACTCGACGTCTCTGGCTCTGGATTCAGGTCTCGACGCCCCGCTCGCCCGGGCCCTGCTCGCCGCCCTCGACCGGGACGACGGCGAAGATCAGCTCGCTGTCCGCGGCGGCCAGGTGTTCGCCCGTCGCCTGGTCCGTGCGCCCGCGCTCGCATCCACAGCTGCCACGGCTCCCTCCCACCCCTCCGCCGAGACGTCGGTCGACTCCCCAGACAACTTCGTCCCCCGCGGGAGCACCCTGATCACCGGGGGCCTCGGGGCCCTGGGCGCCCACACGGCGCGCTGGCTCGCCCGGGAGGGCGCCCCCCACCTGGTCCTCACCAGCCGCCGGGGTCCGGACAGCCCCGGCGCCGAGGCCCTCGCCGCGCAGCTGCGCGAGCTCGGTGCCGCCGAGGTCAGCGTGATCGCCTGCGACGTCGGCTCGCGCTCCAGCCTGACCCGGATCTTCGCCGACTGTGCCGCCGCGGGTCGCCCGGTCCGGGCCGTGTTCCATGCCGCTGGCCTGCTCGGCGACTCGACCCCGGTCGCCGAGCTCGAGCTCGAGGCCCTGGCCGCCGTCGCCGAGGCCAAGCTCGGGGGCGCCCTGCTGCTCGACGAGCTCGCCCGCGCGGGCACCGAGACGCTCGACGCATTTGTCTGTTTCGCGTCCATCGCCGGGGTCTGGGGCAGCGGTGGGCAGGCGGCCTACTCGCTCGCCAACGCCGCCCTCGACGGCCTCACCCGGGCCCGCCGGGCGCAGGGCCTGGCCGCGACCACGGTCGCCTGGGGACCCTGGGCCGGGGGCGGCATGGCCACGGCGCAGGCCCTGGCCGAGCTCGCCCGGGTCGGGCTCTCGGCGATGGCCCCCGAGGTCGCTATCGCCGGCCTGGCCCAGGCCCTGCGCGCCGGCGAACACACCCCGACCATCGTCGACCTCGACTGGCCGCGCTTCGCCTCCGCCTACGCCTCCCGGCGGCCCCGCCCCCTGCTCGCCGCGCTCCCCGAGGCCCGCCCCTACGCCGGCCTCGATCCTTCGGAGGACGCCCCCTCCAGCGTCGAGCGCGACCCCCTCGAGCACCTCTACAGCCGCAGCCCCGAAGACCGCCAACGCGCCCTCCTCGCCCTCGTGCTCGACCACACCGCTCAGATCTTGGGTTTCGCCGACCCCGGCGAGCTCGAGCCCGACACCGGGTTCGCCGACCTGGGGGTCGACTCGCTCATGGCCGTGGAGCTGCGCAAGCGCCTGCGCCAGGCCACCGGCTTCGACCTGCCCGCGACCTTGACCTTCGACTACCCCAACCCAGGGCGCGTCGCCGCCTTGGTCGACAAACGCCTGAGCGCGGCGCTGCTCGAGTCCAGCACCGCGGGGCGTGAACCGGACCCGGATCCCAGTTCGAATCTGGGTTCGAATCTGGGTTC
>CAYVJQ010000084.1:4873-28101 GCA_964451725.1 uncultured Nannocystaceae bacterium | reverse complement strand
GTTCGAATCTGGGTTCGAATCTGGGTTCAGATCTCGGTTCAAATCTCGGTCCGAATCTCGGTTCGGGTCCGCGCCCGGGCGAGACTCCAGCGCTCGAAGAGCTCTCCGACGACGACCTCCTCCACGCGGCCGACAGCCTGCTCGCCGACCTCTGAGTCCCATGTCCACGCCCGCCCCCGAGAAACTCCGCTCGACCCTGGTCCGCGCCCTGCGGGAGATCGAGCGCCTGCGCGCCAAGATTCAGGCCCAGAGCCCGTCCCAGTCCCAGTCCCAGACTGGCGAGTCCGGCCCCGCCGAGCCCATCGCTATCGTCGGCCTGGGCCTGCGGCTGCCCGGCGGCACCGTCGACCTCGCGGACCTCTGGCGCCTCCTCGATGCTCAGGTCGACGCCGTGGGCCCGGTCCCCGCCGCGCGCTGGGACGCCCACGCCCACTACGACCCCGACCCGGCCGCAGCCGGCAAGAGCTACGTCAGGCACGGCGCCTTCCTCGATCAGATCGACCGCTTCGATCCGGCGTTTTTCAACATCAGCCCGCGCGAGGCCAAGAGCATCGACCCCCAGCACCGGCTCCTGCTCGAGGTCGCCTGGGAGGCCCTCGAGCGCGCCGGGATCATCCCCGGCGAGCGAAGTGGCACCCGCACAGGCGTGTTCGTGGGCATCGGCCCCAGCGACTACGCCGAGCGCACCCGGGTGAACCCCAGCGCCGACGCCTACGCGGTCACCGGCACCCACAGCTCGTTCTCCGCCGGGCGCCTGGCCTTCACCCTCGGCCTCCAGGGCCCGGCCGTGTCCCTCGACACCGCCTGCAGCTCGTCTTTGGTCGCCCTCCACCTCGCGTGTCAGTCGCTGCGCGCCGGCGAGTGCGAGCTGGCCCTCGCCGGCGGCGTCCAGGTGTTGGCCGACCCGCGCCCCTTCGTGCTCCTGTCTCGGACCCGAGCCCTGGCCCCCGACGGGCGCTGCAAGACCTTCTCCGCCGCCGCCGACGGCTACGGCCGGGGCGAGGGTGTGGTCGTGGTCGCGCTCCAGCGCCTGCGCGACGCCCAGGCCGAGGGCCGGGAGATCTTGGCCCTCGTCCGCGGCTCGGCCGTCAACCACGACGGACCAAGCAGCGGGATCACGGCGCCCAACGGCGACGCCCAACGCCAGGTCCTGCGCGCCGCCCTCCGCGACGCCCACCTGCGCCCGGCCGAGGTCGACTACATCGAATGTCACGGCACGGGCACCGCCCTCGGCGATCCGATCGAGATCCAGGCCCTGGCCGCCGTCTACGGCGACGGGCGAGCCGCCGACCGGCCGCTCCTGCTCGGCGCCATCAAGACCAACATCGCCCACCTCGAGTCCGCCTCTGGGCTCGCCGGGGTCGCCAAGATCATCGCCGCCATGGGCCACAGCGAGCTCCCGGCGAGCCTGCACAGCCAGCCCCCGAACCCGCACCTCGACTGGGCCGCGCTCCCGGTCGAGGTCGTCTCCACACCCAGGCCCTGGCCCGTCGGCGACGCCCCCAGGCGCGCCGGTGTGTCGGGTTTCGGGCTCTCGGGGACCAACGCCCACGTCATCCTCGAGCAGGCCCCGAGCGCGGCTGCCGACAGCCGAGGCGACGACGCGGCCGACCCGGCCCGCGATGCGCTGCGCCCTCCTGAAGCCGTCCCCGCCCCTGTTCCCGCTCCGCTCTCGGCACCTCTCCCGGCACCTCTCCCGATGCTGGTCCCGATCCTGGTCAGCGCCCGCACCCCCGAGGCCCTCCGCGCCCAGGCCAGCCGGCTGCTCGCCCACCTCGAGGCCCGCCCCGACATCGAGGTCCCCGCCCTCGCCAGGGCCCTCGCCCTGACCCGATCGCAGTTCGAACATCGGGCCGCCTTCGTCGCCCGCGACCGGGACGAGCTGCTCGCCGGGCTCCGCAACATCGGAGAACAGCGGCCCGCGAGCGCCCGACCCCGGGTCTATGCGGCGCTGCGCAAGCGGGCGCCCAAGGTCGCCTGGATGTTCACCGGTCAGGGCGCCCAACGCCGCGACATGGGCCGGGCCGTCTACGCTCGCTTTCCGGTCTACCGGGCTGCCTTCGATGAGGTCTGCGCGACCTTCGACGCCCTCGGCCTGCTCGCCGCCCCCCTGCGCACCCTCGTGTTCACCCCGGGCTCGGAGTCCGAGCCCGAACCCCAGCCGGGCCAGGCCGACCAGGCCGACGATCCCATCCACCAGACCGCCGTCACCCAGCCGGCCCTGTTCGCCCTCGAGGTCGCGCTCGCCCGCCTGCTCGAGAGCTGGGGCCTGCGCCCGGATCTGGTCCTGGGCCACTCCATCGGAGAGCTGTGTGCGGCCTTCATCGCCGGTGTGCTCTCTCTCTCCGACGCCTGCGCGCTCGTGGCCCACCGCGGCCGGCTCATGCAGGCCCAGCCGGCCACCGGCGTCATGATCTCGGTGCGTGCGGGCGAGGCCGAGGTCCGCGGGGCGATCGCGGCGGCCCGGGAGACCTCGTCCAGCCCCGAGTTCAACGAATTCAACGTCGACATCGCCGGCCTCAACGGCCCGCTCTCGACCGTGATCTCCGGCGACGCCGAGGCCTGTGCCCTGGTCGCCGACCGACTCCGCGCTGCCGGTCGAAAGACCCGCGCCCTCGAGGTCAGCCACGCCTTCCACTCGAGCCACATGGACGGGATGCTGGCGCCGTTTCGCAAGCTCGCCGCTCGGCTCGACTTCGCCCGCCCCAACCTGCCCCTGGTCTCCAACGACACGGGCGCCCTGGTCGGCCCCGACGACCCCTGCACCCCCGCCTACTGGTGTCGCCACGTCCGCCGCCCGGTCCGGTTTTTGGACGGCGTCCGAACCCTGGAGGCCGAGGGGGTGGGCGTCCTGCTCGAGCTCGGCCCGCGCCCGGTGCTCAGCTCCATGGCCGCCGCCTGCCTGCGCGAGGACAACCCTGCCCCGCCCACGATCGTCGCCGCGCTCCGGGGCCCGGACGACGAGATCGGGGACCTCTGCGCCGCCTTGGCCCAGCTGTTCACGGCTGGCGTGGACCTCGATTGGTCGGCCGTGTTCGCGGCCCTCCAGCCCGCTCGAACGCCCGCCCGAGGGCCCGCCCGAAAGCCGGGGCTTCCCCTCGATCTGCCCACCTACCCCTTTCAGCGCCAGCGCCACTGGATCGAGCTCGAGCCCAGCTCAGCCCGCCGCCCAGACCTCCCCCTCGCCGGTCGCTTCCCGCTCTCCGGCGAGCGTGTCGACCTGCCCGGGGGCGCCCCCGGGGCCAGCCTCCACCGGATCGAGATCGGCCCGGGCGTCCAGACCTACCTCGGCGATCACGTGGTCTTCGACCACATCGTGGTCCCCGGCGCCTTCTACCTCGCCGTACTCCTGGCGGTCGCCGAGTCGCGCTGGCCCGGGCGCGAGGTCGACCTGGGCGACGTCGAGTTCGTCCGCGCCCTGACCTTCGACGACCCCCAGGCCAGGCTGTGGCTGCACGTCCTGCTCACCCCCCTCGACGACGGACAACGCGGCGCCCTCGCGGCGACGATCTACAGCCTCGACCCTGCTGCGCCGGAGGCCGACCTCGAGGGCGAGCCCCCCTGGCTCCACCACGCCAACGCGACCCTCGCCCCCGGGCCGAAACTCGACTCCGACTCGAGCCCGGACGCCCGCAGCTCTGAACACGCCGCGGCCCCGCCCGACTTCGTCCAGCCCTCGGCGTGGAACCCGGATCAGTCCAGCTTCGACGCCTCCCTGCAGACCATGCAGATCGAGTGGGGCCCGCGCTGGTGGTGGCTGCGGGAGACCGCGACCCTCGGTCCCGACACGGTCGTCGGCCGGCTGGCCCCGGCCGAGGGGGTCCCCGAGGCCGACGCTCCGATCCCCGGCGGGCTCATCGACAACAGCTTCGCGCTCTTGTTTTGGACCGACGCGGTCCAGACCGATACCAGCGGCGGAAAGACCACCCCACGCCTGCCCTTCGCCGTGCGTCGCTTGCGGTGGTTCGGCCACCCGGGCGCGCCCCAGTTCGCGCGCCTCGAGCTCGAGCCTCGGGCCTCGGGCCGGCTCGCCCCCAGCGAACTCCCACCCGCGACGATCACCTTTTATGGCGCCGACGGTCGAGCCCTCGCGCGCATCGAGGGGTTCTCGAGCCGGCTCGCGCCGATCGACCGCTTCCTCCACAGCCGCCTGCCCCGAGACCTCCTGCGTCTGATCTGGTCGCCCGTCGAGGGCCCGGACCCAGCCGAGCTCGACCCCGTTGATCTCGCCCGGGCCTGGATCGGCACCAGGGCCCAAGTGCGCGCGCTCTCGGACGGCGCGCCCCGCTTCGAGGGCGAGCTCCGAGTCCCCACCCTCGGGGCGCTCGGAAACGAAGACCAAGACAAAGGCCGAGCCCCGCTCGTCGCCTGCGCCTGGGCCCTCGGGTCGAGCGAACTCGACGCCTCGACCGTCGCCCTCGAGCTGCTGCAGACCTGGGCCGGCGATCCCTCCCTGTCCCAGCGCCCGCTCACGCTGGTCACCCGCGCCGCCGTCGATGCCCCGACGCGAACTCTCGCCGCAACCTCATCCTCGCCCTCGCCCGCCCACTCGCCCCCGTCTCTAGACCCGACCCACGCGCCGCTGTGGGGCCTGGTCCGCGCGATCCAGGTCGAGCGCCCCGATCTACGCCTGGCTATCGTCGACCTCGACGGCGCCCCCGAGAGCCTCGCCGCCCTTCCCCGTGCCCTGCACCTGGCGTCCACGGGCGCCCAGCTCCAGCTCGCCATCCGCGGCGGCCTCGTCCTCGCCCCCGAGATCGCCAAACTCGAATCCCAGGCCGCCGAGCCCGAGACGACCGCCTCCGATCTGGGGACACCCGACCTCGCCTCGGGCACGGTGTTGATGACCGGCGCGACCGGGGGCATCGGCTCTCTGATCGCCCGCCACCTGGTCGCCGAGCGCGGTGTTCGACGACTGCTGATCTGCTCGCGCCGGGGTCGGCGAGCCCCGGGTGCCCCGGCCCTCGAGGCCGCGCTCGAGACCCTCGGTACCCACCCAGGTCCCAAGGTCGAGGTCGAGATCACAGCCTGCGACGTCTCCAACCCGGACGCGGTCTCGGCCCTGCTCGCCACCATCCCCAGCGAGCACCCCCTGTGCGCCGTGTTCCACATCGCCGGGGTCGTCGACGACGGGACCTTGGCGAGCCTCGACCGGTCCCGCCTCGCGGCCGTGTTCGCGGCCAAGGTCGAGGGGGCCCGGGTCCTCGATGCCCTCACGGCGAAGCTCGATCTGAGCGCCTTCGTGTTGTTCTCGTCGCTCGCCGGTGTGCTCGGCAACCCGGGTCAGGCCAACTACGCGGCCGCCAACGCCACCCTCGACGCGCTCGCGGCCGCCCGCCGTGCCCGGGGCCAGCGCGCGACCAGCCTGGCCTGGGGACCGTGGGCCGAGGGCGGCATGGCGTCTCGACTCGGCGACGCGGACCTCGCCCGCATGCGCCGGCAGGGCCTCCCGCCCCTGACCCCCGCCCAGGGCTGCGCGCTCCTGGACGCGGCCCTCGATCGGCCCGAGGCCCTGCTGATCCCCGCGCGCTTCGACCTCGCCACGCTCGCAGCCCTCGATCCCAGCGCCCGCCCGGCCCTGCTCCGCGCTCTCGTCGGTGCTCGCCGCGGTGTCGCGGGCGGCAATCTGGGTCCCGGCCGGACCGAGCGCCTCAGCGCGGGCTCGAGTGACGCCCCCACCGTGCTCCTGAACCGGCTCGCCCCCCTCGACGAGGACGAGCGTGTCCGCGAGCTCGGGATCCTGGTCGCCCGCTCGGCCGGCGCGGTCCTGGACCTGGCTCCCGAGGACGCCGAGCGCCTCGACCTCGAGCTGCCCCTGTCGAGCTTGGGCCTCGACTCGCTCATGGCCATCGAGCTGCGCAACCTGCTCCAGACCGGCACTGGCCTGCGCCTGCCCTCGACCCTCCTGTTCGACTACCCGACCCCCACCGCGCTCGCGGGTCTGCTCGCCGAACGCCTGGCCCCGCGCCTGCTCGAGCAGGGCTCGGCAAACTCGAGCTCGAGCGCTCCCGCCCCCGCGTCTTCCCCCGCTCGTCGTCGGGCCGAGCCAGGGCCCGACGCTCACGATCACAACGCCGCCGCCGACGACGACACCATCGCCATCGTCGGCATGGCCTGTCGCTTCCCCGGTGGCGTGGACTCGCCCGAGGCCCTGTGGCGCCTGCTCGACGGCCAGGTCGACGCCACCTCCGACATGCCCGAAGACCGGGGCTGGCCGCTCGACTCCCTCTACGACCCGGACCCCGGGGCGACCGGCAAGTCCATGGTTCGTCGGGGCGGTTTTCTCTACACCGCGGCCGACTTCGACCCCGCCTTCTTCGGGATCAGCCCCCGCGAGGCCGAATCCATCGACCCCCAGCAGCGGCTCCTGCTCGAGGCCAGCTGGGAGGCCATCGAGCGCGCCGGCATCCCCCCCGCCGCGCTCTCGGGCACGGACACGGGCGTGTTCATCGGGCTCATGTACGCCGACTACGGGGCCCGCCTGATCAACCACCACGACGCCCTCACCGGCTACGTCGGCCTGGGCAGCGCCGGCAGCGTGGCCTCGGGGCGGATCGCCTATCTGCTCGGTCTCCAGGGCCCGACCCTCGCCGTCGACACGGCCTGCAGCTCCTCGCTCGTCGCCCTCCACCTCGCCGCTCAGGCCCTGCGCAACCGGGAGTGCGGCATGGCCCTCGTCGGCGGCGTGGCCGTCATGTCCACCCCCGCCACCTTCATCGAGTTCAGCCGCCAGCGGGCCCTGTCCCCCGACGGTCGCTGCCGGGC
Organism: uncultured Nannocystaceae bacterium; assembly: GCA_964451725.1. GTDB lineage: Bacteria > Myxococcota_A > Polyangia > Nannocystales > Nannocystaceae > Plesiocystis. The sequence continues at coordinate 21,336 of CAYVJQ010000084.1, read as the reverse complement.
GTTCGCGGCCGGGGCCGACGGCGTGGGCTGGGCCGAGGGGGTCGGCGTGCTCGCCCTCGAGCGGCTCGGCGACGCCCGCCGCAACGGCCACCCCGTGGTCGGGCTCGTGCGCGCTTCGGCCCTCAACCAAGACGGGCGCAGCCAGGGCCTGACCGCCCCCAACGGCCCCGCCCAACAGCGCGTGATCCGGGCGGCCCTGGCCGCCGGTGGACTCGAGCCCGGGGACGTCGACGCGGTCGAGGCCCACGGCACCGGCACGCGCCTGGGCGACCCGATCGAGGCCCAGGCCCTGATCGCCACCTACGGCGAACACCGCGATCCCGATCGACCCCTGCGCCTGGGATCGATCAAGTCGAACATCGGCCACACCCAGGCCGCGGCCGGGGTCGCCGGCGTGATCAAGGTGCTCTTGGCCCTGCGCCACGAGCTCCTGCCCGCCTCTCTGCACATCGACGCCCCGACCCCGCAGGTCGACTGGGAGGGCGGCGGCGTCGAGCTCCTGCGCGAGCCCAGCCCCTGGCCCCGCGAGCCCGGCCGCGTCCGCCGGGCCGGCGTGTCTTCGTTCGGGATCTCCGGGACCAACGGCCACGTGATCCTCGAGGAGGCGCCCGCCTGGGCCCTCGCTCCGGCCCACCCCAGCCCAGCCCCGACTCCCCCTCTCGCGTCCCCCCCGACGGAACCCGACTCTCGGGCCTGGCCGCTGCTGATCTCCGCGCCCACCGACCTCGCCCTGCGCGGGCAGGCCTCGGCCCTCGCCGCCCACCTCCGGGCGCACCCCGAGCTCCCCCCTCAGACCCTCGCCCTCGCCCTCGCCACCGCCCGCACCCACTTCGAATCCCGGGCCGCCGTCGTCGAGTCCTCGGGCCCCGCGAGGATCGCCGCCCTCGACCGTCTGGCCGCCGCCGAGCCCACCCGAGGACGACGCGGCGCCCTCGCCCAGCGCCGGCCCAAACTCGCAGTGTTGTTCTCGGGCCAGGGCGCCCAGTGGCCGGGCATGGGTCGTGAGCTCGCGGCCCGCGACCCCGAGTTCGCCGCGATCCTCGATTCGATCTGCGCGCACTTCGACCCGGTCCTCGACGCTCCCCTGCGATCGATCATGTTCGCCGAACCCGGCAGCCCCGAGGCCGCCCGCCTGAACCAAACGGGGTTCACCCAGCCGGCCCTGTTCGCCCTCGAGCTCGCCCTGTTCCGACACCTCCAGGCCGCCGGGGTCGAGCCCGACTTCGTCATGGGCCACTCCATCGGCGAGCTCGTGGCCGCCCACGTCGCCGGGGTCCTGTCCCTCGCCGACGCCTGCACCCTCGTCGCCGCTCGCGGGCGGCTCATGCAGGCGCTCCCCCCCGGCGGGGCCATGGCTTCGATCCAGGCCAGCGAGGTCGAGGTCCAGGCCTGCCTCGACCCCCTCTCTGGGCCGAGTCCAAAGGTCGACATCGCGGCCCTCAACGGCCCACTCTCGACCGTCGTCTCGGGTGACCTCGAGGCCGTCGCCGCCGTCGAGACCCACTTCCGCGATCTCGAGCGCAAGACCAAGCGCCTCGAGGTCAGCCACGCCTTTCACTCGGCCCACATGCAGCCCATGCTCGCCCCCTTCCGGGCGCTCGTGGACACGCTCGACCTGCGCCCGCCCCAGATCCCCGGCCAGATCATCCCCCAGATCATCCCCTTGGTCGCCGACCGCAACGGCACCCTCGCCGACCCGGACCTGCTCCGAGACCCGGCCTACTGGGTCGACCATGTGCGCGGGACCGTGCGTTTCGTCGACGGCATCCGAACCCTCGAGACCCTCGGGGCCACGGTCATGCTCGAGCTCGGGCCCCGGGGCGTGCTCACGGCCATGGCCGCGACCTGCCTCGCCCAGTCGGAGACCGACACCCGGCGGCCGCCGGTCGAGTTCGTCGGCTCCCTGAACCCGCGGGTCCGGGGCGACCTGGCCTGGTTCCGCTGCCTGGCGACCCTGCACGGTCTCGGCCGGAGCGTGGACTGGGCGCGGGTACTGGCGACCCCCGAGACCGAGCCCGCGGCTGCCCTCGCGTCCGTCCTGCCGACCCTCCCCACCTACGCCTTCCAGCGCCAGCGCTACTGGCTCGACGCCCCCACACAGGCTCCCGCGGCCCCTCGCTCCGACACACCGGGATGGAGCTACGCCGAGCGCTGGGTCCGGCTGCGCGACCTCCCCCGCCGGACCTCCCCCGATGCTCCCGGCGCCCCCGCGACCTGGCTCGTGCTCGCCCCCGAGGACCTCGAGCACCCCCTGCTCGCGGCCCTCCCCGCGGACGCCCGCCTGCTGCGAGTCGGCGCCCGCCAAACTCGCGCCGCCATCGCCCAGGCCATCGCCCAAACCTCCGCCCAGACCCCCTCCGCCCAGACCCCCTCCGCCCTCGTGTCGCTCCTGCCGCTCGCGCTGCACTTCGACCACCCGCCCGCCGGAGACCCGGCCCGGGCAGACTCGGGGCTCCCCTCCGCCCTCGCTCAGAGCCTGCGCCTCTATCAGGCGATCGGCGACGCGGCCCCGCGCGCGCCCCTGTGGACCCTCACCCTGGGGGCGGTCTCCACATCATCCACGTCATCGACCACCAGCGATCGCCTGCCCGCCCCCGCCCAGGCCATGGTCTGGGGCCTCGGCCGCGTGTTCTCGCTCGAGCGCCCCGAGCACTGGGGCGGGCTCCTCGACCTCGACGCTCCGGGCGCGGACGTGGACGAAGACCTGCGGCTCGCCTGGGCCCGCTCGACCTGGGCCGACCTCGCCACCGCCCTCGACTCGCCGCCGGGCGAGCTCGACGACCAGCTCGCCCTGCGCGGACGGACCCTGCTCACCCGCCGCATCGAGCGGCTCCCCATCCCCGGGTTTCAGCCTCGCCCCCACTCTCAGCCCTCGACTGAGACGCCCCCCCTGCCGCCCCCCGAGCTCGGGCCGGTCGCCCTGATCACCGGCGGGACCGGGGCCCTCGGCGCCCACACAGCCCGGTGGTTGGCCCGAGGCGGCGTCGAGACCCTCGTGCTCACCAGCCGGCGGGGCCCGGACGCCCCCGGGGCAGAGGCCCTGCGCGCCGAGCTGCTCGAGCTCGGCGCGAGCACGGTCACCCTCGCGCGCTGTGACACGGGCGACCCCTCCTCGGTCCGCGCCCTCTTCGATCGGCTCGCCGAAGCCGGCTCCACACCCACGGCCATCTTTCACGCTGCCGGCGTCACCGGGCCCCCGGTGACCATCGCCGGCTACGAGCTCGACGACCTCCACCCGGTCATCGCGGGCAAGGCCGCCGGCGCCCACAGCCTCCACAGCTGCGCCCTCGAGCGTGGCCTCGAGCTCGCCGCCTTCGTCACCTTCGGCTCCATCTCCGGGGTCTGGGGTGGCGGCCGACAGGCCGGCTACGCCGCCGCAAACGCCTACCTCGACGCCCTCGCCACCCACCGCCGCGGGCTCGGCCTGGCCGGCACCAACATCGCCTGGGGCGCCTGGGCCGGGGGCGGCATGGCCGACACCGACGCCGCCGATGACCTCGCCGAGCACGGGATCCGAGCCATGGATCCGGGCACGGCCATCACCGCCATGGCCGCAGTGCTCCGCGCCCCGCTCGGCTCTGTGCCCCCCAGCGTGACCCTCGCGGACATCGACTGGGCTCGGCTCGCCCCCCTCTACGCCGCCCAGCGACCCCGCCCCCTGCTCTCCGGCATCGCCCAAGTCCGCGCGGCCCTGGCCCCGGTCCGCAGCGACGCGAGCATCAAGCGCGACCTCGAGCAGCTCTCGGTCGACGACCTGCGCCGCGCCGACCTGCTCGACGGACTGCTCGATATCCTCGGCCGAGTCGGCGCGGGCGAGCCTGCGGAGACGGATGCCGACACTGGCCTAGACCCTGGCCCCCACCCCCGTAGTCCAAGCTCGGCCTGGGCCGCCCTGAACCCCACACAGCGGCTCACCGAGCTCCACACCCGGATCACCGCCGCCGCCGCCGAGGTCCTGCGCATCGCCCCCGGCGACATCCCCGAGGATCGACCCCTGACCGCGCTCGGCCTCGACTCGCTCATGGCCGTCGAGCTCCGCACCCTGCTCCGGGCCCAGACCCTCGAGATCCCGGTCGCCGATCTGCTCCGGGGCGCCAGCGTCCACGCGCTCGCCCTCACCCTCCTCCCGAGCCTCGGTCCAGCCCAAGCCGAGTCGGCCTCGGCGGCCTGGCTCACAATCCAACAGCCCGCTGCCCACGCCCGGCTGCGCCTGATCTGCTTCCCCTACGCCGCCGGTGGACCCGCCGTGTTCGCGCGCTGGCCCGCACACCTCGGCCCCGACATCGAGGTCGTCGTCGCCCACCTCCCCGGTCGCGGCGCCCGCCTGGACGAGGCTCCGCCCACGCGCATCGAAGATTCGGTCGCCCCCCTGGTCGCTGCGATCGCGGCGCTCGCCGCCGACGGCAAACCCACCGCCCTGTTCGGCCACTGTATGGGCGCCGTGATCATGGCCGAGGTCGCCACTCGCCTCGAGCACGACCACGGCCTCCCCCTGCGGCACCTCTTCGCCTCGGGTGCCGCCGCCCCCTCCCACTACCAGGCGCCTCTCCTGCACCGTCTCGACGACGCTCAGCTCATGCTCGTGCTCGCCATGATCGGGTTCACGGGTGCCCGGGCCCTGTTCGAGGATCCGGAGCTCCAGGCCCTGCTCATGCCCATGCTCCGCGGCGACTTCGAGGCTGTCGCCCACTACAGCGTGCGCCCGCCCCAGCTCGCGCCGATCTCCGCCCCCATCACCGCCATCGCCGGGCGCCGTGACGTGTTTGTGGCCCCGCGCTTCGTCCCCGGGTGGCGCCACCTCACCACCGGCCCCCTGCACCTGCGCCTGATCGACGACCACCACTATTTCGTCGAGAGCGAGCGTGAGGCCGTGCTCGCGCTCGTCGCCGACACCCTCGCCAACCCCGGCGGACCCGAGCGCACCCACCCCAAGCTGCCCGCGGTCGCCCTCGAGGACTGGGACCGGGCCCTGCGACCTCCCGCATCGCCGAAGCTCCCCCCTCCCGACTCCAGCGCTCCGCTCGGCGGCCTGTTCATCGAGCACGGGAGGCCCCCAGACTCCCGCCTCCCCGCCAGCGGAGACGGCCCCACCCTGGTCCTGTTCCCCGACATCCTCGGCGCCGGTTTTCCCCTCGACCACCCGGGCGCCCTCGCCCCGCGCGTATTCGAGGCGACCTACCCGGGCATCTCCCCCGCGAGCCGCGAACAGCCTGCCTCGCTCTCGCCCACCGCCCTGTGTGATCGACTGCTCGAAGCTCTACAACACCTGCCGGACGACCTCGCCGCGAGCCCCCTCGTGCTCGCCGGTCACGGCTTCGGTGGCGTGCTCGCGGCCGAGCTCGCCGCCGCCCTCGGACCCCGGGTCGACCAGCTCTTCGTCGTCGACGCGGTCCCTCCCGGCCACTACGGCCTCCCGTTCGCGGACCTGCTCGACGATGCCCCGCTCGGCCAGCTCCTGCGCCTGCTCGAACACCCCGACGCCCACGCGCCCGGCACCGCGATCCTGGCCGCCATCCGGGCGGGTATTCGCCTGGCCTCCGCCTACCCCTTGGAGCGCAGCGAAACCCTCGACCTCCACTGCGAGCTCACCGTGTTGCGAGCCACCCAAAGCCTGTGGCTATCCTTTCACAGCACCGCCCGGTGGACCGACCTCAACACCGGGCACACGAGCATCGTCGACAGCCCCGACAACCACTTCACCGCCATCGACTCCGCCCTCGCTCGGGCCCTGGGCTGCTAGCAGCCCAGGGTGAACCCCATCGCGTCGCCTCGCGCCGGATTTTTCGTCGAGGGCGAGGCGCTGAAACGCCGCTGTACCGGGCGTACTGCACGCTTCGGCAACACTGCCCTCGGCGGAAGGGCCAAGCGAGGTGTCGTGAGGGGTTTTTCCCTGGGCTGCGAGAGCGACGATTGTATTGGATCCAGGGCCCCAGCTATGTCTGGCGCCCTGAGTTCAACGTCGCAGTGCTCGCTCGCTAGCGATCGTGGACAAACACGAACGAGCTCGGGTCGATGTCCGGGGCGGAGAGACCCCGCTCCTCGTACATCTTCTTGGCCCGCGTGATCGCCTCTTCCTGGGTCGCCACAAAGGTGTAGGCCGACTTGTCTCCACGCATCCACGAGATCGCCGTGATCGCCCCGCGCATCACCGCCTTGGTGATCACCAGGTACTGCCAGCAAAACCCGGGTTCTTCCAGGTCCTGTCGGGAGTACTCACTGATCAGCTTGCGGATCGTCGGCTTGGGGACGTTCCAGGCGTTGAAGTCCATCACATTGATGTGGACCGTGCCCATTTTGTAGGCGTGCAGCGAGCAGGCCCGGCGCCACGCATAAAAATCGTGGATGTACTGTTCGGTGGGCTCGCCCAGCTTCCGGTCGAAGGTCAACGGGAAGTGGCTCACGTCCACCAATCCTAAAACAGTGTCGCCAGAGTAGGTAAAACCCTCGATGTCGACGTCGGGCGGGAGCTTGGTAGACGACATACTGAATTCCTGCACAGGCGGGTCGAAGCCCACGCTATAGCCTACCGACTCGGCCCGCCGCCGACAAGAAACCCACAGATCGTGGGCGCCAGCCACGCAATGCAATGCACGCAACCCACGCAAGCCACCTGTCGTGGACCCATTCCCGTGGGCACTTCCCTGCCAGGCCCACGGTCATGGCCGCGCACAGCGCAACCAATACACATTCACCGCGACGCTCAAAATAGGCCCACCACTCCCCCCTTCACATTCGTGTTAGTAGGCGCGCGATATGCCTGAGTCAGTCGACGCCACACCGAGGCCCCTGCTCACCGAAGCCGACAAAAGCGAGTCGGTCCGCACACAGATGGCCGCCTTCCACACCGGGATCGTCACCGAGATCTGTGCCGCCGTCGAGAAGGATCCCGTGGTCATCGTCGGCATGGGCCAAAATCCGTTCGTCAAAAAAGCCCGCCGGGCCCTCACCGACGCCGGTACCCCCTTCACCTATCTCGAGTACGGCAACTACTTCAACACTTGGCGCCCGCGCCTCGCCATCAAGATGTGGAGTGGATGGCCGACCTTCCCCCAGGTGTTCGTCAAAGGCTCGCTGATCGGCGGCTACGAAGAGCTTCAAGCCATGATCAACGATGGCTCGCTCGAGCGCGAGCTCGGCTGAGCTTCGAGCCCACCCTTTCATCCTCCGCCCGAGCGCTGCGCGAGCGCCTCGAGGAGCCGTGTAGTGCGCTCGCTCGACACCAAGGGCGGATCCCGCTCCACCAACGCGACGATCGCCTCGACCTCGACACGCTCCAAGTCGGGCTCCAAGGCCGCCGCCTCCAGGTACAGGACCAACGCCCGAGCGGCGAGCCGGCCGGATTCGACCTGGTCGCCCCTCGCCGCCAGCAGATCCGCCTTCGCTGCCAAGAGCGCGGCGTAGCTGCGCGCTCTCCCGGGTGGTCGTAGGATCAACGCGGCTGTGCGCGCATCCACCCGCTCCAGGTTTGTGTGGTCGTAGCTGTCTCGGAGCATCCTGTCGGTCTGCCCCTCGAGCTCCGCCAGAGCCTCTTCTTCTTGATCGTCGCCTCTGAGCGTCCGCGCGATTCGCTCGCAAGCCTCGGCGACATCCTCGATGAGCTTCACAAGCCAGTCGTAGCGCTCCCCGATCACGAGGCCACGATACGGGGGACCTGACCTGACCTGACCTGACCTTGGGAACAGCGGGTTGGCGCTGCTTTGAACAGCGCGCCACGCGTCTGCCCTGAGGCCGGTCTCACCCCTCGCCCCTCGCGTATCAGGCGCTGGTTCTCAGAGACCCGGCGGCCGTCTTTTGTATGTTTGGAACACGCCAATTTCTCGGCCCGGATGCGCCCCTTCCATATCGAATATTTCCACACTGACTGTATTTGGGGCCCATACCATGTCTATTTTGGCGCCGAAGGTGTCGACTTGGACCTTTTCTCAAATAAAGACAGGATCGATTAACCCAATTGAAATTTATCGGCCACGCTATGGGTGTACCTGGGAGGTGCACAATGCAGACTGCAGACTCGAGCGTCATCCACCCCACACTCACCGCAACCATGCCACCGCGGGTGCTCGGAATCCCCCTCCTCGGAGCCCTCCCTGAGCTCCTCCTCCGGCACCACGCCGCCCTCGACCGATGGTTTGCGGCCCACGGTGACTTTTTCGAAGTCCCGATCGCGGGGATCCCGGTCAAGTTCATCGCCAGCGGCCACCTGGCCTCCAAGGCCCTGCTCTCCAACCGTGGAAACTTCGTCCGCAGCCCCATCTTTAATGATGGGGTTAAAATGGTCATGGGCGACAGCGTCCTGACCCGCGAGGGAGATGCCTGGCTGGAGCGCCGGCGTATCCTTCAGCCCAAGTTCCGCGCCCGCGTCATGCTCGGGATGGCGTCCCGGATCAACGCCTCCCTCGACACGGTCATCGACTCCCTCGAGCCCGGCCGCATCGACCTCGCCCGGCTCTGCGACCGCATCACTATGGGCATTGGTCTCCAGGTCATGTTCGGCCGGACCATGACCGAGGAGGTCTTCGAGGAGCTCTCCGTCCTCAGCCCCCTGTTGATCGGGCGAATCTCCTTCGGTTGGGTGACCACCAAGCTCCCGAGCTGGCTGCCCATGCCCGGTGAGCGCCGCTTTCGCAGGGCCATGGCCAGGATCGACGAGATCATCCTCGGCATGGTCCAGGAGCGACGCGAAAGCGGCGATCTCGGTGACGACCTGCTCGGGACCTTGCTGCACATGGCCGACGAGGGCCTCCTGTCCGACCAAGGGATCCGCGACGAGGCCGTCACCATGTTCATCGCGGGCTACGAGACCACATCCAACAGCCTCAGCTGGACCCTCCACACCCTCGCCGGACGCCCCGAGATCACCGCCGAGATCCGGCGCGAGGCCGAGGAGGTGTTCGGTGGCGAGGGCGAGGCCGATGTCCGCAAGCTCGGCCTGAGCCGGCGTGCCTTCCAAGAGGGCCTGCGGGTCCACCCCGCCGCCATGTGGGTCATCCGCTTGGCCACCAAAGACACGGACCTCGGTGAGCACCTCGTCCGAGCCGGGGAGACCATCGTCTGCTCGACACACCTCATCCATCGCAACCCCAAAGACTGGGTCGACCCCGACCACTACGACCCCGAGCGGTTCTCGTCCCCGATCCCCGACCACGCCTACATTCCCTTTGGCCTGGGCCCCAAGATGTGCATCGGCAAGCACCTCGCCCTGCTCGAGGGCCAGCTCGCGCTGGCCAAGTTCTTCCGACGCTGGTCCCTGTCCCCGGTCACCGACCACACCCCGAGGAAGCGAATCCGGACCACCCTCGGAAACGCCGACGGCATCTTCGCCGAGCTCAGCCCGGCGCCCTGAGTCCGGCTCGCGGCAGTGGTCCAATTGCCAGTCGGATCACCGATGGTCCGACAACCACATCGATAGGACATACTTTCACCCTGTGCCATGAATTGGCACAGGGTGATTTCGTGGTCGGTCACGGAGGCTCGAGTGGCGATTGCCAATGCGCGCCATCTTCATGACCGAGCCAGACCTACCGGCGGTCGCAGGCCGGCGAGCGGTCGGTTGCAGGAGTCGTGGTGCTCATTCGCTCTGTTCGGGAAAGTGGGGACGCAGCGCCGCGGCAAACAGGAAGTCGAGTACCCGGTCAGGCAGGATGCGCGCCAGGCGGGTGAGCAGTGCAGCGTCGCGGCCGACGGTGTAGCGAGTTCGTGGCCGACCCGTGGTCACTGCTTTGGCGATCACCTTGGCCGCGGCGTCAGCCGGCAGGCCCGACTTGGTGAACAACGCGGTCTGCGTGCTGACGGCTTGCATCAGCCCGCCGTAGCGCTGACTTTGCTCGGGCGTCATGGTCGACGCCAGCTCGTCGGCGGTGGCGATCGCCCGCCCGGCCATTTCCGTACGCACGGCGCCCGGTTCGACCACGACCACCTGGACGCCGAGGGGGGCGAGTTCCCGCCGCAGGGAGTCACTGACCGCTTCGAGCGCGAACTTCGTGCTTGCGTAGGGACCGTAGGTCGCCATGGCGATCTTGCCGCCCACGGAGCTGATGTTGACGACCCGACCCTCGCTGCGGATCAGGGCCGGCAGGAGTGCCTGGGTAACCGCGATGTGGCCAAAGAGGTTGACCTCGAACAGGCGTCGCCACGCGTCGATAGCGAAGACCTCGACCGGTGCGTTGACCGCGATGGCGGCGTTGTTGACCAGCGCCCGCAGGACCCGACCCTGCGGGTCCTCGTGCACCCGAGTCGCCATCGCCCGGATGTGCTCCGGGTTGGTGATGTCGATGATCCGCGGCTCGATATCCGGCCCCCGGATTGTATCGGCGTCCCGGTCCCGCCGGACACCCGCGAGGACGTGGAACCCCCGCCGGGCCAGTTCGCGTGCCGTGGCCGCGCCGATGCCGGTAGACGCACCGGTGATGATGACGATCTCTTGGATTTCAGGTGATGCTGTCACGACCGCGCTCCTCTCTTCGACGAGCCGACAGCGAAGCGCGCTGCGAGCAGCTGCGTCCGCTGCTCGAGCACCGCCATCGAGGGCTGGTCTGCGAACAACCCGTCCAACGCGAGGAGAAAGACCTCGGCGCTCGCTTCGTCGCCCAGGATCGCGGCGACGCATTCGCGCGCGACCTTGCGGTAGAGCGCATGACTCTCGGGGTCGATCCGCTCACACACCTCGAGGAACTCGCCCCCCATGAGCGTGCCGAGCATCTCGGCCCAGGGTTCGAGCGCCAGCAACCGGCACACGCTGAGCAAGCGCTCGTACGGGCTCCCGGGCCCCTTCGCGGCCCGCTCCGCAGCGGGCTGCCGGGAGACCAGCCAATCCACGAACACGGCCTGGAAGACCTCCTCCTTGTCCTTGAAGACCTGGTAGAGCAGCGTCCGCGAGAGGTTGGCGCGCTTGGCGATGTCCCCGAAGGCCGTCTTCGCAAACCCGAAGTTCAGGAAGCACCAGCGTGCAGCGGTCAGGATCCCTGCGCGCCGAACGGCAGCCTTCTCATCGCTCAACCTCGCTGGCATGAAGACGTTATGACAATAAAAGCACTTAATGTCAAGATGCGTCCAACGGTCCCGAGGCTCTCCGGTCGGCAGCACCGAATCCCGGTTCAACTCGCATCTGCAATACTGATAGGTGGCCGGCCTATTATGAGGTGCAACCCATCCCCACCGGGTCGAGAATCGCACAGACCTTCCGAACGATAGAACCCAGGGGGATGTTTGGGACTTGTCGACCATCAACTAATTTTTCTGATTGTCGATGTCGGCCCAGCGGGCACGGGTTTGGAGGCGAGGAAACAATGATGTCGCATCCGCTACAATCGACAGACCAACCGGGTCCAGGTCTCGGCTGACCACCGAAGCCAATGACCGGTCTCTGCGATCTCGAACTCCGCTCCCGCCTCCACACGAGGTGGGCCAGTTGCCGGTCATGGTGATCCAACGACCATGGTAAACACCCTTTCACCTGTACATGAATTGGCACAGGGTGATTCGTGGTTGGCCACGGTGCCTCGAGTGGCGATTCCAAATACGCATCATCTTCGCCTTGACAAGGTCGGGCGACTGAAACGACAAGCAGGGCATGTTCGAGTGGCATCGCGGAAAATCGAGGCTCACTGTCGCTGTCGCCGTCACACTCGCCTGGATGGGCCTGAGCACGGCTTGCGCGGACGAACCCGAGCTCGGAGCGCCGCAGAACTCATTCGTCGACGTCCGAGCGTACCGGGTCCGCGCCGGCACCGCCCGACACTGGGTCTACGGCCAGGGGACAATTCGAGCGGTGCGACGTGAAATCCTGACTTTCGAGGTCGATGGGCGGGTCGCCTTCATCGCCGACACCGAAGATGGGCGCAGGTTACAGGTCGGTGACGAGGTCCGCGGCCCGAGCGAGGATCAGAGCTACGGACAGCTCCTGCTCAGCCTCGACAACCGTGAGCAGGCCGCCGAAGTGGCCTCGAGCGAGGCTGCGCTCCGAGAGGTCCGGGAGCGGCAGACGGAGGGTGGCGCCGACCTGAAGTCGGCCGGCGCGGAGCTGAGGACGGCAAAGACCGAGTACGAGAGAACCCGTGCCTTGGTCGGGGCCGGTGCCCTCGCGCAGACCGACCTCGACGCCGCCAAGTTGCGCTTCGATTCAGCCGAATCGGCGATCTTGGTGGCCCGCTCACGCACCCGGTCATCCCGATCGAGCACCCAAGCCCAAGCGGCGGCCCTCACCCGCACACAGATCGGGCTGGAGAAGGCATCCATCTTCGCGCCCTTCGACGGTGTGATCTCGTACCTCAACGTGGAGGAGGGTGACTACTACTTCAACAGCACCCTCTCCGGGCACACGACCGAGGAGCGGCTCAGGCTCGCGCCGATCGTGGTCATCGATCCCAGCGAGTTCGAGCTCACGGTCCAGCTCCCGGCCTTCGAGGCCAGGGACGTGGCCCGGGGACAGACCGCGGTCTTGCTGACGGGCTCCCAGGTCGCCATGGCATCGACTGGAGAACAACCCATTCTCGGCCCAGACACCGATCTGGTGTTCGCGGAGGTCTATGCGGTCAGCCCGTCCATCGATCCTCAGTCCCGGACCACGGAGGTCCTGCTGCGGACGGTCTCCGGCGCCGCCCAGCTCCGGGACGGGGAGTTCGTGACCTGCTGGATCATCACCCAGGTCTCCGACAGCGGCCTTCTCCTGCCCTTCGACGCGCTGATCGAACGGGAGAGCGGTCCCCTGACTTTCGTCATCGATGAATCCACGGGAACCGTCGACCTCCACCCGCTGACCCTCGGCATCCGTGACATGTCGGGGGTCGAGGTCGTCGCTGGGCTCAGCGCGGGAGACCTCGTCGTCACCGATGGACGCCACGCCCTCAGCGTCGGAGCGCAGGTGGAGGTCGCCGAGATCGACGAACCGACGCTTCCGCTCCAGCGAGAGGGGGGACAGACCCCATGACCGGTCGAGGGCTCGCGTATTTTCTCTTCGTCCGGCCGATCTTGGCGATTCTCCTGCTCGTCGGACTCCTCGGCGGTGGGGTGATCGCCTTCGACGGAATCATCAAAGAGTCGAACCCCGATCTCCAGATCCCTCAGGCCTTGGTCATCACCGAATGGCCAGGGGCCGACCCGGAGACCATGGAGAATCAGGTCACCATCGAGCTCGAAAAGCAGCTCAAAGGTCTCGAGGGCCTCAAACGGCTGAGCAGCACCTCTTTCGACTCCTACTGCATGTTGGCGGTGGAGTTCGAGGTCGACGTCGACATGGGTACCGCCATGGCCGACCTGCGCGCCAAGTTGTCCGAGGCTGAAGCCGAGTTCCCCGATGGGGTTCGCAAGCCCAAGGTCAGAGCCATTTCGGTGGTCGATCGGCCCATCATCTCGATCGCCCTCTCGGGGGATGTCGACGACCTGACCCGCTCTCGGGTCGCGCGGCAGCTCGAGCGCCGCCTCGAGCAGGTCCGGGGCGTCAACGAGATCAAGCTCAGCGGGTACCGCGAACAAGTCGTGCGGGTTCGCCTGCTGACCAGCCGTCTGGCCGAGCTCGGGCTCTCTCCCCTCGAGGTTCAAGACCGGCTCGCCAAGTTCAGCGTCGACCAACCCTGGGACCGCTACGAGTCCCCCGAAGGTGGCGCCGTACTGGTGATGTACGGGCGCTTCCGAGATCTCGAGGGCCTCAGGGCAGCCCCCATCGCCCGCCTCGACCGCGGTCGAGTCGTCCGCCTGTCGGACGTCGCCGAGGTCGGTTTCGGCCTCGAGCGCGAGCTCAGCCGTGTCGAACTCAGCTGGAAGGGGCAGCCCTTCACGCCGGCGATCGATGTCTCCGTGACCCGCCTACCGGGGGCCGACACCGTCGGGGTCGTCGCCCAGGTGCGCGCTGCGGTCGACGAGTTCGCCACGGGCCCCGACTGGCCCGCGGGGCTCCACTACGAGGTCACCACCGACGGCTCCATCGACATCCAAGACAAACTCGGGGCTGTGTTCAAGAACACCTGGCAGGCCACCATCGCGGTGTTCCTGGTGCTCTTGCTGGCGCTCTCGTGGCGCGAGGCGTTGATCGCCGGGTTGGCGATTCCAGTGACCTTCGGGGGCACGCTGCTCGGCATCTGGCTGCTCGGCTACACCCTCAACAACATCGTCATCGTCGGTATGATCTTGGCCCTCGGGCTGCTCGTGGACGTCTTCATCTTGATGATGGAGGGGATGCATGAAGGGATCTACGGCGAGAAGCTCGGCTTCGCGGAGGCGGCTCTCAAGACCGTTCGAACCTACGCAGGCCCCGCCTTCGCCGGCCAACTGACGACGATCCTCGCCCTGGTCCCACTCATGGCCATCGGAGGGATCAGCGGGAAGTTCATCCGCTTGATCCCCATCGCAGCGATCATCTGTCTGGTCTTGAGTTTCTTGGTGGCGATGCTCATCTGCATCCCCCTGTCCCAGTTCCTGTTGCGTCCCAAGGCCGACCAGAGCCCCAGCCGGATCGACTTGCTCTCGGCGCGCGGATCGGCGTGGGTAGAGGAGAAAATTTCTCGGCATATCCTGGGTTCCAAGGGTCGGGCCGCCGCCGTGGTCATCGCCGCCCTGGCACTGCTGGCCCTGACCTTGTTCGGGGCCCGCACCATGCCCAGTCAGCTGTTCCCCTTCGAGGACGGCCGAGACATGGGCATCACCATCGAGCTCGCCCCCGACGCCGTCCTCGACGACTCGCAGCGCTGCGCGGACGCCATCGGCGAGCAGCTTCGGAGCTTGGAGTACTTCGAGGCGGTGACCAAGTTCGTCGGTCGCAAGAGCCCCATGGCCCTGTCCGGGCTCCAAGAGCAGACTCAGCCGACCGAGGATCGCTACTTGGTCGGCTTCTCGGTCAGGTTCGTCCACCTGGATGAGCGCGACAAGAATGCCTATGAGTACCTCGACGAGATCCGGGCGCGGATCGACGACGCCAAGTCGGCCTGCCCGGGCGCCGAAATATTGTTGCGCCCCGACGTCGGCGGGTCCTCCTCGGACGACCCGGTAGCGATCGAGCTGATCGGTGACGACATGGACGACCTGCGGGAGATCCGTACCCAGGTCTCCGAGCTGCTCGCGGCGATCCCGGGAGCAGTCGACGTCCGTGACAACCTCGGCCCCGGCCGGCTCACGGCCAGGGTCGTGCCCAAACGTGAGGCCCTCGACTTCTACGGTCTCGACAGCGCGGAACTCGGCCGGCAGGTCCGCGCGCAGATGGCCGAGGACCCCGTACTCCAGTTCCCCAACCGTGGTGTGGAGGCCGATCTCGACGTGGTCGTGGGCCCAGCCTGGCCCAGTCGCCGCGGCAAACCCGGGGGCCCCACGAGCCGCTGGGAACTCGAGATGTTGCAGGTCCTGACCCCAGACGGGCGCCAGCTCCAGCTCGGCGCCGTGGCGACGGTCGAAGTCGTCCAGGCTCCGATCGCCATCACCCACGCCGATGGGCGACGGACGGTCAGGGTCAGCAGTCGGGTCGACGGCCGCACCGCCAGTGAGGTCGTCGAGGCCATACGCCCCGAGCTCGACGCCCTCCAAGAGAAGTGGCCCGCAGGAACCAAGTATCGCTTCGCGGGTGAGGCGGAGTCCGGCGCGGAGACCTTCTCCTCTATGGGCATGATGCTCGTGCTGGCGCTGTTCATGGTGTTTGCGGTCCTCGCCCTTCAGTTCCAATCCTTCGTTCAACCCTTGATCATGCTCATCGCGGTCCCCTTGGGATTGATCGGCACGCTCGGATTTTTCATCCTCGCCGGGCTCCCGATCTCCTTTCCCATGGCGATCGGCGTCATCTCGCTCACCGGTATCGTCGTCAACGACTCGATCGTCATGGTCTCGACTATGAACGAACTCCGGGCTGCAGGAGCATCGGTGGCCCGCGCGGCCTCGGAGGGCGCCGCCAAGCGCCTACGACCGATCCTCTCGACCACAGCCACCACCCTCGCCGGCATGATCCCGCTCGCGCTCTCGGGCCCGATGTGGTTTCCGCTCGCGTCTGCGGTCATCTGGGGTCTGATCGCAGCCAGCGCGCTGGCGATGTTGACGACCCCCGCGCTCTACTTTTTGCTGACACCCTCAGGCGAGGATGCAGAGTCTGAAGCCGCGCCCGTGTCCTGACTGTGGAGGACTGCCAAGGCTATCGGCAGCACAGCCTCCGGTGTCTATGTCAAGAACCCCGAGAAGGGTCACTATAACAAACACGGCGACAAACACGGCGACAAACACGATGCATGACAGGCATGACCAGATTGACCGCTCGGGCTTCCGACTACACCCATGAGGGAACAGGTCGATGCACGTGTTCTCCGCGAGCTTTCGCGCCCCGGCCTCGAAGGAATCGGAGCGCGGATCTGCGCCCGATCCCTCGTTCGAGGGTGGGCCCCTCCAACTGAGCTATCGTGACTCGATGACGAGACAAGACGGGGCGCGGCTGTGGTGGATACTGGGCGGAATCATGCTGGCGTGCGGCCCTGGCAGAGCAAGCGTCGACGGTGAGG
>CAYVJQ010000084.1:0-4773 GCA_964451725.1 uncultured Nannocystaceae bacterium | reverse complement strand
CTGGGCGGAATCATGCTGGCGTGCGGCCCTGGCAGAGCAAGCGTCGACGGTGAGGGCGGCCCAGACACGGGCGAGGGCTCGAGCGGGGCCGACGAGGTGGGCGTCTCGGAGACCGGAGACTCGGACTCCGGCGACTCCGACGACTCCGGCGACTCCGACGACTCCGACGACTGGAGCAGCGAGAGCGTGGGGATCCCCGACATGGGCGCACCCATGCCCCCGCCCATGCCACCACCGCCGCTGACTGCCACGGCCATCGCCTTGGGCCAGTCGCACAGCTGCGCCTTGCTCGAAGACGGCGAGATCGCCTGCTGGGGGCGCAACAGATTCGGCGAGCTCGGCCAGGGCCACACCGAGGACCTCGGCGACGACGAGTACCCCTGCGGGCGGGTCGACATCGGCGGCCCCGCCGTATCCGTGGGCGCGAACAGAAACCACAGCTGCGCGCTGCGAGAGGACGGCGCCGTCTATTGCTGGGGCTATGGCTTCAACGGCCAGCTCGGCTACGGAAACGGAGACAACGTCGGCAACGACGAGCTGCCCGTCGACGTCGGCCCCGTCGACGTGGGTGACGCGGCCAAGGCCCTCTTCGTCGGCCCCCGCCAGACATGCGCCCTGACCGTGAGCGACGAGCTGGTGTGCTGGGGCTGGGGCATTCTCGGCTATGGCGAGCCCACCTTCGGACCTGTCGGCGACAACGAAACCCCGAGCAGCATGGGCTTCGTGGACACGGGCGGCGTCGTCATCGACCTCGCCATGACCTGGGTCAACACCTGCGCCCTGCTCGAGGGCGGCGCCGTACGCTGCTGGGGCATGCAGAGCCCGATCCTGGGCAGCGAGGCCTACACCCTCGGTGAGTGGATCGGTGACGACGAGAGCCCCGCCTCGGTCCCGCCGGTCGAGCTGGGCGGAGCCGCCATCGCCATCGAGGGCGGCTTGGACTTCGTGTGCGCCCTGCTCGAGGGCGGCGCCGTACGCTGCTGGGGCTCCAACACCCAGGGGCAGCTCGGCTACGGCAACTGGGAGTCCATTGGAAATGACGAGGATCCAGCCGACGCCGGCCCCGTCAAGCTGGGCGAAGCCGCCGTCGCCATCGGACTCGGCGAGTCCCACAGCTGCGCCATCGGAGCCTCTGGCTCCCTCTACTGCTGGGGAACCAACGGCTCCGCCCAGCTCGGATACCCCGGGATCGAAGACTACATCGGCGGCTCGCTCGAGCCCGTAGAGGTCGGGCCTGTGGGACTCGCCGATGCCGTCGAGGCCGTCAGTGGCGGCGGCGGACATACCTGTACTCTCGGTCAGGGCGAGGTCTACTGCTGGGGCTCGGGGTCGAGCGGGCGGCTCGGCCACGCCCAGACCGAGACCGTGGCCGAGCCTGGATGGCCGGGCCCCGTAGGGGTCGAGTGCCCGGGCTGCTGCACCGTCGATCCACTTCCCTCCAAGACCCTCGATGGCATCCGCGACGCCACCCTCCACCTCGCTCTCCAGGCCGAGGCGCCGGCGGAGGCCCTCGCTCTGGGAGCCCAGCTGCGCATCCAGGGCACGTTCTGGATGGCCATCCAGTGGGAGGCGTCCGCCAGCTTCGTGGTCCGAGATCTCGGCGATCAGAGCTTGCTCTTCGCCCGGGTCGCCGACTTCCAGCTTCACCCTGGCGACCCCGTGCTGGCCTCCCTCGGCCTCAGCAAGGCCGACTGGGTCGCTCCCCTGGGTCTGTCCGTGGTCGACCCCCAGCTGTGCGCTCCGCTCATCGACGAGTGCATGGGGGCAGGCGTGCGCCTGGCTCTGGACGTGACTCACCAGGGGAGCCCGACCGCGCGTGTCCTCGACGGCACCACGGCCCTCGTCGGTGGGGGCTATCAGCTCTCCGCACGCTCCATCCAGGACTGGAGCGGGGGGTTGTGCGGCGACGGCTCGGTGTCCCGAGTCTACTCCCTGGCGCGCCTCGCCTGTGCCCCCGACTGTGGGCCGCCGGCCTTCGCCGACAGCTGCGCCCCAAGCACGCCCTCCATCGGTGTCAGTCTCGTCTTCGACCCTGAAAGCCAGCCCATGGAGGTCGCCTACGACATCGAGTGTACGATCATCAGTGCGGACGAGTCCGACCCGCTCGAGTGGACCCTCGAACTCGACTGCGTGGACTCGCCCTGAGCTCCGCCCTCTACTTCTTGTTGCCGACTCCCTCAGACGGGGGAGAGCCTGAACCTGAACCTGAACCCCCGCCCGCGTCCTGACTGTGGATGACCTGAACGGAGACCAGTCGAGCCACAAAGACCACCAGGTACACCTGGCCGATCAACGCTTCGAGGACGACCAAGGCACGTCCCCCCGCCGAGATCGGGACGATGTCCCCATACCCGACGCTCAACATGGTGATGAAGCTGAAGTAAAAAGCATCCCCGGGATTGGTCAGCACCGCGCTGAATGAACCGGGGCTCACCGTGTCGAGCAGGGTATAGGCGATCGCCCAAGTGTAGCCGAGTAAGTAGTAACCCGAGAGGGCCGCAAACACCGTATCCAAGGTGACGCGATCGCGGCGTACAGCCCAGGTGACCACGAGGACCGCCGTTCCCCCGAACAACAGGGTGTGCAGCCCGAGCCAGAACCACCCTATGGATGGAATCAATATACCGCCGACCAGCGACGCCAAAACGGCGACCAAGTACATCCATTTTCGGTGGCGGACTTCGATCGTCAACAGCCCCGCGTAGCTCAACACGAACACAAATCCGACCCCGGCGATGTTCCTCAGGCCACCGAAGCCCTCGAACAAGGGCAGGGAGGCCTGGACGACCAGCATCAACACGAACAGGCCCACGAAGCGCCCCCGCAAGTCGAGTGTCTCGGTGGGTCTCGCTTCGGCCACGCCCGAGGATACCGGAGGACGGCCCACGAGCGAGACCCCTCGGGTCAGACGAAGCGGCTCGGCGTCACAGACCCCGGAGGTGTTCCGGCTTGAGCAGGCGCTCGTCCCCGAGGGCGATGACCTCGTCGAGCACCGCCAGCATCCCCGCCTTGTCCCCGGGCAAGGTCCCCCGCAGCGGCAAGTAGTTGCTCGCGTGGTTGCTGGAGAAGCGGCAGTTCGAGAGCTCGCTGCCCGCCAAGATCTCGCGCAGCTCCTCGAGCATGCGGAACTTGCTGGGCAGGGTGAACGCCCCCGCGCGCTCGCTCTTGTGCAGCGGCGTCCCGGGGACGATCGTCGTGGTCAGCGCACCCACATAGGCCGGGTCCATGCGGGTCAAGGTCTCGCCCGTGCGCCTCGCGTGCTGTTCGCTCAGCTCCACCCCACCGATCCCCAGCAGCACGATCACCGAGTGGATCAGTCCCGCCGCCCGCAGCTTGTCCGCCGTCTCGATCAGCTCGGGCCGGGTCCCGCCCTTGTCGATGCGCTCGAGCACCTGCTCGTCGCCCGACTCCATGCCGTGATAGACGATGCCCAGCCCCGCCTCGCGCAGCTGCTTCAGCTCGTCCACCGACTTGCGGCCCACGCTGCGTGTGTCCCCGTAGGTCCCGACCCGCTCCACCCAGGGCAGATGCTCACGGATCCCCGCCAGGATCTGGAGCAGCCGGGTCGTGCTCAAGATCAGCGCGTCCCCGTCACACAGGAACAGCTTCGAGCTTCGGAACCCGCGCCGGCCGGCCTGCCTGCCCATCGCCCCGGCCTCGGTCAGATCGGCCTCGATCTGCGCCCACGGCTTGGGCCGAAACTTCTTGTCCCGGTACATGTCGCAGTACACGCAGCGGTTGTGACTGCAGCCGAGCGTGACCTGCAGGAGCAAGCTCGCGGCTTCGCTCGGCGGCCGGTAGATTCGCCCCACGTGGTCCATGCGAGCGGTGTACCTCAGCTTCCCTCGGCGCGCCCAGGAGGCCGTCGAGGCCCTCCTGCCCGGTCCTCTACCGGTCCTCGCCGGGTCCTCGCCGGGGCTTGCCCGAGGGTCGCAGAGCGGTTACCCTGCCCGACCTGCGGGAGTAACTCAGTTGGTAGAGTGTCAGCTTCCCAAGCTGAATGTCGCGGGTTCGAATCCCGTCTCCCGCTCTCGAATTTCGGCATCTAGGAGGGTTCTAGATGCCGTTTTGTAGTTTGGGCCTCAATCGCGTGCGTCCACCGTGCCCCGCGTGTTATGCGCGACACCTGGGCGGCGGTGAACGAGCCGACGCGGATGCTGGCGCCTACATCCGCGTCGGCCAGGCCATGCCATGAACACCCTGCTCCCGATTGGAACCCTGCTTGCGCTCACCCTCAGCTTCGGCTGTCACCGGATCGCTGACGAAGACCCCGAGCCCCCCGAGTGGCTCTTTGACGTGTACTCCAGCCACGAAGCCGGGGGCCACTACGTTGGATCGGTCACCCGGTTCAGATTCTTCGAGGACCACCGGGTACTGGTCGAGCGCGACTTCGACTGTTCGCCGGACGTGCAGAGCTCATGGGAGCTGGTCTGGCGTGCCACCGGCCCAAATTCCATCACGATGAAGCCCCCCGAAGGTGCCCCACCGCATCCCGACGCGGACGTTGTCGAGGAGTGGTTCCTCGAGTACTCGTCGGAGTGCGAACCTCTGGAACTCGGCTTCATCCAAGTCTCCACCGGGGACCGTACTCCACATGGGCAGCTGCACCGTGGTCAGGTCTGCGGCTACCCGGTCGAGCCCCCCGAGGACTGGGGCGGAGGAGAATGGGACGAGTGCGAGTGGAGCTGGTGTGAAACCGAGCCCATCGACATGTGCGACTAGGCGCCGAGATCACAACCTGTTCGAGCCGCTGGCCGACGGCAACCCCGTCAC
>CAYVJQ010000083.1:14091-31837 GCA_964451725.1 uncultured Nannocystaceae bacterium | reverse complement strand
GATGACCCGGATCATCCTGATTCAGCGGCGGGCTTGGCCGCGAAAGTAGGCGCGGCCGCCCTCGACACACGCGACCCCGCGGGCCCGGCCGCTGTCGAGGCTCTCGCCGGCGCGACTGACCACGCGGATGTCACAGCAGATCGTCTTGCCGCGCTCGATGTCGTGGAGGTAGCGCTTGACCAGCTCCTTCGCCTCGGCCTCGTCGGCGGCGATCACCGTCAGGTCGGTGGTGTAGCCGCCGGCGTCGGCCGGCCACTCGCGCGGGCGCTCGGCTCGGGGCTCGTCTTGCTCCTGCTCGTCCTCGCTCGCCCGGACCGAGACTGAGACCCGGAAGGCCTCGGCACGCCGGGCAGAGATCCCGTGGTCGGCCCGGTTGATGGTCTCGAACATGTGTGGCGTGATCCAGTCGCGGCGCGCGGACAGGCGGGCGACCTCGCGGGCCTCGGCGCAGCGATCGGTCTGCCACAGCGACTCGAACACCTCCTCGGCGACCAGGCTGGCGTAGCCGCCACCGAGCTCGCCCCGATCGTGGAGGGTGACCACGAGCTCGAGGGCGCAGTAGAGCAGCTGCAGGGCCTCGTCGAGGTCACCCTGCGGATCGCCGAGCACCCACGAGCCCAACACCGCCAGGGTCAGCGGGTTGTTGCAGTCGGCCCGGCGTGCCCGCTCCATGGTCTCCCGGGCCTGGTCGTAGCGACCCATGCGGTAGAGGGTGATGGCCTCGTTGTAGAGCGCCCCGCCGTGCTCCGGCTCGAGGGAGAGCGCGGTTGCGAACCGCTCGTTGGCCTCTTCGAGGCGCTCCAGGTCGGAGAGACAGATCCCATGCTCGACGAGCATCTCGACGTCGAGCGGGTCCTCTTGGAGGTAGGCGTCGTAGATCTCCTCGGCCTCGTCGAGCCGACCTTGACGACGCAAGAGCGCGCCCAGGGCCGCGTTGGCCTCGACCATGGACGGCGAGCCCTCGTCGAGCTCGAGCGCCCGGTGGTAGCAATCTTCGGCCCGAGCCTCGGTGCCCAGGCGCTCGAGCACGGCGCCGAGGTTGTAGTGGGCGAGCACGCTGAGGGGGTCGAGGGCGATGGCCAGCTCGAAGGCGTCGCGCGATTGCTCGAGCTCACCGTGCAGGTCCAAGACGTTGCCGAGCGCGGTGAGGATGTCGGACTTGCGCGGGAACTCTTCCGAGGCCCGGCGCGCGAGGGTCAGGGCGTGAGCCGTATCGCCGATCTCGCACAACCCGCGGATCCACATGCAGTAGATCGGGATGCGCTCACTCGAGGGGAGCTCGGGCTGCCAGGAGCTCCGAAGCAGGCGCACCGCCGAGTCGGCGGCGCCTTGGTCCAACAAAGTCGCGATGGCGTCGAGTTGCGGTCGCATGGGCAACGGAGCAGAGCCAGGGCCGGGGGGGGACAGCCGGGTAGCCCCCAGATTTCTTGCATGGGCACGCGGCGCTGGCAATGGATATTGCACGCCCAGACGCGTGCTTGATAGTGCATGGCGAGTGCATGGCGGATCGCGCGGCGCGGCGTCGGGCGAGTCCGCGCCGAGGCTCGCAGTCGATCGCCAACCCCCTACGCCGCGCCCTCGATCCGATCTCGGACCAGCCCCAAGAACATCCGCATGCCCACGGGGATCAATGCGTCCTCGAAATCGAAATCGGGGTGGTGACAGCCCGGATTGGCCTCACCTTCGCGGCCGGCGCCCAAGAAAAAGTAGGCCGAGGGGAGCTCGGCGGCGAAGTAGGCGAAGTCCTCCCCAGCGGCCATGGGCAACGCTGTGCTGCTGGGCGCGAGTCCGACCGCCCGGGCGACACGCTCGACCGCCTCGACGCAGCCGGCGTCGTTGACCAACACCGGGTAGCCGGCCTCGAGCGCGAGATCGACCTCGACCCCGTAGGTCGCGGCGATGCCCGCGGCGACCTCCCGCATGCGGTCCAGGACTCGCTCGGTCACGGCCTCACTGAAGCTGCGGACAGTGCCGGTGAGCCGAGCGACCTCGGGAATGACATTCGCCGTGGTCCCCGACTCGAAGGTGCAGACGCTGAGGACGGCCCCGCCTTGGGCGCCGATACCCCGAGAGACCGCGGTCTGGAGCGCGGTGACCAGGGCCGCCCCTGCGACGATCGGATCGCGGCAGTCCTGCGGCTGGCTGCCGTGGCCGCCCACGCCCCGCACGCTGATCTCGAAGGTGTGGACCTGAGCCATGATTGGACCCGCGGCCACGCGCAGTTCGCCGCTGGGGTAGGCCGGCCAATTGTGTAGACCGTAGAGTTCGTCGACCCCCTCGAGCGCGCCCTCGGCGATCATCACCTTGGCGCCCCCACCGTCGACCCCCTCCTCGGCTGGCTGAAAGATCAGCCGCACGTTGCCCCCGACCTGTCCCCGGTGGTGGGCCAAGATCGCCGCGGTCCCCAACAAGATCGCCGTGTGACCATCGTGGCCACACTTGTGGGCCCGGCC
The DNA here is from genome assembly GCA_964451725.1 of uncultured Nannocystaceae bacterium. Classification (GTDB taxonomy): domain Bacteria; phylum Myxococcota_A; class Polyangia; order Nannocystales; family Nannocystaceae; genus Plesiocystis. The sequence continues at coordinate 29,384 of CAYVJQ010000083.1, read as the reverse complement.
GTCGTGGATCGATCGCCACGCCAGGTCCGTGTGCTCGGGCATGGGCAGGCAGTCGAGGTCGGCGCGGAGACCGATCGTGCGCCCGCTCTCGTGCAGCTCTGGGCGCAGGTCGGCGATCAACCCGGTCTTGGCGCACTCGCGCGGCGTGTACCCGAGTCGGGTCAGCCAGCTGGCCACGAGCCGCTGGGTCCGGTGCTCCTCGAAGCCGAGCTCCGGGTGCCTGTGGATGTCGCGACGAATCTCGACCAGGGTCGACACCAGACCATCGATCTCACTGCTCGGATCCTCCCAGGACATGGCGCGCAGGGTAACAGGGCGGCGCGAAGGGTGCTGCGCGGGCTCTCAGACCGATATTCACCGATGTTTCGAGTTTTTTTGTCCAGGGCGCAATCCCTCCGAGGGGCGCCGGGTACTACCCCCGCGATTCGCCATGTCCGCGCAACCGGCCCCCTTCCCCGCCCTCCCCGAGACGACCCTGCCCGAGCCCGGGGTCACCCAACTCGAACTCGAGCGGCTCCGCCGTGAGGTCAAATCGCGACTCTTTGGTTCGACCGAGGGGCCGGTGAAGATCGGCCGCTACACGATCCTCGATTGTATCGGCTCGGGGGGCATGGGCATCGTCTACTCGGCCCGGGACGAGCGCCTGGGTCGGACGGTCGCCCTCAAGCTGCTCAAGCCCGAGCTGACCGGGAACCGGGCGAGCAACCTCAGCCACGAGGCCCAATCCCTCGCCAAGCTCGCCCACCCCAACGTCGTCGCCGTGTTCGACGTGGGCGAGCACGAGGGCCAGCTGTTTGTGGCCATGGAGTACGTGGAGGGTCAAAACTTGCGCCGCTGGCTGCAGCGACGCCCGAGCTTGGGCGAGATCTTGAGGGTGTTTCAGGCCGCCGGCGAGGGCCTGGCGGCGGCCCACCGGGCGGGCCTCGTGCACCGTGACTTCAAGCCCGACAACGTGCTCGTGGGCACCGACGGTCGACCGCGGATCTTGGACTTCGGCCTGGCTCGGGCCCCCGACCAAGACCGCGGCGAGCCCCAGGCCTTCGCCGACGACACCGACGCCAACGCGACCAGCTTCTCGCGCTACGGCGTGCTCTTGGGGACACCCGCCTATATGGCGCCCGAGCAACACCTCGGCGAGCGGGCCGACGCGCGCAGCGATCAGTTCGGATTTTGTGTGGCCCTGTTCCAGGCCGTGTTCGGGTTTCTACCCTTCCCCACCGACGACCTGCGGACCTTGTCCCTGGCCATCGTCAGCGGCCGGATCACCCCACCGCCGAGCGACACCCGGGTCCCCGCGGCGCTCCGGAACCTGCTGCGCCGGGGCATGAGCGTCGACCCCGACGCTCGTTTTCCTACCATGAGCGCCCTGCTCGACGCCCTCGAGGGGGTTCGGGCCGACGTCGACCACCCCCTGCCCGAGCGCGGCGAGCTCGAGTCGGCGCCGACCACCCCCGCGCCCCAGGTGATCCAGCTCGACCCGAACCCGAACCCGAACCCGAACCCGAACCCGCTCCCACCCAGCGCAGACCCGGGAGATCCGGCCTTGTTCGACACCCGCGCCATCCACCAGGTGTTCGGGGTCGGGTCGATCCCGGGCGCGGGGTCCCCGGGCACCGAGGTCCCGAGCACGGGGCTGCCCGCGCTCACGGCCGACGAGATGCGGGACATCGCCCGCGAGGTCGGCCTCGACCTCGACGCCCCCGACACCCCCCCGACACCCGAGACACCCGAGCACCACCAGTGGAAACCCGGCTTTGGGATCGCCGGCGGACCTCTGGGCGACCTCATCCCAGCGCCCCCCTTCGCCCACAGACGCAAGCGACACACACTCGTCCACGACCACGGCGAGCCCGACAACCCCGGCCGCCGCCTGCCCGAGCGCCGCGAGCACGGCCTGCGCACCCAGGTCCGAAGTGAGCGTGACCTGCCCACCCTGCCCGGCCCCGAGACCCGGCATCGCATCATCCGCGAGCTCGAGCAAAACCTCGGCGGCGCAGGTACGGTCGAGCACTTCGACAGCGGCATGGCCTGGTCCAACCGGGAGGCCGAGGTCAGCATCGATCGACGACCCGACGGCGCCCGCCTGACCCTGCGCCGCAGCTTCGGTCGCATCGCCCGCAAACGCCGACGCCGCGGGATGGTGTTCGGCAGCGTCCTGGGACTGATCGCGGGTGCGGTCATGACCGACCTCATCCCGAACTGGCTGCATGTCATCGAACCACTGTTCGTCTTTGGTGGCGCCGGCATCGGCCTGATATTTGGTCACCACATCGCCGAGGTCCTGCACGGGCGGCAGATGAACGAGGAGCGCGCCCAGCTCGACTGGCTGGGCGAGCGGGTCGAGGTCCTGGTCGAGGCCGAGATGCCGGCGCTCCCGCGGGGCGAGCGATGAGCCCGAGGGAGCCACGCCGAGGGAGCTTGGTCCGGGCGCCGCGAGTCGGGGCCGCCTTGGCTCGGGTGAACCCGATCGTGCTGGGGCTGTTGGCGTCGCTGGTTGCGGCGGGGGTGTTGGTGGGGATTGGGGTGCCGGGGGTGGTGGTGGGGATCGGGATTCTGGCGCTGTTGGTCGTCGATTGAGGGCCCGTCTTGTGTGCGAAGCCCGAGTCGATGGTCCTGCTTGCGAGGGCGGCTAGATGATCCTGCTTGCGGGGCACGGCCGCCGCATCGGGGGAGGGGGGTCCATGCTCAGACAGTCGGGGGAGGGGGGACTTCGCAGTTTTGGGGTTGATCGGTGCGCAGGGGTCTCGGGCTTCGCCTTCGGCTGAGGCCCCTCCCAAACTGCGCGTGGACCCCCCTCCCCCGATACGTCCGCCTTGTCTCCTCTGGGCCCTCGGATCTGGGCGCCCAGTCCAAAGGGTCGCCCTCGTCGACGAAGGCTGCCCGCAGCGGTGGTCAAATCCACGACCCAGTCAGTAGTAAACTCACCGCACTGGAGACCCGGCAGGTTCTACGACTTTGGTGGTTTGGACCTGTACGACGACTTCGTGAATCTGCCGTTCGCGGTGGTTTTCCATCTTGTGGGTCTGAGATGGAACTGAATCGGTCGAATCGATGGCCCGGGGGGCCAATCTGCTAGTCGACAGGTTCGGTGTCCTCGAGAAATTCTCTTTCCGCCAGCACCTTCGAATACACCACCGACACGAGAGAGCGAGTCTCGTCGCGCGTCATCGCCACGACCGCGTAGGTTGTCGCCATCACTCCCAACCGCTGACAGACTTGGTTCAGAACTTGCCAGCGAATGTCGTCGCCGAGAGCATCGAGAAACCCGAGGAGCACTGGAGGATGACGTGCGATGCTCATGCCGAGCAGGCGATCGGTTCGGTACTGGCTCATCAACAGCGCTCCGAGGGCCTCCCGATGCTCTCGTGGAGCCTGCGATTCGGTGCACGTGAGCTCGGCCGCCCACCACAGTCGGGCGAGCCCGTGGTCGACCAACCGGCCGATGAAACGGGCTTGTTTCGGTGCGCGCTCGCCAGTAGCCCACCGGCTTCGAAGTAATTGAGGGAGATGACAGGCAGCGAGCCAAGCCCACATCCGCGTATCGGTCGCCACACCGCGCTCGATGTCGAGCCCGCGGTGGAGGGCGAGCGCAATGACGGGGTCGTCCTCTGCCCCCAATGGCATCCCGGGCTCCGGCAGGTGCAGTCGCCCGAGATCGATCGGGGCGTGACCCGCGATCGGCGTGGCGTAGTTGTCGTCGCTGGGAAGAAACTCAGGGGTGCCCTCGAGGAACGCGACATCGACCGCGGCCAGCCCCTGGCTGGTCAAACCCATGAGCGGCGTGCTCACGTGGACAGTCCTCTGATCGCTCGGGTCACCACAGACACCAGGTCGACCTCGTCTTCGATCGCTGCGAGCAGTTTCTCGATCAACGCAGAACCGCTGCTGCCGGCGTCGTCGCGGACAATGAGCAGATCTTCGATCAACTGTTTGTACGCAGTCTCTCGGCGCAGGCCGGGGTACACCCTCGGCGCGATCTGGGCGAGCAGACCTCGCCTCCACCCTTCCACATCTTCTCCCGCGGTCACAGCAGCGCTGGCATGGTGAACGAGCGCGTACCAAACCGGCAGCGCGATCACCTGGTGGATGAGGTCGCGTGTTCGCGCTCGAGGGCCACGTGTACCTTTTGACTCGAGGACGGCTGCCAGATCGTCGACCCCCTTGTTCAGCCAGAGAATCGGCGGCTCTGCGGTCGGCTCGAGGTAGAAAATTCGACCAGGGCGGGCTCGACGTCGAGGATGGCTGGAACCGGAGAAGTCCTCCCAGCGGACATCCAGAGCGCCGCCGGGAGGTTGTGCAATCTCCCGAAGAGAGAGCGAGATGGGACTGGAGGTTGCGACCCGCATTCCTGCTCGACCCGCATAGCGAACATCGGATCCCAGGGGGGCGTCTGCAGTCCTCATCGCCACCGCCTCGACGCTCATGGCCCCCGTCCCGTGAGCCGGGACGATCTCGAGTAGGCCCCGTGCCGTCTCCCCCCTACGTGCCATGGGAACCGCGACCCGATACCAACCCTTTTCATCCTGCCCCACCAAGGCGAGGCGTACCGGAGGAGCCTCGAGCTCTCGGGGCGGGAAGGTGTCGAGAAAGAGAGATTCGGTCAGCCCCCTCACCTCCGCTTCGACGAACAAGTTCCCCTCCCCTACGAATCGTTTGAGGTCGAGGATCCTGCGGTCCTCGTCGTAAGCCTCGCCGAGATCGATCACCTCTTCGCCTACTCGAAGTGCGACGACAATGAGCTCGAGCCCATGTCTAGCAAACGAGTAGGGCAGGTAGCGACGTCGTGCGATCGTCACGAATCACCGACTTTGGAGCGAATGACGAGCTCGATGGCTGCCTCTTGGACCGCGACGGGGTGGGTGCGGGGGTCGGTCTCGCCTCGGATGCAGACCGCCCGTGTCCCTGGCGGCGCCGAAATCCGGCCTCTACCGTCCACCAACTCGCAGTCGGCGTCGTCCGCCGATACCTGGGCCAGCGTACCGTGAGCAGTCCTCCGCCCCCGCTCTTCTCTGAACTCGACATCCACCTCGGCGTGCCAAGCCGAGTCCGTCGGGAGGTTGGGTACGATCGTCGCGCGGAACTGCCAAGCCCCGTCGACGACTTCGGCCGCCAAATCTCGAAAATGGAAGTCGCTCTGGGAGCGGCCGCCCCCGACCGCTCCCGCGCGAAACAACCGCCGCAGGCGATCCGGGCCGTGGTCACTGGTTTCGATGGGCACCGAGACGTGCTTCCGCACCGCGCCGCTCGCCGCCTCGAACAGCCGACGGAGGGCGACTTTCCACCCTGGCTTGTAGACTTCGTTCAAGCGTGGCGTGGGAACCCAGCGGTCGTGTGCGGGAGGTTCAGCCATCCTCAGGTACTGCTCGAGGTCCTCGGCGTGCTCTGTCGCCCCACGCACAGCCTCGCCACACACCAAAACGGCGTGAAAAGGTCGAGCCGAGAGCGAGATCTGTCTCAAGTCACGTTGCTCGATGAGCATTCCCGGACCCCTGAAACAAGTCATGGATCCGATATCCGTCTCGTCCTCGTCCGCGAGGCGAATCAACACATCCGCCACAGCATCGATCCCCTGGTGCTCCCCATCTTTTCTCGGGGGCAAGCGCACAGACACGCGCTCGACGACCACATCTCCAACATTCGACAGCGTCTCCGATTCACCGCGCGCGTCGTATGTCCTCAACATGCGGGCGAGGCGTCCCTCGACATCGTCGCCGTCGACGTCGACGTCCCTCTCCCCCACTTTGACGGTGAGACGACCCCGGGCCAGGGCAGGCCAAAACGACCGGCGAGCGACCTCTCGCAAGCGATCTTCGAGTTGTGCTGTGTCCTGAGTGTCATCTTCAGAGTCATCATGTGCGGGATCGCCAAACCCGAGAACCAGGATGCTGGTTCCCGTTTCGTCTGCACCAAATATCCGCGCTCCCAAGCGGGTAGCGACGTGCCTTGCCGCGTCGTCCCACAGGGAGACCGCTCGTGCACCACCCTGTGGGAGGCGCTCGACGGCGCCATACCACCCATCTCCAGAGTACTCCCCTCCGTCCTCGAGAATGTGGAAGGGGAGCGACGCTTTGACGATGAAGCGCTCGCGCCCGGCATGTGGACCGGAGGAGATCCGAGAGTAGAATGCCACAGTGGAAAGGTGGGAGAAGCGCCAGAGGACGGCCTTCCCGAGCCCGAAGCTCCCACCACTTAGACTCTGTTTCTCGCTGAACAACCGATCCCGACACAGGGCCGAAAAATTGCCCGAGCCTCGCTCCTCTCCCACCAACCCCGTCGTGCCCAGGTCTTCGATCCACAGTCCGGCCAACGAATCTCCGTCCAACATCGTCAGGCCGCGCTCAAAACGGGCTCGCGCAACCTCTACTGCAGCAAGGTGCGCGCGAAGGGTCTTCAGGTCGAACAGCTCGGCGATATCGTCGAGAGCCTCACCACGAAAAGAGACCGATCGAAACGTCACCTCTACCCGGTCATGACCGAGCGCGAGCTGGTCATTGCTATTTTGGAGAGTCTCCCGAACGAGGGCGTTGATATCCGGCTCAAATACATACTGAGCCGGATCTCCCCCCTGTCGTGCTCCTGATGGGGGCACAGGATCGAAACGCCAGCCGGACTCATCGCCCATGTTCAGAGAATACAATATGAACGCGCATCGGGGGCCTCCGATGGAGCAGACTCTCTCCCCTTCAGTCCTTGAACTGGGGCCCACCGCCGACCTGCGCACTGTCGGTCAGCGAAGACCGGACCTCGCGGGCCCAGGTGTCGAGGCCGGAGCTGGTCGCGTCGGCGGGGCGCTCGCCTCGGTGGAGCGCCCCGAGCTCGGCGGCGAGCAGCTGTTTGGCGCGGCGCAGGCGGGTCTTGGCGGTGCCGAGAGGGACGTCCAGAACTTCGCCGATCTCGGCGGCGGTCATGGACTCCCAGTAGTGCAGCTCGAGGGCGACCTGGTGATCGAGGGGGATCCGGCGCAGGGCGAGGAGCAGGTGGAAGTGCTCTTGGTCCTGGGCGATCACGACGCTTGGGCTCTCGTCGAGATCGAAGACGGACATGGTCTGGAGGTCCAGGCGGTCCCGGCTGCGGCCTCTCCAGTGTTTGCTCAGCTGGTTGCGGGCGACGGCGAACAGAAAAGTTCGAAAGCTGCTGTCTCCGCGGAACCGCTCGCGGGCCTCGACGCAGCCCAAGAAGGTGAGCTGGATCAGGTCTTCGTGGCCCGTGTCGGCGGCGAGCTTGTTGCGGAAGAACCGAGCGACAGCCTCGAAGTGGCGCTCGAAGAGGCGCTCGCCCGCGAGCTTGTCCCCCCCAGCCCAGGCCGTCAGCAGTTCCGCGTCCTCCACCGGGGCCACGCTAACATCAAAGCCCGAGGACCCGACGAAGGGACCACCAGCCGCCCTAAGACCACCTGTCGGGAACCCCCGCGTCGGTGGACCACCAGCCCCGGGTCGACGGAGCATCTGTCGGGAGACAGCGCATCTGTCGGGAGACAGCGCATCGGGCCGAGACGGCGGTCGGCGAACCAGGCCCGCGTCGGCCGACTACCGTCAGCGGAACAAAGCGGCGTGCTCGACCGCCCAACCGAGCACGCAGCGGCGCTCGAGCACCCGGTAGGCCGAGTGGATCAGGGCTTGGTGGAGCCGGTATGCCATGTTGGCGTCGCTGTTCTCGAGCTTGCCCCGCGGGCCCTCGACGACGTACATGGAACAGGCGCTCCCGTCCCGAATACCCACGCGGATGCTGGTGATCGGGTCGCGCTTCAGGAGCTGATGGGCGATCGCGGCGCCCGGGGAGAAGCCGAAGCCGAGGCCCACGAAGGCGGCGACACCGAGGGCCGAGAGCACAGCACCGAGGTAGTCCCGGTTGGGATCGATGCGGAACTGGTGCCAGGCCCAACCGTCGGTGACCTGGTAGTGGGCGGGGGGCCCGTAGATGCCCACCAAGGTGTGCCCCAGGTCCTGGGCGCTCATGGGCGAGAGCCAGGTCTGGCCGAGCGCAGGGCTGCCCCCCGGACCCGCGATCGCGCTGCGGTGGGCCATGAGCAGGCGGCACACAAAATCGTAGCCCGAGGCGGCCTCGATCTGGCCCCCGCTGACGAGCTGGTCGATGTGGATCATGGCCTGGTTGATCGGCGGATCTTGACGCCACAGAGACTGGGCGCCGGCCCGGGCCGCGGCGGGATCGGTGGCGCTGACCTCGGGCAGGGGGATGGGCGGCGCGGACCGGGCCTGAGGGTGCAGCTGGGCCAGGGCCGTGAACAACTTTCCGAGCGGCTCGGTGATCTCGGTGAAGCCCAGCTCGTACACCTGCCCGCCGACGAACAGCTTGACGTGATTGGCGAGGATCCCGTCTTTGACCTCGACCCGGGTGATCAAGTCGTGGGGCACACAAAAACGGATGTCGTTGAGGCCACCCTTGGTCGAGGACCAGCCGTTGACGATGGTCCGCCGATCGGTGATCGCGAGGGTCAGGCGGTGCTCGTAGCGCTTCGGGGTCGAGCGCGACAGGGCCGCGGCGAGCACGTGCTCCCCACCGAAGTGGTCGAGGCCCCAGCCACAGCCGGCCACGGCCTCGGCCCCGATCGGACCGGCCTGATCGTGGAGGGCGAGGGTGAAGTCGGTCTCCAACAGCAGGCTCTCCTCCCGCGTGGGGCGGAGGTGAGCGGCGACCAACTCTCGGAGCTGCACCTGGCCTGTGTAGCACGACCGCGAAGCTCGAATTCCCGGCTCAGGATCCACCACCGAAGCGGCGGGCCCTGGCCTCGACCCACTCCTGAGGGACCTCCGGGCTCGCCCGCTTGGCTTTCATGAACTGCATGCGGGCGACGACCTCGTCGAAGTAGACCTGCATGGCGAGCGCGGGCTCAGGGCCCTCGAAGAGCTCGACGATGCGGATCGCGGCCTCGAAGCTCGAGATCCGGCTGGGCTCCGAGGCCGCACGCATCCCCCAGTGGGAGGCCGGTCCCGGCTCGAGTGACCACGCCGACATGGCGGCGAGTTCAGGCACCCGACGGCTCATGCGGGAGCACTGGGCCCAGGTCCCGTCGAGGACCACGATGGTCGGGGTGGCGCCCGGACGCTCGAGGCGACGGCGAGCGGCGATCTCGGGTGTCAAGATCGGCGGGGGCCGGGGGTCTGGACCCTCGGGATCGTCGACCCGAGGGAAGAGCAGAAAGTAGTCGTGGTCGGCGCGGGTCAGGGCCTCGCCGGCGGTCCAGGCCGCACCCCGAGCTCCGTAGTGCACCAACTCGGCGTGGGCCAAGACCTGGGTGATCATCCGCCCGGTGTTGGTGGGCTTGTGGCGCTCCTTGTTGTTCTGGACGACCAGGAGCCCGGTGCCCAGGGTCAGGCTCGGGCGCAGGCCACAGGCACACAAGGGTCGATGCAGGCCACAGGTGGCGCAGCGCTCGGCGGTGAAGCGTCGTTGACCCATGGGTGTGTGTGGTTCGAGCCGGGCGCGAGTCAGCGCAGATCTTCGAGGGCCGCCGCAGCGCGCTCGCGCATGGCCGCCGGGAACATGGCCCGGTGCGAGATGAAGACCTCCGAGGCGAGGCCGTGGATCACCGGCGAGGCCTCGACCAAGCTGGTCACGCGTGGGCCCGAGAGCACGACCAGGGCCTCGTCCTCGACGTAGGCCCGGGCCTCGACCCGGTCGGTGGCCACAAAGTAGGTGGGGTCGAAGCCGAGCTCCCGGGCCAGGGGATCGAGGCGGGCGTGGACCTCGGCGTCGTGGACATCGCTGGGCTCCCCGGGCTCCGCACGCAGGCGGACACTCTTGAGCAGCTTGCGCTCCCGAAGCCCCTGGGCGAGCTGCCGGAGCACCGGGTCGTCGCCGCGCGCGTAGTGCCACATGGCGCTGTCGAGCTGGGCGTCGTCGAGGCTCAGGTAGTCCTCGGTCGAGATCTCCCGGCCTCGAAGCAGATCGACGAGCGCCGCGGGGGTCCCGAGCACGGGTGCGGCGTCGTCCTGGTGGCGAGTCCACAGGCGCCGGAACATGGCCCGGACCATGACCTCGGCCGCGCGCACGGCCTTGTGCAGGTAGACCTGGCGATACATGTAAAAGCGGGCCAGGAAGAAGCCCTCGACCGCGGTCAAGCCCTTGGCCCCGTCGACCGCGAGGGTCGCCCCACGGCCCCCCTCGGGCGAGTACAGGCGCAGAGAGGCCAGCAGCCAGTCGAGGTCCAAGAGCCCGTAGCGGACCCCGGTCATATGGCTGTCCCGCATGAGGTAGTCGCAGCGGTCGACGTCGAAGGTCCCCGAGACCGCCCGCGCGAGGTGCGAAATCGGGCACTGGCCGTGGATCAGACGCTCGACTGCGGCCGGGGCCTGGGCGTCGTAGGCCCGCAGCACCCGGTGCACCTCCGTGTCCGGGTCGAGCAAAATCTGAGAGGTCCACGACTCGTGGGTCCGGCCCCCGGGCAGCACATGTTCAAAAGTATGGGAGAGCGGTCCGTGGCCGAGGTCGTGCAGCAGGGCGGCCGCCAGGGCGATCGCCTCCCAGCCTGGGTCGATGCGGTCGCGCTGGGGCAGGTCACCGGCCAGCGCCTGGACCCGCTGAAGGTAGCGACCCATGACGTGGGCCGAGCCGATCGCGTGGGCAAAGCGCGAGTGCTCGCCCCCGGGGAACGCGAGGGCGGCCAGGCCCAGGGCCCGGATCCGTCGCAGGCGCTGGACCTCCCGCGTGTCCATGAGCTGAACCAAGAGCCGGCCGGCCCCGCTCGAGCCGTCGTCGTCGGCAAAGGAGATCAGGCCGTGGACCGGGTCGCGGAGGATCACGAGCGAGGACAGTAACAGGCACATCCCCGATCTCGATCTCGACACACCATCGGGACCCTCACCAATTCCTGAGATCGCCGCAGGCGATGCTATGATCACATCCCTCCGCCTGCGGCCAGCGGGACCCCCTGTCGCTATGTTCACCTGTTCGAATTGCAGCCACTCGATAGCCGACTCCGCCGCGCTGCCGCCGTTTTGCCCGCGCTGTGGCACCGAGACCGACTCGGTCCCGTCGCCCTTCGACTCGCCCGTGGCCGAGGACAGCTCCGGAGCCTCCCCCCTCCCCCCTCCTCCGCCGATGGGCGACTCCCTGCCCCCCCCGCCTCCGTCGGGACGAGGGGCGCCATCCAAGACCCTCTTCGGCATGCCCGGGGTCAGTTTCGAGACCGCCAGCGGCGTCCTCACGCTCCCCCACAGTCCCAACGACGCGCCCCTCGAGATGCCCCTCGAGATGGAGATGCCCCTCGGCGGGCCCGCACCCGTCGGTTTGCCCGACGACGACGACGACAGCATCGGCCTGCCCGACGACGACGACGACGCGCTCCCCTTCCCCAGCGACGACGACGACGAGCTCCCCTTTCCCAGCTTCAGCGCCCCACCGGAGCCCGCAGCTCCACCGGTCTCGGCTCCCACGCCACCCACGACAGGCGCCCCAGCTCGGATCCCGGGACCCTCCGCTCCGCCCAGGGTCCCGGCCCCGCCCAGCCTCGGATCCTCCGCGCCGAGAATCCCCGGCGCCCCGCCGATCCCCCCACCAGTCCCGAATACCCGAGCGAGCGCGCCCCCTCGGTCGGCATCGGTCCCGGCATCGGTCCCGGCATCGGCGCCACCGCTCCCCGGTCGTCCTTTCCGAGCCGGCAGCGCGAGCGGGGCCCCGCTCGCGTCCTCCCCCGAGCCACCTCCCTCTCGGCACGAGGCCTTCTCCAGCGGCGTGCTCGAGGTCGACGACTCCGGCACCTTCGACGTCGAGGATCCCTTCTTCTCCGGGAACCTCGACAACATGCCCGAGCTCGGCTCGATCACCGCGGGCGACGTGACCAATTTCACCGACGAGGACCCGGTGCAAGCCAGCGGCGTCCATGAGTTCGAGTTCTCGGCCGGCCATGACCTCGAGGTGGGTGACCTCGACCTCCCGAGCCCGGTCGGCCCGGGCGACTCCGGAGAGCGCAACCTGTCCCCCAGCGGCATCATCGGCCTCGACGAGACCCCGGTCTTGGCGGAGGACAGCGCGATGGACCTGCCCGTGCCTCGGGCGCGCGGATCCCTGTTCAACGAGGCGGAGCTCGATCTCCCAGCCTCGGCCGGGCCGCACCTCGATCTCGACCTGCCCACTCCCTCGGCGACCTCGACCCACACTCTCGGCGACCTCGGAGATCTCGACCTCCCCACTCCCGCCGGCTCGGGCATCGCTGATCTCGATGACCTCGATGACCTCGATGACCTCGATGACCTCGGAGATCTCGATGACCTCGGAGATCTCGACCTCCCCGCCCCCTCCGCCGAGCTCCCGAGCCCCGCCGGCCTGCCCGATCTCCCCACCGCCCTCGACGAGTTCCCGGCCCTGGCCGACGACTTCCCCTCTCCCGCCGACGACTTCCCCTCCCCCACCGACAACTTCCCCGCCCCCACCGACAACTTCCCCACCCCGGCCGACAACTTCCCCGCTCCGGCGTTCGAGGCCGACCTCGACATCCCGGAGCTCGACGGACTCCCGGGCGCCGAAGACCTCCCCCTACCCACGGACGAACTCCCCGAGCCGACCTCCGACGCCGAGCCCAGCCTCGATCCGGGGCCCAAACCCAAGCCCACAGCGACCGGAGCCGGCGCCCCCGAGCCCCCCCGCAACATCGGCCGCTACCTCGTCTATGGCGCCCTCGGCCTGGCCGTATTGGGGGTCGGCGGGTTCGTGGCGGTCGACAAACTCGGCCTGCTCGAGTCCGATCCAGAGCCGGCACCCCAGGCCAACCTGGACGACGGGGACCCGAGCCCCGAAGAGGGCGCGGCGACGACCGAGGTCTCGCTCACCGAGCGCTCCGAGGCGACCCTCGCCAAGTTCGATCTCGACGCTCCCCCGGCGTACGTCCAGGCCCTCGCCCAGGCCAAGGACGAGCCCCTCGCTCAGGCCGAGGCCGCGCTCTTGCTCCACTATCGCTACGGCCCCGACGCCGAGCGCCTGCAGCTCGCCGCGTCCCTGCTCGAGCCGCACGCAGCCCTCACCGAGGCCCACGCGACCCGCCTCCTCGGCCTCGCCCTGCTCGCAGGTGGAAACCCGAAGGACGCACTCACCAAATTCGATGGAGGAGACGCTCGCAGCATCCTCTACAGGGCCTGGGCCCTGTTCGAAGAGGGCGACTTCAAAGCCGCGCGTACAGCCGCCGAGGCCTGCCTCGCCCTGCGTCCGGGAGACCGCGCAGCCAGCTTGGTCGTGCTTCAAGCCCAGATCGCCGCCGATCCCAACGCCGGCCTCACAGCCATCCGCAAGGCGGCCGAGTCCGCCCCCGACCACCTCGCCCTGCGCGAGGCCGAGATGCAGGCCGCCGCCGATCTCGGCTACCTGGCCGAGGCCGCCGAGGTCGGCAAGAGCATCCAACCCACGGCGATCAGCAAGGCCCACAAGTCCGGCCTGCTCCGCGCCCGGGCCGACATCGCTCGCCGCCAAGGTCGCACGGGGGAGGCCATGCGCCTGCTCGAGCAGGCCCTGGGCACGGACGAGTCCTCGGTCCCCGCCCAGATCGCGCGCATCGAGCTGTGGATGAGCAACAACGACCTGGCGCTGGCCCGCGGGGCCGTCGACGTGCTCGAGCAAGAACACCCCAAGGACCCAGCCGTGATCAAGGTGATCGCCCGCTACGAGCTCCTGACGGGCGACTTCGAGGCCGCCCTGACCCATGTCGCCAACATGGGAGAAGCCGGCGCCCGAGATCCGGAGGCCCAGGTCCTCACCGGTCAGGCCCACGCCTTGAACCTCCAGGTCGAAGAGGCGCGGGCGGCCTACAGCGCCGCGCTCGCGGCCGCGCCCCTCCATTGGCCGGCGATCGTCGCCGAGGTCGAGCTGCTCGTCGAGGCCAAGCAACAGAACGAAGCCTCCCGCTACCTCGACGCCCAGCTCACTCGCCTGGAGGCGGCCGACGCCACCTCCAGCCCCGCCGGTCGCCGAGCCCTATCCAAGATCGAACAGGCCCGAGCCCGGCTCCTGCGCGACCAAGATCGGCCCTACAAGGCCGTCATCGCCGTCGAGCGGGCCGTCACCGCCGACCCCACCGACAACGGCGCCCAGCTCCTGCACAGTCAGCTCCTGGCCACCGTCGGCAAGCGCGACGAACACGAGGCCGCCCTGTTCGAGCTCCACGCTCGAACCGGCGGGTTCCCGGGCCTGACCGCCCCCCTGGGCCGAGCCTTGCTGCGCCAGGGCAAGCTCGACGAGCTCGATACATTGATCGCTTCGAGCCTCGACTCGCCCGCCGCCTCGACCGAGCTCCTGCTCACCGGCGCCGCCTTGCGCCTCGCCCAGGACCGGCCCTCCCAGGCCGAAACCCTGGCCCAGAAAGTCCTCGAGCGCGACCCCACCCAGCACCTCGCCCACCTCTTGCTCGGCCGCTGCATGCTCGCCACCGGCGACTACACCGAGGCCCTGTCCGAGATCGAGCGGGCCCAGACCCGCGAGGGCGACACCGATGTCGAGCTGTGGCTGGGCCAGGCCCTCGAGTACAACGCCCGCCCGGCCGAGGCCCGCGCCCACTACAGGAAGGCCATCAACCTCGACCCCGCCAACCTCGAGGCTGCAGCCTTGCTCGGGCGCCTCTACGCCTACGACGGCGCCGCCTCCAAGGCCATCGACCTCATCCAGCCCGTGGTCGACGAGACCGACGCCTTCCCCTACGCCCACCTCGCCCTCGGCCTCGCCCACCGCGATCTGGGCAAGACCGAGCAGGCCATCTCGGCCTTCCAAAAGGCCCAGTCTCTCGACCCCACCTTGTTCGAGGCCTACTACCAAGAGGGGCGGATCCACAACGACCGCAACAAACACAGGCCGGCCGTCAGGGCCCTGCAAGCGGGCATCGACAACGCCATCGACAACGCCCAGGGTCGCCAGCTCATGGACACGTGGCGGCGCTTGGGGGAGAGCTACGTCGAGCTCAGGCGATCCTCCGATGCCCGGCACGCGCTCGAGGCCTACCTCGAGCTCGCGCCCGCCAACGCCGCGGGCCGACGCGAGGTCGAGCGCCTGTTGCGGGGGCTGTAGCAGCCTCGACCCTGGACGCGGACGGCCTGCTTTGGCATGCTCCGCGACCAACTGCGCCGCCACCTGTGCGGTCGACTAGTGGGGGAGTGGCCGAGTGGTCGAAGGCGCCGGACTTGAAATCCGTAGTACCTTCACGGGTACCAAGGGTTCGAATCCCTTCTCCTCCGTCGAAGCCCGATCTCTGCACGCAGAGCTCGGGCTTCGGCTTGTGCGCCCTGGCCATCCAGGGGGTGATCACCGACCCGGGCCCCACAACCCGTGACCCGTGACCCGTGACCCGTGACCCGTGA